>NZ_PPUZ01000036.1:0-156367 GCF_004212645.1 Pseudoalteromonas rubra | reverse complement strand
ATTTAGAACAACTAAATAGCAAAATTTTTGCCTTGTTATCGACCCTATTTTCTCGCCTCAAAATAGAACACTTAATTAAGCAAATTGGTATTAACTGGATTTTAATTGTGTCGAATTTTTTCACATTGGGCAGGGATACTCAAGGGACTTAGACCAATTGTCTAGCGCTGATTGCAACAAGGCGAACAAAATTCGCCCAGCTTGTCATAATATTCGAATAGGCGCGGCAAATTGCTCAATTTACCCCCACCTTTGCCCGGTCTCATTGTCAGCTGACTTTTCGCTTTAACCCAGTTCTGTCAAAGAAAAACAAACTCAACCGCTTTTTAAATCCATATTCCCTTCCTGACCTAACGACTTTTTCACCCTAATCCGGGTCCAATGCAAAGCATCACGCTAGCATAAATTTCACGACAAGAGCAAAACTGCACACACAGTTTGTTTCTAATTATGAAATAATCATTTTAATTACTGCCACTTTTTACTAAAAAGGTACATTCATGTAAATTTACCTGATTAGTAGACAAAGCAATGCAACAATTCGCCAAAATAAAAAAATTAAACCATTTTTCATTGCAAAATTATTTCATTCCATTGTAGAATGCACGCCCAACCGAATAGCAGCTTTTGCTGACCTTTCATTCTTAAAATTCTTGTTAATAAAAGTCGTGCAGTCCCCATATGGTGATTGCTTTTTTGTGCGCGTCAATTTTATAAATGTCAAAAGTCAGCTCAGCGATAGCCATTCAACCAGGTTGGCGACTACCCTCGCAGAAACCACCACACACGAGATTTAAAATTAACCGTTTCTAACTTGAGGAACATACATGAGCACCACAGCACGCAATCTTACTCCGATCGCAACCGCCATGGCACTGGCAATGGCCGGCTTATCTTCAGCCCCAATTTTGGCTGAAGAAGCACAAGCTGAGAAATCAAAAATCGAAGCTATCACGGTAACCGCGACCAAGCGTTCACAGGTTATCTATGAAGTACCGATCGCTATGAGTGCATTCTCAGGAGATGATCTGGATGCACAAGGTATCTCAGACATCACTGACGTGGGCAAATTTGTTCCAAACCTGAATATTACCGGCTTCTCAGCTGGTCACAACTCCTCTGCCAACCCGTTTATTCGCGGTATTGGTTTACAGGACCACCTGATCACCACAGATCCTGGCGTCAGCGTTTATGTTGATGGTGTTTACCTGGGCCGTCAAGTTGGGCAAAACTGGAACCTGGCCAACATCGAGCGTATTGAAGTATTGCGTGGCCCTCAGGGTACGCTGTATGGCCGTAACTCAATCGGTGGCGCCATTAACATCATCACTAAGCAACCAGATCAGGAAGCTGTGACTAAGGTGAGCGCCGAGACAGGCACACGTGGACGTGTTAAAGCCAGCATGTTTACCAACCAGGCCGTAACAGATGAACTGGCGTTTAACTTCAACATGGGCTTTAACCGCCGCGGTGGTTTAGGTGAGTTCACTAACCTGCCATATGCTGAGTACGATGTGGGTGAGAACCAGGAATTCCACGGCCGTGTCTCTGTTAAATACACCCCTACTGATGACCTGCGTCTGGTACTGACGGCTGACGCCAACGATGGTGAAGGTGGTACTCGTCCGTTTACTGTGTTAATCGACGAGATGCCGGAAGGCCGTCTTTATAAAGCAGGCTTACGCAATGCGATGGTTGCCGCCGATCCATACGACAACGCGACTAGCAGTATCGACACTGCAACCGTTTCAAACAAAGCAAACGGACTCTCACTGACTGCTGAGTATGACATCAACGCCGATTATGGTACTAAATTCATCTTCAGTAAGCGCTCATCAGAATATAAAGCGGGTCTGGATGACGACGGCACCGCAGTCGCGCTTGATCACTACCCTGAGCGTGGCGAAGCAGATCAAACCTCTGTTGAGCTGCAACTGACCGGCTACCTGGGCCGTGCTGACTTTGTTACTGGTATTTACTGGTTTAACGAAGAAGGCAGCAACCGTCAGAGCCCGGACGAAGCAAGCTTTGATGGTGGTCCGACTAAGTTGGAGCTGGATCAGGAAACGACCAGTCGCGCAATATTCTTTAACCTGGGCTATGACCTGACAGATGACTTACGCCTAAGTGGTGGTGTGCGTTACACAGAAGACGAAAAAACCGCATCGACGAATGTATTCGACCCTGTCGGCACCATTTATTCAAGCAAAGATTGGGATGAAATCTCATGGGAAGTTGCCGCGAATTATACCTTTGAGAATGGCCTTAACTGGTACGGCACAGTTCAAACTGGTTACCAGTCTGGTCAATACCCTGCCCGTCCATACTTCCTGATCGGTCAGTTCTTTGGTGAAGGTGGCTTTGATAACCCAAATGCCGCAGCAGCTGTGCGCGCAAATAATGCCTTCATGGCAAGCGAAAATATCAGCGCAATCAACTATGAAACGGGTTTCAAAGGCCAGCTGACTAACGACTTCAGCATGAGCGTGGCGTTTTTCAATACTGAATATGAAGACTTACCTTATCAGGTTAACGTAGTAACAGATTCTGGCTTCGACACCAACAACCTGATCGTTGAGCAAACGTCACGTGGTATCGAATTTGAAAGCACCTACTACGTCACTGACCAATTTACTCTGCATTCAAGCTTCGGCTTTATGGATGTAGATGTAGAAGAGCAAAATGGCATCAAGCCGGTTGCCCCTCTGACGCCAGAGTGGACTGCGTCGATCAGCCCGTCTTATGAGTTTGAACTGGACAACAACGCAACGGTAAACACCCGTTTTGATGTTTCATACCGCGACAGCATGTATGGTGAGCCGAGCTCAGATCCGCGCCGCATGACTCAAATTGACGACCGTACCACAGTAAACTTTGATATTTCATACGCACCAGCCAATGCTAACTGGGATATCTCACTGTATGGCCGCAATATCTTTGATGAGCGTTACGACGATGCACGTCTCAACACCGGAGACTACATCCTGGTTATTAAGAGCAATGATGCCAGCGAATTTGGCGTTCGCTACCGCGCAACATTCTAAGCCCGATAAGTCGTAATAGCACAACATAAAAAAGCAGCGCCTCAATTCATTGAGCGCTGCTTTTTTTTAAGTTAACTAAATAGCCTCATATCCTGCAAAAATCTAAAGCGCTTTTTTCTTTGTGACTTTGCTCTTATGACCAAGAATACGGATAGACCAGCTTTGTAACACACCCGCCTCAGCATTATTGTCCAACTGATAGTATCGACGACCCGTGTCTAAGTCATAGATTCCAAGTGCGCGTGCTTCATTACTCATATCTGTGATATGCAGTTTCCACTGACCACTTCCGGCATTGGCTTTTTCATCCCAGAACTTGTAGCTGAGCATCAAATGGTCCGTATAGCCATCCTGGCTCCCCGCTGACTGCTCTGGTAAACCCAGATGCTGGCCAACCAGATTATTGAACGGCGACATCAAAATGCTGCGAGTACCACTGGGTGACTCCAGCTCTATTTTCAGATCTGAAATACGTGCATGCTGTGCATTTAACCGGATCTGAACGCCTTCAATGAACAGATCATCCGTCACATTAATCGTGGCGGTGGTCGTCTGGCTGGCGTCATCAGCTATGGTCGCATTAACGGCTTCATTCAAGCCATACCAAGGCGTTTTAACCAGCTCAGAAGGTAACTGTTCAATGGCGTAGCGACGTACCAACTCAGTTGCTTTATCCACATCAATCAGACCAAAACCGTAGTACGGCGAGAAGGTGTGGCCTGCTGCATTGGTACTCCAACCTTCTAAGGCGGTAATGCCATTCACCTCAATATCGGCACGTGCAGGGTCCACTTTTGTGGCTGTGCGCGCCAACAGGTGGCGAATGTCACGTGGCGTGAGGTCATGGTTTTGCTGCTGCGCAGCAGACAGCAACAGGGCAATCGCGCCGGACGTATTCGGCGCTGCAGAAGACGTACCATTCATACGTACAGTAAAATCATCGTAACTACTGCAGTCAAAGTTTGCATCGATGTTTTCCAGATACCAGGCACAGGAAATACGTGTCGTTGCGTGGCCTGGCGTGCCTCTGTCCAACCCTCCTGGAGCCGTCAAAAACACGTTGCTGCCAACCGTAGAGTAGCTGGACAGCACACCGTCCGCACTGAGTGCACTTACTGTCAGGTTCCAGAAATTGGCGGGCGTGTAAAGCGAGTTACCATTTGTCCAGGGTAACCCATAATTATCTCCAATCGGAAAACTATAACCATAGAAGGCTAGCCCATTTTCTGTGAAATAATGAATACGCGAGTTCAGGTACGAATTGCCCGCTGCTTGTACATACACCGCTGTGCGGGGATCTTGATCAGTGGACAGAGAAACCGCTTCGTAGATCTTTTCCTGCTCAGGCTGACTGAACATCAGTACATTCTTGCCCTGGTTATCTTTGACCGTTTTAGAAAAAGTATAGGGAAGACTGACCGCCGGGCTCATACCATAACTTTTATTGAAGACCCGGATCCGGTCAGTGGTTGAGTTATCCGAGACGTCGCCATCATAGCCGTGACTGATTTTCCACTGCTCATGACTTTCAAACGTCCCACCATAGTTAGCAAACGCCGTAACCTTGGCCATTGGAGCCACGCCACGTACACCAACGTTGTTTTGTACCGCGGCGATAATCCCGGCGACCATAGTGCCGTGATCACCATTTACATTAGGGTCAGGATAAATCTGAGGATCATCTATCGTATTGGTGTCCAGATCAGCATGTTCCATATCAACGCCCGAGTCCACAACGGCAACCAGCACATCCTGCCCTTTATGACCCCAGATATGGGTTTGCCATAGATTTAAATCTATGCCAGATTGGGTGTTCTCCAGCGCCCCAGAGTTCAGCAAATTCCACTGCAGGGCCAGCATGGGGTCGCCATTTGGGTCAAGCCAGCGGTGCTGGTAGTCACGGTCTGTTGTTGCTGATGCACTCACGCTGAGCAGTGCGGCGATGAGGCCAGCAAGGGGTTGTTTCTTTATTTTCATTGTTAGTTCCTTTTTTGGGTTCAAACTATTTCTAGCACTTCGACTTTTCCATTGTCAAGAAAATAACTACTAAAAGTTATCCATTGGTTAACATGAATGGAAAGTTTCAACCTGATACGTCTGTTTTATAAGATACAGGCTGGCAAACTGGCAGTTAGCACTTTTTAGTTATGTGCGGATGGAGTGAAAGCGAGACTATTCTGTTTTTGGGGAGAGAGGAAGCCCACAAAGCTAGCGCTCTGCGGGCTGTGCTAAACTAGTTACGACTGGACTTGCGCAGTCGCCTCCACTTTTGGCTGCACATCTTCACCGTATCCAAACGTGACCGCCAGTACGAGTACAACGGATGCGGCCAGCATCAGTTTGCCAAACAAAGGCAGACAGAAGCGGAACCACAAGTGGTAAGGCACACCTGCCATACCAATGATCCCCATCAGCACCGCATTGGTTGGAATAATCATATTCGAGAAGCCATCACCAAACTGATAGGCAAGGACTGCAACCTGACGATACACACCAATAATGTCACCCACCGGCGCCATCAGCGGCATAGTGACATAGGCCTGGCCACTACCCGATGGAATAAACAGATTCAGCAAAGTTTGCATAATGAACATGCCAACAGCTGCCAGTTCAGCGCCTAAATGTGATAAAGGTGAAGACATGGCGTAAACCAGCGTATGCAGTATTTGACCGTCTTCCATGATAAGTGCAATACCCCGTGCGACACCGACTAGAATCGCAGTACTTGCCAAGTCTTTAACACCTTCGATAAATTCGTTTGCTGCGCGATCTGCGCCGATCTGGCCCACTACTGTGGTAAATATACCCCAGGAAATAAACACAGCACCCAGTTCATACAGATACCAGCCTTTTTGAGAAATCCCCCAAACCGCCGTGGCAATGGCCGCAATCAGACCAAATAGGATCATTTGATGGCGTTTATTGAGTGCAGGGTAATTTGCCTCAGCGGTACCGGCTAAAGGACAAGGCAGGCCTTTGGTCAGAGATAATTCCGGGTTGGCCTGTACCTTTTTGGCGTAGCTCCACACATGGTGGAAACCAATTAATACGAACGGCAAGAAAATCGCCAGGCGCAACTCAATCCCCGAATAAACCGGAATGTCTGCCACCTTTTGCGCCACCATCACTGTGAACGGGTTAAAGGCAGATACGCCGTAACCAATACCGTAGCCCGCGACCACCATGCCCACGGCGGTCATGGCATCCAGACGCATTGCCTTACACAGACCCACCAGGATTAGCACAAAAGGAATATATTCGCCCGCTGTACCAATCGCGCCTGAAGCCAGCGCAAAACAAAACACCACCATAAAAATCAGAATGTTTGGCTTGTGACCAAAGCGCTCAAGCAAACGACCAATCAAGGCATCAATGGTGCCAGTAGCACGCGCGATGGCTAATACACCACCGACAATGAAAACAAAGAAAATGACATCCTGTGCAGCGGCAAACGCGCGCGGAATAGCAACCAGGAAGTCCATGGGCGTTAAGCGAGTTTGCGCCTCGGCAAGCGCATAGGTGCCTGGCACGACAGCCTGACGGCCATTGTCGAGTGTGACAGTATCGAAGAAACCTTGCGGGACCAGCCAGGTCGCAAGATAGGCCACCAGCATCATAGACAGTAGCAGGATGAGCGTATGGGGAACTTTAAACCCTTCTTTCATGTTATTTCTTTGTCGTTAACTAAAATTGTGCGCAGTGTAATAAAAATTGACCCTAAGGTGCAAACACCACGCGGCTAATCACCCAACTTTGGCGTTAAAAAAGGTAAACAAACCAGCTTGAGCTAGGGTGCTTAATCGGCCACAAAAAAGCCCTGCATTATGCAGGGCTGATATGGCGCAAGAAACACTTACTTACGAGCTTAGCTTATAAAAAGCCGCCGAGTACTTTTACCTGATCGAGCATACGGTTTGAGAAACCCCATTCGTTGTCGTACCAGGCCATCACTTTAACCAGCTTGCCATCCACTTTGGTCTGAGTCGCATCAAAGATTGACGATGCCGGATGATGATTGAAGTCGACAGAAACCAGCGGCAAGGTGTTATATTCAAGAATGCCCGCCATTGCGCCCTCAGCTGCGCCTTTTAGGATCTCGTTAACTTCCTCAGCAGAGGTCTCACGCTTGGCAATAAAGGTCAGGTCTACCAAAGATACATTCACAGTTGGTACACGCACTGCCATACCATCTAGTTTACCCGCAAGTTCAGGCAACACCAGGCCTACCGCTTTAGCAGCACCGGTTTTGGTCGGGATCATCGACTGTGTAGCACTGCGCGCACGGTACAAGTCTTTATGGTACACATCGCACAAGTTTTGGTCATTGGTGTAGGCATGAATGGTTGTCATGCTGCCTTGCTCAATGCCGATAGTATCGTTAAGCGCTTTGGCCACTGGCGCCAAACAGTTGGTTGTACAAGACGCGTTTGAAATGATATTGCAATCCGCATTGAGCACTTCACTGTTTACGCCATGCACAACGGTGGCATCCATATCTGTGCCAGGGGCAGATACGATGACTTTTTTCGCACCCGCAGCGATGTGCTTGCCCGCTGTTTCGCGTGAAGTAAACAGGCCGGTACATTCAAGTACGATGTCTACGTTCAGGTCGCGCCAGGGTAATTGGGCTGGGTCGCGCTCCTGAGTCAGTGTGATCTCGTCTTCACCGATGACGAGCGTATTGTCTTTTAGTTCAACCGGGAAGTTAAAACGCCCATGTACAGAGTCAAACTGCGTCAGGTGTGCGTTGGTTTGCGCAGGTGCCAAGTCGTTAATGGCAACAATCTTTACCTGATCATTCTGACCTGATTCATACAGTGCTCTGAGTACATTTCGACCGATACGGCCATAGCCATTAATTGCAATATTAATCATAACCCTATTCCCCTAAATTAGTTTACTTCACTTGCTTGTCGAGCAAGCGCTTCAATGGCTTGCCAGTCTTTGTTTGCGATCAGTGTTTTATCCAGCATCCAGGTTCCGCCAACACAAATCACATTTTTAAGTGCCAGATAATTAGGCGCTGTCTCGAGGCTTATCCCACCAGTTGGACAAAATGTCACCTGAGGTAGCGGACCGCCGATTGATTTCAGCATGGCAGTCCCGCCGGCTGCCTCTGCCGGGAAAAACTTAAGAAATTTAAAGCCCTGTGCAGCCAGTTCCATTGCTTCACTTGGCGTTGCGGCCCCTGGCAGAAACGGAATGTCCGAGTCTTTTGCCAGCGCCAGTAGCTCAGAGCTGACGCCCGGGCTCACCATAAAATCAGCACCAGCTTCGACGGAAGCATCGAATGAGGCTTTGTCGACAACGGTTCCAGTCCCTACATAGGCCTCAGGTACGGCTTCTTTCATGGCTTTAACCGCTTGTGCAGCAACCGGTGTGCGTAACGTCACTTCCAGTGCACGCAAACCACCACGATATAGCGCCTGTGCCAGTGGCACGGCATCTTCCAGGTCATCAATGACGATAACGGGTACTACCGGCGCCGCTGATAAAATCTCTTTAATGCTCATAATGTCCTCATTCCCAGTTGCTGTTATTCTTCTATGCCGAATGCACTTGCACCTAAATCGGCGCTGCTGACAATGTTTCTAAAGCCGCTAAATAGCTCACGACCCGTACCAAAAGTTGGCCCTACTTCCGTTAATTCAATTTCGCGCTGTGCCAGCTCTTCATCGCTAACATGCAGAACCAGTTCACCTTTAGGTGCATCCAGCGTGATCAAATCGCCCTCACGCACTTTTGCAATCGGCCCGCCTTCAACGGCTTCTGGTGCCAGGTGAATCGCCGCTGGCACTTTACCCGATGCACCTGACATCCGGCCGTCGGTGACAATGGCGACTTTGAAGCCTTCGTCCTGCAAGCTTGCCATTACCGGCGTCAATTTATGTAGCTCAGGCATCCCTTTTGCCTTCGGACCTTGCTCTTTCAGTACGGCAATAAAGTCCTGGTTTAGCTCGCCACGGGTATACGCTTCTTGCAGTGCAGCTTGTGAACTGAACACTTTGGCAGGCGCCGTGACCACCTGATGTTGCTCTGCAACCGCCGACACCTTGATCACTGACTTGCCTAAGTTACCGCTGAGCAGCTGCAAACCGCCCTGTTTGTTAAATGGATTCGATACCGGTCTGAGTACCTCCTCATCTAAGGAGTCTGCCGGGCAATCTACCCACTTCACTTTCGCAGGACCCGTGCTGTCAGTCATGATGAGTGTAGGGTCAACATCCAGTACTGGCTCCTGGGTGTAGGCATCTAAACCTTCACCAACGATGGTTTTAACATCATTGTGCAGGTAACCGGCATCACGCAATTCGCGCATCAAGAAGCCCATACCACCGGCAGCCTGGAAGTGATTCACATCCGCTGAACCATTGGGATAGATACGTGTCAGTAATGGCACCACTTCAGACAAGTCGGCCATGTCTTTCCAGGTGATTTGAACACCTGCGGCTTTGGCCATCGCCACCAGGTGGATAGCATGGTTGGTAGACCCACCCGTAGCCAGCAAACCAACCAGGCCGTTAATGACGGTTTTTTCGCTGACGACATCCGCCAGACTGTTAACCGGACCATCGCCCAACAGTTGCTTCAACATGGTCTCAACCGCACTGGCTGTAAGGCCTTCGCGCAATTCAGTGTACGGGTTGATAAATGAACTGCCCGGTAAATGCAGACCCATTATTTCCATCAACATCTGGTTTGAGTTGGCGGTGCCATAGAAAGTACAGGTACCCGCACTGTGGTAAGACGCACTTTCTGCTTCAAGTAACTCTTCACGGCTGACCAGCCCTTGCGCAAACTTCTGTCTGACACGTGCCTTTTCTTTGTTTGGAATACCCGACTGCATCGGACCGGCAGGCAGGAAGTAAACAGGAAGGTGACCAAATGACAGCGCGCCAATCAGTAACCCCGGGACGATTTTGTCGCACACGCCCAGACAAAACACACCGTCAAATACATCATGTGACAGGGCAACCGCCGTCGACATTGCGATAACATCACGAGAGAACAACGACAACTCCATGCCATCACGCCCTTGTGTTACACCGTCACACATCGCAGGGACACCACCGGCAACCTGCGCCGTGGCATCAAACTTTTCAGCAATGGCTTTGATTTGATCTGGGTATTCTTTATAAGGGACATGGGCAGACAACATGTCATTGTAGGCATTGATGATCGCCAGGTTAGGCTGTTCATCGGCTTTTAATCTGGCTTTGTCACTGCTCGAACAGGCCGCCATCACGTGTGCCAGGTTACCACAGCCAAGTCCGGCTCTGACGCGAGTTTGTTTTTTTGCTTGTTCTATGCGCTCAAGATAGGCCTGACGAGATTGCTGACTGCGGGTGATAACGCGTTGAGTGACTTCATGAATTCGAGGATGCAACATAATTCAACTCTCTATTGTTAGAGGAAAAGGCTCAGTACAGCTCTCCCTGTACTGAGCAGCTTTGATTTACCCGTTCAAAGGTACGCTGTCAGGTTGTCTCTCACCCCAACCTGACACCGGTGTCACCATATTTACTCACGTTTCTGACACCGGTGTCAACCCTTACATTAAATTTAGTCTAAATTTCATCAATGACCAAATAATGAACAAAAAAGCCCGACCAATGATGGCCGGGCTTTGGGCAAGTATAAAAATGGGATTTAGTGGTTTGCAGCCGTTGATTCACGGGTGATCAGGCGCGCTTCGAGAACACACTGATAAACCGTGTCCTGCGGCTCTGAGATCTGCAAAATCAATTGTTCTACCGCCTGGCGAGTCATCTCTTCCACTGGTTGCGCAATGGTCGTCAGACCCGGCCAGATATGTCTGGCGATCGGCGCGTTATCGAATCCTGCAATGGACAAATCCTCCGGTACCCGTAACTGGCGTTGTGTCGCCAGCTTCAGTACCGCAGCCGCCATGTAGTCGTTTGATGCGAATACCGCAGAGGGCCTGGGATTCAAATCTAATATCGCTTTGGCGCTGTCAGCCCCGGAGTGATAACTGAAGTTACCCTCGGCGACAAGTCGCTCTTGCAATGGAATTTGGTGCTGCTCAAGCGCCCGTTTATATCCGTTAAAACGATTTTCTGTCGCGCTGTGATCTGGATGACCTTTAATAAACGCGATGTCTGTGTGTCCAAGCGCAATCAGGTGCTCGGTTAGCTCAAAGGCCCCCTGCTCGTCATTGCTACAAACAGAAATCGAATCATCGTCCTGGATAGCGGATGCCACCAGTGCATAATTGATGTTCTTTTGCTTAAGAAATTCGATTAACTCCCGAGAGTCCGAGAAAGGCGGCGTCAACACCAGACCATCGAGACGAGACGTAGTCAGCAATTGATCGATATTATCAATCAATGCTTCGCCCCTGAGTTCGCACGGATGAATAAGCAAGTTGTAATTGTGCTTATGACACGCCTCTAGAGCACCACTTTGCACCCGGGTGATATAACTTTTACTGGGGTTGTCGTAAAGGCAACCAATTATAAAGCTCTTATTACGCGCCAGTCCCCGGGCAATGGGGTTGGGTCGGTAGTCGAGCTCTTTAAACACCTTGAGCACTTTTTCTCGGGTTGCCGGGCTGACATTGGGCTCATTATTCAGTACACGGGATACGGTCTTTTTCGACACCCCCGCATACTGTGCGACGCTGTTAATGGTCACTTTTTTCATTACACTTGTCCTGGCTATCTGGTACTCGCGCGCTCATGTAAACACGCCGCAGCACCAATCAAAGGAATATTTTCCTGCACCACTAAGGTGACGGGGATCTGGCCTGCATACTGGCTCATCGGTCCTTTGGTAACAAAGCGCTCTGTAAACTGACTTGATTTTAGTCGCTCGGCCATGCGCGGTAAAATACCACCGCCAATAAACACCCCACCCAGAGCACCGAAGGTTAAAGACAGATCGCCCGCCACACTGCCAATCCAGTCGCAGAAATGATTTAAGGTGGCATCGCAAATATCGCACTCAGCGGCACGCTCACTGATCTGCGCTGCACTTAATCGCTCAGCAGGCACACCTTTTACTTTTGCCATTGCCTGATACAAATGCGCCAGACCACGACCTGAAAACACTTCTTCAACAGAGACATGGGCTATCTCCTGCTTGAGCGCGGCCAGCAGTTGCTGATCCAGCTCAGTGACTGCGGCCAGACTGATATGGCCGGCTTCACAACTCATCACCGCGCTGCCGTTAATGTCGCGGGCCAGACACGCTGCGCCAAACCCGGTCCCCGGCCCCATCACCGCAATATTGGCTCCCGCCTGGGCCTGACCTGATTTTATTTCTATGTTTTGTTTTGGATCCAGGTAAGGTGCGGCATAGGCAAAGGCAGCAAAATCATTGATGACGGCCAATTCATTGAAACCAAACTCCTGTTTAATATCCTGGCTATTGAACTGCCAGCCAAGGTTAGTCAGATAAACCTGCTGTGCTTTTACAGGACCCGCAACAGCCAAACACGCTCGTGTTGGTTTGGTGATTGGCAGTTCATTAAGGTAGCGACTGATGGCTGTTTCAAAAGAGGGGAATTCGGCGCTGGGATACGTAGACTGATGACTAATAATAAACTGATTGGTGCTCGGATCGTAATGGGTTACGACAGCAAAGCGGGCGTTGGTGCCGCCAATATCGGCAACGACAATAGGCTCAAAAGCCTGGTCTTTGTCATTCGAGCTATGAGGTGTTGTCTGGCTCATGTTGTTTTTCTCTTTTATCCGGGTGCACTGAGTGCACAACTTCCAAGGTAACTGGCTTGGGTGATGATGCCAAGATTCAGCAAGATAACTTTGCACGTTCAGCTGAAAAAATGCTGTCCCCGGAGGGACAGCCAATACGTTTTGACAACAAAATGATAAAACAGTGACATTATGACACCGGTGTCAGATGGAGGCAATAAAAATTTTCGCCCAATCGGTGCGTCATTCACTAACTGAGCATTTTCACAGCAATTATTTTGCAGCGCGGTACTATTTATAAGGATCAGGTCGGTCAATTAGGCTCGCTGGGCAGCAATATGGAGATTGCGCTTGCAAATTTTATTCATTCGCTGACAATAATCAGGTTATCACTCAGAACAAATACGCTATGAAACCAAAAGGCAAAGCCACTTCTTTTGATATCGCCCACTTTGCGGGTGTCTCCCAGTCTACCGTATCGCGCGCGCTGCGAAACAGCCCGCTGGTAAATGAAGAGACCCGCCGTCGCGTCTGGGAAGTCGCAAAGCAGCTCAATTATAAGGTTGACAAAAATGCCAGTAACCTGCGGACTCAGCAAAGCAGCACACTGGCGCTGTTATTGTTTGAAGATCCGACCGGGGACGAGTCACAGATCAATCCCTTCTTTCTAAATATGCTAGGGAGCATTACCCGCGCCTGCGCAAAACAGGGCTACGACCTGCTGGTTTCATTTCAATCCTCCAGCCAGGACTGGCGAGCAGATTATGAAGACAGTCACCGTGCCGATGGCATTATTTTACTGGGTTATGGTGATTATATGGACTACCAGTCTCGGCTTCAGCAACTGCTTGCTCAGGACACCAAGTTTGTTTGCTGGGGTGCCACCGTCGACGGACGTGAAGACTTAACCGTAAGCTGTGATAATTACGGCGGTGGCAAACTGGCAGCCGAACACCTGTTACAGCAAAACCGCTCACAATATGTATTTATCGGCGATGCCTCTGACCACAGCCCGGAGTTTTTTGCACGCTTCAAAGGTTTTAGGGATACTCTGGCAGCTCAGGGCCATAGTTTATCCGAGCGCCAAATCGCCAACGCTATCTCAACCGAAGAGTCTGGTTATCACGCCACCCGCTCTTTGCTGGCAAACAATATTCAGTTTGATGCCCTGTTCGCAGCAAGCGATCTGATAGCCATAGGCGCCCTGAAAGCACTGAAAGAAGCCGGTAAAGAAGTGCCTGGCGATGTCGCCGTTGTCGGCTTTGACAATATTGCCGCTGCCAGTTTTATTTCACCCGCACTCACCACGGTACAGCAAAATACCACATTGGCAGGACAAATGCTGGTTAACAACCTGCTTAATTTAATCAAAGGGGAAGCGGTAACAGATACTCTGCTACCACCCAAGCTGATTGTGCGCAGATCCGCCTGAGCGCCTGCGCTATAAATGAAATTTACTGATCTGCTGCTTGAGCAATCGCGCATCCTCATCCGCAGCAGAGGCCATTTCGTTGACCTGAGTGATTATCGCGCAGTTAGCCTGCGCCAGGCTTGTGATGTCTGATATTTGTTGGGTAACGTCTTTGGCCACCGCACTTTGCTCAGTTGCCGCTGTTGCCATTTGTTCATTGAAGGCTTCAATTTTGCAAATTTGGTCGTTAATGTGCTGCAAAGAGTCCCGTGTGGAATCCGTTGAGGATAAGTTATTTTCTGTCAGTGCATGCGCTTCCTGAATCGCCGACATCGCACTTGCCGAGCCACTTTGCAGACCTTGGATCATGCAGTTGATTTCTTCTGTCGACTGCTGCGTTCTTTGCGCCAAAGACCTGACCTCATCGGCCACCACAGAGAACCCTCTGCCCTGCTCTCCCGCTCGCGCAGCTTCTATCGCGGCATTCAATGCCAGTAAATTGGTTTGTTCGGCGATGGTCTGGATCACCTCCAGCACCTGGCTTATGTTGTTGGATTGTTCCTGTAACGCCGTCATTTGTTGCATGGTCAGGTCCATCGCCTGCTCCAGGCTGCGGGATGACTGCATATTCTTGGCCACGTTACTCTTCCCCTGCTCAGATGCACTCACTGCATCGTGACTGGCTTCGCTAGTGAACTGCGCATTTTTCGCCACGTCCTCTGAGGTCGCGGCCATTTGCTCCATTGCCGCAGCAATGTGCACCGTGAGGTCCGTTTGCGTGTCGCTCTTGTTCGTCAGCTCTGCGAAATTAGCTTGCAACTGACCCATCTGACCAGACAGGTTTTCTGCGCTACTATTCACCTGATTTAAAGTATCGGCAAAGGTTTCAAACATAGAGTTTAACGCGCGCTCTACCTGTCCCAATTCGTCCTGGCTATTTGACTCGTTAAACCGCTGAGTTAGATCCAATGATGTAGCAACACGGTTGATGAACAGGCTCATCTTTTGGATGGGCGTCGCAATAATATTGCCCAGTATCCAGGCGCAGAATAACGCAATGACGATTAGAATAGCTGTAATAATGGTTGCCATGACTGTGATCTGGTTGGTGATTTCCTCCACATCCGCAAAGGCTTCTGACTGGTCCAACTCGCTCAGCAGCGCCCAGGTTTTACCGTTGATCTCGACATGGGTATAAGCAGATGCCACCGCTACATTGCGATAGTCTTTAATGATGGCAAAGCCAGAGCGACCCGACAGTGCCGCTTCTACGGCCTGCGTGCGAACGCTTTGCAAACCAACCGAGGTGTCGAACCTGTCTATTGCGGCAATAGTCTGTGGCTCGACGTTCGCGTTTTTGAGTACCTGCAAATAACCGGCTTTATCTTCCAGTAAAAAGCGACTCATGCTGCGCATTTTAAAATCACTGCCTACCAGATAAGTTTCGCCGGATGCTCCCAGCCCCCGAGCTTGCCAGTTTTGTTGATAAGTCAGAATATCATTGAGTCTGTCAATCGGCATTTGAAAAACCAGCACTGCCAGGGTGTCGCCGTCTTTAACTATCGGAGTCGCGACAAAGGACGCAGCCGCATTATACGAAGGCAAATAAGGGGCAAAATCAACAAAGGCGACCTCACCGGAAGGGAGTGCTCTGGCGGCCCTGAACACTTCCCCGAGCCCACTTTGAGCATACGGACCTCGCAACAGAGAAGTCGCATAGTCTAGCTCTTTAAATACGGAATACACCACATGTCCGCTCTGAGCATCGACGATAAAGATATCGTAATAGCCAAAGCGCTCTAAAAATGCATTGAAAAAGGGGTGATACAGATAGTGAGAGGTGTCATAGCCGCTGCCATCTTGTATCCCCTGCAGAGCATTTTTGCTGCCCAATGGGTGGGTGTTTTGCGCAATGTACTTGTCCTGCCAGTACCTGGCTGGTGTATCCAATGCCTCCATCAGACTTCGTGTATCTGTTGATGTACCGTTTCTTTGTGCAAATACCTGCCCAAACTCATCACGATAATAACGGCTCAGAGCCTCCTCATCAGGCTGTGGACCCACTTGCTTGAAGGTGTTGGTAAATTGGATTGCCGCATCACGAGTAGCTTCACTTTTGGCCAAAGTGAGTAACTGACCATTGATGAAATCAAAGTACGCCGTTAACTGCTCTTTCTTCGCATCTCTGAGGCCCACCAGGCGATGTTGGATCTGGCTGGTCAGCGTGTTGACCACATCTTTCTGAGTTACAATACCAACACTTAGTGAAAGAACAATAAGCGCAATAGTTATCAGAGTTGAGACGCTTACAATAAGTTTTAATTTGATGCTCATAGCACCTCCAGCGTCATCCTGACTTGTAAATTCGACAGGTACTGAAAGCTTAGCTCAAGATTTGCAACCCTGTTGTTTTATTTAACTATGCAGGGCTAATTAATACACGCAACAAACCACTTACGCCATTTAGCCTGATTGTTTTCAAGCCAGTGCTTTGCAACCAATGCTGGGGTGAAATTTTCCAGGTTAACCATCGCAGCCAGCTGCTCAAGCGTAGTATTGTTCATGTCAAACTGGCGCAGGCCCTTTGCCAGACAAGGGTGCTGGTCAAAAAACTCTGTGCTGACTACTTTTTTTAACCAGCCAGATTTGGGGTTGCCGCAGTCAAACAAAAATTTGGAATTAACGCCCCACTCAGGCTCAGTTTCGCAGCGGATGTCATAGTCAGGAAATTCAACAAATTCGCCAGGATACACAGCGCCGACCCAGTTTGGCGTCCAGTTAAACATTAATATGGGTTGCTTGATTTTGTGTGCAATGGCGAGCTTTTTCCACAGGGCCTCACCACTTTCGACCTGCTCAACCACAAAAGGCAATTGCAATGCCCGGATCCTCGCCCTGTCTGGCTTTTCCCAGGGGCCCGCAATATAAACGCCTTTACCCTGAGAGCCAGGTCTGGCGAACACCTCGGCACACTGGATCAGTGCTTGCCAATGCGGCAGCCCGGGACAGTGCTGCTTGACATACAAGGGATACCACCAGTCCTCGCGGGTTTTTAAACTATAGTCGCCCAGATCGACAATCACCTGGCTGTGCATCAGCTGCGCGTACTTGTCCGCCATTGTCCCTTCCCACACTTCAACCTGGACGTCCGCCATCCCGGCTTTGAGTAAGAACCACTGACCGTCTGTTTTCGCTTCAATAAACTCAGTCTGGTAACCCAGCTCTGTAAAAATATTTGCAACAATGTGGGAAAGTACTTGCTGACTGGTCCAGTCGTTATAGAGGATCTGTATCGGCCCGGTGGCTCTTAGCGGCAATGACCAAACTAGCACCCAGAAACATATTAAGCGGAACATAATCGTGTCAAAGTCAAAAAATGCAGGTCTGCAAAGTATAGTTGCAAACGCGCTTTAGGTTTGCCCGAAAGTTCGTGTCAGTTTTACGACACAATTATTTACAATTACACAGTATAAACAATTTAACAATATTAATTCATTTGTACTAACTTATATATCGTTCAATTTGTGAACATAACGAATTTTAAAAAAGGAATATCAAAATGAAGCTTAACCTGAACAAAAAGAACATCAAAAGACTCAGCGCAGACAAAGCCACTTTGGCATTGCAAGCAACGCCGCAAGTGGCCGGTGGTCGCCCAAAAAGCTACTTCAATAACTGTGCACCAACAGAAAATCGTTTCTGCTGGGAAGAGTCGATTAACAACTGCCCATTATCTCAGGCCATCGGTTGCTAACCCTTTAACGAATCTGCCGGATTACTGGCGATTTGCCTGGTAAGCCTGTCTTGATTTGAACTCCAATACGGTCGCATTAATGCAGTAGCGATCGCTTCCACCGGGTCCTTCACTCGCAAACACATGACCCAGATGAATGCCGGATGAGCTGGAACGAATTTCAGTGCGTTTCATTCCGTGACTGTTGTCTTCATGGTAAGTTACACTGCCAGCCACCGGATGCTTGAAAGACAACCAGCCTGTACCTGAGTTAAATCGGTCTTTGGTATCAAACAAGGCCTGTCCGCTGAGCTTATCTATAAATACCCCGTCGCCGGTTTGTTTAAATAAATCATATTGTTTGCAAAACGGCCGATCTGTGCCTTGCTCAAACGCTGTAGTATAGGCATCACTGTCCCCTAGCTTAAATGCGCCCAGTACCCGGTAAAACGTTTTACGGTCCATATACCCCTGAAAGCCCGCAACTTCCTTACCATTTTCCATAAATAAAATGGTCGGGGTCGCCCAGGTAGCAGACATGATATTCAGGCCCTGTAGCTGACTGGCCCGGCGAAAGTGCAATGCAATACTGCCCTGATAATCATACACCACTTGCTGCTTAAACTTGTCACAATAAGGGCAGTACGGTGCATCAATCACGACAATATGCTTGCCCGTTAACAAAGCTTTATTATCAACCAGCTGCTCTTGCACATCCGCAAAAGTAACGCCTGTACTGTGATCCGGGCAATATCCATTGGGGTTTTTTACCAGATAATTCTGGTGATATTCTTCTGCCCGCACAAAAGTGCTCAGTGGCTTAAGTGTCGTTTGAATTTGGCCATAACCAGCTTGCGTCAGCAGTGCCTGATACTGTTCTTTTAATGAAGCCGCCGTGGTTTTTTGCGACTCATCGGTATACAGGATGGTGGAGCGATATTGCGTACCCACATCATTACCCTGACGGTTTTTCTGCGTCGGATCGTGGCTTTCAAAATAGACTTTTAACAACGACTCTGTCGATAAGCGGCTGGCGTTGTAGGTTACCCGTACGACTTCTGCGTAATTATTGGGGTCAAAACGTCGGCTTGCAGCCGTGATTGCCTTATAACTGGCCTTGAATCCGCGCCCATCGGCATAACCTGATTCAGCATCGATTACGCCTGGCAGCGCTTCGTAGCGTTTTTCTGCCCCCCAAAAACAACCCGATCCCAGCACCAGTGTTTTGATATGCGAACTGGCTTGTTCTGGTTGGCTGTTAAGCACAGTCGCATGACTGATGCTGGCAAACCCAAGTAAACTCGAGAGCGTTAGCTGTACAATTAATCGTTTATTCACTCCGACTTCCTTTAAATTGATTTCTCTTAACTACCAAGACCGTGGCAGCCACGCCATACTTTCGTCGAGTACGAAAAAATCAGCCAGCCCGCGCTTTAACTAGGATTCTGTGTCATTCAACGACATTTAATTAATTAATCTGCGTGTTTAAGGTAAAACAAGGCCCAAATTAGTTATTGAGGGTTTAATCAATGCCATTATCTACTCGTCTTTGCGCACTCACTGTCGCTCTTTTCGGTTCAGCCTCGGCGCTGGCAGCCGACATCCAGTTCACCAGTAAATTGAACGAAAAAACCGATGCTCTGGTTGTGTTTCAGGATAGTGAGCAAAGCAATGCATTTAAATTTCTTGACAGAGATACCCGAAAACAACTGAACAAAGCGCTGGAAGCAGACAAGTTTTCTGGTGATTACGGTAAAGTGGTCGAAGTACTGGCACCCGTTGACTCTAAGCACCAGCGTATCCTTGTGGTTGGTCTGGGTGAGCGCGACGAGCTGGACAGCGCCAAAATGGCTAAGCTCGGCGGTAACCTGCACGCAAAACTGGAACAAAAAGAAGCCGCGACAGTCAGCGTTGCATTCAAAGGCATTAATGGCCAGCTCAGCAACCATGAGCTGGCGGCGCAATATGCACACGGTGCCAATCTGCGCGACCATACGTTTGAGCTATATAAGAAAGAGCCGAACACACACAGTATGACCTACAACTTGAGTGTAGACGACCAAGGTCAGACGCAAGCCGAATACACTATGTTAAGCCACATTGAACAGGGTGTATTTCTGGCACGTGACTTAACCTCAGAAGTCCCGACTGAAATGACGCCGGTTGATTTTGCCAATGCTGCCAAACAACTTGAGCAGTATGGTGTTGAAGTGAAGATCTTGGAGCCAGAGCAGCTTAAATCCCTGGGTATGAATGCACTGGAAGGGGTTGGCCGTGGCAGTAAAGAAGGCTCACGCCTGGTTGTTGCACATTATAAAGGCAATAACGATACCCCTATCGCATTGGTAGGTAAAGGGATCACCTTCGACTCTGGTGGTTACAGCATTAAAACCGGCAAATCCATTGCCCGCATGAAATCAGATATGGCCGGTGCAGCAGCAGTACTGGGCACAGTAAAAGCCATGGCGCTGGCGAAGGCCGATGTTAACGTTGTTGCAGTAATGGGTATGGCCGCCAATATGGTCTCTGAAAACTCGATTGCACCGGGTGATGTGCTGCGCACAGCAGAAGGCCTGAGCGTTGAGATCCTCAACACCGATGCAGAAGGCCGCTTAGTATTAAGCGACGCTATGTGGTATGCACGCACCTATTATAAGCCTGAGGTGATGATTGACCTGGCAACACTGACGGGCTCTAAGATCCGTGCTGTAGGCAATCGCTATGCCGCAGTATTCTCAGATGATGAACACCTGATCTCGGAATTTACCCTTGCCGGTAAAGCGGTTAATGAACCACTTTGGCGACTGCCTCTGGGCTACAAAGACAAGCTGAAGTCTGACATCGCAGATATTGCCAATGTCGGTTCAGGAGGTCCGGGCGCAACCACTGCGGCCTCATTCCTGCAACACTTTGCCGGTGAAACCCGCTGGTTACATATCGATATCGCAGGCAACGCATTAGCCTCTTCAGGTAAGGGCGAAGTTTCTGCGGGCGGTACCGGATTTGGTGTACGCCTGCTGAGCGAATGGCTGCTGAGTAACTAACACAATCCCAACCCAACTGAGCCATGCAATGATTGCATGGCTTTTTTTTAATCTCAGTCTGCCTGGCGGTTATCAGGTTTGGCAAGACAGCCGCAAATAAGCTTGCTATGCTTTGCCCGGGCGTCCCTCTGTGCAATACCCTGCCCCATCAACGCATAACTAATCAGAGGGATTAAATCTGCCGATAACAAAATGAAAAATAACTTACCATGACTCAAGAACAGACTTATCTGCTTGGCGAGCAGGCGGTAGTGCTCGACTTAAACTGCGCCCGACTCGATAACACGCAACAGAATCGCCTGTTTGCTTTGCACCGCCACCTGCAAAAACAGGCTCAATTTACGGATATTGTGGTCGGGAAAACCTCCCTGACTCTGGTTTTACAAGACCCGACACAATGCCCGAACTGGCAGGACCAGCTTCTGTTACTCTGGGAAGAGCTCAGTGCAGAGGACTTCCATCCCACCACGCACCAAGTACCTGTCGTTTATGGGCAAGCAGCAGGCCCGGATCTGGCTCCTTTGGCTGCGCAACTGGGCCTGTCACAAAGCGACATTATAGAACTGCACAGCGCACCGCTCTATCAGGTCAAGTTTCTGGGCTTTTTGCCAGGCTTTGCCTATCTGGGCTGCCTGCCCGAGCCGCTTCGGGTTGCGCGGCTTGACTCGCCGAGAGCCCATGTGCCGGCGGGCTCGGTTGCTATCGCTGAAGATTTAAGTGCGATTTATCCCAGCGCTTCCCCTGGTGGCTGGCGATTGCTGGGCCACAGCCCGACACAGTTATTCAACCCACATAGCCAACCACCTTGTCTGTTTCAGCCAGGTGATAATGTAAAATTTGTACCGCAAAAGGAGGGCCTGTGTTAGAAGTTATTAAGCCAGGCGTACAGCTGTGTATCCAGGATCTGGGTCGGCACGGTCATCGTCATCTGGGCGTATCTCAAAGTGGCGCATTAGATCCCCTCGCCGTTAAGATAGCCAATACCCTGTTAGGCAACCCCCTTAATACTGCAGTACTTGAAATCACCGTTGGACTGACTCAGCTCAGATTTACCAACGCTACTAACTTCGCGTTAACCGGAGGCGACCTCAAAGCGTGCCTTGACGATACGCCACTGACACCGGGCTGGCGCTATTATGCCAAACCCGGGCAGCTACTTAGCTTTGCTTCGAGCCCCGATGCACTGCGTGCTTATGTCAGTGTTGAGGGCGGCTTTGATCTGCAAAGCGTGATGGGTTCCTGTGCGACCGATCTCCAGGCGGAGTTTGGCGGTATCAATGGCTCACCGCTGGCTGCGGGAGATCAACTGCACTATGTCAGCTGCCTTGAGCGACGCAGTTTAGGTGCGCTGCAACCGGGATACCACAAACAGGTGCGTATCCTGAGCGGCCCTCATTGCACGCGGCTGAATAGCTCAGCAGCGCAATTATTGTGTGCAAAGCCCTGGCAAGTATTACCGGACAGCAACCGAATGGGCATGCGATTAACCGGCCCAGACCTATTCGCCCATCAGCTCTCAATCAACTCTCAGGCCGTCTTACCTGGCACCATTCAGCTGCCACCCAATGGTGCGCCGATTGTTTTGCTGAATGATTGTCAGACCACGGGCGGTTACCCGATGATAGCTCAGGTCATTCAAGCTGATCTGCGCCATTTTGCGCAATTGAGTGCCGGCGACCAGATCAGCTTTACATTGACCACACCGGCTCTGGCACACCAGGAAACACAACAACACAATTATCATCTTAATCAATTGCGCATTGCGCTGACACATCACGACAGGAGTATTTCGTGAGCGAATTGAACTTTTTACCCCTCAGTGGCATTTTGGTGGTGATCCTTGGGTTTGCCTTGCGGTTTAATCCCCTGCTGGTCGTGACCTGTGCCGGTATCGTAACCGGCTGGGCTGTCGATTTGGACTACCTGCCTTTGCTGGAAACCTTTGGCGAGAAGTTTCTCAACTCGCGCCAGCTGGCCAGCTTTTTATTACTCCTGCCCGTCATCGCCATTTTAGAGCGATATGGTTTACAACAGCATGCCAAAAGCTGGATAGCCAGTATCAAAGGGGCCACCACAGCCAGGATCCTGAGCGTTTATTTTGTGGTGCGTGAGTGCAGCGCCGCATTGGGGCTGATTAACCTCGCAGGCCAGGCTCAAACGGTGCGCCCTTTGCTGGCCCCAATGGCACTCGGTGCGGCAAGCAACCTGCATGGCGACCTGCCCAAACCAATCCGGGATATGATCAGTGCACATGCCGCGGCATGTGACAACATTGCCGTTTTCTTTGGTGAAGATATCTTCATTGCCTTTGGTGCAGTCTTGTTGATGGATGCCTTTTTAAGAGAAAACGGCATTGCCGGGATTGAGCCACTGCATATTGGCCTGTGGGCGATCCCGACAGCCATTGCCGCGTTAATTGTTCACCTGTTTCGACTGGCCAGGCTGGAAGCTAAAATACGTGAACAGATAGCCCAACATACTGAACAACAAGACTCAGACGGCCCGGCTGTCCGGGAGGAGCTGGCATGAGTGCAATGACAACGACCGCCACTGCGCAACCAGCCCTGCTCTCAATTGGTAATATCTACTTGTTGATAGGCTTTGTGGTGTTATTTCTGGTCATTAAAACCTTACAGGACAAAGGTCATCCCAAGCGCTTGACCACCGCGTTGTTCTGGGGCTTGTTTGGCAGTGTGTTCCTGCTTGGCGATTTATCTGTTGCTTATTTAGGAGAGAGCCTGACCTATCGCTGGGTGGGAGTCTGTGTCATCGCCATTGCATTACTGGCCGGCATGGGCAAGGTCTCAATGGGCAGCTACGATGTGCCCAGTGATGAGGTGCAAACTGCCAGTGCCCGACGCATTGGTAACAAGCTGTTTATTCCCGCTGTGCTAATTCCTGTCGTCACTGTGGTGTGTACTATCTTGCTGAAGGATATCCAGCTTGGCAGCCTGTATGTATTCGATCAAAGCCATGTAACCCTGGCTGCACTGACGCTGGCCTGTACCATCGCCTTGTTAGTCAGCTGGAAATTCACCGGCGGCAGCCCACTTCAGGCGCTAGGCGAATCACGTCGACTGGTCGATTCTATTGGCTGGGCAGCTATCCTGCCGCAAATGCTCGCAATGCTGGGGGGCGTTTTCCTTGTAGCGAATACCGGCACGGCGATTCAGGATCTGGTGACCTTGTTTGTCTCGCCCGACAATCGCTTTATGCTGGTTGTTATCTATTGTGTCGGTATGGCCTTATTTACTATGGTGATGGGCAATGCTTTTGCCGCCTTCCCTGTGATGACAGCAGGTATTGCAGTGCCCTTTCTCATTCAGGGTCACGACGCAAGCCCGGCTCCTCTGGTTGCCATCGGCATGTATTCAGGTTACTGCGGGACGCTAATGACGCCAATGGCCGCCAATTTCAATATTGTGCCCGCCGCGCTGTTAAACCTGAAAGACAAGTATCAGGTGATCAAAGTACAGATCCCGACAGCGCTATCGCTGTTGTTCATTAATATATTGCTTATGTATGGAGTCATCTTCAATGACTAAAGGCACCCATAAAACCGTATTGTTGACGGGTTTTGAACCCTTCGGCGGCGAATCGATTAATCCCTCCTGGCAGGCAGTACATCAGCTCGACGGATGTCATATTGCCGGACACACAATCAGGACCAAAGAGCTCCCGTGTGAGTTTGATCACGCCCTGACACAACTTAACCGGGCCATCGACAAATATGCGCCTGCGCTGGTTTTATGTGTCGGTCAGGCCGGTGGCCGCGCAGATATTTCTATCGAACGCGTGGCCATCAATATTAACGACGCCCGTATCCCGGATAATGCCGGTGCCCAGCCGATAGACACGCCGGTACTCGCCGGTGGACCTGCGGCCTATTTTGCCGCACTGCCTGTAAAACACATGCTGAACGACCTTCGCCAGGCGCAGATCCCGGCCAGCATTTCGAACACCGCAGGCACTTATGTCTGTAACCATGTGATGTACGGGTTACTTCATTATATCAGCGAGCATCAGCTCAATTGCCGGGGCGGTTTTATTCATATCCCCTACTTACCCGAGCAAGCCATGCACCACAGCGGTGCACCGAGCATGAGCGCCCTGCAGGTGATTGACGCGCTCAAAGTGATGATTTCCTCGGCCCTGACCCATGATAGCGATCTTGAGATTGCTGCCGGTACCACGCACTGATCTGCTCGCCCTGTTTTGGTTCATTTATGCACCAAAACAGGGCAATATTTCCTCAGTAAAATCACGGTTTTTTATGTGACTTGCCCGTTCATTTCTGATAGTACTAACAGCACGAGCCAGCGCCACTGCGCGCGCTCGACAATAATAGTTAACAGGAATGAGGTCATTATGTGTTCAATTTTTGGTGTGCTGGAGATTAAATCTGATCCAGCCATCCTGCGCGAGCAGGCAATAGAAATGTCTAAGCGATTACGCCACCGTGGACCCGACTGGTCCGGTGTTTATGCCAGTGATAACGCCATTCTGGTGCATGAGCGGCTCGCCATTGTTGGCGTATCCAGTGGTGCACAACCTTTGTACAACCCTGAGCGGACGCATATTCTCGCAGTCAACGGAGAAATCTATAACCACAAGGAACTGGCTCAGCAGCTAAGCGTTCCCTTTACCTTCCAGACGCAGTCGGACTGCGAAGTGTTACTGGCTCTGTACAAGCAAAAAGGCCCGGAATTTTTAGACGACCTGAACGGGATTTTTGCCTTTTGTCTGTATGATGAACAAGAGGATGCCTATCTCATCGGCCGCGATCATATCGGCATTATTCCGCTTTACACCGGCCGCGATCAGCATGGTAATTTCTATGTCGCCAGCGAAATGAAAGCGCTCACTCCCATCTGTAATCAGATTGAGGAGTTTCCACCGGGGCACTATCTGTATTCAAAAGAAGGAACCCTGCGCTCCTATTATCAGCGTGACTGGCAGCAATTTGACGCGGTGAAGGACAACGATGCCTCTGCAGACACGGTTAAAACGGCTTTAGAAGCCGCCGTCAAGCGCCAGCTGATGTGCGATGTGCCATACGGAGTGTTGCTTTCTGGAGGCCTGGATTCATCGGTTATTTCCGCTATCACCCAACAATTTGCGGCGCGGCGTATTGAAGATGACGACGCCACAGAAGCCTGGTGGCCCAAATTACACTCCTTTTCTATCGGTCTGGAGGGTTCCCCCGATCTGGCTGCGGCGCAGAAAGTCGCCGATCAGATTGGTACCGTGCATCACCCTATTCACTTTACGGTGCAACAAGGGATCGATGCCCTTAAGGAAGTCATTTACCACCTTGAAACCTATGACGTCACCACGGTCCGAGCGTCTACCCCAATGTATCTGATGGCGCGCTACATCAAAGCCATGGGAATAAAAATGGTGCTTTCAGGGGAAGGTGCCGATGAGTTATTTGGTGGTTATTTGTACTTCCACAAGGCCCCCAACAGCCGGGAATTCCATGAAGAGCTCAATCGTAAAGTATCAAAGCTGCATATGTTCGACTGCCTGCGTGCCAACAAGTCGATGGCAGCCTGGGGTGTCGAAGCCAGGGTCCCCTTTCTGGATAAAGAGTTTGTCGATATCGCCATGCGAACCAACCCCGAATACAAGATGTGTAAAGAGGGCCGCATTGAAAAGCATATTATCCGTGAAGCATTTGATGGTTATCTGCCTGACGATGTCTTGTGGCGTCAAAAAGAGCAATTCTCCGATGGGGTGGGTTACTCCTGGATTGACTCTCTAAAAGAGTATGTCGACGAAAAGGTTAGCGATCAGGAGCTCGCCAGCGCCGAGTATCGCTTTCCAATCAACACACCCGACAGCAAAGAGGCCTACTACTACCGCTGTATCTTTGAGTCTCACTTTCCCGGTGATGCGGCCGCCAAATGCGTGCCTCATGGTAAATCAGTTGCCTGCTCTACACCTGAGGCGCTGGCCTGGGATGCTTCGTTCGAGCAAAATGCCGATCCATCCGGGCGCGCAGCCAATGTGCACAGCCATGCCTATGGCAACCAAAACTGACCTTCAATAGAAAAATAAAAAGGGCCTGAAGGCCCTTTTTATTTATATGATTTAAATGAATTTTTTGATGATAAAATCCACTTTCACCCGCTTTGCCTGGCCCAGGATTTTCTTAACTGGTGGCGGGTAATCATCGACGGTTTCCAGATCCTGCGCACCGGTCAGCTTAGTACAGTTGGCCAGAATGGCTTCACGCTCTGCATTTATCGCCTGCTCCAGTTTTTGCTCGGGATCTTCTATCAAAATACCATTTTCGATATCCAGTCCCCAGGCACGCGGATTAAGATTATGCCCGGTCATCAGATGTACCTGGTTATCGCGGTTAATGCCCTTGAGATGAAATGAATTATTGCCATCACGCCACAGATACACATTGAGGTGACCCGAGTTGATGTAGCGCTTTTGCGATTTCAGGAACTTGTACAAAATGGTTTCGTACAAATAAGGTAAAGCACCAATGCGGCTAAACGGCTGATCTGGCGCGATGTAAAAATCATTCGCCGTTTTATCACCAATGACAATGGTGACTGTTTTACCCTCTTTTAGCAATCGACGTAATGAGCGTAACAAAGGCGCCGGAAAGTTAAAGTAAGGCGTGTATAACAGTAGCTCACGCTCTGTGGTATCAAACAGCGCCTTAATCAAACGATTTAGTTTGTTGGTGCGACGTCCAAAGCCCAAAAACGCGCGCACGTTTAAGCCATCAGTTGCACTCGCATCGCTCATATCGTAATTTGCTTTTTTAAGCTGCTTCATCAGCTGTCTTTGCGCCACCTTTAGCTCAGAAAAGGGCTTAAGTGGACGCTGATCCAGCCTTGGTACGGCCTCGCTGGACAACAAATAAGTATCCAGGAAATGACAAAAGCTGGCTGCCAGTGCTGGGTTCTGGATCACAAAATAACGGTCAAGGCGGTATTTATCACCATGCTGCAAATACACATTATTAATACTGGCACCGCTGTACAATACAGTGTCATCAATCACGAACCCTTTAAGGTGCAATACCCCGAACAGCTCTTTTGCCTTAACCGGCACGCCATATACTTTTACGTTGGAGCCAAACTCAGCTTGCATATCGCAATACAGTTTCGCATTGCCTTCAGACTTGGCCTCGCCTATTAACCCTCGCTGGGCGCGATGAAAATCAACCAGTACGTGAATTTGCAGATGCGGTCGTTGCGATGCCACGTCATGTAACGCAGCCAGAATTTCACGACCAGCTTCATCGTCTTGCAAATACAATGCGGTTAAGTAGATGCGATGTTGCGCCCCCCGAATGAGCGATAACAGCTGCGAGCGATATTGCTTCGCATCAGTCAGTATTGCGCAACTTTGTGCTTCCAGTGCAAACCCAGGTTTATCCTGCCAAAATGCCATAACTACCTTTAAAAACAGACTAACGTCAAATAGACAGAGAAAAATTCCCTAGAACATAGCAAAAAAAAACTCTCAGGTCATGAAATACCGTTCATTTACGCATTTGTGGCACAAATTGTCAGCAAGTACAGTATATTTGACAGCTTATGAATTTATAAAAAATCGATTTTTGTAATTTATTTTACTTCTGGCTTGAATTTCATAGAATCGGCAGCACTAACTAGAAAAGATAGAAGTTTACTTGTAGGAATTATTTAAATGAGTGATGCAAAGCACTGCAAACTATTGATCCTGGGCTCCGGCCCTGCTGGCTACACAGCTGCTGTTTACGCCGCGCGCGCGAACCTGAACCCTGTACTGATCACGGGAATGCAGCAAGGTGGTCAGCTGACCACAACCACTGAAGTAGAAAACTGGCCGGGCGATGCCCACGGCCTGACAGGTCCTGCGCTAATGGACCGCATGAAAGAGCACGCTGAGCGCTTCGAGACTGAGATCATTTTTGATCACATCAATAAAGTTGATGTCACTAAGCGTCCTTTCACGTTAACGGGTGATCAGGGAACGTATACCTGTGATGCGCTGATCATTGCGACAGGCGCTTCTGCTAAGTACCTGGGCCTGGAATCTGAAACCAACTTCCAGGGTCGTGGTGTTTCAGCTTGTGCAACCTGTGATGGATTCTTCTATCGCGGACAAAAAGTGGCGGTTGTTGGCGGTGGTAACACAGCGGTTGAAGAAGCCCTTTACCTGTCAAACATTGCTGAAGAAGTCCACGTGATCCACAGACGAGATACCTTCCGCAGCGAAAAGATCCTGTCTGACCGTCTGATGGAAAAAGCAAACAATGGTAACGTGGTGCTGCACCTGAACAAAACTTTGGACGAAGTACTGGGTGACGACATGGGCGTAACTGGCATTCGCATCAAAGATACAGACTCAGATGCGACCGAGCAGCTTGACCTTGCTGGTGTCTTTATTGCCATTGGCCATAAACCAAATACCGACATGTTTGCCGGCCAGCTGGAAATGAAAGACGGCTACCTGGTTGTACAATCAGGCCTGAACGGTAATGCCACACAAACCAGCGTTGAAGGTGTGTTCGCCGCAGGTGATGTGTCTGACCATATTTATCGTCAGGCAATTACCTCAGCAGGCACCGGCTGTATGGCTGCCCTGGATGCTGAGCGTTACTTAGATAACCTTAAGTAACAAAGGCTTGAAGGCGTGCGCTTACCAGCACGCCTTCAACCATAAAATCCCCACGTCACATCAAAAATAGGTTAAACTAACGTCATCCCTGAGGTTTTTAGTTTGTAATTCAGAACCGCGAATATGACTCAGCAATTGTTTCACCTGTCTTCAACCGACTTTATTTTCCCCCCCTGCCATTTTGCACTGAAAGACCCCGATGGCTTACTCGCTATTGGCGGATGCCTGAGTACTGCAAGACTGCGCCGCGCCTATCAGCAAGGTATTTTCCCCTGGTTTAATGAACGCGAGCCCATCATGTGGTGGGCGCCCAGTGAGCGAGGAATTTTGGAGCTAGATGAGTTTCATGCCAGCCGCTCATTAAAGAAAACAGCGCGCAAACTGGCGCCAAAAATTACCGTTAATACAGCATTTGAACAAGTCATTAAGGCATGCAGAGAACAGCGGCTGGATAAAGAAGGTACCTGGATAAACAGTGCCATGCTCAGCGCTTATCTTAAAGGACATGAAGAAGGGTTCGTTCACAGTGTCGAAGTGTGGCATGAAGAGGCCTTGATTGGTGGCTTATATGGTGTCATGTTAAATGGCGTTTTTTGCGGTGAATCAATGTTCTATCGTATACCCGACGCCTCTAAGCTGGCAATGTGGGCATTGGTTAACTGGCTCAAAAGGCATAATGCCCATTTTATAGATTGTCAGCTGGAAAACCCTTATTTGCTGTCTTTAGGTGCAAAAGTCATTTCAAGAAAAGAATTTTTAGCTAAACTTAAAACAGCAAGCCATTATCAAGTGCCTGAAACGATGTGGCATCCGCAACCACTGAGGGCGATATATGACTGAACATTTCCCTTCAAAAATTGGCCTAAGCCAGCAGTTTGATTGCAGCTACCTGGCTGATAAGAAAGAACAGCTATTGGTTATTCTGGATAGTAACTGCTATACACCGTCACGCTTTGAGACCTTGCTTTCGTTTGGCTTTCGCCGCAGCGGTGACCAAATATACCGCCCTCACTGCCCTGCGTGCCATGCCTGTCAGTCGGTGCGGGTGCTGGCCGACGCCTATGTGCCCTCACGTTCACAAAAACGCAAGTGGAATAAAATAAACTCGGAATTTCGCTTCGAGTACAACACTCAGGAGCAGACAGATTATTATCAGTTATACGAAAAGTACATCACCATGCGCCATAGTGACGGCTCTATGTACCCGCCTAACCGGTTGCAGTACGAAAGCTTCTTATTTTGTCGCTGGCTGCCCATTACCTTTATTGAACTATGGCACAAAGAGCAATTGATAGCTGTAGCGGTGACCGACACCATGCCAACCGCTTTGTCCGCCATCTATACTTTTTTTGACCCCGACTACGCTGATTTAAGCCTGGGGACTGTGATGATCATGGCGCAATTGGAGTTTGCACGCCAGCATGCCAAAACCTATCTCTATCTTGGCTATCAGATAGATGCCTGCCCCAAAATGCGCTACAAGCAGCAATATTTGCCTGCACAACAGTTCAAAAGTGATGTCTGGGTCAACATTTAGATTACAAAAATAAGCGCTCCTGCCTTTACTTATCGCGCGCTTTTCGGCAAAATCTGCACCGTTAAACTTATCAAAGAGGTGATACGCTCCCCATGGCGAAAGAAGACGTTATTGAAATGCAAGGCACGGTCCTTGACACTTTACCAAATACTATGTTCCGTGTTGAATTGGAAAATGGTCACGTAGTTGTGGCACATATCTCTGGCAAAATGCGCAAAAACTACATCCGTATTTTGACCGGTGACAAGGTGACTGTTGAAATGACACCTTATGATCTGAGCAAAGGACGTATCGTCTTCCGCGCGCGTTAATTCGCCCAGCTCAGATACGCTTACCCATCAGGTAACCGTGGACAAGAGACGATTAAAACAAAAAGCCCGGCTAGTGCCGGGCTTTTTGTTGTTTGGGCGTTATACTAAGCGGGTTCAGCCACATTGGACTCAAACTTAAACGCCAGCTTCTTATCTTTAACCGAAATAGTAACCGTTCCTCCGTCTACCAGCTCACCAAACAGGATCTCGTTGGCCAGTGGCTTCTTAAGGTTATCCTGAATGACCCTCGCCATAGGTCGCGCGCCCATCGACTTATCATAGCCAATGTCTGCTAACCAGTCTCTGGCTTCATTGGTCAAATCAAGGCAAACTGATTTCTTATCCAGTTGCGCCTGAAGCTCAACAATAAATTTATCAACAACCTGCAAAATAACGTCTTTTTCAAGGTGGTTGAACCAAATAATGTTATCCAGACGGTTTCTGAACTCAGGAGTAAACACCTTGTTGATCTCAACCATGGCATCGTGCGAATGGTCCTGCTCCTGGAAGCCAATAGACTGACGCACTGTTTCCTGCACACCCGCATTGGTTGTCATTACTACAATCACATTGCGGAAATCGGCTTTACGGCCATTGTTATCGGTCAGTGTGCCATGATCCATCACCTGCAACAGAATGTTGTAAATGTCTGGATGGGCTTTTTCGATTTCGTCCAGCAGTACCACAGAGTGTGGGTGTTTGATCACTGAATCTGTCAACAAACCGCCCTGTTCAAAACCAACATAGCCCGGAGGCGCTCCAATTAATCGACTCACCGCATGGCGCTCTGAGTACTCAGACATATCAAAACGCACGAACTCTATGCCCATACACTTCGCCAGCTGCTTGGTCACCTCAGTTTTACCCACACCAGTAGGTCCTGCAAACAGGAATGAGCCTATAGGCTTGTCCTCACTGCCAAGGCCTGAGCGTGACAAACGAATGGCCGACGTCAGCGCGTCGATTGACTCATCCTGACCGAACACCAGCATCTTCAGGTTACGATCCAGATTCTTAAGCACCTCTTTATCGCTGGAAGAGACATTCTGCTGCGGAATACGCGCAATCTTAGAGACAATTTGTTCTATGTCTGCAACACCAATGGTTTTCTTGCGCCGCGAGGCAGGCAACAGACGCTGGTTGGCGCCGGCTTCGTCAATCACATCAATGGCTTTATCAGGCAAGTGCCGTTCATTAATGTATTTTGCACTCAGCTCAGCAGCTGCCTTCAAGGCTTTTTGGGTATAACGAATGCCGTGATGTTCTTCGTAACGTTCTTTCAGACCGCTAAGGATCTTAGCTGTGTCAGCAACACTCGGCTCTACAATATCAATTTTCTGGAAACGACGTACCAGAGCACGATCTTTTTCAAAAATATTTTTGAATTCAGAGTAAGTGGTTGAACCGAGACAGCGTAGCTGACCACTCGACAATAGTGGTTTGATCAGGTTTGAGGCGTCCATCACGCCGCCCGATGCCGCCCCCGCACCGATAATGGTGTGGATTTCATCAATGAATAAAATAGCATTGGGCTTTGCTTGTAACTCTTTAAGCAAGGCTTTGAAACGTTTTTCAAAGTCACCACGGTACTTAGTACCAGCAAGTAAGGCACCCATATCGAGTGAGTACACCACAGCATCAGCAATCACATCGGGTACCAGCTCATTGACAATACGATAAGCCAGCCCCTCGGCAATTGCGGTTTTACCCACTCCGGCCTCGCCGACCAACAGTGGATTGTTTTTCTTTCTGCGGCATAAGACCTGAATGGTCCGCTCTACTTCCTGATCGCGCCCGACCAGTGGATCAATTTGTCCGGCTTTGGCCAGCACATTCAAATTAGCTGTAAAGTTCTCCAGTTTGGTTTTTTCTTCTGACGCTGTTTCATGGCTTTCTTCATGCACTTCCTCATTATCTTCCGGTTCAGCTTCGTCGTCAGATTTAGAAATGCCATGGCTGATATAGTTAACAATATCCAGGCGGCTCACATCTGCTTTCTTCAGCAGATAAACAGCCTGACTTTCTTGCTCAGAGAAAATCGCCACCAGCACGTTAACACCGGTCACTTCATTGCGACCAGATGATTGCACATGGAAAACCGCACGCTGTAAAACACGCTGAAAACCCAGTGTAGGCTGTGTTTCGCGGTCTTCTTCCAGGTCTGGAATTACCGGAGTCGTCTCATCTATGAACTCCGACAGTTCCCGTTTTAGCCCTTCTGTGTCAACGCCACAAGCGTTCAATGCTTCACTGGCGGACGGGTTATCAATCAATGCGAGCAGTAAATGTTCTACCGTCATAAATTCGTGACGACGATTTCTTGCCTCACGAAATGCGGTATTCAGAGTAATTTCTAGATCTTTATTTAGCATTGGCAACCCCCAACGAGAATATATAAGGTCATTCCTGCTCACAACTACAGAGCAGCGGGTGCTCGTGATCCCGAGCATATCGATTTACCTGCTCAGCCTTTGTATGGGCAATGTCGGCAGGGTACAGTCCACATACCGCTTTTCCCTCGTGATGTACTTTCAACATCACATCAGTTGCTCTTTCGCTATCCATATTGAAAAATGTCATTAAAACTTCAATGACAAAATCCATAGGTGTGTAATCGTCATTGTTTAAAATCACTTTGTACTTGCGCGGCGGTTGCAACTTTTGCTTCTGTTCCTCGCGGACCGCGTCAACCACACCAGATTCGTTTGTCCCACTCATAAAATATAGTCTTGTCTTATCAACTCAAGCAACTTGAATTGAAAAATAAATAAATTGTTAAAAAATCGCTTTAAAAACTTGACTGTCTGGCCAAATAAACTACAGTCTTTACCTAGCTGGACATATTAATCATATGGGCAGCTTAGCAAATTTCAAAGGTTAGATTAACTTAATTTAGTCAACTTATAGAAGGATGTAGAAGTATGGCTTGCGGAAAAGTCAAATGGTTCAACAATGCCAAAGGGTTTGGTTTCATCGTAGAAGACGGCAGCGAGGAAGATATCTTTGCCCATTACTCCACGATTGTAATGGATGGATACAAAACGCTTAAAGCTGGTCAGGATGTAACATTCGATCTGCAAGAAGGTCCCAAAGGCCTGCACGCTACCAACATCGCACCGCTTGCGGACGAAGTTGTGTAGGATTGCAATATTTTGGCACACTCAAAGCGGGTTACATTTGTTGCTCGCTTAATCCCCTTCATCAATTAGTCTCATTTCTTCCATCTTAGTTCATAAAATTTTATATGTTTATTAAATTGCATTAGCGACTTAGTCATTTGGTTGATACAATCCCCGCCGGTGTCAAACGAGCCAACTGATCTGGTATGCCAAAAGGTGCGTCAGGTGTGTTAGATATTTTTATTGTGCCTGTGAGTAACAATACCTAACAAACTTGCTATATGCCGAGCTCAACCATCAGTTTGATGATCTCTTATTGTGGTCAACAAACTGATGGTTGAATAAAGATCGTGTATGCGGATACGTCCTTGAATAGCAAGCTTTTGCTTTGTTGAACGGCTATTTAGCCCTAAACTATCTAGGAATGATGATGACATCAAAAATTATTTACACTAAAACAGATGAAGCGCCGGCTCTGGCAACTTATTCTTTATTGCCAGTTATCCAGGCTTACACCAAAGCGGCTGGTGTTGAAGTTGAAACCCGTGATATTTCACTGGCGGGCCGTGTCATTGCTAACTTCCCAGAATTTCTGAGCGAAGAGCAACGAATTGGTGACGCCCTGGCAGAGCTGGGTGAGCTGGCGAAAACGCCAGAAGCCAATATCATCAAACTCCCTAACATCAGTGCGTCTATCCCCCAGTTAAAAGCCACTATCAAAGAGCTTCAGGAAAAAGGCTACGCCCTGCCTGACTACCCGGAAGAGCCAAAAGACGACAAAGAAGCGCAGATCAAAGCAACTTACGACAAAATCAAAGGTAGTGCGGTAAACCCGGTACTGCGTGAAGGTAACTCAGACCGTCGTGCTCCTGCCTCTGTTAAGGCGTACGCGCGCAAAAACCCACACTCAATGGGTGCCTGGTCGAAAGACTCACAATCTTATGTTGCCAGCATGAGCGAAGGTGATTTCTTTGGCTCTGAGCAGTCAACAACCATCGCCGAAGCGACCGACGTTCGCATCGAGCACGTTGCTACTGACGGCACGGTGTCTGTCCTTAAGCAAAGCACACCTTTGCTTGCTGGTGAAATCATTGATGCGTCACGCATGAGCGTTAAAGCACTGCGTAGCTTCCTGGAAGCTGAAGTAGAAGCTGCCAAAGAAAAAGGCGTATTGTTCTCACTGCACATGAAAGCCACAATGATGAAGGTCTCTGATCCAATCATCTTCGGCCACGCTGTAAAAGTCTTCTATAAAGAAGTATTTGCCAAACACGGCGAAACTTTCGAAAAGCTGGGTGTAGATGTTAACAATGGTATCGGCGACGTGTACAACAAGCTGGCCAACCTGGACGACGCAAAGCGTGCAGAAATCGAAGCCGATCTTGCTGCAGTTTATGATGTACGTCCAAGCATCGCTATGGTTGATTCTGATCGTGGCATCACTAACCTGCACGTACCAAGTGACGTGATCATCGATGCATCAATGCCAGCGGCTATCCGCACCAGCGGTCAAATGTGGAATGCTGAAGGCAAGCAACAAGACACCAGCTTTGTGATCCCGGACCGCTGCTACTCAGGCGTTTACCAGGCAACAATCGAGTTCTGTAAAGAGCACGGTGCATTTGACCCGCGTACCATGGGTACTATCCCTAACGTTGGTCTGATGGCACAAAAGGCTGAAGAATACGGTTCACATGACAAAACATTCGAAGCACCTGCAGCGGGTCAAATCCGCGTGGTTGACCAGGCAGGTAACGTATTGCTGCAACACGATGTTGAGCAAGGCGATATCTGGCGTATGTGTCAGGTAAAAGATGCGCCTATCAAAGACTGGGTTAAGCTGGCGGTTAACCGTTCACGCGCTTCTAATACCCCTGCGGTATTCTGGTTGAACGAAAACCGTGCACACGATGCAGAACTGATCAAGAAAGTAAATGCCTACCTGCCAGAGCATGACACTGACGGCCTGGAAATTCACATCCTGGCGCCAGTTGAAGCCACTAAGTTCTCACTGGCACGTATGAAAGACGGCAAAGACACTATCTCTGTAACGGGTAACGTTTTACGTGACTACCTGACAGACTTGTTCCCAATCCTTGAGCTGGGTACCAGTGCGAAAATGCTGTCTATCGTACCTCTGATGAATGGCGGCGGCCTGTTCGAAACAGGTGCGGGCGGCTCAGCACCTAAGCACGTTCAGCAGTTTGAAAAAGAAAACCACCTGCGCTGGGATTCACTGGGTGAGTTCCTGGCACTGGCAGCGTCTCTTGAACACCTGAGCCAGGCAACTGGTAACAGCAAGGCGCAAGTACTGGCTGATACTCTGGATGCGGCAACCGGTAAATTCCTGGACGAGAACAAGTCTCCTTCACGTAAAGTGAAAGAACTGGACAACCGTGGCAGCCACTTCTATCTGGCTATGTACTGGGCACAAGCTCTGGCTGAGCAAACGCAAGATGCAGAGCTTCAGGCCAAGTTCACCGACGTTGCAAAAGGTCTGACAGACAACGAAGCGGCCATCGTCAGCGAACTGAACGATGTGCAGGGTCAGGCCATGAATATTGGCGGCTACTTCCAGCCAAACGAAGCGCTGGCAGCTGAAGCCATGCGCCCGAGCAAAACATTTAACGACGTACTGGCCAGCATGGCTTAATTCGTTACGTGTTCAAAAAAAGGTGGCCCGACGGCCACCTTTTTTATTTGCCGCTAATTTTTGCTACACTCCCGCCATTGCAATATTAGCTAAATTCATCATTATGCCCGCTCCGCGCCCGAAAACCCGAACACATACAGCAAAACCAGGTCATGCTAAGCGCCCTACCAATAAGCGCCCCGGCTCTAAACGAACTATCAAACCAAGACTCTCGCCAGATCAGGTCAAGGTCGTACTGTTCAACAAGCCGTTTGATGTTTTATGTCAGTTTACCGATGACCAAAACCGTCAAACTCTCGCCGATTTTATTGACATCAAAGAAGTCTATGCCGCAGGAAGGCTTGATCGTGATAGCGAGGGCCTGTTGTTACTGACTAACTGCGGCCGCTTGCAGCACAAACTCACTGAACCGGGCAAAAAAACCGATAAAACCTACTGGGTTCAGGTCGAGGGCGAACCGGATGAAACGGCACTGCAGGCACTGCGTGACGGCGTCACACTTAAAGACGGTCCTACCCGCCCCGCTAAGGTCAGCCTGATCTGTGCGCCAACCATTTGGCCACGCAATCCGCCAATCCGCGAGCGGAAAAACATTCCAACCAGCTGGCTCGAGATCACCATCTCAGAAGGTCGCAATCGTCAGGTTAGACGGATGACCGCTCATGTTGGCCATCCAACGCTGCGGCTTATTCGCTACCAGATAGGACCTTACACACTGGATGGAATTGAAAATGGCCACTATAAGGTGGTGAAAGCCTCCTGATCTGGCCACGAAAAACTCGTGATTAATCGGCCCGCGACTTCCGGGCACCTTGATTTACATGCTATAATGCAGCTCACTTTTTTGTAATTAAAATACACAGCGAGTTTATGAGCGATAACAGTCAAATTAAAGTCATCGTCGGTATGTCCGGCGGCGTAGATTCCTCCGTTTCAGCCTACCTGCTTAAACAGCAAGGTTATCAGGTTGAAGGCCTGTTCATGAAGAACTGGGAAGAAGACGACAATGACGAATACTGTGCCGCTGCTGAAGATTTAAAAGATGCTCAGGCTGTGTGCGACAAGCTGGGTATTGAGCTACATACCGTCAACTTTGCCGCAGAATACTGGGACAATGTCTTCGAGTACTTTCTTGCCGAATACAAAGCAGGCCGTACGCCAAACCCGGATATCATGTGCAACAAAGAAATCAAATTTAAGGCATTTCTTGAATTTGCAGCCGAGGCATTGGGCGCCGATTATATTGCGACGGGTCACTATGTGCGTCGTGAAGAGCGCGATGGCAAGTTTGCCATGTTGCGCGGACTGGACAACAACAAAGACCAGAGCTATTTCCTGTACACGCTTAGCCACGAGCACGTAGCACAAACCCTGTTCCCGGTTGGCAATATTGAAAAACCAGAAGTACGCCGTATTGCAGAAGAGCAAGATCTGATCACCCACGACAAAAAAGACAGCACCGGTATTTGCTTTATTGGTGAGCGCAAGTTCAAAGACTTCCTGCAAAAATTCTTGCCGGCTCAGCCAGGCAAAATTGAAGACAGTGAAGGCAATCATGTCGGTGAACACGAAGGCCTGATGTATCACACTTTGGGCCAGCGCAAAGGCCTGCTGATCGGAGGCATGAAAGAAGGTTCAGGTGAGCCCTGGTATGTCGTCGACAAAGACGTGGAGCGCAATGTACTGGTCGTTGGACAAGGCAAAAACCACCCTCGCCTGTTCAGCAATGGACTCAACGCCAACCAGTTGCACTGGGTTGATCGAGTAGGCCCGCAAGGCACCACACGTTGTACGGTTAAAACCCGTTACCGCCAGGAAGATATTCCATGTACCCTGCTGGTTGGTCAGGATGGTATGGCTCGGGTACTGTTCGATGAGCCGCAAAAAGCGGTAACACCAGGTCAATCTGCCGTATTTTATCTGGATGACGTCTGCCTGGGTGGCGGTATTATTGAGTCGGTGATCAAGTAATGCAACGTGAAGTCGTGATCCCGCTGGCAGCCATGTGTCAGATAGCCAAGCTTGTGCAAAAATGTGCCCGCTATGGCACTTTTAATCGTCATGAAGCGGAGAGCCTGTTAAAAAGTATTACCATTACATCGCCAAAAAATCCACAAGATGTCTATGAAGATCCCAGTGCAGTGAAGCAAGGCTGTCGCGCACTGGTCGATCAGCTGAGCGCACAAGGTGAAAAAGACGTCGAAATGGTTAAATACGTTGGCAGCCTGATGCAGCTGGAGCGTGCCCTGTCCGCCAATGACAAGGCGATGTCGGAGCTTGGCAAACGTATCGAACAGCTCGACAGACAGTTACAACATTTCGACATTGTTGATGAGCAAATCATTGGGGCACTTGCGGATATTTACAGCCAGGTCGTGAGTCCGGTTGGGCCGAAAATTCAAATTTTTGGTAAACCCGAGTTACTCAAACAATCCAATGTACAACATCAGATCCGGGCCCTGCTGTTGGCCGGGATCCGCAGTGCAGTGCTGTGGCGTCAGCTCGGTGGTAAGCGTCGCCAGTTCTTCTTTGCTAAGAAGAAAATTATTGCTGCTGCACAAAGTTATATTTAAATATCGTTCAAAAAACCAATTAGTTAGGAGAAGTTATGGAGCTTTCGGCGTTAACCGCTATCTCTCCAGTGGATGGCCGCTATGGTAGCAAAACCAGTGAGCTGAGAAGTATTTTCAGTGAGTTCGGCCTGATCAAGTACCGCGTAACCGTTGAAGTGCGTTGGCTACAAGCCCTGGCCCAGGCCGCTGCAATCAACGAAGTTCCGGCTTTCAGTGAGCAGGCAAATGCCCTGCTGGACAGCATTGTTGATAACTTCAGCGAAGCCGATGCCGAGCGTGTCAAAGAGATTGAGCGCACCACCAACCATGACGTTAAAGCCGTTGAGTATCTGTTAAAAGAGAAAGTGGCCGACAACGCTGAGCTTCAGGCTGTTAACGAGTTCATTCACTTTGCCTGTACCTCAGAAGATATTAACAACCTATCGCATGGCCTGATGCTCAGTGAAGCACGCGACCAGGTACTACTGCCCTACTGCGATAAGTTACTTGCTGCCATTAAAGAAAAAGCAATTGAATATAAATCGGTCGCTATGATGACCCGTACCCACGGTCAGCCTGCTTCTCCTTCAACTATGGGTAAGGAATTCGCTAACGTCTATGTACGCCTGCAACGTCAGCGCGAGCAAATCGCCAACGTTCAGATCCTGGGCAAAATTAATGGCGCCGTAGGTAACTACAATGCTCACCTGAGCGCATACCCAGACTATGACTGGCACGCGCATGCAGAGCAGTTTGTCACTAGCCTGGGTCTGACCTGGAATGCGTTTACTACACAAATTGAGCCGCACGATTACATCGCTGAGCTATTCGATGCAGTGGCACGTTTCAACACCATTTTGCTCGATTTTGACCGTGACGTGTGGGGCTACATTGCACTGAACCACTTCAAGCAAAAAACCATTGCAGGCGAAATCGGCTCTTCGACCATGCCGCATAAAGTAAACCCAATTGACTTCGAAAACTCAGAAGGCAACCTGGGCATTGCCAATGCTATCTTCACTCACCTTGCACAAAAGCTACCGGTTTCTCGCTGGCAGCGTGACCTGACTGACTCAACTGTACTACGTAACCTGGGTGTTGGTATGGGTTATACCCTGATCGCTTACCAGGCGACACTTAAAGGGATCAGCAAGCTGGAAGTCAATGCCGATCGTCTGTTGGCTGAGCTGGATGACAACTGGGAGCTACTTGCAGAGCCAATCCAGACAGTAATGCGTAAATATGGTATCGAAAAACCATATGAGAAGCTCAAAGAGCTGACACGTGGCAAGCGCGTAAACCAGGAGATCATGGCTGAGTTTATCGATGGTTTAGACCTGCCAGAGCAAGTAAAAGCTGACATGAAGCTAATGACGCCTGCCAACTACATTGGCCGCGCCGAAGCCTTTATCGATGAGCTAAACTAAACTGAGTTAATCTCACCTAAGTCTGAGAAGCGAAAGTTGCGGCGCAGTGCCGAACTTTCGCTTTTTTATTGGAGCCCTTTATGTATCAGCTATCTCTCAATGCCCTCACCGAGGCAGCTTTCCTTACTCAGTATTGGCAGAAAAAACCGCTACTTATCAAACAAGGTTTTCAGGACTTTAGCGATCCGCTATCGCCGGAAGAGCTGGCCGGTCTGGCAATGGAAGAAAACATTGAGTCGCGTATTGTCACTAATCATAACAATCACTGGGACGCGCATCATGGTCCGTTTGATGACTTCTCTTTGCTTACTGAGCAACACAGTACTTTACTGGTGCAAGCGGTTGACCATTGGCATCCTCAGGCGGCGACATTACTTGAACCCTTTCGGTTTATTCCAAACTGGCGAATAGATGACTTAATGATCAGTTTTTCAACGCCCGGGGGCGGCGTTGGTCCGCACCTGGACCAGTATGATGTATTTATTATTCAGGGCCAGGGCAAACGACGCTGGCGTGTCGGTATGCCCGACGCAAGCCTGAAGCAATTTGCTCAAAACAAGAGCTTGTTGCAGGTAGAACAGTTTGAAGCCATCATAGATGCAGAGTTGGAACCCGGGGACATCTTATATATTCCACCCGGCTGCCCTCACGAAGGGTATGCGGTTGAAAATGCCCTGAACTATTCCGTCGGGTTCAGAGCACCGGACCAGAAAGACTTACTGTCCAGCCTCGCCGATCATTTGATTGACTCAGAACAGGGGACACAGCGTTACAACGACCCGGATCTGACAATACGTGATTCCCTGGGTGAAATCAGTAGCCAGGATAAGGGTAAGATCCGCACCATGTTAGAGTCCGTATTACACGACAGTGAGATATTCGACGAGTGGCTCGGACGCACACTGAGTGAACCAAAACACGAGATGGACTTAGCGCCATTGGATCCACCACTTTCTGCGGAGTCCTTGCTGGAAGATATTACGCCTGAAGATATTCTAGTACGGTCTGGCGGTGTCAGAGCTTTGTACCAGGTGACAACGCAGGCCGTACTTCTGAGCGTGAACGGACAAAATTTTGCTTTGCCTTTAGAGGTCTTACCAGCGGTTAAAAAGCTGACAGATCAAAACAATACCCCCATATCTGCATTATTAGACTGCATTGACTGTTTGGAATTTAAACAAACTTTAACTACGCTTATAAACGATGGGTCCTTTTACATTGAGGACTGGGTGTAATTACCTGAATCTAAGGGTTAGTCACACAATAATGGGCATCGGCAAGGTCGTTGCCCTAACAATAAAGAGCACAGACTGGTCCCTTGGTCAGGCGTGATTATGATGTTTGATGCGAGGCAATCATGAATTACCACGTCGATAAAGTGAGTTGGCAAAAAACTCAGGGACAACTGCGCCAAATCCGTGAACGGGTCTTCGTTTACGAGCTTCACCTTCCAAAAGAAGTAGAGTTTGATCAACATGACAAAACTGCAGAGCATGTGCTGGTGCGGGACGAAAATCAATGCCCGATTGGAACCGGCAGGTTATGTTGTGATGGTTTGATCAGCAGGATTGCTATCATCCGCGCACACAGAAACCGAGAAGCGTACCAATCTTTGATCGGCTTTCTCAGTGTGTTGGCAGAGCAAAAAGGGTATGAGAATGTCTTTGTGCAATGTATTTTGGACGAAGTACCTGCCTTTTTGAAGTCGGGCTTTTCGAAACAAGGCAGCGTATTTATGGAAGCAGGCATTCCAAGACAAAGGATGAAATGCCCGGTGAAAGAAATGAATTCGGAGCCGTTTACGATGCTGCATTAGCCCATAGCTGATCTTTGTTTGCCAGATCATACAAGCCATGAGCGTGGCGGATCAGGATGTTAGCGTATTCGCTCTGCGTCTGGTCAACGTGTTCCGCGCTCAGAATTTTATCTGCTTTAATTTGCCACTGATAGGAAAAGTGCTTGAGAGCAGAGCGGGCGTCTGCTGCCCCGCTAACAGGCATGGTATCGGTTGGCACTTTGCCTGATATAACCCAGTAGCTCTTACCTTTGTTGTCTTTAATTTTCCAGATGCCACAAACGGGTGGCAAAACGCGCGAGTCTTTGGCAAGAATACTCATGCCAAGTATGCCCTTTTCTGCAAGGTGTTTCTGAGCGGCCTGCAACGATGCGTGTTGCCATTGTGCAACCTGGCGTTGCTGTTCTTCCTTACTCAATTGTGTGTCTTTTATCGTCATTCTGGGTACTTCTTAGTTATTTTTTCATTACTGTATGGATTAAACCTGACAGATGCAAGCAGGATCCCCTTAGAAATCTGCATGTAAATCGCAATAACTGCACTGTGATTATTTGCATTTGCACAATAAATAGACTCGACTAGGATTAAAAGACGAATTCTGTGGCCACAATGGCACCGATATGCTCCCACTATCCATTGTCATCCAACTCGTGGTTTTTACTGTCACCTGGTATGCGGCAGGCTGGGTGTTCTCTTTGGTCATAACTGGCTTATCTTGCATCGGGTTATTTGTCGTCCATCGCGGGACTCAACCTGCGTTGCCCGAGGAAACCAAAGTCGTGCAAGATGATACAATGAGTCAGCACAGCGACCTAACCTGCCTTGAGCAACTTGGTCACACCATTACCCCTCAGCTTAGAGAGCAGATTGACAGTGCTCGCCAGCAAACCAAACAAGCCGCAGATAGTATGTCTGGCGAATTTTCGCAGCTTGTCAGCAATATTAGCGCAACCCTCAGTAGTCTGGACGATAGCAGTGCCAGCAGCTTGCAGCAAACGGCTCAACACAGCCGCGAACAGCTAACCCAGATCCTCACGTATCTCGAACAGTCGAATGTTAACCAGCAACAGCGGACAGACACTTTTAAAACCATGGTTGAGCAGAGTAAAGAGCTACAGGCAATGGCCATCGACGTCGCCAAAATTGCGGAACAAACCAATTTACTCGCACTCAATGCCTCTATTGAGGCAGCACGCGCCGGTGATAATGGCCGGGGGTTTGCCGTTGTGGCCGATGAGGTAAGGGCGCTGGCCAATTCTAGCGGCGAAACCGGCGTCAAGATCAACAAAATGGTCGAAACTATCGCTCAGGCAATGCAAAACTCGATGAGTATGATGGAGAACGAGCTTGAAGAGCGCCAGGCCCTGACCGACAAATATCAGCGGCAAATTAATGAGGTGATTGACACCTGGCTCACTCTGTCACAAAACGTAGAGCAGCAAGCACAAGTGCTGCAAACCTCAAATGAGGACAACCGGCAGAAAATTTCGGAAATATTGGTCGACTTACAATTTCAGGACCGTGTCGATCAGATCCAGCACAGCGTTACGATTGCCCTGGACATTATGACCCAAGAGCTGGATGAATTTATTGCGCAGCGTCGCAACAGCGCCAACGCCCGGTTCAACCACGAGCGGATCAGCGAGGCGTTATCGCGTACCGCAGCAACGCGAAGCAAAAGAAGATGAAATATCTGTGGCTACTACTACAGCAAGCCGCTGAGCATCACTGATTTTGTTGAGTATGTGGTGGCAGATAAGTCCAGCTATCTGCACTTTGAAGAGTAACGCCTGCTCAGAGGAGGCGTTACTCGCGCTTAGCCTCCGAGGACTCTGGCGGGGTCGACTTTCACGGCCTGCCAGGCAGGATACAGGCACGATAATACGGCAATCACTAGGGTAATTGACAGTACCGCCGCTACGTCTACCCAATGTAGCTGACTGGGTAAAAACTCGATAAAGTAAACGCCCTGCAACGGGTTATCCCCATCCAGCTCAACCCAGGCGCGAAACAAATCAGAGATATTCAGCGCCAGCAAAATGCCAATAAACAAGCCCACCAGGGCACCGATGAGTGCATAGCTCACGCCCTGGATTGCAAAAGTGGCAAAAATGGTACTGTCTTTTGCCCCCATGGTCTTTAAAATCGCGATATCGGCCTGCTTTTCTTTTACTTCCATCACCATGGACGACACGATATTAAAGCTGGCCACGGCAATGATCAAAAAGACCACCAGATAGACAATGGTTCTGACCATCTGAATGTCCTGATAGAGGCTGCCCTGGGTGCGAAACCAGCTGTTGACATAAACCAGATCGGGCAGTGCCCTGCCCGCTGCCATGGCAATCTGATGCGCGGCAAACACATCATCAACTTTGGCGCGCAGCCCGGTTACCTGATCTTCGGCCAGACCCATCGCCTGCTGAAGTCTTTTCACTGATACTAAAGCCAAAGAGCGGTCGATTGGCCCGCCCATATCAATGACGCCCGCCAATACAAAGTTCAGTCGTTTGGGCGCCGCCAGTGGAGAGTCAGCCTGTGGATTTGCCACCAACAGAGTGAGTTTATCACCGCGCGTTAGCCCCAGCTCAGCTGCAATATGACGGCCCAGCACGATATCATCGTCAGACAAAGAGGCCAACTCAGCTTCGTTTATAAACTGCCCCACATCCGACACTTTGTGATGGGAAAGAAAATCAACGCCTTTTACCTGCGCGGCTTTAAGCTCACCGCGAAACTGAACCATGGCTGTCACCGATATTTCAGGTGCCGCCGCCACTATGCCAGGTTGCGCCTCCAGCAGCGATACTTTGTCGGGCCAGCTGGAGATAGGATCATAAGGCGCCTGATAGGCAACATGCGGGACCACAGACAATAAACGGGTTTTCAGCTGCTGCTCAAACCCGTTTATCACAGACAAAGCCACGATCAATACCGCAACCCCCAGCATCACGCCCAGCGTTGAAGACTTACTCAAAAACCCGATCAACCCCGCCTGATGCTTGGATGCGCGTAACCGGTTACTGATAAACACACTCAGCATTGCATTAAGCCTCGCTATGTAACGCTTGTTCGACCAGCACACCGTCGTCCAGAGCAACGGCTCGGCCCAGCTTTGCGGCCAATTCTAAGTCGTGTGTCACCACCACAAAGCTGGTTTTTAAATCCCGATTCAGCTCCTTAAGCAGCGCATAAATTTTCAAGGCATTTTGCTTATCCAGGTTGCCGGTTGGTTCATCGGCCAGAACCAGTGACGGGCGCGTGACCAGTGCGCGCGCTATCGCTACTCGCTGGCGCTCCCCGCCTGACAGCTCTGACGGGCGATGGCCACCGCGATGAGCCAGACCGACTTTGCCCAGCATTTCCTCAGCCTGTGCATGCGCCGCTTTAGGTGACTGGCCCGATATCAGCAGCGGCATCGCGACATTTTCAAGCGCCGTAAAATCCATCAGCAGGTGGTGAAACTGATAGATAAAGCCCAGGTTTTGATTACGAAAGTCGGCTTGTTTGCGACGCGACAAGCTGGCCACATCGGTGCCTTTAATGTGCACTGAGCCACTGCTTGCGGTATCCAGCGTACCGAGAATATGGAGCAAGGTACTTTTACCCGAACCTGAGCTACCCACAATCGCCAACATGTCTCCCTGAGCAAGTGACAGGTTTACTCCTTTCAGCACTTCAACCTGCTGGCCCGCTTCATCATAGGCCTTATTCAGACCCTGACATTCAATCACTAAATCACTCATATCTTAACACCTCAGCAGGTAGCACTTTTGCGGCCTTAAACGCCGGATATAATGTTGCCAGAAAACTCAATCCCAGGCTGGTTACGACAATCAGACTCAAACTCAGCCAGTCGAATCTGACTGGCAGCTCTGCCCCACCGAGCAAAGATAACCCACTCAGAGCCAGCACCTGGTTGATGTTACTGGCCAGCAGATAACCACATACGGTGCCAATAAGCGTACCCACCACACCGTTGTATAAACCCTGGACCATAAAAACGCGTGCAATGGCATTCGGAGCGAGCCCAAGAGTTTGCAAAATGGCTACTTCACCTTGCTTCTCGCTGACCATCATCGACAACGCCGAAACAATGTTAAACACAGCCACAATCACGATCAGCCCCAGCAGCAAAGACATAATGCGCTTTTCCATTGCCACCGCAGCAAATAGCGCGCCCTGCTGAACATGCCAGTCTGAATACGTCAGGCCCGATAACAGAGGCGTATGGGTGGTTTTAAATGCATTCACCGCAAAAGCATCTTCAAGCGTAATGCTGATATCGAAGTCGCCAGAGGCACGTTTTAGCAGGCGTTGCAGGCTTTTACCGTCCGCAAATGCCAGGTTGACATCGGCTTCGCTGTGGGTGTTGTAGATTAACGCAACGGTAAACAGGCGCTGCTTGGGCACCCGCCCCATCGGCGTATAACTGCTGATATCCGGCATGATCACCCGCACTTTTTGTCCCAGTCGCACATCCAGCTGATTAGCCAGATAACGGCTCAAAGCCAGTTGATATTTCTGCTCGCGAAACTGCGCTATACTGCCAGCTTCGATATGAGGCTCCAGTGCTGACGGATAGCCAGAAAAAACCCCTTGCAGACGCACACCCACCAGATCTTTGTTGGTTTGCAGGATCACATCACTGGTTACATAAGGGGTCACCCGTTTAACTTCAGGCAAGGCGCTCAGCTGAGTTAACAGCTTGGATGCATCACCCGCTTTGTCGTCCGACGACTTGTGTAACTGCACATGGGGGATCAAATCGAGCATGGCATTTTTGAGGCTCTGTTCAAATCCATTCATCACAGAGCTGACCGTAATAAGCGCCATTAATCCGAGCGCGATCCCGGCGATGGAAAAAAACGAAATAAAAGACACAAACCCATTGCCCTTCGTAGCACGGCTGTATCTGAGCCCTATATAAAGGCTAACAGGCTGAAACATAATAGTTTATTTTTCTACATATAAGTTCAGTGCACGATACTAGCACAATCCCGAAAGCCGGGTCATACCTTTGACCCTAAAAAAAAGTGTAAAATTTTTTTAATGCGGCTCTAAATTACACTCGCTTTTAGTGTAGAATGCGGCAAATCTCGCGGTATGGACCTTCAATGTTTTCGTTATCAAGATTTAAACATATGAATTTCAAGGGAGATTTGTTCGGTGGTGTGACCACTGCAATCATTTCCCTACCACTCGCCCTCGCCTTTGGCGTGGCATCCGGAGCCGGAGCTGAAGCCGGCATGTGGGGCGCAATTCTCGTTGGCCTCTTCGCTGCCTTGTTTGGCGGTTCAACCTCCCTGATCTCCGAGCCAACTGGCCCGATGACGGTCATTATGACAGCAGTGCTGACCACCATGGTGTCCAAATACCCCGAAGCCGGACCAGCAATGGCATTCACTGTGGTGATGATGGCCGGGGCATTCCAGGTTTTACTCGGCACCCTCAAGCTCGGTAAGTATGTAACCCTGATGCCCTATAGTGTGGTTTCCGGGTTTATGTCCGGCATTGGCGTCATACTGATCATTCTGCAGCTGGCGCCACTGCTTGGCCACCAAGCCCCGCCAGGCGGCGTTCCCGGTACCTTATCTGCTTTCCCCGAATTATTCCTTAATCTACATTTCTCTGAACTCTTTTTAGGCATTCTGACCCTGGCGGTGTTGTTCTACATGCCGAAGAAATATCGCCAGTACGTGCCCGCTCAGCTGGTTGCCCTGGTAGTGGTAACGCTGATCTCTATTGTACTTTTCGATACCGACAGTATTCGTCGAATTGGCGAGATCCCGAGTGGTTTGCCCGAGATAGTCTGGCCGACTTTTACACCCGAACTCTTTACTGAAATGGTGATCGACGCGCTGGTATTGGGCACATTGGGCTGTATTGATACCTTGCTTACTGCGGTTATCGGAGACAGTTTGACCCGTACCGAACATGACTCCGACAAAGAGCTGCGCGGTCAGGGTGTGGCCAATATGATCGCCGGTTTCTTTGGTGCCCTGCCGGGTGCCGGAGCCACCATGGGCACTGTGGTAAATATTCAGGTAGGCGCGCGCTCTCCGCTTGCAGGCATTTTCCGGGCACTGATCCTGATGGCTGTGGTCTTTGTCGCAGGGAGCCTGACAGAACCCATTCCCATGGCGGTGCTTGCCGGTATCGCTGTTTATGTCGGGATCAATATCCTCGACTGGAGTTTTATTCAGCGTGCGCACAAGCTCAGCATCAGCCAGATGGCCATCATGTATGGTGTGATGTTGCTGACCGTGTTTGTTGATCTTATGGTTGCAGTGGGCCTGGGTGTATTTATTTCCAATATTATGGTCATAGAGCGTCTGAGCCAGGTTCAGGAACAACATGTGAAAGCCATCAGTGATGCAGATGAAGACGTGCCCTTGTCAAAACACGAGCGCGCCCTGCTGGAACAGGCAAAAGGTCAGCTTTTATTCTTTTACCTGTCCGGCCCGATGATCTTCAGTGTCTCAAAGGCCATAACCCGCCAGCACCGCCATATCGGTGAGTACAAGAGCATGGTACTGGATCTAAGCGATGTGGCCATGCTCGATGTGACCGTCAGCCTGGCTATTGAAAATGCCATCAGCGACGCACTGGATGCCAACTGTCAGGTGTTTATTTATTCACCAAATAAAGACACCAGTGAGCAGCTACAAAAATTTGATATTCGCAGCAAGCTGGGGGACCATGCATTCTGTAAAAGCCGGGAACAGGCCTTGACCAGAGCACTGGAAGCGATGGAGGCAAATAGCATCCAGGCTTAAAGCGACTTTGCCAGAAAGTCTATCAGCGCACGGATGGCGGTCGACAGGTATTTTCTGGGTGGGTAAACCGCCCAGATCCCCTCCTCTTCGGGTGTAAAATCATCCAGCACAGTCACCAACTCTTTGCATTCAATCGCATCTTGCAGATAATAATGTGGCAACTGTACCACCCCTAAACCCTGTTTTGCAGCATCAAGCAGCGCCCAGCCACTGTTACACCGCAGCGTGCCCGTTACTTTTACATGCCGCTCTACACCGTGGTCCATAAAACGCCAGTATTGCGCATTACCGAGCAAACAATTCTGCCCGGCCAGATCTCTGATGGACGTGATAGGACCGTATTGCTGCAAGTATTCCGGCGATACGCAAACCAGCGTGCGCCTTTGAGACAGGCGCTTTGCATGCAACGAAGAGTCTTTAAGCTGGCCTATGCGGATTGCCAGGTCTACCCCCTGCTCCACAAGATCCAGCTGTGCATTGGTCAGTTCCATATCAATGGTGACGGAGGGAAAACGGCACATAAACTGATGTACCAGCGGCATAATGTATTGCTCGCCATACATCACCGGTGCCGTCAGCCTGATTTTGCCCGTGGGCTCGCTGTCTCTTTGTCGCAGTGCTGCGGTGGCGTCCTCGTAGGCATGTTGCAGCAATCGGGCGTGACCCAGGAATATCTGACCTTCAGGTGTCAGTGCCAGATTGCGCGTAGTCCGGGTCAGTAACTGATAGCCAAGCTCCGATTCTAAGGTTTTAACCCGGCGGCTAACCTGCGCCACCGACGTATCCAACTGCTGCGCCGCACCTGTAAAGGAGCCACACGTCGCCACCGCGACAAACTCATCTAAACCTGACCATCTGTCCATTATTACAAATACGTAAAAGTCTTTCTTATTTTTTAAGATTATCAAACTCTCACAGCAAGTTATACTTTTGTTTTCACACTACAAAACTGGAGTAATAATGGCTGAATTTATTAAATCACGGGCGGCAATTGCCTGGGGACCGGGACAACCGCTCAGTATTGAAGAAGTGGATGTCATGATGCCTAAAGCAGGCGAAGTACTGGTCAAAATTGTTGCCACCGGCGTGTGTCATACCGATGCATTCACCTTGTCCGGCGATGATCCCGAAGGCGTTTTCCCGGCCATTTTAGGTCACGAAGGCGGCGGTATTGTTGAAGCCGTCGGCGAAGGTGTTACCAGTGTTGCCGTTGGTGATCATGTGATCCCACTTTATACGCCCGAGTGTGGTGAGTGTAAATTCTGTACCTCTGGCAAAACAAACTTATGCCAGAAGATCCGTACCACTCAGGGCAAAGGAGTGATGCCCGACGGCACTACCCGTTTTTATAAAGATGGCGAACCCATTTATCACTACATGGGCACCTCCACTTTCTCTGAATATACCGTACTGCCTGAGATTTCTCTGGCCAAAGTCAATAAAGAAGCCCCGCTTGAAGAGATCTGTCTGCTGGGTTGTGGCGTTACCACCGGCATGGGCGCGGTAATGAATACTGCCAAAGTGCAACCCGGTGATACCGTTGCTATCTTCGGTTTAGGCGGCATTGGCTTGTCGGCGGTGATCGGTGCGGTTATGGCGGGTGCCAGCCGGATCATCGGCGTAGATATCAACACAGACAAATACCCGCTGGCGCAAAAGCTGGGCGCAACCGATGTCATCAACCCAAATGACTACGACAAACCCATTCAGGAAGTGATTGTCGAGATGACCGACGGTGGCGTTGACTTTTCATTTGAATGTATTGGTAACGTCAATGTGATGCGCAGCGCCTTAGAATGTTGCCATAAAGGCTGGGGCGAGTCCGTGATCATCGGGGTTGCCGGTGCCGGTCAGGAAATTTCTACTCGTCCTTTCCAACTGGTAACGGGGCGTGTCTGGCGTGGCACTGCATTTGGCGGAGTGAAAGGTCGCTCTGAGCTGCCAGAAATCGTCGAGCGCTATCTGGCGGGTGAGTTTAAACTGGATGACTTCATTACCCATACTATGTCGCTGGATGATATCAACGAAGCGTTTGAGCTGATGCATCAGGGCAAGAGCATTCGTTCAGTGATCCATTTCTGAGGAAGCTTTATGGAATTAGTGAGCGAAAATAAAGTCGCCGGTGGCTGGCATCGACGTTACCGTCATCGCAGCCAGCATACTCACTGTGACATGACCTTTGCTATCTTCTTGCCTGACCAGGCCAATAGCGACCAGCCAGTACCTGTGCTGTACTGGCTGTCGGGATTAACCTGTACCGATGAGAACTTTATGCAAAAGGCGGGCGCGTTTAAACGGGCTAACGAGCTGGGCATTGCCATTGTGGCACCGGATACATCGCCGCGTGGTGAAGACGTGGCCGATGATCCGGACAAAAGCTATGACTTTGGTCTGGGGGCAGGCTTCTATGTCAATGCCACACAGCCGCCATATGATAAACACTATCAGATGTACAGCTATGTCAGCGAAGAGCTGCCAGCCTTAATCGAGCAACATTTTCCGGTATCCGAAAAGCGTGCCATTGCCGGGCATTCGATGGGTGGCCATGGTGCGCTGGTGGTAGGGTTGAAAAACCCAACCCGTTATCTCAGTATCTCTGCGTTCAGCCCCATTGCTAACCCTATTGATTGCCCCTGGGGTAAAAAGGCTTTTACGGGCTATCTTGGAGAAGATCAAGCACTCTGGCAAGCTTATGACGCCTGCCATCTACTGAGACAAAGTCAGGAAAGTCTTAGGATGCCCATTCGGGTTGATCAGGGCGAAGCCGATCAGTTCCTTGCCGAACAGCTCAAGCCAGAAGCCTTAGCCGAGGCCGCTCAGGCTGTGGACTATCCGCTTACCCTGACTATGCACCCGGGATATGACCATAGTTACTTCTTTATTTCCTCGTTTATCGACGCGCACCTGGATTTCCACGCGCAGCATATAAAGTAACCACAAAAAAAGGCGCTAACGCGCCTTTTGCTTGCTTAACATCGTATTCTAATCGGTCAGATCGCCATAACGGTTATTGACGGTCAGCTTGACTGCCTTGTCGAAGCCCGGAATGCCCAGTGATTCTTTACTCAACTGCAACTCAGCTTCATCAATCATGCCATCACCAAATCGGTAGATAAGCTCGTACTGACCCAAGTCAGCAGCCTGCTGATAGCGTGCCTGCTGTTGCTTGGTTTCTGCCAGCTTAGCGCTGTGCTTGGCAAACTCGGCTTCACCGTAGCGTTTGGATAACATCTTCAAAGTCATCGCCGGCGACAGTACAGTTGCGGTTGCATTGTTGCCACCAAACCCTTTGGAGTTAATAAAAGCAATATCCATTTTTCCACAGTGATAATGATGCGTACGAATGTCCAGGTGTTGATCATAAACATCCTCGGCAACCGCATCTATGGTCGTTACACCCGGCATGATCTGGTGACTAAAAATCCCCAGCGCCATTGCTAACTGGTCACCGGACGCCGGGCCAATGGTATGACCAACAAACGCCTTAGGCGCAGCTACTTTCCAGCCTTCAATTGCAAAGGTCTCTGCAATGCGATGATAGATAAACGACTCGGTCACCCGGTTTTGTGGTGTGCTTGAACCATGCGCCAGAATAAAGCTGCGCTGCTGTAAAGCTTCTGTGCCTGCAATTTGTTCGGCGAGTGCCACAGACTTAGCCATGGTAATATAGTTGCCCGGACCGGGCGCTGTAATAGACTTTTTAACCCCATCAGCATTGACGTACACGTCTGCCACTGAGCCCATAATATCAGCCCCCAGCTCCAGCGCTAACTTATCATCCATCAGGATAGCAACCTGAGCGCCCTCACCTATGGTAAAGCCGCAGTTTTCGCCAAATGGACGACTGGTACGGCGGTAGTCCACCTCATCCGTGTTATCCAGCTTACGCAGGCCTTCTTCATTGGCCAGCGCCCCCATATTGCCAAAGCCTTCTATCACCTCTGGGGTTAGCGCACACTCAACGCTGGCCACCACGGCAACCCGGGTACGACCCGCCTGAATATCATTGACTGCCGCACGCAGATTGTACAAAAAGGTCGCACAAGCACCTGAGGTCGAGAAAGTCGTGCCCACACTGCCTGTCACGTAAGCATTAATGAAATCTGTTGACATGGTATTGAGGCCCAATGCCAATTGTTTGGTGCTAACCCGCTCTCCTTTCATCCGGCTGCGGATAAGACCACCCAAGCCTTCGTCATTAACCTGACCAACCACGGAAGCCGAATAGGTGCCGATTTGATCCGGTTCAACACTGTTCATCACGCTGTGCCAGTCAAGACCGGTTGAACGAATGGCATCGGTCGCAGCAAAAATCGTCGCCTGCAAACCTCTTGGCTGATAACGACTATTGTACATTACCGATGGATCGAAACCCGTTGGCAACTGACCTGCCGCTTTAATTGAATTGTCTCTGTAACTGTCAACTTTCACTTCGAGTTGTTCAGGGATCACCACCTGTGCTGTTTTCTCATCCAGCATTTCAATTTGCCAACTTGATGGGACCGGTGTTGGTAAGTCGCGCTTGCGACAGGTAAATGTCAGACCTGTGCCGTCGTTAGCCTGCATAGTCAGCTTCTGCTGCCAATGCGTTGCATCGACGTCAAAATGAGTTTTTTCGATTTTGCGGATCAAGGTACCTTCGATGATCTGCTGACCAAAGCGCGTCTCAATTTGCTCTGGCTGAATGATGTCTCCCTGAGCTGTGACCAGATCAGAGCCCTGCAATGAAACGAGGTTCATCAAAGTGGCCAGGCCGAGAAAAGTTTCCTGTCTTGCAGCATCATCCAGGCTGTCTAACACAATGCGACGATAGCCCTGGTGGAACGAGGTTCTGCCGGCTGCATTCACGCCGCCCATACCTACGATAATTGGTAATGCTGTCATATCAATCTCTTATCAAATAAAACTAATGAAGCGATTCTAGAACGAAGGCAAATATGATACTTTACTTTTTTCGCCATATAACATGCATATTACGCCACCAATAAGAGGTCGGATGAGATGAGCAGCTACAACCACCGAATTGCCTTTACACTTTATGAGCAAATGCTGATCACCAGTGTGACACTCCCTGTAGAAATGTTGCGCGCAGGCGAAGCCTTTGCAAGGCGACATCTTGGTCATGAGTTTATCCCCCTCGAAATTGCCTGGCTTAGCGAAACGGGAAGCACTGTTCATTCGTCAATGGGTGTGCCATTTTCAGCACACGCCAGCTTCAGCGCGCTGAGCGAATTCGACTATATCGTCATCCCCAGTATCTGGCGTAACCCGCGCCCGGTGCTGAGACAAAATGCCTCTTTGGTTGCGAACCTTGCAGATGCCCGGCGAGAAGGCGCTACCCTGATAGGGGTTGGGACAGGTGTCTGCTTTTTAGCGCAGTCCGGGATCCTCGATGGTCATGCCGCCACCACCCACTGGCATTATGCAGAGCAGTTTAAACGCAGCTATCCGCTCGTTGCATTGCGCCCCGATTACTTTATTACTCAATCAGATCGTTTATATACGGTAGCAAGCTTAAACGCACTGGCGGATGTCATTGTGCATTTTATTGCCCAATTTTATGGTCAGGAAGCCGCCAATCATGTGCAACAAAACTTTTCTCATGAAGTGCGTAAACCCTATGAAGAGCAACGCTATCTTGAAGGTGCCGTCGATCGGCACAGCGATGAGCAAATAGCCTCTATCCAGTTTTGGCTGCGCAACAATTGCGCTGATGAAATCACCTTTCCCGATGTCGCAACGCAGTTTGGTATGAGTTACCGTACCTTTAATCGCCGCTTTAAAGCCGCCACCGGCCAGACTGCTGCGAATTATTTACAATCTGTTCGGGTTCGCCAGGTTACCGAGCTGTTGGCTTCGACCAACCTTAGCATTCAGGAAATCGCCCTTGCTTGCGGCTTTAACTCCCAGGGACAGCTCACCAGAGTATTTAAAAGCACTATGAACCAGACACCCAGCCAGTATCGGCATGTAGTGAGGAAAAAACTATTCTCCTGATCACAGCAAGTCCAAAACCTCCAGCCACTGAGTCGTACCATTAAAATGAAATTCGACTTCTTCACCAATACGGCGGCCACTCAGCACTCGCCCGATAGGAGACACCAAAGTAATGACTCTGATATCTTGATTGCCCAGTGTCACCTTCAAGCCTCCCTCACACGGACCAATAAAAAACCAGTGGCAGTCATCCTGCTCATCAGCTAACGCAACCAAGGCACCAACCTGAACAGCAGCAGGCCTATTTACGGTAAAAATATGCTCAAATGCCAAGATAGCATGGTGCGCCTGATCAACGCGCTCACTTTGCCCTTGGGCCAGATAACCAGATTCAATGCTCAGCGAGTCATACTGAGTTTCTGCCGCGCTTTGCTCGTGGGTAGCATCTGCGCGAGCGCTATCTGCTGCCTCTTGTGCCTCGTGAAGTTTACATTCCAAAGCAAATTTCAAATGTTCAATAACGTGCTGCTTGTTCAAATCTGGCCCCTCTAAGACGTCAAAAGGGCCCCCAGGCCCTTTTCGAAAAAGTAAGTGATTCTAACAGTAAAGCATATACTCAGAACAGAGATTCAAAGCTCCCGTCTGGAAACAGTACACCCGGGATCCCACGTACTGTTTTCACGTCACCAATCAGCTGATCACCATAATAGTATCCACCGGTGAAATTGCGTCCTTTTTGTTTCACATCCAGCCAGTAGCCGTCTTTCCCTTGCGCAACAATGCTATTGTTATCACCTGAGCGACGTACATCCAGTTGCATTACCTTGCCACCCAGCAGGTAGGCGATCTCTGCTGAATTTAAATTTGTGAAATTGTCTGGATCAGCAGCCAGTTGCAATTGAAAATCAGGGCCACCCTTGAGGTCGAAGTCAACATGTAACCCGAATACTAGGTCCAGCATTGTGTCGAACTCAAAGGGAGATTGTTCTGCGGCATATAATGTAACAGGCGTTACCTGATTTACGGTTTCAAAATCACCGCGTATACGCAAATTGGCAATGATACTTTCAACCGAATTGCGAGGAGATAACACTCTGTTTAACCGCAGCCTCATATCCGCTTTCGTAATCGAATCTGCCGTTTGCAAAGTCACCTTTCCTGCAAAGCGTGAGGTACCTGTGGCCGATTGCAGGTTGTCTTCATCAACCGAGCCATCAAACAATAAGAAGATATCACTCAAGTCAGCTTCTAAAGACACATCACCTTTGCGAACAGATACGACACCGCTCGCCGAAATACGGTCACCTAACGTTGGGCTTTTACGCCACTCGGACGAAGTAACGTCCATGCTGACCTCAAACTCTCTATTTGAGCCTGTTACGCGCCAGCTAAAGGACGAATCTGTCGTGTACACTATATCAAGTTCACCCACCTGATAGTTACCAGGCTCTGAGTTGCGCGCTGGAGAAACATTATTTACAACGTCATATACAGCTTCTGAGAGGGCCAAAAATGAGTTTTGTACGACACCATCCGACACCACACTTTCAATCTCTTTCAGTTTGACGTCCAATTCATCGCGGTACTTTTCTTCCTGAAGACGGACAACCCCCAAAGAATCTCTGAAATGGTTAAGCAGGTCATTGTTAAACACGGTGCCAGAGTCTTCGAGCGCCACCATATCCTGCAGCTGCATAGCTTCATTGGCAATCAGTAGCACCTGGTCAACAACACTCGAAAACAGTAGGCTGTCTTTTTCATCTAGCAGTGTTTCCATGAAGTACTGGTTAACTTCGTTAATATAGCTCTGCCATAACGTATAATCGCTTTGCTGATAAGCGAGTTCGAATGCATCGCTCAGAGGCAAGATCTCATCAGCCTGATTGCCCTGGATATTGAGTTGCCTCATGATATCAGCATAGGTAAAAGCTTTGGCAGCATACTCCGCCAGTAAAGACTGATTTATACGGCTGTGGCTCAAATGATATATCGGGGTATTTGTTAACGACAAAACCGTACTGTCTAACTTTGACTCACTCAGTAATCTTGCATAAGAAGAAAAATATAGCTGATTTTGACCAGCAACCGGTTTAGCAGCAAGAGAATAGGACACACTTGCAGAAACTGGTTCACCGAAATCGATTTGCTCGTTACCGTTGAGATCATTTGGATCGTCGCGCAGCGCCCGGCCACACCCTAACTTTCTGGGACAAAGCGCTCGCTCGGCGCTTGGGCTAAATTCAAATTGATATAAGACACCTGCATCCAGGGTGACGGTCATTTGATTTAGGTCGTTAACAGTAAACTGTTGTGTTTCCTTTGAGCTTATCTGAGTTACTGACAAAGTACCCGAAGTATCAACGAACTCGGGTATATAGAAAGCCACTGATGCTGAGGGGATCTGTGTAATATCGTGGCCAAGTCCTGGCTCAGTATCGTTCACGGTCGGGGCCGGGTCACTACTTCCACCGCATGCTGTTAAAGTACCAGCCAACAACAAAGGTAAGATTCTATTAATTTTTTGCACCTTTTATCCCCTAAAATGCCAGGTTAAGAAACCAATTCAAATTCACATAATGCGCATCTTCAATATCAGGATTGTCCATTTTCACAGAGATACCTGCGTAGCGAGTTTTAATACCTAACTCAACAGCCTCACTATGTGTTTCATACCCACCAAACAGCTCCCAGCTTTCTCCAAAATGATAGGAAACGGTGGCCTGAACGAACGCATCATCAATATACTTGCGTGCTTTTAGTGTCGTAGAGAAATGATTATTGATGCGGTATTTCACGCCCAGATAGTATCTAGCATCCCGCTCAAAGGTGTATTCTATTTCTTGATCATAAGCAGAGGTACGCAGTCTGACAGAGGGAGTGGTGTCTATACCATCTTCTCGCTCAGAAAAGGGGATATCGGTGGTGAAGCCGTTAACAAATCCAGCGCCTTCGTACTTTGTTTCATACATCAAGTCTTTACCTGCCGCCCACACGCTTAGATCAGGTGTGATCTGCCAGCTAAAAGCCAAGTCAAAACTGTAACCATCTCCCTCTGGGTTTTCCGTTGGTGTAAATGATTTAAACAAAATGTCTTTAGAAAAGTAATACTCGGCCTCCAGCTTTCCTTCGACCTCATCACCAAAGATTGTGCCATCTACCCGCGCATCCTGAAAGTGCGTACTTTTGAAGTAAGTAAATTTTGGCGTGATAACCAGAGCTTTATCCAGCAGTTCAAAATCATAGCTTAAGAACACACCATTAGTTGTTGCCTGCCTGCCCCATAAGTAGTAGCGGTAATTGCGCTTTTCAAATGGCAGGTCATTTTTCTCTGTGTGCGTATACAGTGCGGTATCCGGATCAAAAGCCAGTAAATAGTCGAAACGACTTTGTGCGCCCAGGCCAATACCTTTGTACTTCACACCCAGTTCAAATACATTGTAGGTAAAGGCACTGTCCCCTTCTGTTAAAGGCTTGTCAAAATCATCAACAAACGCTTTAACCGGTTGTGCCTCGGTATATATCTCACTGTGAAATTGGTGAATTAACTCGATATCGTTGGTAGTTGCATAAGCTCCCTTAGCCTGAGGCAGAGCACAAATCAGGACTAATGGAGAGATTCTTTTTAGTTTCATAAACTTCACTTTTAACAAAAAAAGGGGAAAGATTGACTTTCCCCCTCTTAAATCTAGACCCGCTTTAGTTATTGGACTGGCCTAAAAAATCAATATCTGTGTATTCGATTGACTCTCCGTTGATATAGTCGATACGGAAACCATTCGTTATTTCCTCGACGTTACCAACATGAACCGGAACATTTGTATCATTGTTGAGCGACACGTTGCCTAACAAGGGCCCTTCACCATCGATCAGGCTGACATCGAAAACATAACCATTGAAGTTGTCAATCGACACTTTTGCCATACCCAGGTCATCGTTGTCGTCTTCGTTACGAATATCAAAATGGGCTGTAAATGCAGTCCCTTCCGACATGCCTTTCAACTCGATAGAAGCCAGCTCTGTTGTATTGTTAACAAACAAAGGTGACGGGTTGCCTTGCTGATCTACGGCAGTTAGCTCAGAATAGAAATGCCCGTTAAAGCCGTATGGTCCGTCGACAAACTCGACTAAGTTGAATGTCTTACCACGTGAGACATCAAAATCTCTCGCATCTTCAACTTTTTGGATGCTGCCTTCAACATATAAAACAGAACACGAAGCATTTGGCATGTCTATGGCGTCGATAGCCCAACGCTCACATTCAGCTAAGTCAGGTGACGTTATTGCTACTTTCTGCCCAGAGTCAGCAGTCATATAACCAGACCAGGTAAACAGGATCTTACTCTGAGCACCCGAATTAACCTGTCCGTTTGCTGCTAGTTTTTCATCACCCTTCGTATTTTCAAGGCTAAGCGCATAGGTATCTGTATCATAACTGTAGGTCCAGTCAGGGAAATTTGGTGCCGTGCCTGAGTGATTGCCCGAGTCCAGACCCGAATCCCAAATGTCTTTCATCACATCGTAGATGATTTCACCGGCATTGAAAGCTGCATCGGCACCTTCTTTAGTCACAAAGCTAATATTGACCAGTTTGTCAGACCCTTGTTTACCTAAAGCAGTATTTGAATCAATGCTCAATTGGCTGTCTGCGACATCAAGGCTGATTAATGCTGCCTTTGCGTCTTCAATCAGTGTATTCGCTTCCCCAATCGCTTGGTCTGCGCTGTCTGTTGGTTCATTCTGGTTTAGAGCTTCGGCCTTATAGGCATTTGCTAATGTCAATGCTGTGTTGGCAGAGGTCTCAGCACTTTGGTACGCCGTTACCGATTCCATAAGCGCCGTCTGCGCTTTACTCAATTCTGACAAGGCTGATGCAGCAGAGTCTTGATCGGTTATCGCTCTTACGGCGGCCTGTGCAACCAGCAGCTGTGTTTCAAACACCGCTCTTTTCTCGTCAGCAGCTTGCTTGTCATTGTTGGCGGCAACAAGGCTATCATCTGACGCTTTCTTAGCAGCATCAAGAGCGGCACCAAACTCTTCAATTTTAGTATTGGCTGCCGCCAGCTCAGTCGCAATGTCGGCGCTTAGTTGGTCTTTTTGTGCAATCAATGCGGTAACTTGCGTCAATAAAGCATTTGCCTGATCTAAGGTTGGCTGGTATTTGGCATTTTGCGTCACAAGCTGCGTCGCTGCTGAAACCAGCTGCTCGGCCGTTGCAAATTCTCTGGACAACAGCTTACCCAGGTTATCACCATCCGCGTCAACGTCGATTGCTGCTGTAAACTGTGTATTCAACACTGCAGCAGCGGCACCATACTCAACGGCCTTTTCTTTTGTAGACAAGTCAGCACCCAGTGCCTTGACGGTTTCAAGTGATGTGGCAAACCCTGCTAATGTCGTATCGCTACCTTCAAGCGCGGTTTGGCTGGCTTCAACACTGGCCAGTATCGCTTCGCTTTGTTTGTCTGAGGAAGCATCGCCATTACCAATATCGTCAAGTTGATCTACGACTGTATCGATGTCATCTTTCAAGTCGTCTTCCGATGTTGCGCCATTATTGACCGCGGTATCTACCGCACTCTTAATATCTGTTGCAACGTCATCTATGTCCTCTTCAGAAACACCAGCATCGATTAACGCAGCTTTGATAGCCGCCTGATCGCCCGAAACAATGGCGCTTAAGACATTCCCTGCTTTTTTGGCTTCATCTTTAAGGCGAGTAAATGTCTGGCTATTCGCCAAATTACCGGTTTCAACATCGGCTGATAGCTCAGTCAAAACCTCTCCCAGAGCGCGGCCTTCTTTACCGGCTAAAGATTGCAATGACGAGGCAACCTGGATCAATACCAGGGCACCTGCGTCGAGCTTTTCACTGCCATCGACACTCGTAAAGTCAATTGCACCACCTAATGATAAATCATTCGCAAGCGCTGCAACCAAGCTAACGTCACCGACAAGCTGTTGGATAACTTGGGTACTGGCAGCACCGACGGAAGCGGCATCAATTGCATTGCCGGCACCTAACAATATGCGCGCTGCTGTAGAGGTAAATACCGACAAGTTTGCTCTGTAAAAACCATCATCACCGTCAGCAAATGACGGTCCGCGCTTAGCCGTGGTCGCACTGTCTGATGAAGCTGGCGTGATCAGTTTAACTACTGAAAGCTCCAGATCGTCTTTATACCATTCCCCAAAATCAATCTTGCCATTTTCTTTGAAGACGGAGCCATCATCGACCTTCACAGCCGAGCCAGCACCACAACCGGCAAACGCGTCACACTTAACAAGCGCATCACCCTCTTTAGTCGTGGTTACAGTGATGTAAACAGGACCGGAGAAGTTTTCGTCGACAAATATTTCATAGAAACCATTGGATGTGGTTTTTAGCTCAGCAGGGTTAGCGCTAATAAGTTTGGCACTAGCCTTGGCTTTTGCCGCTTCTTCTGTTTCGGCAGTTTCAGTTGCGGACTCCTCACCGGCCTGAGTACGGTATGCTAAATCGACCTTGTTACCTTGCGCATCCACTGTCTTGACACTAATCATTGCGCCACTAAGCGTGCCTTTTACGGCCTTTCCCGAGATAGACACATTGAAATTGGCATTGACGCTTCCCTCAACTGATGGATTGGTTGGTTTAACAGGGACATTGTTATCGTCATCATCGAAGAGGCTACAGCCTGAAAGGCCCAAACTCAAAGCGATGGATGCTGCCACGGGTGTGAGTATTTTTGTTGTGCGCTTTGCCACTAGATGTCTCCTTAAATAGCTTGCGTTCTGTTCTTTTATGTAGTTATTCGCCTGTGTGAGTGTTTTGTCAAACGAGACTCTTGGCCAATTGGGTATTCTGTTATCGCTTTATGTGCGGTTTGGTTAAATATAGTCAAATTGCTTAACAAAGTCATGCAAAATTGAGTGGGTTTGTAAACGAACATGAAACGCCAAGTAAGATCATTCAAAAGTAATAGATCACTTCTGAGAAGTGTACAGGCTAAATGTGACAGTTTTGTCACCTAACTTTGATGCCGGCTTGCTGACCAGTTCTATGGTGAGCTGCCACTCCATGACTGGGTCACTACATGCCCCGACCATTACTTCTGATGACCACAAAGCAGCCTGCTGGTGGCTGAAGAAAATGGGGATTTTTCCCATATACATAGTCTTTCCCTCAAGCCAGGCTGACTTTATTTCAAATTCAGGGTTTTGAGTCTCCAGAAACACCTCAAATGGCGCTTCCGGCGCTAAGAGTGTCGATGAGCTCCAAAGTGCAACACCTTGGTTTGTACAAGGCGAAGTGGCAACACAATTCAAGGAAGTTTGCGAACTTTCACTTTTTTCTGAACTTTCATGTATAATAGTACTCGGGTCTGAACAGGCCGTCAGGAAAGTGACTAAAAAAACACCAGGTAGTGTGCGAGTTTTCTGCATAATGCTTAGTGTGTGACATCTTGAAAAGACGTTCAGTGTATGTGGAATCGCTCTTTTCGACCAGCCTTTGGCGTTAAGTTTTGCAATTTGTTTTGATATTGCGCAATTCGCGTACTCATTAAACAAATGACTCGTACAAAGTTTGATTGATGTCATTATTTTAGGTGTTTGTAGTATCTTTTCGTTTGCAAAAAAATTATTATTTCCTTGCAAAAATAAGGGTTTCTCAAGCTGGTGAGAGTTTTGTTCCACGGGATGTGACTCAAGCGGGTTTGTTGAAATAAAAAAACAGGGCCTGTATTACAGGTTAATCATTTCTAATCGCATTAATTGCAGCGGAATCCAGAAAATGAGCCAAACAGTAGCATCACAAACTGAGTACAATTATAAGGTTGTACGCCAATTCGCTATAATGACAGTGATTTGGGGCATCGTTGGCATGGGTGTAGGTGTATTTATCGCGGCGCAACTTGCGTGGCCTGCGTTAAACTTCGACATTCCATGGTTAACTTACTCTCGACTTCGTCCGTTACACACGAACGCAGTAATCTTCGCATTTGGTACAAGTGCACTATTTGCAACATCTTACTATGTTGTACAGCGCACGTGTCAGACGCGTTTATTCTCTGACAAGCTAGCCGCTTTCACTTTCTGGGGCTGGCAGGCAATCATTCTTTCAGCAGCCATCACTTTGCCATTAGGTATCACATCTTCTAAAGAATATGCTGAACTTGAGTGGCCAATCGATATTGCAATTGCTGTTGTTTGGGTCACCTATGCAGTCGTGTTCTTCGGCACACTGATCAAGCGTAAAGTGTCTCATATCTATGTTGCTAACTGGTTCTATGCAGGCTTCATCATTACAGTTGCAGTGCTGCACATTGTTAACAGCATGGCAGTACCTGTATCTCTGACTAAGTCATACTCTATCTATGCGGGTGCAGTAGATGCTATGGTTCAGTGGTGGTATGGTCACAACGCGGTAGGCTTCCTTCTGACTGCCGGCTTCCTGGGTATGATGTACTACTTCGTGCCTAAGCAAGCAGGTCGCCCTGTTTACTCTTACCGTTTATCGGTTGTTCACTTCTGGGCACTGGTTTCTCTGTATATTTGGGCAGGTCCTCACCACCTTCACTACACCGCACTACCTGACTGGACTCAGTCTCTGGGTATGGTGATGTCAGTGATCCTGTTTGTGCCTTCTTGGGGTGGTATGATCAACGGTATCATGACGCTGTCTGGCGCATGGCACAAACTGCGTACTGACCCTGTACTGCGTTTCCTGGTTGTTTCTCTGTCTTTCTACGGTATGTCTACCTTCGAAGGCCCAATGATGGCAATCAAATCTGTAAACGCGTTGTCACACTACACTGACTGGACTGTTGGCCACGTACACTCAGGCGCTCTGGGTTGGGTTGCAATGATCTCTATCGGTGCTATCTACCACCTGATCCCTGCACTATTTGGTCACGCTAACATGTACAGCGTTAAACTGGTTAACACTCACTTCTGGTTACACACTGTTGGTGTTGTTCTGTACATCGTAGCAATGTGGATCTCAGGTGTAATGCAAGGTCTGATGTGGCGTGCAGTTAACTCTGACGGTACTTTGATGTACAGCTTCGTACAGTCGCTTGAAGCGTCTAAGCCTTTCTATATCATGCGATTCCTGGGCGGTGTATTCATCGTGGTTGGTATGCTGGTAATGGCTTACAACGTCTACCGTACAGTGGCAGCTAAGAGTGGCTCTTTGACCACTGAAGCTAACACGCGAATGGCTTAAGGGGTGTCGAGTATGAGCAATAATAACTCTACAAATAAACATGAAATCGTCGAAAAGAACGTTGGCCTGATGGCTATCCTGACGGTTTTTGCCATCAGCTTCGGTGCGCTCGTTGAGATCACACCGCTGATGTTCCAAAAAGACACTACCCAGCCTGTTGATGGCCTGCGCCCGCTCACAGCACTGGAAATGGAAGGTCGTGACATCTATGTACGTGAAGGTTGTTACAACTGTCACTCACAGATGGTCCGCCCATTCCGTGATGAAGTGGAGCGTTATGGTCACTACTCTGTAGCTGGTGAATCTGTTTGGGATCACCCGTTCCAGTGGGGCTCTAAGCGTACAGGTCCAGACCTGGCGCGTGTTGGTCAACGTTATTCTGATGACTGGCACTTTGCCCACTTAATGGATCCACGCTCTGTGGTACCTGAGTCAAATATGCCTGGCTACCCTTGGCTCAATGAGAATGTATTGGACGGTCAATTAACCGCTAAGAAACTTGAAGTGTTCCGTAACTTCGGTGTGCCTTACACCGATGAGGACATTCAAGGTGCTGAAGCCGCAGTAAAGGGCAAAACCGAAATGGAAGCCCTGATTGCCTACCTTCAGCAACTTGGCACACATTTGAAGTAATTTGTTATGGATTACGGCACATACAGAGGCATTTTGACTCTGGTAATTTTAGTACTGTTCATAGTGATTGTTGTGTGGGCATACAGCAAACGTAGCAAACGTCGTTTTGATGACGCTGCCAATGCCATCTTTGAAGATGAAAAGAAACACAACAACACAATCTCAAACGAGGAAAAGGAGTCTGAAAAATGACTAGCTTTTGGAGTATTTGGGTCATCGTATTGACCTTGGCGTGTCTGGCTCTGATCTTTGGCCTGCTGCTTTGGAACCTGAAAAACTACACAGGTGTTGAAGAAGGCGAAAGTTGTGGTCACGAGTTTGACGGAATCGAAGAACTGAACAACCCACTACCAAAGTGGTGGACTTACATGTTCTTCGCAACATTTATCTGGTCTGTTTACTATCTTGCTGCTTACCCAGGCCTGGGTAACTTTGCAGGCTTTTTGAACTGGACGAGCTCTAACCAGGGCGTGACGTCTCTTGAAGAGTCTAAAAAGGCAATTGAAGAAGCCAAAGCAAATGGTCACTGGGTTCAACTTGATAAAGAGTTTGAAGCCGCTGACGAGCGTTTCGGTCCTATCTTCAAAGCATTTGCTGAGCAAGACATTGAAACTCTGGTAAAAGACCAAAAAGCACTTGAAATTGGTCAGCGCCTGTTTGCACAAAACTGTGCTCAGTGTCACGGTTCGGATGCACGTGGTGCAATGGGCTTCCCTAACCTGACAGACAACGACTGGTTGTACGGCGGTACGCCTGACAAGATCAAAGAAACACTACTGCAAGGTCGTGTTGCTGCGATGCCAGGTTGGCAAGATGCACTGGGTGACCAGGGTATCAAAGAAATGACCGCATACGTACTGAGCCTATCAGGTCGTAAAGTGAATCAAAAAGATGCAGCTGCGGGTCAAGCCAAGTTCGCAATGTGTGCGGCCTGTCACGGTATGGACGGTAAAGGCTCTGTTGCCCATAACCTGCCATTTGGTGCGCCTGACTTGACCGACAACATCTGGTTATACGGTGGCTCTCAACGTGCAGTTGAAGAAACACTGCGTCACGGCCGTGCCGGTGTGATGCCAGCGTGGAAAGACATTCTGGGCGAAGACAAAGTACACCTGCTAACGGCTTACGTGTACAGCCTCTCTCAGGAGAAATAATCGAATAGATTATAAGTTTATTTAAGATCAAAAAAGCCTCCAATCGGAGGCTTTTTTTTAGGTATTTACCCCCAAATAAGATAGAATATTGCCACTGAAATTAAGCTGTTGAGTCGTTATGAACCCTACTCCCTGGTATAAGAATTTTTGGCCTTGGTTTTTAATGTTTTTTCCGCTGGTTACCATCATTGCCTGCGTATTTTTAGTGATCTTTGCTGTCGGTAACGGCCCGGATATGGTGGTCGACGACTACTACAAAAAAGGTAAAGCCATAAATCTTGAACTCAGCAAGTTCGATAAAGCCAAAGCTTTGTATTTACATGGTGATATTGATGTCAGTGATGACAGAGTGAGCTTCACCTTTACCAAGGGCGATCACAGCAAAGTCAACGCGCTCAAAGCATCTTTTTATCACCGTACCGTGAAGAAATACGATTTTGAAGTCACCCTGCTGGCCAATGCATCCGGTGAATTTACTGCGATTCTGGATGAGCCACATCACGGTGCATTTACCGTGTTTCTTGAACCTATGGACCAAAGCTGGAAGCTTAAAGAGAAGCTTCAGTTACCCACTACACAGAAAGTCGCCATTTCTCCAGAATATAAGTAGACACTATGACAAGCAGTTGTTTTCATTGTCTGGAGCCCGTACCGCCGGGGTTTTCTGCTCATGTACAATTCGAAGGCCAGCCGCAGCCGGTATGCTGCACTGGCTGTCAGGCGGTCGCCGAGACCATTCTCGCTCAGGGCATGAGCGACTATTATAAATTTCGTACCGACAGTGCGGGCAAAGTCGAAGAGCTGGTACCCGAGCAGTTAAAAGAACTGTTGAGCTATGACAATGCCGACATTCAACAGGATTTTGTTAGCCAGCAAGGCGAATTGCAGGAAGTTTTGCTCAGTGTTGAAGGCATAAGCTGCGCAGCCTGCGCCTGGTTAATTGAGAAGCAACTGCTCGGGCTTAGAGGCGTTGCCCGGGTTGATGTTAACACGTCAACCCACAGAGCCATGATCCTGTGGCACCCTCAGCAATGTAAGCTCAGTGAGATTATCAAGTCACTGCATCAGATTGGCTACAAGGCCTACCCTTTTCAGGCCGATGATGAAGCCGCGCAAAAGCAAACCGTAGCCAAAGCCTATTTACGCCGACTAGGCGTGGCAGGCCTGATGACCATGCAGGTTATGATGTTTGCGTTTGCCATGTATTTTGGCATGTTTTCCGGCATGGAAGACAATTTCGAACAATACTTCCGCTGGATCAGTTTATTTTTAGCCTCTCCGGTGATCCTGTACTCGGCCATGCCGTTTTTGACCAATGCCATCAAAGGCCTCAGAGCTAAGCAGCTCAATATGGACTTGCCTGTGTCGCTGGCCATATTTGGTGCCTATGCGGCAAGCTGTTACGCCACTGTGATGTCGGTTGGCGAAGTCTACTTTGAATCGATTTGTATGTTCACCTTCTTGCTCTTGCTCGGTAAGTACCTGGAGTTTCGGGCCCGACTAAAAGCCAGTGAATTTACAGCCAACCTGCAAAAACTGCTGCCACTGACCGCGCGTCAGTTACTGCCCGATGGCGAGCAAAAAATCGTCGCAGCAAAGAGCCTAAAACTGAGCGACCAAATCATGATCAAGCCCGGCGAAACCATCCCGGCCGATGGCGTATTGATCTCAGGCTCTACCACAGTTGACGAATCCATGATGACAGGTGAGCACCTTCCTGTTAAGAAGTATCAAACTCATCAAGTCTATGCTGGCACCATCAACCACGATGGGGTGATCACCATTGAAATCAACAAAGTGGGTCAAAACACCCTGCTTAATCAAATCATTAAGCTGCAACACAATGCCCTGACAAAACGCCCTAAAATCGTTGAAGTTACCGACAAAGTTGCCCAGTGGTTTGTCGCTTGCCTGCTGATATTCGCCTCTATCACTGCAGTTGCCTGGTATCAGATAGATCCACCCCATGCGTTTTGGGTCACCATCTCGGTATTAGTTGCAACTTGCCCGTGTGCACTGAGCCTGGCCATCCCGACTGCGCTAACATGCGCCGTGGCCACACTGACCCGAAAAGGAATACTGATCAAAGAAAGCCATGTGCTGGAAACCGTGCCTAAGCTGACCAGAATGGCCTTTGACAAAACCGGTACTCTGACCGAGGGGCGCTTCTCTATTGAGTCGGTCAGCGTCCTTAATAAAAACTGGCAGGAATCCGATGTAATGGCACTGGCTGTTGCGCTTGAACGCTACTCAGAGCACCCTATCGCCAAGGCATTTACCGAACTGGTGGTCCCCCCCAGACAGCTGAGTGACGTTGAAGTCATCACAGGCAGTGGTGTTAAAGCCCGTTTTGGCGAGCAAAAAATTGCCATCGGTAAGTCTGCCTGGTTTGGCAATCATAGTTCTTTTGCCCAGGCGACCCTGTTCGTCGATGGCAAGCCCATTGCTGATTTCTATCTGGCAGACAAAGTCAGAAACAGTGCCCCTGAGATCATCAATTATGCGCAGGGTCAAGGCCTGAGCTGCCATTTACTCAGCGGTGACAGCTCCAATGCAGTCAAAGACTTAGCATTAGAGCTTGGACTGGATACATACAAAAATGCCTGCTCCCCACAGGATAAGCAAAAGCAGGTCGAATCCTGGTCAGCACAGCAGCATGTTGTAGGCATGGTCGGTGATGGCGTGAACGACAGCCCAGTGTTTAACAGTGCCCATTTATCCATTGCAATGGAAACTGGTGCTGATATTTCCAAAAATACCGCCGATGTCGTGTTGCTTAACAGCGACCTCAAATCACTGCAAACCCTGCATCAGGTCGCGAAGAAAACCAAAACGGTGATAAAACAGAACCTCACTTTGTCACTCTGTTACAATGGCTCTATATTACCGCTCGCCGCGATGGGATTGGTGCCGCCCTGGGTGGCCGTCATTGGCATGTCTGCGAGCTCGATTCTGGTGATCACTAACTCTTTGAGGTTACTGAAGCTATGAGTATTATTTATATCCTTATTCCCATCGCAATCTTGTTTGTCATCATCGCGATCGGGGTGTTTTTTTGGGCTGTCAAAAGCGAGCAGTTTTCTGATCTGAATAAGCAAGGCCACAGCATTCTGTTCGAAGACGATAAAGAGCAACACAATAAAAGTAATGACCGAGATAAGCCTGTTTAGCGCCTTTGTAATGGGCCTGGTTGGCAGCGGCCATTGTCTGGTGATGTGTGGCGGTATCGCATCCAGCCTGCAACTTGCTCAAACCAAACAGCCTCCTTTTGTCACTGCGCTGCTATATAACCTCGGCAGATTAGGCAGCTATATGGTGGCAGGCGCATTAGTTGCCGGACTCGGCGGGGCATTTGCCAAACAAAGCACGTTGTTTGCGAATACACTCAATGTGATGAGCGGCGTGTTTATGCTGCTGGTTGGTATCTATGTCATGCGCCTGGCTGCGACGTTGAATTGGCTGGAAAAAGCGGGAAAATGGCTGCTCTGGCAACGTCTGGTGCAGCTCAACAAATACTTGCTCCCCATCGACAGCAAGGTTAAAGCCCTGGCATACGGTGCCTTATGGGGCTGGTTGCCATGTGGGCTGGTCTATTCAGCACTGACCTGGAGCCTGCAGGCGAGCAGCAGTATCAGCGGTGCACTCACAATGGCCGCGTTTGCATTGGGTACTTTTCCGGCCATGTTAGCGGTAGGCCAAACCGCCCAGCTGCTCAATACATTCTTAAATCACAAGGCAACACGCATTGCGCTGGGCAACATTTTTATTTGGTATGGCTTTTATCTACTAATCATTGCAACGGACAAACTAGTACATTAATCTAGACGCAGTAATACTATTAGATGAGAGTCATTGGCTTTGGTGAGAGAATGGGAGTTTTTTGACCAGAGTTGATCAACATGTTGCTTAGTACTTCTGATTATAGTTACTAAAACACAGCTAGTAAGTTGTATACCCGAATATCAGGTATCGCAAAGTTCAAGTATTAAAATATGACCGCATCTAATAGAATGTCATTAACGTGCGTCATAGATAACGGATTTGTTATGGATTTAAATAATCGTTCAAAAAGTCAATGTACTATCAGCTGCAATAACTGCAGTATCAGCCAATTATGCCTGCCGTTCTCTTTAAACGGCAGTGAAATGGATAAGCTGGATGAAATCATCGAGCGTAAAAAACCCCTGCATAAGGGGGACTTTTTGTTCGAGTCCGGTAGCGAGCTCAACGCAATCTTTGCGGTGCGCTCCGGGTCTTTTAAGTCCTACACTATTTCAGAGCAAGGTGATGAACAGATCACCGGTTTCCACCTGGCCGGAGACTTAGTCGGCTTTGATGCCATCAATAAAATGCAGCACCAAAGCTTTGCTCAGGCGCTGGAAACCTCTATGGTCTGTGAAATCCCATTCGATACCTTAGACGAGCTGGCTGGCAAACTGCCAAAGCTCAGACAGCAGATCATGCGCCTGATGAGTAGCGAGATTAACTACGATCAGGAGATGTTGCTGTTACTTAATAAGAAAACAGCAGAAGAGCGCCTGGCCACTTTTATCTACAACCTGTCGAACCGCTTTGGTGAACGTGGCTTCTCGCGTAAAGAGTTCCGCTTTACCATGACCCGAGGCGAAATTGGCAATTATCTGGGGCTGACCGTTGAAACCATCAGCCGCCTGTTGAGTCGCTTTCAAAAGGCAGACATCATCAAAGTAGAAGGCAAATTCATCACCATTTTGGATATTGATGAACTGGCCAAGGCCGCCGCAATTTCTCTTTGATCTAAGGCAATTAACGGCTCACTTTTGCTTTATACCACGGCGATTTCGATTACACTGTAGACAGAGTTGAAATCGTCCGTGCAAGATTAAGGAGCCCATTATGGAACAAATCAAACGCATTCTCACCGTCATAGATCCGACCAAACAACAGCAGAACAGCCTGGATCGTTCTATCAGTCTGGCGCAAAAAACAGGCGCAAAAATCACTGCCTTTTTATCCATTTATGATTTTTCATACGAGATGACGACGATGTTATCGCGAGAAGAACGTGAGGCGATGAGAGAAGCGGTGATTAAGGACCGTGAGGCCTGGATTTCAGAACTCACCAGCGGCTATCAAGACATCGATATCGAAACCAAAGTGGTGTGGCATAACCGGCCTTATGAAGCCATCATCAAAACGGTACTCGAACACGAATTTGATCTCGTTATTAAAGCGACTCACCAACATGACACGCTCAAGTCTGTGATTTTTACACCGACAGACTGGCACCTGATCAGAAAGTGCCCTGCACCGGTCTTATTGGTAAAAGATCATGCCTGGCCAGAAAAAGGCGAAATACTTGCGGCAGTCAATGCGGTCAGTGATGACGAACAGCATCAGGCGCTGAACAATCGTATTATCAAAGACGCACAGTTTTTATGTGAGCTTGCCAACGCCTCTTTGAGCCTGGTTAACACTTACCCGGCAACACCAGTGAACATCGCAATTGAGATCCCTGAGTTTAACCCGTCTCAATACAATGAAGCGGTGAAGAAACACCACGAGGAAGAAACCTGGGCACTGGCGCAGCGGTTTGGCCTGAGCGACAGCCAATGTGTGATTAAGGAAGGCTTACCAGAGGATGTGATCCCGCATATTGCAAAACAAAAAAATGCCGAGCTGGTTGTGATTGGTACCGTCGGACGCACAGGTCTCAGTGCAGCACTGGTTGGTAACACGGCAGAGCACGTCATCGACAGCCTGGACTGCGACGTACTGGCCCTTAAACCTGACGGTTACAAAAGCCCGCTAGCAGAATAAGTCCAATATCATTATCGGCACCGAACAGGTGCCGATCCTTTCCTCTTTTTGCCTGTTCACAATCACACCGCTAATATTGCAGTTTACTGGTCTGGCGGTATAATGCGCCCTTATTTATTTTTGCCGTCATTTTTATATAGGGGGGCGAGTGTCTCACTCACAAGAAGCAAAGCAAGCATATAGCCTGAACAAGTTGCAAAAACGCTTAAGAAGGCTGGCCGGTCAGGCTGTAGGCGATTTTAATATGATCGAAGAAGGCGACCGCGTAATGGTTTGCCTGTCTGGCGGTAAAGACAGTTATACTTTGCTGGACGTGCTGCAACACCTACAGCGCGTTGCCCCCATTAAGTTCGACGTGTTCGCCATCAACCTGGATCAAAAGCAACCGGGTTTTCCAGAGCATATTCTGCCTGAGTATCTTGATACCCTTGGAGTTGAATACAAAATCGTCGAAGAAGATACCTATTCAATCGTCAAAGATAAGATCCCGGAAGGCAAAACCACCTGCTCTCTTTGCTCTCGTTTGCGTCGCGGTATTTTGTACCGTACGGCCAAAGAAATGGGCGCAACCAAAATTGCGCTGGGCCACCACCGTGATGACATGATTGAGACCATGTTTTTGAACATGTTTTACGGCGGAAAACTAAAAGGTATGCCACCTAAGCTGATGAGCGATGATGGTCAGCACATGGTGATCCGCCCGCTGGCTTACTGTAAAGAAGCCGACATTGCACGTTATGCGCAAAGTCAGGCATTCCCGATCATTCCTTGTAACTTGTGTGGCTCACAAGAAAACCTGCAACGTAAACACGTTAAAGCCATGCTCAATGAGTGGAATACCACTCATCCAGGTAGAATTGAGAGCATTTTTACGGCCATGCAAAATGTCGTGCCCTCGCACCTGGCAGATCATGCTTTATTCGATTTCCGTGCTTTGCAAAAAGACGATGTTATTGATGGTGGCGATATTGCACTCGATAAGCCAGAGTTTCCAAGCATTCCTGCAAACACTGAGCAGGATGAAGACGAGCAAACAGTTCAGATCCAGGCAATAGAAATCAGTTAAATTATCTGCCGGGTGCGCCTGCGCCCGGTTTCTGCCACCGCAGATCCAACCATACGCAACCACATTACGTACTGTCATCAAACGAGCCACAAGCAAAAAATAAGAACTTTGTTTCTTTTTTTTAACTTTTTGGGTGATATAGTTCCCACTAAAGGGATTCTTGTTTACAATACGTGATAGTAATCATTTTTAATTGCATTTAGCAAAATAACCTTAAGTCAGGTACTCCATGTCCACCAAACTACGTTTGTTGATTTCATTTTTGCTGGTTGGCTTACTGCCCGCCGCGTTTATGGCAATCACATCCCTCATAACCGCATCCAAAGCATTAGAGCGTCAGGCCTATAATCAGCTGACCTCAATCAAACATATTAAGCACCGGCAAATTGAGGATTACTTCCACGCGCGCAAGGCAGATTTAAGTCTGATTGCCACGCAGTGGCAGCAACTGGTCAACAGCGCGCCACATATGGATACTAAGCAGCTGGCACACAGTAACCATACTTTGTTCAAGCATTTTATTGAACAAAAAGGGTTTTACGACTTATTCATCATAGATATGGATGGCTATATCGGCTATACCGTCGCGCAGGAAAGCGATTATCAGACCAATCTGATAAACGGGCCCTATCGCGACTCAGGACTAGCCCAGCTGTTTCGTCGTACGGTCACCGGCAAGCAGTTCTCAATCACTGACTATCAGCAATATGCCCCCAGCAATAACGAGCCTGCAGCGTTCATTGGGGTGCCTGTACAGAGCAATGGTCAAACCCATTCCATTATTGCGTTACAAATCTCCATAGATACGATTAACGACATCATGCAACAACGTGATGGTATGGGAAAAACCGGCGAGTCTTACCTGGTTGGCTCAGATCTAAGAATGCGTTCCGACTCCTACCTGGACCCTACAGCGCATAGTGTAACGGCCAGTTTTGCCGGTACCGTCGCGCATAATGGTGTCGACACTTTGGCGGTCAGACGAGGTTTGCAAGGCTACTCTGAAACCGAGTTAATCATAGATTACAATGGCAACCCGGTGCTGTCAGCCTATATGCCCTTTCAGTTCGCTAGCCTGAACTGGGTATTACTGAGTGAGATAGATAAAGCCGAAGCATTCGCCCCCATTTATCAATTGTACTGGTTTATTGCACTGATTGGCGTGATTGCAATCATTGTCATAATTTCAACAACCTGGTTAATAGCGAACTCAGTGTTACGCCCGCTCGGTGGAGAGCCCCGCGTAATGCGAGACATCAGCGAGCGCATCGCCTCTGGAGATTTACGCCAGGATTTTAGTCAGGACACCAATGTGACCGGCGTATACGGCGCTATGAGGCAAATGACCAGCTATCTCACCGGCGTGATTGGGACAATCAGTGAAACGACTTCTCAACTTGCCGTTACGGCCAGCCAGACCAGTGCAGCCAGTGAGCAGGCCAACACCAGCTTGCAGGAGCAACATGCCAACATTGAGCAAGTCGCCCTTGCCATTGCCGCCACCGCTCAGTCTGTCGAAAGTGTTGCGAATAGCGCCAATCAGGTTGCAGCGCTCAGCGTCGACACACAAAGTAGCACAGAGGCCGCGAGCCAGACATTGGCGGAATGCGTTTCTAAAATGACGACTCTCGATCAGGTGATCAGCGACTCTGAGCGGGCGATCAAAGAGGTAGAATCAGGGGCTCAGAACATAGGTAAAGTGATTGAGGTGATCCAGGCCATCACCGAACAGACCAACCTGCTGGCGCTCAATGCCGCCATAGAGGCAGCCAGAGCAGGCGAGCATGGCCGCGGTTTTGCCGTCGTTGCAGACGAAGTACGCCAGCTTGCTTACAAAACTCAACAGTCTACCGGTGACATAGAAACCATGATCCAGGAGCTACAAAGTGCGACCACACAAGCGGTTGATAAAATGCATCAGTCTGCCGAGGTTGCCCAAGCATCCATCTCAGCAACCAATGATAGTGCTGCCAGCCTGCAAACCAGCGTCGAGCAAATTCAGGAAATTTCGGCAAGTGCAAAACGTATCGCTCAGGAAGCACAACAGCAGAGCGAAACCACCGAAGAGATCAGTTACAATATTGACGCTATTAAACAAGCCGCACTGGATAATGCAGCAGGCGCAGATCAGGTGGCCAGTGCCAGCCTGGACTTGGACAAACAGTCACGAAAGCTAAAACAAATCACAGCCGGCTTTAAACTGCCAGAAACAGCTTGATGATAATCAGGCAAGCCACTGGCACACGCCAGCTAGCTTGCCCATTTATACGAGCGATTATCTAGTATGGCGTTGCAATCCATGGGTAAGTAAAGTCGCTAACAGCAGTAAAGCACTGGAGATCAACAGACAGCTAACCAGGCCGCCATACTGATATGCCAGACCAGATAAAATCGTGCCAACGAGACGCCCCATGGCGTTGGCCATATAGTAGAACCCCACATCCATTGACACCCCGTCCGCATCGGCATAGTGAACGATTAAAAAGCTGTGCAGTGAAGAGTTGATGGCAAAGACCGCGCCAAAGATCAGCAGACCAGCAATAATAGAAACCTGAGTATACCACTGCGACCAAAGAGCCAACGCAATCACAGCGGGGATCAAGGTCAGCAGGGCCACCCAAATAAAGGCTTGCTGACTACTTGAGCGTTGCTTGCCTAAAAGCTTGGGCGCGTTGGCCTGCACCAGCCCATAAGCAATCACCCAACTGGCCATAAACCCGCCAACCCACCAGTGATCCCAGCCAAACACGCTGGCCAGATAGACAGGCAACGCCACCACAAACCAGACATCCCGGGAAGCAAACAAAAATAGCCTTGCAGCCGACAGCCAGTTAACCTGCTTGCTGGTCGAAAACATCTCTGAAAACTTGGGTTTGTGTTTTTTCTTGCCCAGATCCTGCTTGAGTAATATTAAACTGAGTACCCAGGTTACCAGCAGCATCAGACTCATAAACCACAACGCGCCCTGAAAACCCAGCTGTGTCAGCAATAATCCGCCAAGGAAGAACCCGACCCCTTTAAGTGCGTTTTTAGAGCCTGTCAGTATCGCAACCCACTTAAAAAGCACGCCATCTTGCTCTTTTGGCACCAACAACTTAATGGCGCTTTTAGCACTCATTTTATTGAGATCTTTAGCAATACCCGATAAGGCCTGAGCGACCATGACATAAGCAACACTGAGCCATTGTGGATCCACTGCCAACATAAGCAATGCGACAATTTGCAAAAACAACCCCACATTCATGGTCTTGTTCAGGCCCATTCTGGCGCCCAGCCAGCCACCAACCAAATTGGTCACCACGCCGAATACTTCATAAAGTAAAAACAACGACGCGATGGCGATGGGACTGTAACCCAGCTGATGGAAATACAGCACCACCAGCATCCTCAGTGCGCCATCTGTCAGTGTAAACGACCAATAGTTGCCTGTGATAACCAGATACTGCTTAATGGGCGCGGATAACTGCTGTAACACGCCTTACCCCCAGCGCTGTGCAATCACATAGCGCACCAAGTCAGCGGTACGATTCGCATAGCCCCACTCGTTGTCATACCAGACATACAACTTAACTTGAGTACCATTGACCACCATAGTCGATAATGCATCTACTATGGCGCTGCGAGGGTCGGTTTTATAGTCAACAGACACCAATGGGCGGGTTTCATAGCCCAGAATACCGGCCAGCTCACCCTGAGCCGCCTGCTCCATCCAGCTGTTGATTTCTTCCACTGTGGTTTCGCGATTGACTTCAAACACACAGTCTGTGATCGACGCATTGGTCAGTGGCACGCGCACGGCATGGCCATTGAGCTTGCCTTTAAGTTCCGGGAAAATATGCGTAATAGCAGTTGCTGAGCCGGTCGTGGTCGGGATTAAACTGGTGCCACACGAGCGTGCTCTGCGCAGATCCTTATGGGGCGCGTCAATGATGGTCTGCGTGTTGGTGATATCATGAATTGTGGTCATCGACCCATGCTTGATGCCAATATTGTCCTGCAATACCTTGACAACTGGCGCCAGACAGTTCGTCGTACACGAAGCCGCTGTCACAATTGGATGTGATTCAGCTTCGAACAACTGCTGGTTTACGCCCATAACCACATTCAGTACACCCTCTTCTTTCACTGGTGCGGTAACCACAACCTGCTTAACGCCTTGCTCAAAGTAACCTGCCAGCTTTTCTTTACTTTTCAGCTTGCCACTGGCCTCCACGATTAGATCGCAGCCAGACCAGTCTATTGCTTCGGTGCGTGTTTGCTGTGTCACAGCAATACGTTTGTCCGCAATCACCATAGTGTTTTCATCACTGGCTTCGGCTTCCCATTCCCACTTGCCGTGCACTGAATCAAAGTTCATCAGATGCGCCAGTGTATGGGCATCACCACCCGGATCATTGATGTGAACGATTTCGATATCTGCCGTTTGCCAAAGTGCGCGCATGGTTAATCTGCCCATACGCCCAAACCCATTAATACCTACTTTGATAGTCATATAAATAGCCTTCTGTTAATTACACTGGATCTGCTCGGACAGCGCTCAGGGTGTTGCTGGCATCACAGAATAAAACATACGAAATATGTTATATATGTTTTTTCGTATATTCAAGATAAATAGGCCAGTCTTCGGTTGCTACATGGAATATAGCCTGTTGGGGTGAGTCTATCCCCGTGTGATGTCAATTAGTGGTAAACTAGTCAGATAAAGTGCAAGAGATAATGACTTTGGACAACAAAACCTATATTCCCGATGAATTTATTGCTGATGTCGCCAGCTACATTCCGGCGCATCTGTCGATGGACGACTTTATTGCCAGCTGTCGCAGCGGCCTGAGACGCGCAGTCCGCGTTAATACTCTGAAGATGTCACAACAGGCGTTCGAACACGAGGCCGTAAAACTGAACTGGCAAATTGAACCTATCCCCTGGTGCGCACAAGGCTACTGGCTTACTCGCCCGGATGACGAAGAAGCCAGCCTGCCTATTGGTAACACGGCGCTGCACCTTAGCGGTTGTATCTATGTGCAGGAAGCCAGCTCCATGCTGCCTCCCATGGCGCTGGCCACTTCGCTGACCCCGGGAGATCGGGTGCTGGACATGGCCGCAGCGCCAGGCTCAAAAACGTCGCAGCTGGCCGCTTTAATGGAGAATCAGGGAGTTCTGATTGCAAACGAGTTATCCTCCTCCCGATTAAAAACGCTGGCCGCTAACCTCAAACGCATGGGTGTTGCCAATTGTGCCCTGTCTCATTTTGATGGTCAGGTGTTTGGCGACTATATGTATGAAAGCTTTGACCATATCTTACTGGATGCCCCTTGCTCTGGCGAAGGGACGGTCCGTAAAGACCCAGACGCGCTCAAAAACTGGTCGCTGGCATCCAATCACGACATTGCAGAAGTACAAAAAACGCTGATCCGCAGTGCTTTTATGGCCCTTAAACCCGGCGGTACTCTGGTGTACTCGACGTGTACCCTGACTCCACTGGAAAACCAACAGATCTGCGATCACCTGCTCGATGCCTTCCCGGGAGATGTCGAGATCATTTCACTCCATGATCTGTTCCCAGAGGCAGATAGAGCCGCAACGGAGCAAGGCTACTTGCATGTCTGGCCACAAATCTACGACAGCGAAGGCTTTTTCATCGCCAAGTTCAAAAAAACCGGCAGTGTTGAAAACCCACAGCAAAAGACCAAGAAAGGACAATTCCCCTTTTCTCCCTGCTCCAGGAAAGAATTACAAACGTTTGAGACCAGTATCCGTCAACAGTTTGGGATAGCACCACTGCCCGGACAACTTATGAGCAGAGATAAAGAGTTATGGCTCTTTCCGCAAAATATGGACGCGCTAGCGGAAAAAATTAAATACTCTCGCATTGGCATCAAAGTCGCTACAACACACAAAAATGGTGTCAAACTTGAGCATGAATTTGCAACCTGCCTGGGCCATCTGGCCACAAACAATGTTTTTGCATTGGATCCCATTCAGGCAAAAGCTTACTTTCAGGGCCAGGATATTCGTCTCGATTCTCCTGACCCTGCACAAGGTGAGGTAATACTTACGCTATGTGACGCACCAGTCGGGCTTGGCAAGTGGCAGAAGGGTAAAATCAAGAACAAGCTGCCCCGCGACTTAGTGCTAAATGGTCAGTTAATAACTTGGGTATAACCTGAACAAAAGGTTTTGATAATTTTAAGACGATTCATTTATATGAAAGTAATCTATTGTTTTTAATGGAATAATTAATATTTCAAATGTTTGTAAATTTTATGAAGCCTTAGCTACACTTAAATGACTTTCTACTTCTCCCTTGTAATTAGAAGGTGTTTTTAAGTTAGCGCATGGCTCCAAAATTGAGCCGTTTCCCTAAGCCCGACTCACTCAGAGTCGGGCGTTTTTTACACTAATTCCTTCATTACGGTGCCATCTGCGGGGCTATGCTCCAGCACGCTATCAATTCAAGTAATGAATGACTCATAGCAACCTGACATCACAAACGCTCCGAAGCTAAATGTCACCTACTGGCGAGCAAGCTCGGTCAAATACCAGTCCACCTTATTCTCTTCCTGACACCTCGAAGGCAAGTGATAAGCACACACGGTTAATCCCTCACCAAAGTCCGCAACAATCTCAACAATACGGGTTTTACCGTTGACCTCGAAGCTCAATGTCCCATCGATAATCTCTACCGGATACTCACCAAGGATGTCCTGTAATATCAGTGCGTCGTCGCGATAAAATAGCTTTATCTCATCTGGCTCCCCGGTATGGGTCGTTGTATAAAACGTCACGGCAGTGTCAAATTGCGAGGCTTTAAATTCACTGTGATCTACATCTGGACTATATCGATACTGCACCAAAGATTCATAGATGACTTCCTCATAAGACGTACCAGGTGAACTAATTGAACTACGCTTGATAAAGTAAATGTCTTCTACCTGAGCAATGAACTCATAGCGGATTTGAAAAGGTGACAAACATTGCCCATCAAGGTACGTACAAATACGCTCTCTGCCATTTTCCGTTACATCATATAACTCCCGATAAAAGATATTATCGTCTACTCGGCCATCATATCTGTTGTGCTGAAACCCGATCCATACGTCAAGCTCTGGGCGAATGAGCATTTCATGTTGCTCTTTCTCATACCCCAAAAATCCTGTCCAGCGCCCAATCATGGATTGTTCGGTGATATTTGGCTTGTTTTGTTCATGTATCAGCCAGCCCCACTGTGAAGTTGCCCGCCCTTGATTGAACTCAGAGATGGCGTTGCTCTGCAAAGCCACAACCTGAAACCCGGATAGCAGAGGCTTTGTCACCATCAATTGCAGAGACTTTGTTGCTTCTCCTTGCTTATAATGCAGTGTTAAAGTAGGCCCTTGTAATGACCAACTGAGATACGTGTTGGCAAGCTCTTTCCCAAGCTCAGAAGTCTGAGTAATACTGCCATCTTGGTTAAACACCAATTTTGCTACCAATTTCGTGCCTTGATAATGGAGTTGATTATTGTGCGCCTCCAGATCCAGATACCAGGTTTTACCTAGCAGGTCCTCTGCACTGATTTGAAGCCCATTATCTTTGTGCTGAAGGTTAATAATCTGCTTTGTCTCAAGCGATTTGTTGGTATTGAGCTCACCATTGATAAACTCTTGAACATGACTGTCTAGTTCAGCCGTCTGAAAACCAGGGTTATCGGCTAACAAGCGCAAAGACAACTGAGTTGTTTTTTGCTCGACAGGATCGTTAACCACAGCGCCCTGTTCATCGACAACCCAATGCCCGAACTCATCCAGACGCGGAGTCACAGTAAAATCTGTGATTAACGGCTCAGTTAGCTCTATGCGAACAACCCCTTCACTATATGCCCAATGCTTTACAGGTGCCTTGTTTAATGCCGCAACATAACCCTGACCATGGTTGTCGAGCTTTATGTGGTAAACAGGGCTTATTTTATATTTGGGCGAATGAACAACATAATTGCCTGGCACAAAGCCCGTTTTCACATAAACCAGGTCTTTATTGGCAATAATCTCTTGCTTAGTCTGTGCAATCAATGTCGCGTTTGTGTGATTAATATGATCCGCTAGTTGGGTCGCTGCCACTTCATTTTGTGCCAGTTCAAGCGTTGTCTCAACGCCATTAGGTAAGCTATATTCCTCATTGTCGACTACAATCTTTATCAACGCCGCCAACTCTAGCTGTTCATTCGCATCAATACTCACCAGGGCCTTTGTCAGTGATAGTTCATCGTCAATTACCTGGCTATTTCTAGACGCCAGAGCGTATTCTGCCGTGGTGACATTCGTGACATTGACGGCGAAGTTTTCGTCCTTTGTTAGTATGTTATCCTCACCCGCTTGCGCCACTAGTGAACCAACTGAATCCAACAGGGATACAAATTTAACCTCCGGCTGCCCGCTACCACCAACGGCAGTGAGCCTGACCAGTGCGTCAGATTCGTGCTCGTCAACGCTCAAAGTTGCAAAGTATTCACCATCTGTGTTTACCGCGAATTCAGTTGTACGGCCCGCAACATCTAAGCTCACAGCAGCATTTAATATTGAACTGCCAGTCACGGTACCGTTGAGCATCACATTGACAACATTGCGTTTAATCGTCACTGTGTGGGACTTTTGCGTTTGTGCACCGCTGTTATCAGTCGCGGTCGCTGTAAATGTTACCTGATGATCCGTCTGGATATCGTTAGATACAAAAGTTGCTCTACCCCCTTGTTCCTCAGCCACCTTGGATAAGAACTCAGAGTCATGATGCCACTCGATCGAAACTACCTCTCCGTCTTTATCTTGTGCATCGGCAACCAAAGTGAATGCTTGTCGCTCCATAGCGGATAGTTGACCACTAATAGTGAGCGACGGAGCTGTATTCTTCGCTTCTCCTGTTGTCACACTATCTGTTGTCACACCATCGGACGAACCACCGCACCCTGAAATAAAAACCGATGCTAACACACTTATAACAATAGAATTTTTGATATATTTTTGAATTTGCACACAAACCTCTTCCGCATTCACAACCACAAACACCGTTCAAAAAACCACCCAGAGCTCAAAAAACCGGCGAATGTTAACAGCCGAAAAACATAACAACAAGGTCTACGCGAATTTTATTGTGAAAATTTGTACAAATACCAAACCAAGCATGTAACTGTGCTTTGGGAGGTCCGTCGTTTCACATAGATATGAGCCAGACTACAAAACAAATTGCATCTCTTTTATAACAATGTATGATTTGAATATGTTTTGTACATAAACCATATATTCGATAAATAACCATGGGCATAGTCAAAATTTCAGAGGAATTACACGAGGAGCTTCGGCAGGCAAGTCAGGTCATGTCGCGCTCAATCAATGCACAAGCGGAATTTTGGATCAAAATGGGCCGACTGGCAGAGCTGAATCCAGATATGACCTTTGCGCAATTGATCAGACAACAACTTAATCACACAAGGAGTGACACCATTGACTCAGGTCACGATAAAAAATAATGCCGCGATTGCGCGCATGCGGGACTCTGGTGCGCTGCTTGCCCGGGTGTTTAAGGCATTGGATGAGCAGGTTAAACCTGGCGTCACAACCCTACAACTCGACCAGTTTGTTGAGCACTATATTGTTGATGTACTGGGTGCAACGCCCGCCAGCAAAGGGCAATATGGATACCCCTATGCTATCAACACTTCCGTTAATGAAGTGGTCTGCCATGGTATGCCCAGCGCCAGGTGTGTCATCGCGGATGAAGATATTCTGAATATCGATATCACCCTGAAACATCAGGGTTATATTGCCGATTCCAGTAAAATGTACGTAATGCCTGAGGCCTGCGAGAGCGCCCGCGCACTGGTTGATGACACTATTACCGCATTATGGCGCGGTATAGCTCAGGTCAAGCCCGGTGCGACGTTGGGAGACATTGGCCATGCCATTGGAGACTATGCCTGGCTAAAAGGACTGAGTGTTGTGCGGGAATATTGTGGCCATGGCATTGGCACCCAAATGCACGAAGCGCCTGAAGTTTTGCATTTTGGTCGTGCGGGTACCGGGCTGAAACTTTTACCCGGCATGACCTTTACCATTGAACCTATGCTCAACCGGGGCAGTCACAGGGTTAAAACGCTCAACGATGGCTGGACCGTGGTTACCCGGGATCGCGCATTATCCGCTCAGGCGGAACATACTATTTTGGTCACACCAAGCGGATTTGAGGTCTTAACATTACGAGAAGAAGAAAAAGCGGCCGGGTTCACTGCGTCTGGACTCCCAGCTAAGTGCAATGTTCAAGCTCAGTGATCAGCCACATGGCATGTTCATTGTCTGAACCACACACATCTTCGCAGGGCACAAAGTCTCCACACACTTTCGGCCGCCTTGGGTCGCCAAACAACTTACACAGATTGTCATCATCCAGTTGTATACAGCGCTCACCCGCAGGCTTGCCCTGCGGCATGCCCGGAATTGGCGAACTGATACTCGGTGCTATGCAGCATGCGCCGCAGCCTAATCGACACTCCATCTGACCCTTCATAATTTGGTTTTAGTGAATAAAGCAGGCAATTATACGCCAATACACGCCTGAAAACACTAATGCCAAAACACTATGAAGTATGTATTAAGACATCATTGCAATGCCTTGTTACATTATTTGAAACGATTAAAACACCTAGACACATCTGTTCGCGTATCCTTAACCAGGTTAGAGAAATCGATTCAACCGTTATTGATGGAAGGAATAACTCGTGGCTAGTAAAAAACAAATTCTATTACCCGTTGCGGTGCTACTCGGTGGCCTGGCCACCGCTTTTGCATTTTCGGCAATGAAGCAACCGCCCGAAGAAAAACCTGAGAAAGTCATTCATCCCTTGGTTGAAGTACAGCCAGTAGATATGGCGCCGATGCAACTTATGGTGGACTCTTACGGGCTCGTCACCCCTAAGTACAGCACTGAGTTAGTCGCTCAGGTCAGCGGCCAGCTAATTGCGCTGTCAGACAAGTTTGTGAAAGGCGGATTTGTCCGCCAGGGTGAAACACTCGCTCGCATTGACCCCAATGATTATGAAGCGGCGTTAATTGAAGCTGAAGCCAGCCTGGCTCAGGCGCATTCAGCGCTGGAAATCGAACAAGCACAAGCGCATGTTGCAAAAACCGAATGGCAACGTATCAAAGATAATGCCCAATCAACCATTCCCTCAGAGCTGTATCTGCGCAAGCCCCAGCTGGCCGAGAAACTGGCGCGCTTTAAAGCCGCACAGGCCAGCGTCAAACGGGCAAAACGCAACCTGGAGCGCACCTATATCAAGGCGCCTTATGATGCCATCATTACCAGCCGCTCATTGAGTCTGGGCAGCGTTGTAAACCCGGGCAGTACTTTGGGTGTACTCAACGCAACCTCAGTTGCCGAGATCCGACTGCCAGTTGCGGACCACGAACTAAGATATTTACGTAACAACGGCCTGCAAGCCAGTGTCTCTTTGTCTGCCAAGGTTGCGGGACAAGCGGTTACCTGGCAAGGCAAGATCGTGCGCAGTGAAGGGGTTGTCGACAACAAAAGTCGGATGACCTACCTGGTTGCTCAGGTCGATACGCCCTATGCGGATCAAGCTCAACCGCTGCGCTTTGGTACCTATCTGACGGCAAAAATCGAGGGGATTTCCGTGAGCAATGCAATGCGTATCCCCCGCCATCTGATCCGCGACGGTCAGGTTGCACTGCTTGACCAAAATCAAAAGCTCACCTTTAAGCCTGTCACCGTGATCCGCGAAGTAGACGGATATGCCGTCGCCACAGAAGGGTTAGTTGACGGAGAGCAACTTATTACTTCAGCCCTGGAATATCCAACACAAGGCATGCAATTACGCCTGGGCACTGCGCCTGCACTGGCCCCAGACACCCAACTGGCTTTGAAGGAGGAGTAACCTATGGATGGCACACGTGAAAAAGGCTTAATCGCCTGGTTTGCCCGCAACCCGGTTGCGGCCAATCTGCTGATGATTTTTATTCTGGTGGGCGGTTTGCTTAGCGCCTTTACCATTCGCAAACAAATGTTTCCGCAGTTCGAGAATAACTGGCTGAGTGTTCAGGCGGTATATCCTGGCGCCGCGCCCCAGGAGGTCGAAGAAGGGATCACCATTAAAGTGGAAGAGTCGATGGAAGGGCTGGAAGGGATCAAACGTCTGATCACCTACTCCAACCGCGGCTTCTCGCAAACCTGGATTGAAGTGGAAGAAAAGTACGACCCGCAGGAAGTGCTCGACGAAGTCAAAATGCAGGTCGACTCCATTTCTACCTTTCCGGCTGGCATGGAGCGTCCAATCGTGCGCCGCGATAAGTTTGAACAGGAAGTCATGTGGCTGTCACTCAACGGCGATATGAACTTCCACCAGCTCAAGCAACTGGGTAATGAGATACACGATGAGATGCTCGCCCTGCCCGGCGTCAACCTGGTGGACTTCAACGGCGGCCTGAATTATGAGATCAGCATTGAGATAAGCCCCGACAGGCTGCGCGAATATGGCCTGACATTCAGAGATATTTCAGACGCAGTTAAAAGTTTCTCAGCTAATATGTCGGCAGGTCAGATCCGCTCAGACAATGGCTATATTTCCATGCGAGTCGAGAACCAAGCCTATCGGGGCCATGAGTTTGAACAGCTGCCCCTGCTGACACTCGCCGATGGTGCTCAGATCAAACTGGGCGATGTTGCGACTGTGACCGATGGCTTTGAAGAAGGCCTGTTGTATTCTCGCTACAACGGCCGTAACTCACTGGTATTTGAGGTGCGTGCGTCCAAAGATCAGGACATCACTAAAGTCGCTCAGGTGATGAAAACTTATCTAGCTGAGAAAGCAAATCAGCTGCCTCAGGGCGTCGAACTGGAACCCTTTATTGACTTGACCTACTACCTGGAAGGTCGCCTGAACATGATGATAGAAAACATGGCCTGGGGCGGCGTTTTGGTGATGCTGATGCTGGCGTTATTTTTAAGAGTGCGTTTGGCGTTTTGGGTCATGATGGGTTTGCCAGTCTCATTCCTTGGCGCCTTCTTGTTTATGCCGATGGGTATGCTGGATGTCACCATTAACCTGGCCTCACTATTTGCATTTATTCTCGTGCTTGGGATTGTGGTCGACGATGCCATTGTGGTTGGCGAATCCGCTCACGCGGAAATAGAAAAACACGGCCACAGCCTGGACAACGTGGTACGCGGCGTTAAGCGTGTTGCTATTCCGGCCACCTTTGGCGTACTCACTACAGTGGCCGCATTTTTACCTCAAACGTTTGCAACCGGTCCTGCCGCTGCATTCTCCAAAGCCATTGGTGGGGTCATTATTCTGTGCCTGCTATTCTCTTTGGTCGAATCTAAGCTGATCCTGCCAGCCCACCTGGCAGCAATGAAAGACCGCCCGGATAACCCTAAAAATCCGCTGCACCGTGCCAGAGCCTTGATTGATGGTGCGCTGAAAAACTTTATTGAAAACCTGTATCGCCCCTTTATTGAGCGCTGTATTCACTACCGTTACACTGTAATCGTTGGCTTCCTGTCTATCATCATTATCAGTGGTGGTATGTTTGCCGGTGGCCTGGTGAAGTTTGTGGCAAACCCGAAAATCCCCCACGACTTCCCGCGCATCACCATAGATATGAACTTGTCATCTTCCGAGTCAGCAACACTCGCAACAGCTAAAAAAGTTGAGCAGGTTATTCTCGATGTAGAGAAGCAAATTGAAGCGCAATACGGCACAAAGATGATCAAGGACTTGTCTGTCAATTTACGTGGCAGAACCACCGCATCGATCATGGCCATTCTGGTTGAACCCCATCAACGTCCGATAGACACCTTTGCATTGAGCGCACTGTGGCGGGAAAACATGCCACCCCTGCCCGGCGTAAAATCCCTGAATATTCAGGACAGCATCATGAATGGTGGCCGGGATGATGGTGATATTAGCTTCCGCCTTGAAGGCAAAGATAAAAAAGCACTGCAAGAGGTTGCAGGTAAACTTAAAGAAAAGCTGCGTACCATTGCTGGTGTGGGCGATGTCAATGACTCTATGCAATCGAGCACCGAAGAAGTGCAGCTAGAACTTAAACCACTGGCTTACAGCATGGGTCTGACCCTGGCCGATGTCGCCTCTCAGGTCAACTTTAGTTATTACGGCCTCGAAGCACAACGGATCCTGCGCCGCGGCGAAGAGATCAAAGTCATGATCCGCTACCCTCAAGAGCAGCGCAACACCATCAGTGATATTCAGGCTGTCCGGATCATCACGCCCAGTGGTGCCGAAGTACCGCTTGGCGAAATCGCCGATATTAACCTGGTCGAAGGGGTCAACCGCATCCGTCGCGAAAATGCTAAGCGGACAATCAACGTATGGGCTTCGGTAGACACAGATCAGGCCGAGCCGTTTAAGATTGCCGAGGAGATCCGTGATGAATACCTACCTTCTCTATTGCAAAGCTACCCTGGCGTAAGCAGTAGCGTTGCCGGGCGGATTCAGGAAGAAATGGACAGCGTAGCCGAGCAAATTCGTGACTTCGCTTTGTCGTTGATGATTATCTTTGCACTGCTGGCTATTCCGTTGCGCTCATATTCTCAACCAATCCTGATCATGTCCGTGATCCCCTTTGGCGTAGTCGGTGCCGTGTTTGGTCACATGGTACTTGGTATGACCATGAGTAGCCTGTCGTTCTTTGGCATCATTGCGGTCGCAGGCGTGGTCGTTAACGACTCGCTGGTGATGGTGGATTTTGTCAACAAGGCGCGAGAGCAAGGTATGAGCATAAAAGAGGCCGTTGTTGAAGCTGGCTGCAAACGTTTCAGAGCGATTTTGTTAACCTCACTGACCACCTTTATCGGCCTGGTTCCAATCCTGCTCGAAACCAGCCTGCAGGCACAAATTGTTATTCCTATGGCTGTTTCACTGGCTTTTGGCGTGTTGTTTGCGACCGTGATCACCCTTATTTTAATCCCTTGCCAATATGTGGCACTGGAAGATCTCAAGCGCATCATCAAACGCATTAAAAAGCCAGAGACAAGCTCAGAAACATTGCAGCAAAGCTAACATTTTTTAATCATAGTACTACCCAACCCACCAAGCCCGATGCCACATCGGGCTTTTTATTTGTGCCTATTTTAATCTCATAACGTTTAATTTTGTTGATTAGAGTATAAACACAAACTCACAAATAAACGTTTCCAAAATTGCTCCTTAATGAGGTAACCTGATTGCTGAGATGAAAACGCAATAAAAAGGAATGAATAATGCGAAATTATTTACTGCTATCTACTTTTGGGATCCTCGCTGCCTGTGGCGGTTCCTCATCTGGTGATGAAAAGGCATCGCCTGTAAACAATGATAATCGACAAACCGTCAATCAGGCACCCACAGTCAGCCTGCAAGGCAAAACACTCGTAACCTCAGGAGATTTACTATCTCTAACGACTACCGTGACAGATCCAGAAAATGATGCTGTAACAGGTAAATGGACCAGTTCCCTGCCCGGTGTGAAATTTATTGAGGCCGATGGCAACACACATCATGTCTCCTTTCCTGACGTCGAAGAGCAGACTCAGGTCACGCTGACATATACAGTAACAGACAGTCAAAACAACCAGGCAAGTAAAACCTGGCAGGTGACGGTGATGCCTAAATCTTCAGCCGGACACATTGAGCTTGCAGACACAGTGACACTTGCTGGCGGCGGTCATGCGGCCATTACCGCGGCCTTTGCGATGACATCAGATATTGAAAAAATCAACTGGCGTACCGAAGGCTTTGAGCTAACCCATACTCAAACCGAATCGAGTCATGACTCGCGCGCAGGCCAAAGTACCCTGAGTATTGATTTGCCAACGGTTACGCAAACCCAACTCTTTGACATCATTTTTGAAGTTACCACCAGTGAAGGCATAGTCACTAAAACCATCAAAGCGACCTTAGCACCGGAATCTGAACCATCGCTCAGTGTTATCCTGCCTGAGCAAATTGTTATTAATGAAAAAAGCACTCATACCATTCTGGCTGCCATTACCCGTACCGATGACATCATCAGTTATGATTGGCAGTGGCAAGGCACACCTGCTCCTGCTCAGCAGACTCAGGGACAGCCTTTTTATACCTTTAAAGCCCCTGAGCTTAGTGAGACCCAATCCTTTAAACTGCTGCTCAGCGTGACGATGAAAGGCAATATCCAACAAACAGCCGAAACATCTGTTGTGGTAGAGCACGTGACCGACCTCAATGCCATTGAGCTTTCTTTAGACCGACTGTACGCGGCACCTGGGCAGACGATCACCGTGACACCTAACCTGACAAATTTCGAAGATGTCGAAAGCGTTTCATGGCTGGTTCACGACTTTAATGAAGATTTACTCCAGAAGTCGAACGAAAAACTGGTGATCACTATCCCTGATGAAGATGCCTTCCAGACTTCTCCATTGGTGGAGTACAAAGTGAAGCTCAAAAGTGGTGCTGAGAAATCGGCTTTTGCTAATTTCAGCTATGTAAGCAGAACAGTAGCCGAAGATCTGCTGAAGGTAAAAGATCCCGGGGAGTTTTCGATTTATCCGGATTACCCCACCACTTTAGGGCTGGAATTTCATAGCGACCTTGATATAGAGGAAGTGACAGTTTCAAGCATTGATTATGAGCCTTATGACAGTCTTGAATGGACCCTCGAAGGCCACAATTTAACGCTGAACCTAAACAAGAAAACAATTTCTCGCAAAGGCCTCACTACAATTAAGATCACCGCTAAAGCCGGTGATGTTGTGGGCGAACGTATGATTATGGGAACAGCTTATCAAGCCCTTGTCGTCCCCTACGCAGGCGTACAAGAGACCTATATAATGGGCAGTGAAGCGCATGTCTTTGGCCAAGTTTTCCACCTGAATGACAAGCAAAACTTGCCAAGTCACTGGCAGGCGGAAAACACCAGCGACAGGGTAACCATTAAACAGGTATCGGATACCAGCGCATCTATCAAATACAATGGCCGAACAGAGGGCACCCTGACATTCGAATTTCACGCCACAGATGAGCATGACCAGACCGATCACAGCGATGTCGAACTAAGATATAAGAGCAGTCACACCTTCCGGGGTGATGACTATGTTTGTAAGGTGACGGATGGTGAATTTGAATCTTGTCGTGAAGGTGGTTATGGCCAACCACTTACTTTGACCGCACCAGCAGAACTTAAACAAGTGATAACTAAAGGCGACTATGCCTGCCTACTGGGTAATTATGGCTCTGTTGTTTGTAATGCTAAAGGTGACAACCCAGTGAAAAACGTGCCAGCACAATTAGTTGCAACAAAACTTAACGCCGTCGACGAGAATAATGTATGTGCTCAGTTGAGTAATGCCAGCTGGCAGTGCTGGGGGACTCGAGGCGTTGAGCTGACCGACTTGCTGGCCGAAAATGCAACCGTACATAAAGTGCAGGCAAACGGGGCACTCACCTGCCTGGTCAGCAACAAAGACATAAAATGTTATGAAGGTGACACACAAACCAAATTAATCGAAGGTGTATTACCGCAAGACTTATTCATCTATACCAGAGAAATTTGCTACCGAACTAGTCGCGGTACTCTTAAATGTGATATAGAATAATCTAACTTTCAAACAGTTGTGGTAGATGCCGCAACTGTTTACCGCCTGCCTTCCCACCTACAGTATTCCCCCTTTGTACATCCTATATTTTACCAGCCTACACTTTACAAAAGCCCTTTTAGAAGACAAACTAAAGTCATAACCAGCTGAATTACGACTAATATGAAATTCTTACTTACTTTTTCAACTGTCATCCTATTGATGTTGTCTGGCTGTGGTGGAGACGATGCGGCCAGTGGAGACAAAAATACCCCGGGATATGCGGCAACTGTCTTCTTTGATGCATTATACAATAAGAAAGATATGGAGCTGGCACTTAGCCGCTCGACACCGCGAATGGGCAGGATCATGCGATCGTACGGCACCCCCTCTCAGTTCGCCAGAAATCTGGTAAACATGCAGTACGATCAAGTCACCATTGAAGTGGACATGACCAACCAGAGTTTACGCGAACAATATGGCAACGAGGCGCGGATCAACCTCATTTTTACTGGTATGCTGCACGGCGAGCAAGTCGACGATATGCGCAGCGTTCAGCTTGTTAAGCGCAAAGGTGAATGGTACGTAGATAAAATTAACGCCGATCCGTTTGCTCGCTAAATTCGCGCCTAACGTCCATACAATACAGAGTAACGATTAACTATATGTTTGTGAGCCAGAGAAGCCTGGCTCACCCTACCTGGCTGTAGCAATAAAATCCACCCGCTAAATAGCCCTCCGTTTTAACTCTGCTCATCCACACTCAACGCCTGACGGCTAGATTCAAACCAGCTAACCAGTAACTCCCGCTCTTCTTCATCCAGAATGCACTCTTCCACCGCCAACGCTAATTGCTCTTCGGTGTTGAGTGCCAGTAGTTTTACCTGATGTGCTTTTTGCCAGCGTTCAAACTTGTGCAACCCTTGCTCGCACTTGGGAAACAATTTAAAAGCTTGCTCTAATGCCTCCAGTCCGGCGTGACCTGAGGTATCACATAAATTGCTGACCCGTGCTAACGTTAGCTTATTGTGATAAAGACTGTAACAAAGCTCAGTGATTAGTTGATCCGAAGGCCCGCCAATGCTTGGGCCAAAAGGCATAAACCACCGCTTCACCAAGGTTTTTAAACCTTTGGGGGCAAAATTATCAATAAACCCGCTATAAGCCTGCTCAAACGCATTCAGATGAAAGTGCATTGCATAATGTAGCAGTGGCAAATCACTGCGCTGGCGCCCATCATCTTCAAACTTCTTCAATACACATGATCCCAGATAAAGCTGACTGAGCATGTCACCAAGGCGAGCTGAGCGCATTTCCTGAAGCTTAAGTTTGCCCCCAAGTACCAGCATTGCCAGGTCGCTTAAGACTGCCAATATCTGGCTGTACCAGGTAAGCGTTTTGTAATAATGTGCCACCTCGCCGGCTACGGGCGCGGAAGAAAGCACTCCACAAGTAACTCCGTTAAAGGTGGCTTTAAGAAAAGTTTTACTGCTATGGGCCAGATGCTGCACAAGTACCTTGTCAAACTGCTGTAAAGCGATGTCTGCATCTTGCTCCTGCGCTGCCGCCATTTCTTTTAGCACATAAGGGTGGCAGCGCGTGGCGCCCTGACCAAAGATCATCAGGTTGCGTGTCAGGATATTGGCTCCCTCGACCGTGATGCTGATGGGCATGCCCTGATAGTGGAGCGCAAGATAATTCAGCGGACCACGCTGGATGGCTTTGCCACCGTGTAAGTCCATGGCATCATTAATTGCGATCCGCGCCATTTCCGTCAGGTGGTATTTAGCAATCGCTGTGATCACCGCCGGACTCTTATTAAGGTCGATGGCCATGGCGGTATTTTGCCTCGTAGCCTCTATGCTGTAACTTAGTCCCGCCACTCGCCCCAGCGCGGCCTGCACACCTTCGAATCGCCATAAAGGCTGTTTAAACTGTCGCCTGACACTGCAATACGCCGTGCTTGATCTGGCGCTTAACTGCGCGGTTCCCGCGCTTAACGCCGGAAGTGAGATCCCGCGCCCTGCACTCAGGCAAGACACCAGCATACGCCAGCCTTTACCAATACCGTCAACATCGCCGATGACCCAGTGCATTGGAATAAAAACGCCCTCTCCCCGGGTTGTGCCATTCATAAAGGCCAGCCCCATTGGGTCATGCCTCGGGCCTACTTCAACCCCATTATGGTCTGTGGGGATCAAAGCACAGGTGATCCCCAATTCCGTTGTCTCGGATAACAACTGGTCGGGGTCATACACTTTAAAGGCAAGCCCCAACACCGAGGCCACCGGTGCCAAAGTGATATAACGCTTTTGCCAGGTGACTTTCAGCCCTAAAGTCATTTCCCCCTCAAACTCTTGTTTGCACACCACAGCAAAGTCGGTAATACCACCAGCATCTGAGCCTGCATCTAGCGAGGTTAACGCAAAACAAGGCAGCGCAGAGCCATCGGCCAGCTTGGGCAACCAGGTTTGCTGCTGTTGTGGTGTGCCAAAGTGCAGCAACAGCTCGGCCGGGCCAAGGCTGTTTGGCACCATAACGGTTACTGCGGTCGACAAGCTGCGAGTGGCAATCTGCGCCACGATGGCGGAGTTTGCCTGAGCACTGAAGGCTTTGCCGCCAAATTTCTCAGGAATAATAAAGGCAAAAAACCCCTTTTCTTTCAAATACTGCCATACCTCAGGCGGCAAGTCGCCATCCGCGTAGATCTGGTTTTCATCTAGCATCGACATCAGTTGTGCCAGTTCATGTTCGATAAAATCAAGCTCCCGCTCGCTCAGTGCCGGCTTGCCCGTTTGCAACCACTGCGACCAGTCGGGTTTGCCGCTAAATAAGCTTGCATCCCACCAGGTATCTCCGGCCTCCATCGCTTCGCGCTCAGTCTGCGATAACTGAGGCAATGCCCGCTTAAAATAAGCCAGGGCAGGACTTGAAACCAGCTTAAGCCTGACTTCTTTGACATAAAAAATAAAACACACAGCAATGATGAGCAGTATCAGTAACCACATAATATCGGCACCTCCCGGTTGATGGCGCTTTAAGTATGGAACAAATGTCGCTTATCTCAATATTTTCGCCCTGCTCATGCGACGCGAATTGTCGCAGCCAGTCGACGCTGGTATCATCGAGTTTCTAATAACGATAATTGGAACAATGATGGCACTACAATTCAAACTCAGCCTGGGCGCCCTCGTGGTTGCCGGGGCACTCTCACTGAGTGGATGTAACTCAACAAGCACGTCAACCCTGACCGAAAAAGACGCAGAAGCATTTCTAACCAAAGCAGAAAAAGAACTGCAAGACCTCAGCTATCGCAGTGCGCGTTCAGCCTGGATCTATGCCAACTTTATTACAGAAGACACCGCTTCTTTAGCCGCTGACGTTAATCAGGAATACACCGAAAAGCTGGTTGCACTGGCCAATGAAGCGGCCAAGTTTGACGAGCTGGAACTCAGTTACGACAACCGCCGTAAGCTAGACAAGCTTAAACTCAACCTGACCTTACCGGCACCAAAAGATGCTGAAAAAACGGCAGAGCTGGCTAAGCTGTCTGCTGAGCTGGATGGCATGTACGGTAAAGGCAAATACTGTAAAGACGGCAACTGCATGAGTCTTGGCGAAATGACGGCCAAAATGGCCAACAGCCGTGACTATGCAGAATTGCTGGATGTGTGGCAGGGCTGGCGTCAGGTTTCTCCACAGATGCGTCCTTTGTATAAAGACCTGGTTTCTCTCGCAAATGAAGGCGCACAGGAGCTGGGATACCGTGACACCGGCGCGATGTGGCGCAGCAAATATGACATGCCGGCCGACGACTTTGCGAAAGAACTTGACCGCATCTGGGGCCAGGTAAAGCCTTTATATGACTCACTCCACTGTCACGTTCGTGCCAAGCTTGGCGAAAAGTATGGCGAAGACAAAGTGCCTCAGGACCAGCCAATTCCGGCACACCTGTTAGGCAACATGTGGGCACAGCAATGGGGCAATATCTACGACCTGGTTGCACCTGAAAATGCCGATCCGGGCTATAACGTGACTGAGTTGCTTGAAAAGCATAACTACGACGAAATTAAAATGGTTAAAGGCGCCGAGAAGTTCTTCACTTCAATGGGCTTTGAGCCGCTGCCAGAAACATTCTGGACTCGCTCACTTTTCACTAAGCCTCAGGACCGTGACGTACAGTGTCATGCATCCGCCTGGAACCTGGATAACAAAGACGATCTGCGTATCAAGATGTGTATCCAGCGCACTGGCGAAGAATTCTCGGTTATTCACCACGAGTTAGGCCACAACTTCTATCAGCGCGCCTACAACAAGCTACCGCTGTATTATCAGGAAAGTGCCAACGATGGTTTCCACGAAGCAATCGGTGACACCATAGCGTTGTCGGTAACGCCTGGTTACCTTAAAGAGATTGGCCTGCTGGATCAGGTGCCTGACGAGTCAAAAGACATTGGCCTGCTGATGAAAATGGCATTAGATAAAATTGCCTTTATTCCTTTTGGCCTGTTAGTTGACCAATGGCGCTGGAAAGTATACTCCGGCGAAATCAGTCCGGCTGAGTACAACCAAGCCTGGTGGGAATTACGCGAGAAGTATCAGGGCCTTCAGGCGCCTGTTGCACGTACCGAAAACGACTTTGACCCAGGTGCGAAATACCACGTACCAGGCAACGTACCTTATACGCGCTACTTCTTGGCACACATTCTTCAATTTGAATTCCACAAAGCTTTGTGTGAAATTTCAGGTAATAAAGAAGCCATTCACCGCTGCTCTGTGTACAACTCAAAAGAAGCCGGTGAGCGCTTAAATGCCATGCTAGAAATGGGCAGCAGCCGCCCATGGCAAGAAGCACTGGAAAGCGTTACAGGCAGTAAGCAAATGGATGCCACCGCTATCCTGGATTACTTTGCCCCGCTTCAGAGCTATCTGGACGAGCAAAACAAAAACCGCCAGTGCGGTTGGTAATCAACGCCAAAACGAAAGGAGCCTGAGGGCTCCTTTTTTATCCGCCACACTCTGAAACAATTCTCCGCTTTTCCATCCTCTGACTTTTGCGTTAAGGTAGGCGCAAAAGGAGTGCACTATGTCACTAAAAAGAATCATATTACTCAGTCAGTTTGAACTGACACGTTTGTTTGCCACAAAACGTGGCTGGCTTGCCCTGGCGGCCTTTTCTATGGTTTGGCTCATCATATTACGCTACCCCATCTATCACGCAGTTTCCGTACTCAGAAGTCCCGAATTCTCTGATATTGCCATTCAAGTTGCCGGTTCTATTGGCCTCTATCAGCTGGTGCGCTGGCCTGAGGCTGAGTTATCGGTTTACTGGATCATCGCCCTATTCACGTTTCCATTGTTCACCTTGTTCGTCAGTGCAGATCAGACCGTCGAGGATGCAAAGCGAGGCACGCTCCGATTTCTGACATTACGTGCCAGCCGCGCAGAACTTTTGTTGGGGCGCTTCACCGGTCAGGTGCTCGTGCTATTTGCTCTCATAACGGTCTCCGTTTTGGCGGCCTGGCTGTTAATGTTGACTCGTGATACCGCTTTGCTGTTTAGCGGGTTGCTCAAAGTGGTCGTTATCATTGCGCTATTGGCTCTGACCACCTTGCCCTTTATTGCACTGATGGCACTGCTTAACCTGCTCGCCAGTTCAGCCCGATTGAGTATTATTTATGCCACCTTGTTGTTCACTGTGGGCAATCTGCTGATAGGTTATCTGGCAAGCCATATTGAAGCTGCACACTGGTTGTATTATGCCCTTCCGGGCGTGCACATCAGCCGCATAGCGCCCTGGTACGACATTAACTTGCTGTCCATCGCCACCCCTGTGCTGCAATCCGTGGCGCTTTTGAGCGTCGCCTACTGGCTAATCAAGAGGAAAGATCTATGAACCCTGCTACTTCCATCGCGATTGAGGTCTGTGGTCTGACAAAGCGATTTGCTCAGAAACGTGCACTGGATGACGTCAGTTTCTCTATAAATGCTGGCAGTACCATTGCTCTGGTAGGCCCAAATGGCGCAGGCAAGACCACTTTATTCAGTATCTTGTGCGGTTTTTTGCAAGCTGACTCGGGCACTGTTCGAGTCTTTGGCCACACGCCGGGCGACAGCGCTCTGTTCGGGGTGCTCAGTGCTTTGCCACAGGATGCGCAGCTGGATCCGCGCTTTTCGGTAGGTAAACAACTGACCTTTTACGGCCAGCTGCAAGGATTAAATCGCCGTGAGGCGCAGCGTGAAACAGCTCGCGTTCTTGAGTTAGTCGACCTCAGTGAGCAACTGAATGCCAAAGCATCAGAGTTGTCACATGGGATGAGAAAACGCATCTGCATCGCACAGGCGCTGATTGGACAACCCAAAGTCGTGTTGCTGGACGAAGCAACAGCCGGGCTGGATCCCCTTAATGCAAAAGCTATCCGCTCATTGATTGCTGATTTGAGTAAAGACATCACCTTTATGCTCAGCTCCCATGACTTGAGTGAGCTGGAGCGCTTATGTGACACTGTGCTTTACCTCGAACAAGGCAAGCTCACCAGTCATCAGAGATATGCACAAAACGAGTCTGACACGGCCTTCCTGACCCTCCAGGTGCAACAGTTAACTGAGCAAATGAAGGAGCAGATTGCGCATCTCAGTGGGGTTAAAAACGTCAGACAATCTCAGTCCGATGAATTTGTCATTGAGTATGATATCAGCCACAAGGCGCTGGATATTGCCTTGCTGGAGTTATGTCATCATCATGGCTGGCGATACAAGCAGCTCATAAACGGCAACACGCTCGAAAACCAGCTGTTCGCAACACCTTGAGCTACACTAACAAAGGTATTACATGCAGCCAGGTGAACTATGAATAAAATACTCAGACTTATTCGCCATGCAAAATCAAGCTGGCAGGACGCTCAGCTGCATGATATCGACCGGCCACTTAAACCTAAAGGTGTGCGCCGCTCACTGGCACTGGCCGAACAGCTTGGTCCGCTTCCACAAACACACATATTTACCAGTCCGGCACGCCGGGCGCTGGATACCGCCCACATTTTCCATGCAGAGTGTCAGGTAAGCAAGGCTGTTGAAGTGATCCCGGCACTTTATACCTTTGATGCAACGGATCTGATGGATTGTTTGCACTTGCTACCAGATGAGTGCTCTGATGTTACTGTAGTTGGCCATAATCCGGCAATGACAATACTGGTCAATCAACTCAGTGGTCATCAGTTTGATAACCTGGTCACTGCCGGTTATGTGGAGCTGAACCTGCAAAGTGCACACTGGCACAAAATAGCGGAAAAAAACGTCACATTAGAGCGCTTTATCCTCAGGCCTGAGCTGGGCAATGCGTAAACCGCACTGCCCGGATGGTTTAGTAGCTTGATTTTTGCCACTTGGAGAACAGGCGCATCGCCCCTTTTTCAAGACTAAGACTCACGCCAATCCCGAGCTTTTCTGCCATCGATTTTTTCAGTTTATAGCGCACCTTGTAAAGCTGATGGGCTTGATTTAAATCTAACAACAGGTCGTCGCTGGTGCGAATTTCATCCACCAGTGCAAACTCATGAGCATGGGTCGCCAGCCAGTGCTCTCCGGTTGCCACTTTGTCTATGTCCATATTGGGTCGGTTGTCGCTAACAAAACGCTTGAACAAACCATGGGTATGTTCGATTTCTTCACGAAACTTTTCGCGTCCCTTATCGGTATTTTCACCAAACAGGGTCAGCGTGCGCTTGTACTCTCCGGCTGTAATTTGTTCATAATCAATGTCATTCTTTTTAAGCAACTTGTTAAAGTTAGGCAACTGAGCAATAACGCCAATAGAACCAACAATCGCAAACGGCGCAGCAATGATTTTATCTGCCACACAGGCCATCATATAACCCCCGCTGGCTGCAACTTTATCTACACATACCGTCAGTGGCAGCCCGGCATCCTTGATACGTTGCAACTGAGAGGCAGCCAGGCCATATCCATGCACAACCCCGCCACCACTTTCCAGGTTAATCACAACCTGATCCTGCTTAGCATCAGCAATCGTTAAGATAGCCGTCACTTCTTCTCTGAGGTTTTCCACTTCATGGGCATCCATGCTGCCGCTAAACTCAACGACAAACACGCGCTTTTTATCTTCTTCAGCCTGGTCTGATTGCGCTTTTTTCTGCTGCTTTTGATGCGCTTTGAGCGCTTTTTTGTCCAGCGTTTGCGCCAGAAATTGCTCTTTTGCCTCGTCCAGACGTTTAGACAAATCGGTCAGCTCGATTTCACCGGACTGAGAACTTGGCTTGTGGCTTGCTGCAACAATCATGGCGATGACTGCACCAAGTGCAGCGACCAGAGTTACCGCTTTGGCCAAAAATAATCCGTACTCGTATAAAAATGCCAACTTTCTACTCCTGAAATTTAAGTAAAAAAAAGCCGCTAAAACAGCGGCTTTTTCATAATCTCTCAAATGCGATTATTTTGCAATAACAGCATCATTGGTGATTGGTAGCATCAGGCCTTTTGATGCCAGGAAAGTAGCCAGTTGTTTCTGGATTTCCATTGTTACCGCTGCATGGCCTTCAGCTGTTCCGCCGGAGCGCTCGTCAAAGCTGGTGGTCAGCAGCGAGCTGTGGTGGCCCTGACTGAACTTAACCACATAGCTGCCAGCTGTACCATCGACTTCTGGAGACTCTGAAACCGTCTTTAGTCCCATCAAAGCGGCCATTGGCAAACTACCAGACAGCGGGTTGCTTTGAGTTGAAGGTGGAATAACCTGATCTTCTTTGTTGCCGTTCTCACCGCCTACAACTACGCCCATGTACATAGGCGTGCCCAGCGCGTTAACAGCGCCTGCGTAGTTAATCGGATCCGCGCTGCCGAGTACGCTTTGCGCGGCGTAAGCGAACTGCGTGACCGTTGCATCAATTGCACCCAGTGCAACTGTGTCACCGTTGGCCTCTAACTGTGCCGTAAAGGTTGAGTATGCACAGTTTGCAAACGCACCAGCATCCGTCGCGAATTGACCACAGTCTGTAATCGCACCTTCTCCAAGGTAAGCATTAAACTGTTTTGATACCGCCAAATCTGTTGCAGCAGACAGTACAGCGCTTTTCACCACAGGGCCGAACGAAGCCGACTCCACCAGGAAGTTAGCAATGCCTGAACCGCCGCTTGATAGCGCACCGGCTTTTACATTGAACAAGGCATCAACCTGCTCATCCAGTGGCGTATTGGCCAAAGCGATGAAACCTGGTCCTACGACTGAGCCCAGTGAGTGGCCAATGAAGCTGACTTCCTGAGTATTGAACAGTAAAGGAACCGCGGTTGCCTGGTTAATAAAGTTCAGGCCCAAACGCAGACCGAGTAGGTCGGCTGTTGACTGACGCAGGTTATCACGGGCAACTAACAGCGATTGCAGGTTCATATAGTGCAGCACACTCTTAGTCGACGCATTGAAGTCGTCTTCACCGTCGCCATCTACATCAATACCGCGTTCACCATGCAGCGGGTGGTCAATTGCAACGGTCGCAAAACCTGCCTGGGTTAGTGCCAGTGTCAGACCTAACATGTCTTCTTTTTTACTGGTAATACCGTGTTGCATAATAACGACTGGCCAACCCGTTTCAGGGCGGTTTGTCTCATCTGCTGGCATAGTGATCTGCACCGGGATGTTATTCGCGCCCAGGGCTTTTGGAATTGGGTTGTATTTACTGACAAACTTATGCTGATCCAGGCCTAAGTCTCTTAAACGGCCACCAGAGAGGGCATTACACAGGGTATCGTTGCCTTCTTTGAGCTCAGGTGTGCCACCGGTTGCCTGAATATAACCGGCAACCGCTGCCGCGTTATCACACTGAGCCTGCCAGTAGGTATCTGCCAGCGCAGCGTCTTCTTTCGCCTGCGGCTCTCCCAGGTAACGTGGTAACACAACATTACCTTTAAGGTATCTGACCGAACGGTATAAAGGTCTTACCTGCTCTGGTAAACGCTCTCCCAACACATCGGCAACGGTTAGACCATCCGCTGGTTGCTGACCCACACTCAATACCGGTCTTTGATCAGTTGTCAAAGAGGCTGCCAGTAGCTGTTTAACTGCGCCCATCACCTCAAAGGTTGAATGCGTTGTCATCGCCGCAGAGAAAATGATTTCTTCACTGGTCACTGTACCAAGCGAGGTCACCGCATTTTCATAGCTTTTCACAACCGCTTGCAGGCCCTTTTGTGCAGGCGTCACCAAAGGTGCATCTTGCTTAAGCAAAGTATAGGTTGATGACGGTGCAACACTACCCGAACTGTCTTTCAGGCCCGTTGTTAATACTGTGATATAGGTAGTCGCCGACTTGAGCGGTTTCATAGGGATCACATTGATGCTCTTGCCGTCCGCGCCCAACTTAGCAATAAAGTCACCCTGTAGACCATTGGTCAGCTCGGCAACCCCTTTACAGGCGATCCCGGCCGGCACCGTTGCACAGTCCTGATCTGTCAGGCTGGCACCCATAACCACTTCAAAAATTCTCACCGCGCCTGGCGTTGATACACTGGCGGCGTCAATTTCAACACCCGCAGGTACTGTCAAATCGATAGCAAACGGCATTTGCGTGGACCAACCATCCAATGCGCCTATAGCCAGTGAAGGGTCGGCATAATGTGCACGCTGAACTTTGACAGAGCCGTCATCGTTCAGCTCGCCTGGGATATTGAGCGTGCCGTCCTTCGTGCCGTTAAACAGCAGATCGTTAGGCACAGAAATCACCCCATTTGATGGGTCGAATTTAATCGAGGCGCTGGGTGTTACAGCTGTGCTTTCTTGTTTTACATCTTCAAGGGTTTCACCGCCGCCACAACCTGCTAAGGCTGCAGAAACCGCGAGTGAGAGTAGCATTTTTTTCATTTATTTGGCTCCGACATAATCTTATTATTATTCTTAGCCCTGAACTCAACCTAACTGCTTAATTTAGCTGATAAATTGACCAATCAGAGAATATTTAGTTAAAACCTTTGCAAAAAGGTACTTAAAGGTAAATCTGCTTTTAATAAGACATTAGACCAGTTTAAGTTAACGCAAAGTGTAGCGTTTCGCCAGCCATATTTACAATAAATTCGATAACTTGGCTGTGGTATGTGGTAAAATATGCTGAAAATTTAGCTCAGAGGTTCAAAATGCATACTTATCAAGCAGCTGAGAATGCTTTAGAAAACAAAGTGATTTTGGTCACAGGTGCAGGCGATGGCATTGGCCGGGTTGCCGCACTGACCTATGCCAAACATGGCGCGACGGTGATTCTGCTGGGTAAAACCACCCAAAAACTGGAATGTGTTTATGACGAAATCGTTGCGGCGGGGTATCCGCAGCCAGCCATTGTGCCTTTAGACCTGAAAGGCGCGACAAAACAACACTATCGAGATCTTGCCGCGACTATCGAACAACAATTTGGCAAACTTGACGGGCTGCTAAATAATGCCTCTATTTTGGGCTCATTGGGCCCACTGGAACACTTTTGTGTGTCCACATTCGAAAACATCATGAAGGTCAATGTTACTGCGCAAGCAATGATCACTAAATACCTGTTCCCGGTGATGCGTAAAGCCCCCAGCGCGTCTATTATCTTTACATCTTCGGGAGTGGGCCGTCAGGGACGTGAATTTTGGGGGGCTTATGCCATTTCTAAGTTCGCCACTGAAGGGATGATGCAAACGTGGGCCGCAGAGGTGGGCAAAACCAACATTCGCATAAACTGCATCAACCCTGGAGCCACGCGCACTGGCATGCGCGCTACGGCCTACCCGGGTGAAGACAAAGATAAATTAAAAACACCTGAAGATTTGATGCCAACTTACCTTTATCTGATGTCCGATGACTCGGCAGAGGTAAATGGCCAATCGCTGGACGCCCAGCCTAAGTAAGCCATTAAAAAAGCCGCGAAAAGCGGCTTTTTTGTGTCTGTTTTAACGACGTTTGCTTTGCTTGAGACGCTGATTATGCTTGCTTACCGCCTTACGAATACGGTTTATCTTAGCACGCTTGTCTTTACGCTTTTCAGGCATCACAGACAGTTTAGTTTGCGTTTCCGGGCGCATACCAACAGATTTACGAAGGTAATTCACATCTTCCAGCTTGAGTTCTTCCCAGCCGCCCTGAGGCAGACGTTTGCCCAACTCTAATTTGCCGTAGCGGATACGAATAAGACGTGATACTTCTAGCTCCTGAGACTGCCATAAACGACGCACTTCGCGGTTACGGCCTTCAGTCAAAGTGACGTTAAACCACTTGTTCAGGCCTTCGCCGCCGCGTGGTGCCAGCTTCAGGAATTTCGCCGGACCGTCTTCCAGTTCAACCCCTTTTTTCAGGTTGCGCAGATGCTCGTTGGTTACATCACCAAATACCCGCACCGAATATTCACGCTCCACCTCATATTTAGGGTGCATCAGGCGATTGGCCAGCTCACCATCATTGGTGAACAGCAACAAGCCTGACGTATTAACATCCAGTCGACCAATGGCAATCCAGCGATCGCCTTCAATACGCGGGAGACGGTCGAATACAGTACGACGGCCTTCCGGATCTTTACGCGTACACAGCTCACCTTCAGGTTTATGGTACATCAGGACACGGCAGATCCGCTCTTCCTGTTGCTCCACTTTAACAATATGACCATCGACGCGAATGACGGCGTTTTCTTCTACGCGATCACCCAGTTTAGCAACCTTGCCGTCAACACTGACACGGTTGCTTTCGATGTATTTTTCCATTTCACGACGCGAGCCAACGCCGGCGCGTGCTAAAACTTTTTGTAACTTCTCACTCATTCTGATGGTTCTCTCACAGAAGGATCATCTAACATCTGATCTAGCTTCTCGCCCTGCTGGGGTGGCAGCTCAGGGAGCATGTCCAACCCGTTGAGCGAAAAGTAGTCTAAAAATTGTTTGGTTGTTGCATACAGTGCCGGCTTGCCTGGCACTTCTTTATAGCCCACCACCTTTATCCATTGTCGCTCCAGCAAGCTTTTGATGATGTTGGAGCTCACCGTCACGCCCCGCACCTGCTCAATCTCGCCTCTGGTTATAGGCTGGCGATAAGCGATCAGTGCCAGGGTTTCGAGCGTAGCCCGAGAGTATTTAGGTGCTTTTTCCTGCCACAGGTTGCTAAGCCAGGGGCTTAAACTGGCACAAGCCTGAAAACGATAGCCGGTGCCGACTTCAACCAGTTTGACGCCCCGCGTCTGATAGTGCTCACTCAAAGTTGCCAGTGCCTGCCTGAGGCGGGCATCCGATACATTAATGTCCTGTAAAACGGTTTCTTTCAGCTGCTTTCGGGATAAAGGCTTATCGGCAACGAATATGGCTGCTTCAACCAGTTCAACCAATTGTTCATCACTGATACGGCGTTTCATGCAAGTAGGATAAGGCTAGTCTAAAGCCGCGTATTATGACAGAGCCGGCGTCACTCTTGTAGCTTTAATGACAAATAAATTGTGCTGGCCGGTGCGGCAGCGGGGGCAACCTGCACACAGTCGATCAACTGCTCTTTCAATAACTCAAGCATTGCGATAAATGTAACGACCACCCCACTGCGCCCCTCTGACAAGGTAAACAAGCGGGAAAACTCAACCGGCTCAGGGTGCGCCGACAAAAACTGCAAAATCGCCGCCATACGCTCGCGCGTCGATAAGGCTTCGGCACTGATCTGGTGGTGCTCAAACGTTTTTGCCCGAGCCATTACGTCGCTCAATGCCAGCAGCAGCTCAGCCATATCTATATCCGGAAGTTGTGCCTGTGGCGCGTCTGTTTCTTCCATCAGCGCACGGGCGACAAAAATCTCCCGATCGACACGAGGCAGCTGATCCAGGTTTTCTGCCGCTTTTTTGAATTGCTCATATTCCTGAAGTCGTCTGACCAATTCTGCACGGGGATCTTCCTCGTCCTCCAGCTTTTCATGCACCGGCAAGAGTAAACGAGACTTTATCTGTGCCAGTAAGGCGGCCATCACCAGGTATTCACCAGCCAGCTCCAGCTGCATATCCTGCATCATCTCTACATACTGCACGTATTGCTGCGTGATACTCAGTATTGGTAACTCAAGGATATCCAGCTTATGGCGCTTGATGAGATACAGCAACAGGTCGAGCGGGCCTTCAAACGTCTCCAGTATGACTTCCAGCGCATCCGGAGGAATATAGAGGTCCTCCGGTTTTTCGAGCACCGCCTCGCCATTTAAGAACGCCAGTGGCAGCTTTTGCTGAGCGCCTTGATCAGCCATGATTATTCAAACGGGGCCGTATCACCACAGCCACGGCGCAGGATCACCACTTCATCATCTGACATGTCAATCACAGTCGTCGCCTGCTCTATCAAAAATCCGCCATGAATGATGAGATCAACATGCTTCTCGAGACGCAGCCGAATATCATCCGGATCCGACTCGGTAAATTGCTCATCCGGCAATATCAACGAACAAGACATTAAAGGCTCGCCCAACTCCGTTAATAACGCGGCAGTGATCGGATGCTCAGTGACCCGGATCCCGATGGTTTTTTTCTTCTCATTGAGCAAACGTCTGGGCACTTCTTTTGTTCCTTTCAGAATAAAGGTGTAAGGACCCGGCGTATTATTTTTGATCATGCGAAACATTTGGTTATCGACACGCGCATAGGTCGACAACTCAGATAAATCCCGGCACATCAGGGTAAAATTATGATGTTTTTCAATACCGCGAATACGCTCTATACGCTCCTTCGCCTGTTTATTACCCAGGCTGCACCCAATCGCGTAACCAGAATCGGTTGGGTATACAATAACCCCGCCCTGCTGAATAATATCAACGGCCTGGCGGATCAGACGACCCTGTGGGTTATCGGGATGAATATGAAAAAATTGGCTCACGCTGTCACTCCTCTGTCGCGCCCCAGAACTGCCAAACACCTTGGCAATCTTTTGGTAAGTATAGATTTTTTCCAAGATCCAACCAGTTTGTTGGATAATGAAAATCAGATCCCTGGCTGGCCAGCAAGTTATATTCGCGGCTCAGCTGCCCCAGAAACTGGCGCTCCGATGGTGCCTGTTGTGGTTGTGCTACTTCCATAGCCTTGCCACCAGCAGCACTATACTCACCGAGTAACTTTCTGAGCCACTTATTCGACATCTGATAGCGTCCGGGATGGGCCAGCACGCTCACGCCACCCGCACTGTGTATGGCCTCGATGGCCTCGCTCATAGTGCACCAGCTACTCGGCACATAGCCGATTTTGTTACGGCCCAGATACTTTTTAAACACGCCCTGAATATTTTTGGCAACACCTCTTTCTACCAGCGCTTTAGCAAAATGGGCCCGGGTAATTTCGGCGTTTTCAGCAAGTAATTGTGCTTCCTCATAGATACCTTCAAACCCGCGTTTGGCCAGCCGTGCTCCAATTTCTTTGGCACGCTCACGGCGTTTTTGCTGCTGACTGGCAAGCAAATTTTTGAGTGCATCATTCGACTCATCTATATTCAGGCCGACTATATGTATTTCAAAGCTCTCCCATTTGGTCGAGATTTCAACCCCGGAGATAAGCGACAAGGGCAGTTGCTTATCAGTGATATAGTCACGCGCGGGCGCCAGGCCCGCAGTGGTATCGTGATCCGTAATCGCAAGGACGTCCACACCTCTTTCGGTTGCTCGTTCCAGCAAGTCACTGACCGCCAAACGACCATCCGAAAAAGTACTGTGACTGTGCAAGTCGTATTTAATCAAACTCTCATAACCTTATAAAAAATTGCGGATTTTATTATACCATGTTGTTTACTTTCACGGGGGGTTATCTGACACACTAAACAGCGATAATTCTGCAAACTGCTAGGTCAAAATAACCATTTTTGGGAACTGGCGGAGTTTTTTCCGATTTGACCTTGACACTTTGTCCCATAGTGCGGTTTACTGTGGTCACTAAATTTACATAACGACGACTTAACAAATGAATACACAAACAACTTTCAATATTTGGTGGTGGCACTCGTAATTCGCGGGTGAGTCGTTGTGCATGCAAGATTTTCGAAACCCGCGCTAAACACGCGGGTTTTTTTGTAACTTAATTTTCTCAAAGATATTGTATAGTGATCAATAATATAACAACTCTTTTACTAGTTATGTCTTGGTGGTGGTGCCTGAATTAGCGGGACGGCATCTTTGTACCTAATACACAGACCCCCGCAAGCAAATCGCTTTCGGGGGTTTTTTTTAGATAAATTTATGAAAATTACGAGGAATGAGGTGTGATTTTTAGTCATATAACGACACAGCCCGGGGAAGTAACCAGTATTCGGTTACGGCGAGAGTACATCGCCAGCCCCTTGTCTTTGTTCGCGGCGCTGGATAAGCCCAACTCATTGTTGCTGGAATCGGCAGAAATAGACTCCAAAGACAATGTGAAAAGCATTATTCTGGTTGATACTGCACTGCGCTTTGAATGTCAGGGCAAGCAAGTCATCGTCCGGGCACTGTCTAACAACGGCGAGCAACTGCTGCCCTATCTGGCACAGGAAGTAGAAAACTGCGACGTAACCCTGGATAACTCAGTGCTAACCATTACTTATCGGGATACATCAGCCGATCTCGACGAGTATGCAAAGCTCAAGGCCGATAACGCGTTTAGCGCGCTCAGAACCTGTATCAACCGCATCAAATGCAACTCAGACACACCGTTTTCACTGTTTCTGGGTGGGGTGTTTGCGTACGACATGGTGGCCAATTTTGAACAACTGCCTGACGTGCCGGACGGCGCCAATAGCTGCCCGGACTATGTATTCTATCTGGCCGAGACCTTGCTTATCATAGATCATCAGGCGCAAACCACTGAGTTAATCGGCAATGTGTTCAACGGCCCCGACGTTCATGCGAACTGTTTTGAAGTCGGCCGCCAGCTTGAAGTCCTCAATCAACAATGTGATGCTTTAGAGTCATTCTCGCCAAGTCCGCTGGCAGGTCGCTGTGAGATCAGTGTAGATATCAGTGATGAGGCCTATATAGAGCAGGTGGTAAAACTGAAGCAGCACATTGTCGATGGCGACATTTTTCAGGTGGTGCCCTCGCGTACCTTCTCTTTACCTTGCGCCGATCCACTATCAGCCTACAAAGCACTGAAACAACAAAACCCAAGCCCTTACATGTTTTACATGCGCGACGAAGACTTTGTTCTGTTTGGCGCTTCTCCCGAATCGGCATTGAAATATTGTGAGCAGAGTAATCAGGTTGAAGTGTACCCTATTGCAGGCACCCGACCTCGCGGCAAGTTTGCCGATGGCAGTATCAACCCGGATCTCGACAGCCGCATCGAATTGGAGCTCAGAGACGACCAAAAAGAGCGTGCCGAGCATTTGATGTTAGTCGATTTGGCCCGCAATGATGTGGCCAGGATCAGCATACCCGGCACCCGTCATGCCAAAGAATTGCTCAAAGTAGACCGTTACTCTCAGGTTATGCACCTGGTTTCACGAGTAGTCGGTCAGCTCAAACCGGATCTGGACGCGCTGCACGCCTATCAGGCCAGTATGAATATGGGTACTTTAGTCGGCGCACCTAAAGTCAAAGCGGCAGAATTGGTCAGACACACAGAAAAACAACGACGTGGCAGCTACGGTGGCGCCGTTGGTTATCTGACCGGGGATGGCGCAATGGATTCCTGCATCGTGATCCGCTCAGCCTTCGTTAAAAATGGCCAGGCGCTGGTACAGGCAGGTGCGGGTGTTGTTTATGATTCCGATCCGCAAGCCGAAGCCGATGAAACCCGTGCCAAGGCCAGCGCGGTGATCAAAGCCATTCAATCAACTTATGCAGGAGCGCAGTCATGATCCCCAAGATATACTTTCTCGATAACTTTGACTCCTTCTCCTATAACCTGGTTGATGAACTGTCGCTGCTCGGTGCCGAGCTGGTTGTTTACCGAAACCACCTTGATGCCAGAACGATTTTTGCCAAAATGCAGCAAGAAAGCGGTCCGCTGATCCTGGTTTTATCACCCGGTCCCGGCGCGCCAAAAGATGCGGGCTGCCTGCTGGAGCTGATTGACCTGTGCAAAGGCAAATATCCCATGCTGGGGATCTGCCTGGGCCAGCAGGCGCTGACACAAAGCTACGGCGGTACCATAGGCCATGCTGGTGAAACGGTACATGGCAAATCGTCTCATATCAGCGTAAAGCCTCACCCGGTTTTTGACGGGCTGGGCAAGTCATTTCCGGTTGCACGTTATCATTCGTTAATGGCAACTCAGGTGCCTGATAGCCTTGAGATCATTGCACACTATGAAGATATTCCAATGGCAATTTACCACCCCACCGATAAGGTGATCGGGTATCAGTTTCACCCGGAATCTATTTTAACCCCATGCGGTGCTCAGCTTCTCAAGCAAAGCATCGCCTATCTCACTTGTGAGGAGTAGACATGGACAGTTTGAATTTATTACTTGAACAAAAATCGCTGGATTTTGCCACCGCCACCGACCTTTTTAGCGCCGTTATGCAGGGTCAGCTGGATGAGGTACAACTTACCGCCGCGCTGGTCGCCCTGAAAATCAAGGGCGAAACCGCCGAAGAAATCGCAGGCGCCGCAAAAGCGATGCGCGACCATGCCACGGCATTCGACACCCAGGGCTTGCTGTGTGCAGACAGTTGTGGCACCGGTGGTGATGGCACCAACACCATCAATGTCAGTACCACAGCCGCGATTGTTGCAGCCGCCTGCGGTATTCCTATGGTTAAACATGGCAACCGCAGCGTATCCAGCAAATCCGGCTCTGCCGACTTGTTAAAAACCCTGGGGATCAACCTGGATATGGACCCAATACAGGGTGCACGCTGCTTGCAACAAACCAACTTTACCTTTTTGTTTGCCCCGCACTATCACGCCGGTGTCAAACATGCGATGCCAGTGCGCACTAAGCTCAAAACCCGCACCCTGTTCAATATACTCGGCCCGCTTGCCAACCCGGCTCAGCCTCAGGTGCAGTTGCTGGGTGTTTACGATCCTAAGCTTTGTCGCCCAATGGCGGAGACGTTACAAAAGCTCGGCACCCAGCGCGCCATGGTCGTTCATGGCTCAGGCTGTGATGAAATTGCACTGCATGGCGAAACTCTGGTAACAGAGCTTAATCAAGGCGAGCTGAGAGACTACACACTGACGCCCGAAGACTTTGGACTGGCTCGCTACCCGCTTGAGGCCATCTTTGGCGACACGCCTGAGTTTAATGCCCAGGCAACCCGGGATATTCTCAGTGGCAAAGGCAAAGAAGCACACAATGCGGCCATCATCGCCAACGTCGCCGCGCTGCTGGTCATGACAGACAAAGCAACGGACCTGAAATCAGCCAGTGCTCAGGTTGCAGAAATGCTGGCGTCCGGCCGCTGTGCCGAGAAACTAGCCGAAATTGTGGAGGTGAGCAATGGCTAATGTATTAGAGAAAATCGTTGCTGACAAAGAAGTTGAAGTGGCACAACGCAAGCAAGCGCACCCGCTGGACAGTTTTATAGAGCAGATAACCCCCAGCGACCGCGATTTTTACGCGGCGCTTAGCAGTCCGGGTACTCAGTTTATTCTGGAGTGTAAAAAAGCTTCGCCGTCGAAAGGGCTGATCCGTCAACACTTCGACCTGGACGAAATAACCGCGGTTTATGGCCGCTACGCCAGCTGCATCAGTGTGCTGACTGACAAAAAGTATTTCCAGGGTAGTTTTGATTATCTCAGCTATGTCAGAACTCAGGTGTCACAGCCGCTTATCTGTAAAGACTTTTTTATTGATGAATACCAGGTGTATCTGGCCCGTGTAAGCGGTGGCGATGCCATTTTGCTGATGTTATCAGTACTCGATGACGCACGTTACCAGGTTTTAGCTGATTTGGCTCACAGCCTGAATATGGCGGTACTGACGGAAGTCAGCAATGAGGAAGAGGTTCATCGCGCCCTCAAGCTGGATGCCAAACTTATTGGCATCAACAACCGTAATCTCAGAGATTTAAGTACAGACTTGGCAACCAGCGAACGTTTGCGCAAATTGATCCCGGAAGATAAAACTGTGATCTCTGAGTCTGGGATTTATACCCACGCAGACGTAAAACGCTTGGCGCCCATTTGCAATGGTTTTCTGGTTGGCAGCTCATTAATGGCTGAACAAGATCTGGAAACCGCATGTCGCAAGCTGATCCTGGGCGAAAACAAGGTCTGTGGCCTGACCCGCAGCCAGGACGCCATTGCCGCTTATGAGGCAGGCGCAGTGTACGGCGGTCTGATTTTTTATCCCAAGTCGCCCCGTTATGTTGACATTGACTGCGCCAAAGCGGTCGTAGACAGCGCGCCGCTCAATTATGTGGGTGTGTTTGTCGATGCCCCGCTTGAGCAGGTGATTGAAAATGTCCGGGTTCTGAAACTCAGTGCAGTACAATTGCATGGTAATGAATCACAAGATTATGTCGATGCGCTGCGCCAGCAGTTACCTGTCAACTGCCAGATCTGGAAAGCACAGGGGATCAGCGACCATTTGCCTGAACCTTTACAGGGCGTCGACAAACATTTGTACGACACCAAAGTCAAAGGTCAACTTGGTGGCACAGGTCAGGCATTTGACTGGCAGTTACTAAGCCAGACGCCGGGCAGCTTTATGCTGGCAGGTGGCCTAAACGCAGACAATCTGACACAGGCCTCGTACTTGGGCGCAGCCGGGTTCGACCTGAACTCAGGCGTCGAGACCAGCCCGGGTAAAAAGTGCGCCGACAAACTCAATACAGCTTTTAATACAATTCGTAAATACTGAGGTGGAAACAATGAATACAGGTTATTACGGTGATTTTGGTGGCATGTTTGTCCCTGAATTACTAGTTCCTGCACTTAAGCAGCTTGAGCAGGAGTTTAACAAAGCGCAAAAAGATCCGGCTTTCCAGCAGGAGTTTTATCAGTTACTGAATGAGTTTGCCGGACGTCCGACCCCGCTCACGCTCACCAGAAACCTGGTTAAAAACCCGAAAGTGAAGTTGTACCTTAAACGCGAAGATCTGCTTCACGGTGGCGCGCACAAAACCAACCAGGTGCTTGGCCAGGCGCTGCTCACTAAACGTATGGGTAAATCAGAAGTCATCGCGGAGACTGGCGCCGGACAACACGGTGTTGCAACGGCACTGGCCTGTGCCCTGCTCGGCCTGAAATGTCGTGTATACATGGGTGCCAAAGACGTTGAGCGTCAGCAACCCAATGTATTTCGTATGCGCCTGATGGGTGCCGAGGTGATCCCGGTCACTGCGGGCTCTGGCACATTAAAAGATGCCGTTAACGAAGCGATGCGCGACTGGTCAGCCAATTACAAAACCGCCCACTATTTGCTAGGTACAGCAGCAGGCCCTCACCCCTTCCCGACGCTGGTACGTGAGTTTCAGAAAATGATCGGCGAAGAAGCTAAGCAACAAGTGCTTGAAGCCGAAGGTAAACTGCCGGATGTGGTGATGGCTTGTGTCGGTGGTGGTTCCAACGCGATTGGTATGTTCGCCGATTTTATTGACGAAAAAGACGTGAAACTCATTGGTGTCGAGCCTGCGGGCAAAGGTCTGGATACAGAAGAACATGGTGCGGCATTGTGTAAAGGCACTAAGGGCATTTTGCACGGTGCCTATACCTATATTATGCAGAACCAGGACGGCCAGATTGAAGAGTCTTACTCAGTGTCAGCAGGTCTGGATTACCCCGCTGTTGGGCCGCAACACGCCTATCTGCACGAAACAGGTCGCGCACAGTATGTGGCAGTGACCGACGATGAAGCGCTGGCTGCATTTCAGGCTCTGGCAAAGCACGAAGGGATCATACCCGCGCTGGAATCAAGCCATGCACTGGCCTATGCCCTGAAATATGCAGAAGCACAGGAGCAGGACACCGTAATAGTGATCAATTTAAGTGGCCGTGGCGACAAAGACTTAGCCCATGTCCATCAGGTATTAGAAGCGCGAGGTGAGCTATGAGCCGTTACAATGAGATGTTTAAGCAGCTGAAGGACAAGCAGCAAGGTGCGTTTGTGCCATTTGTTACGATTGGCGATCCGGACAAAGAAACCAGTCTGGCAATCATCAAAAGCCTGATTGAAGGCGGTGCGGATGCACTGGAGCTGGGGATCCCTTTCTCTGATCCGATTGCAGACGGCCCTGTGATCCAGGCGGCGAACATTCGTGCACTGGAGCAAAACATAGATACAGAAGATTGCTTTGAGGTGATCAGTGCCATCAGAGCGCAATACCCTGACTTGCCGATCGGACTGCTGCTTTACTCAAACCTGATCTTTGCACGTGGTCTGGAAGCTTTTTATCAGCAAGCCAAAGCAGCCGGCGTCGATTCAGTCTTAGTTGCCGACGTGCCTTTGCATGAGTCAAAAATGTTCCGCAGAGCCGCGGTAGATGCGGGTATTGAGCCGATTTTTATCGCAACACCGAACGCCAGCGATGATACTTTGCGCGAATGTGCCAGCTATGGCAGAGGCTATACCTACTTGCTTTCTCGCGCTGGGGTAACCGGCACAGAAAGCCAGGTGCAAATGCCAACCGATGAAATCATCACTAAGCTTACCGAGTACCATGCGGCCCCTGCCTTACTGGGTTTTGGTATCTCAACGCCAGAGCAGGTCAAAGCAGCGCTGGACTCTGGCGCTGCGGGTGCCATCTCAGGCTCTGCCGTGGTTAAAATCATTGAGCAGCACCTGGATGACAAACCGGCTATGTATCAGGCCCTGAGCGCTTTTGTCCGCGATATGAAAGCGGCAACGGCACGCTAAGTCGTCTTAGCCTTACTTAGTCAGCCAGAGCATCCTTAAAGGCTTTGGCTGGCTTAAACAACACCTTATTTTGCCCTTCAATCATGATCTCTTCCCCGGTTCTGGGATTTCTGCCCGGCTTGGCCGGATGATAACTCAGCGTAAAGGTGCCCATACCATTGAGCTGGACCTGATCCCCTTCAGAGAGACGTTTGGTGATAAGTTTTAAAAGACTACCCAGCGCAGCCTGCGTGTCTTTTTTAGTCAATTCGCTGTGGGCCGCCATGGCCGAAACCAGTTCACTTTTATTCATCATGCATCCGTCTTTATACAACAAAGCCCGGCAGGCTAAGGAGTTCTGTCGCAAAAGTCAATCAAACAAAGTTTTCCGCGTCCTGCCATACCCGAGTTGAACAGCCTTGACTATAGTTAGGCTAACGTTGTCAGACATACCAGAGGCTACATTGAACGCAAACCAATATCGCTGGTGCGAACTATTCCTGGTGTTTTTTCTGTTACCCATTATTGCCTATGCTTTTCGCCATCAACTCGCCAATTGGTTATTCCCGGCCCTGATTATACTCACAGCTGTGTGTACATATTTGTTACTCACCGATCCACACTTCAAACGTTTTCGCCTCACCAGCCTGGGGACCTTCTCAACTGTGAAGCGGCGGCTATTTTCAACCTTTTTTATTGGTGCGCTGTTCTCTGCGATGTTTTATGGCCTGGTCAATCAGGAAAGCTGGTTTGATATGCCGCTCAACTCCACCCGTGACTGGTTGATCCTGATGATAGCCTATCCGATTTTATCGGTGCTGCCACAAGAGCTGGTGTTTCGCAGTTATTTTTTCCACCGCTACAAACGGATCTTGCCGAAAAAAACCATCCGGGTTGTACTGAGCGCCGCCGTGTTCGCGCTGGCACATTGTGTATACGACAACTGGGTGGCGATTGCACTGTCCTTTGTCGGTGGATTGCTGTTTGCCTATACCTATGCCCACAGCCGCTCTTTGGCGGTCTGTGTGCTTGAGCACAGCCTGTGGGGGCTTTGGGTGTTTACCCTGGGTTTGGGGCAGTATCTGGATTCGGGGGTGACTTTTTAGCACTCGGGCGTTCACAACAGGTGACGCCCGAGTCAGGTATTTCAGGGGCTATTAAAAACCAAACAGACTAAAAGAGAAGAACTTAGTGGTCACTGTGTTCACGAAGATCACAGCAAGGATCACGGGGATAAAGGTCGACAGTGAAAAGTTCACATACTTTTCCATCAAGCTGCCTTTATAATTGGGCGACCCCTGAGCCAACTCCTCAGACAGGTTGTGCTTCTTCCAGCGATACATCACAAACAAGCACACCAGCAAGCCATTGAATGGCAAAATGGTCTCGTAGAACACATCCGAGATCAGCGCAAACATGCTCTGACTGGCACCACCGTAGTTAACAAAATCTGTCAGCCACCCGACCATACCAAACGACATAGTACACAGTACCGTCAATCCGCCGGTTGTCAGTGCCAGCACACCCAGCGCCTTTTTACGGCTAATGCATTTTTCTTCCATCAGCGCAGCGGTAGGTACTTCAATAATCGACACCAAAGAAGTAATTGCAGCGAAAAACACTAACAGGAAAAACAGCGCGGCAACCGCAGAAGCGCCAAAATAGCCTATGTCAGATTGCAGTGCCAGTAACAGTTTTGGCAGATAAACAAATATCATAGACACAGACGAATCACTCAGCTTGGCCGGATCGGTATCCGGGTTAAAGCTAAAGATAGCGGGTAATACCATCAGACCAGCAATGAAGGCAACCAGCGAGTCTGTGATCGCGACCATTTTTGAACTGCCTACAATGTCATCTTTTTTCGAGATATAAGACGCGTAAGTGATCAGAATACCCATACCCAGTGACAACGAGAAGAACGACTGTGACAGTGCACCATTGAGCACGCTGGCATTCATCTTAGAGAAATCCGGCACCAGGTAGTAGCGCACCCCGGCCATGGCATTGTCTAGCGTCAGTACGTAGGCAACCAGGCCAAGCAGCAGCACAAACAGAGCCGGCATCATGAATTTAGCGGCCTTCTCAATGCCCTCTTTAACACCACCGACCAAAATCAGATTGACGATAAGGCCCACGAACACCATGTAGATGAACATAGAGTACTGGTTTACAAAGGCATCAAAGTGGCCAGGATTGGCCAGCATGTCCAAATTCCCCAGCACCGTTTGTACCAGATAGCCGAAAATCCACACAGTAATAACCATGTAGAACACCGCTATCATAAACGGCGTTAATACCGCTATGGCGCCAGCCAGGGACCACTTTTTATCTCCCTGGGTTAACGATTTGTAGGAACCATAAGGGTCTTTTTGTGCCTTACGGCCCATTGCCATCTCAGCCATCATGACAGGCAAACAGATAAAGATAACAAACAGGGCATAAGTCAGCAGAAAAGCACCGCCCCCATTTTTTGTTGCAGACACGGGAAACCCAACCAGGTTACCAATCCCGACTGCGGAACCCGCTGCGGCGAGGATGAATCCCAGCCGCGAGCTGAAGTGCTCACGATTTGCGCTCACAAGAACAACCTTATTATTATTTTGTAAGAATAGTCGATGGACTCTACCAGCCATCAGCACGGCATTTCAAGTATAAACGTCTAATCCGCTCGGCCATTGACGTAAACCTCACACCTTTACACGCTTACACAACGCACTCATAACAAGTTAAACATACACGCCGTGAGATTTGTCTTCATCCATCAGTGGTGGTGGCATTTACACACAGGGCCGGTTCAGTCTATGATAGGCGCAAATAACACAATAATTTTTTGCACCCTATGCTTTATATGATCTATTCAACGGATGTTGAGAACTCTTTGCAGAAGCGCCTGGCAGCGCGCCCGGCACACCTGGCCAGGCTGGATGAACTTGCACAACAGCAACGCTTATTCGCAGCGGGTCCGCTACCGGCTATCGACAGCCCGGATCCGGGTGAAGCTGGCTTTACAGGCTCGCTGGTGATCGCCGAGTTTGATTCTCTGGCACAAGCCGAGCAGTGGGCGTCACAAGACCCCTATATCGCCGCTGGCGTGTATGCCAATAGTGTCGTCAAGCCATACAAGAAAGTATTGCCTTAACAAGTTCAGCATGGGTTAAGTCGTTTTCCAATAGCCTGTGCCACAAGATGTTAAGCAACCCTAACCGTGGAGCTTATAAATGCAGTTGCCAAGATGTCTTGCTACTACGTTAATTTGCTGTGTGCTGGCGTTCCAACCCGCACAGGCCACCGAGAAGCAAGATACCATAAGCAAAAAGCAAGCAGTTAAACTTGCAACCGACAAGTATTCGGGCAAAACCCTCAAGATCTCCAAACAAGGGGAATACTATATAGTGAGGATTTTACTCGATGACGGTCGGATCATAGATTTAAAAGTTCACCAGGTTACGGGCGAAGTGAAGAAGGACTAAACAATGCGAATTCTTGTAATAGAAGATGATATTCAGCTGGCTGAAAACCTGCGCACCGCGCTGGAAAAAGAGAAGTACAGTGTTGATCTGTGCCACGATGGAGAAAATGGTCTTTTTCACTTAACCGAGTACCCATTAGATTTAGCCGTCGTTGACTTAGGTTTACCCAAACTCGACGGTATCGAGCTCATCCGTCAGGCACGAGCAAAAGGGATCAAGTTGCCTATCTTGATCCTGACCGCCCGAGACCGCTGGCAGGAAAAAGTAGAAGGACTGGACGCCGGTGCCGATGACTATCTAACCAAGCCGTTCCACACCGAAGAGTTAATCGCGCGCTGTAACGCGCTGATCCGCAGAAGTGCCGGGCAAGCTAACCCCGAAATTTCGATTGGTCCGGTTAAAATCCATACGCGCTCTCAGCAAGTATGGGTAGAAGACAGAGAACTGACACTGACCGCCTATGAGTACAAAGTACTCGAATACCTGATGGTCAACCCGCACAAAGTGATTTCTAAGTCAGAACTGACCGAACATATTTATGATCAGGACTTTGATCTGGACTCCAACGTGATTGAAGTGTTTGTCCTTCGACTGAGGAAAAAACTCGATCCGGATGGCACACTAAACCCTGTTGAAACGCTTAGAGGCAGAGGCTATAGGTTTAAGAACCAGTGGTAAATCGCGCTCAAATTTCGCTTAAAATAAGGCAAGGATTTATCCTTGTCTTTGTTTTAATTATTGCCCTCCCTGCCCTGTTTTTCTCAATCGGTCGCGCCTACTACGCGACTTTGGTAGACGCCACGGAAAAAACACTGGAAGCCCACCTCTACTCGCTGATCTCTGAGGTTGACTTTGTTACCATGGAGATGCCCAACAGCATTCTTGCACCTGAACTGAATCGTCTCAATTCAGATACCTATGCGCTTATCTATCAGCAAAACGCCTTGGTCTGGCACTCTGAGTCGGCCATGAACCTGACCGTCACACCGGATATTTCACAAAGCAAAGCAGGTGCTGCCGAATTCGAGCGGGTTGAATACAATCAGGAATTATACTGGCAACTCAGCATGACGGTCATTCTGGGCAATGCCAGCCACTCACAACAAGCCAAGTTTATTTTACTCAAGAAAAACTCAGCGCTGGTTGCGCAGATGGCGCAGTTTCGCAACACCTTAGTCAACTGGATGCTGGTAATGGGCGTAATGATAGCCGCGCTCATGGCGTTTGGTTTTATCTGGAGTGCCCGTCCACTGCAAAGGCTGGATAAAGAGATCAAAGCCGTTGAAGCAGGCGAAAGCGATAAGATCAGTGGCCTCTACCCGGTTGAACTCAACACTATCAAAGCCGACCTAAACTTATTGCTGGACTCGCAAAGACGGCAAAAAGAGCGCTATCGCGCTTCACTAAGCGACCTTGCTCATGCACTGAAAACCCCGCTGGCGGTATTAAAATCCAGTCCACTGGCAGAAAATGCCGACGCTCAGGAGCAACTAGACCGCATTAACGCCATGATTGAGCACCAGCTAAAACGTGCAGCATCTGGCGCTTCTGATACCTGGAAAAAGCAAACTCAGGTGCAACCTGTGGTTGACTCTATCCTCAATGCCATGACTAAGGTCTATCACGACAAGCAGATCAACTTTAGTGCCAAATGCCCGGAAGAAGCCGCTTTTTTAGGGGACAAAACCGACTTAATGGAAATTTTGGGTAATTTGATCGACAATGCCTGTAAAGCATGTAGCTCACAGGTCGATATTGAAGTGAAATATAATCAGAGCAAAGGCGTTCGGTTTATTATCAGCGACGATGGTCCGGGGATCCCGGAGCAAAACAGAAGTACCCTGCTGCAACGTGGTACACGCCTGGACACGTATGAAAGTGGCCATGGCGTAGGTATGGCGATTGTATCCGACCTTGTTTCTTCCTATCACGGAAGCATAGACATAGATTACAGCCAGCTGGGCGGTGCCCAGTTCACAATAGAATTTAGTTATGAACAAAACCAATAGAGTACTGTGTTTAGTATCACTTTTAGCATTCAGTATGTCTGCACAAGCTGCAAGGCTGGCATTGCAAGACTGTGCCCACCTCAACTCAGATCATCCCGAAAAAGCCAAACGCTATCTGATGTGTCTCGATGGCAATATTGAGCTGCTGGAACGTGAACGAAAGACCTGGATAACAAAGCTGGTGATGGACACCGAAAATCTGCAAAAAGAAACCGGCAACTCCCAGCTACTGCCTATTATTCAGCGCAGTTTTATCAATCAGGAAAGATACATGGAAGATGCCTGTCGCTGGCGCTACCTTAAACAAATGCCCAATGCCACCTTGGCCGCTAAGGTATACAAGCGCTGTAAAATTGAGTTTATCAAGCAGCACACTGTGGAGCTACAGGCCGACTTTCTGGTTCAGTAGGTCAATACCGTAACCGTGCAGTCAGTGCCAGATGAAATGATCATCTGGCCTGTTGCTGCTCTTCTCCACCGAGCATTGTGGCCAACCAGCGTCCGTCTTCGCTATTCTCCAAAGCAATTTTAACCACCATGGTCAGCGGCACAGATAGCAACATGCCCACAGTGCCCAACAGCCAGCCCCAGAAAATTAGAGACAGGAACACCACAAGGGTACTCAGACCTAAGCCTCTGCCCATAAAGCGTGGTTCAATGATATTACCCATTACAGTATTAATGCAGACATACCCAGCGGCGACAATTGCACTGACCACAGGGCTATGTGTCACCAGTGCCAACAACACCGGGGGCACAGCGGCAATAATAGAACCGATATTGGGAATATAATTAAGCAAAAAGGCAAACACGCCCCACAGCACGAAGTAATCCACATCCAGTATCCACAAAAAGCTCGCGGCTATCACGCCTGTTGCCAATGAGACCAGGGTTTTTATCGCCAGATAACTGTTTATCGAATCCAAAAAGCGATCAATCTGCTTCATTTTCATATCCGGGTCGTCCAGCGCAAGGTGCACTTTAGTGCTGATCATCGGTGCTTCAAACAGCATAAATACCACAGTCAGCAGGATCAAAAAGATGTTCGCCATTACGCCACCAAATCCGGCCAGCATATTGGTTGCAACATCAATCATTTTGCCCGGATCAAACAAAGCGATCAGCTGTTGTTTATCAATCAAAATATTGTACTCGGCCGCCATGTCGACAAACCAGATAAACTTGCTGCGCAGCGCTTCTCTGTATTGTGGTAGCTGGCTGGAAAAGTCGTTCAGTGATTGGCCAACCAGACCCGTCAGGCTCATACCCATTAGCATCACCAGCATAATGATCAGCACAATTGCCAGCCCTTTTGGGATGCGATAATTTGCAAAAAACTTTAACAGTGGATTGCAAATAATGGCAATAAAGGCCGCTAAAACAAAAGGAACAACGATTTCGTTGGCCAGTTTTATTCCGGCTAAAACAATGAACAATGACGCGATAACGACTAAACTTTTAGTGATCCCAGACAATGATGACACGACTTTTCCTTACATTAACTTTGCAAAACCGGGTATGGCGCCGGGCTGCGGCGATCAACGCATCAATAAAAAACACTAGCCCGGCGGCTTCATTGTAACGGAAATTTTTATCAAAGCACGCGGAACTAACAAATTGATCGACAATGCAATACGCTGAGTATAAACACTAAATTATTAAAAATGGATTATACATGAAGGTATTAATTACAGGTGCTACCGGGCTCATCGGCTCAGAGCTGTGCAAGTTTCTTATCAATAAACACAAGATTGTGGCGCTAACACGCAATATCTCCAAAGCCGGGCGTGTGCTGGACAGTAAAATTGAAGCCGTCGATGATCTGGACCTGGTCAACTTTAACGACCTGGATGTGATTATAAACCTGGCAGGTGAGCCCATTGCAGACAAACGCTGGACCGAGAAACAAAAGGCACGGATCATGGATAGCCGCATTACACTGACTGAGGAGATAAGTAACCGGATCCGTGCGTGTGACTCGCCGCCTCATACCTTCATTTCAGGCAGTGCCATTGGCTACTATGGCAGGCAGCCTGCCACCGTTAAAGTCGATGAAGACTTCAACGACCCCTACCCGGAATTTAGCCATCAGCTGTGTAAAGACTGGGAAGCGAAAGCCAATTTAGCCCACAGTGAACAAACCCGGGTGTGTATTGTCAGAACTGGCGTGGTGTTGTCCAGACAGGGAGGCGCGTTGAAAAAAATGCTACCAGCCTTTCAGTTTGGCATGGGTGGACCTATGGCCAGTGGAAAACAAATGATGTCCTGGATCCACATCGACGATATGGTGCAGCTGCTGCTGTTTCTGGTCAAGCATCAGGACTTATCCGGCGTGTTTAACGCCACCGCACCGGCCCCGGTGTCTAACAAGGAATTTGCCGAGCGACTGGCACTGACGTTGAGACGCCCCGCCATGCTAACCATGCCAGAGTTTGTTCTCAAAGCTCTGTTCGGCGAGATGTCTGAGTTACTTATCTATGGTCAGCGCGTACTCCCCCGGCGTGCACTCAAAGCGAACTATCGTTTTCGTTACCCCAACCTCGACGAGGCGCTGCAGCAGCTATTTCATTAGTGAAAGCATAAAAAAAGCGCCTTGCGGCGCTTTTTCTGACTTATACAGTTAAGCGGTTAACACCTTAATCAGGCGCTCCTTGTCAACCTGCTCGCTGTCGTTAACCACTTGCGACAGGTAGCAATTAAGATAGTACTCCAGCGTTTGTGCGCCGCCCTGAAGTTTCGCTTCAAGCAGCGCTACCTGCTGAGCCATTCTGTCTTGCTGTAAGGCTTGCGGTGAGTCATTGTTGGTCATTACTTCAAGACGTAATAACAACTGCTCAGCAGAAAGCTCTGAGTCATTACCGGTTAGCCAGCAACTCGGTGGTGTATCACCTGCGCGCACAGCCTCTACCAGCTCATTGAACTTTTCACGGCTCTGGGCAGAAAAAAGCTCATTAAGCTTGGCTTCCACTTGCTCCAGCAACTGTTGCTTGGTCTTTTTCAGTGTGCCGATCACGTCTGTTGCAAGCACCGCTTCTTTAACCGATATCAGCTCTGACTGCGTTTTCGCATCGATCATTTGACTATCCAGCTCAGCCAGCAACTGACGCTGCTGCGTTTCTTGCGCCTGGGCCTGCTCACGCTCCGCGTTCTGTTGCGCCTGACGCTTACCAAACACTGCGTCATTGTGCTTTCTGAACTCCTGCCACAATGTGTGCTCCTGTTTGGTACCAGCAAAGCCAATTTCCTGCCAACGCTTTTGCAGATTTTTCAGGGTATCGCAGGCTTGCATAACGTCTTCAAGCTCAAGCTGAGCCTGTGCTTCATTCACCAGTTGCTGCTTTAACTGTGCATTGGCCTGGTGACGCGATTTCAACAACTCATTGACCTGAGTGTAGGCAGTGCGATAACGCGCATTCAGTGCCTGATAGGTCGCTGCATCCAGGCTACCTGCACCGCGCCATTGTTTGTTAATACGATTGAACGCACTTTCAACCTGACGCCAGTCCGGCTCAGCAGATTGCGCCTGGTTCAGCAACTCAGTCATTTGCTCAACCAATGCCTCGCGCTGCTCAATGATTTTCTGACGCTGCGCATCTTGCTCTGCAAAATACGCACGGCAAGGGGCAAATAATAGCTCGATTTTCTCATCAAACTGCGTAGCCTGTGCTTTTTCTTCTTCGCTTTCAACTCGTCCCAGTTCGTTCCAGCGCACGCGTAATAGTTTTACCTGTGCTGCACGGGCTTTAGGATCGACCTCTTGCTCTGTCAGCATCTCATCCAGCTGTTGCAACAATTCAGCACGTTTTGGCTGAGATGCGTATTTTTGCCAGTCTTTTAATTCCGTAAGTGCTTCACTCAAAGTACTGTGCTGTTTTGCCAGATGCTGTTTGTACCCTTCGCTCAGCAGCTCATAGCTTTCAATAAAGCCATTGAATACACCAAAGGCCACATTGAAACGACCCTGATCCAGCAGTCGCTGCACATCTCTTGCTTTTTTACGCGCTTCTTTAAGGTGTTTCTCCTGCCCATCAATCAGAGGTTTCATAGTTTGATTGAACTGATTACTGGCTTCTTTAAGTTGCTCTGAAGCCTGCTTTTTCAGTGCAACAGGCAAACGACGCAGTTGCGCGTGAGCATGCTGATAGGCTTGTTTTTGCTGCGCCATAACGGCATCAAACTGCGCAAGCTCTTCACTGGGTGCAACGTCAGCAAGTGCCTTTAGCGCCGAATCAAACTGTTCCTTTGCGCTGACAAGCTCAGGTAAACTCTCAAGCTGTCTGGCACTGTCACGCAGCTTATCTAGCAGCGCCTGTAATGCAGACTCAGTCCGGTATTCGGACGCTTCGATGTCGCCTTTCAGCTGGTTTAGCTGTGCATGCAGCGGATCCTGAACAGTCAGGTCCAGCGCTGCCACCGCATTAGAAAGTGCCTGCTGTAGCGCCTCATACCCAGCTTCAAACGCACTTACTGCTTTCGCTTTCGCTTGTACTTGTTCAGCTTGTTGCTGCGCCTGTTCAAACGCACGTTGCAAGGCCTCACGATGTTTGTTCAGCTTTGCCGAGATTGATTCAAACTTAGCCTGGTTAGTTTGCTGCGCTTCTTCGTTCAGCCACTGCACTTCCAGTGCCTGCCATTGTGCTTCGAGAGCATCCGCCTGGCTCGCAACAACCTGATAATCCTGTTTGTCACGTAGTGCGTTGAGTTTGGCCAAAACCAGTTTGGCCTCCTGAGCAACCTGTGCCGGCATAATCTGGCTCAGGCGTTGCTGCTCCAGTGTTTTCTCAAGTGCTGCACGCGCCTCGCCAGAGGCTGATTTAAGTACTGCCTTTTCAAGCTGATACTGAGCTATCAGGGGAAGTAACTGCACTTGTAACGGCTCACCACCCTCTTTAAATGCTTTTTCAATCAGCTTTGCATTGGCAAGACGCTTGAGCAGTTTTGCTTTTTGCTCGTTAGCAATATCACTGAAAGCGACTTTCTCGAGTGTTTTTGCTGGTGCGTAACGGTCAATATACTCATCACGGATCTCCTGGCTTAACGACCCTGAGCCCGATAACACTGCCTGAGAGATATGCTGCTCGGCCAGCTCTTTGAGCTCTTGATCCTGCTTATATACCTTCCACCACAAACTCAGATCATTAATTTTATCCAATACTTTCTTTCTGATCTGACTTGAGTCATCTTCCAAAGCCAAAGTGTGCAACACCTCAGCATCTTTACTTGTGTCCAGTTTGTCCACAGCGGCTAATCGCACCTGTGCTTTTGGGTGCTTCCATTTAGGGGTAAAAAGGTTTTTAAAGATCATTTTCGCTAAACCTGGCTATTTCATTTTCTGCTTTAAATTCTTGTTGCAACTCGCGCTTTGACTTTTGCACCATTTCGCCTTGCGCGTTAATGGTGAACTGCTCCGTACTTTTGGCAACTTTTGCCTGATATAACATGACCAACTGAACGGTTTGTTCTTTTTGTGCAACGCTCAACTCGGTGCCATCCGGCCAGCGTCCGGTAGCAGCGCCATATTGCAATCGTTCATAAAGTTCCGGCGTTATGTTTTTAACTAAACTGTCTATATTCATGTTCACTTTTTCTTTTTCAGTACCACTAAAATCACTCGGTTGACCAAATACCAGACCAGGCCGACACCAATTGCGCCTTTGGCTGCCAACATTTCCCACGTCCCTTCAACTGGCTGCTGCCAGTAAAGATATAAGAACCCACCCAGAAACAAGATCAGCGCCAGGAATGAATAGTTCATAATCTTTTGCTGTTTCTTGATTCGTCTGCGAACGGTTTCTCTGTGCAGCGATTCCTCATCCATATTCGCGACATCAAAATGACAATGTGGGCAGGTTTTGTGCTTAGAAGAAATGGGCTTGTTACAACTAGGGCATTGGGCAATTGCCATACTCGAGTGACTCCTAACGAAAAACTAGCATTTACACGCCGGCCATCTTTAGAGTGCTGATACCTGTGTGCTTATTGTCACTTAGTTTGGGCATACGCCAACTGGAGATGCACGTAACAATAAGCCCCTGTGGTACGACTGCTTCATAAAGAGTAAGACCAAAAAATAAGGCGCCATGTGGCGCCCTATTCTACTTGGTTTATTAAGGTTTGTCTTTTTGGAAATGCATTGAATTGTCTTTTTGTACCTCAGTATTTCCTTCTGACTGCTTCTGCTCTTTATCGAACTTGTCCCAATACTCATCAACAGAGTCTTTCATTTCCTTACGCAGTAACATGATCCCGAACAGGTTGGGTAATGTCATCACTACGATACCCACTGCTGCAAGCTTCCAGATCAGAGTTGTGTCCGCAAACGATGCCCAGAAGAAGCCCGCCACATAGAACACCCGATAAGGCATAACAGAACGAGAGCCGAGTAGATAGGTCATCGCACGGTCGCCATAATACGACCAGGCAATCGCAGTAGAGAATGCAAACAGCAGCAGACCAATCGACACGATATACTGTCCATTGTCACCGAAAAAGCCTCGGGTAAATGCTTTGGTTGTCAACTCAGCAGAGTGCACCAGAGATTTACCTTTGATGCTGATACTGTTGTCAACCAGCATACCCTTATCCACTTCGACAGTCCCGGTATAACGATGTTTTGCTGTGATACCAAAACGAATATCTTCACCAATTGAGCGCGAGTGGATCACCGTAAAGTCTTTATTCACCGCAACACCTTCAACAACGCGGATGTTACCGCTGTATGCCTCAACACTATGCCCGTCGATGCCATTGAGGTATTTGTATAATTCTTCGCGATCGCTGTCATTCGATTCAACATAGTTGCCATGCACTATGGTCATTGACGAACGCTCAAAGGTTGTTTCGAATTTCTCAGTCCAAACACCCGACGACAAGATAACCAAACCGGTCAGCGTACAGATCACTATGGTATCAATGAAAGGCTCAAGGATAGACACCATACCTTCAGATACCGGCTCGTCTGCTTTAGCTGACGCGTGTGCAATCGGTGCTGAACCCTGACCCGCTTCGTTTGAGAATAAGCCTCGGTTTACACCTCGGTTAAAGGCATAAGCAAAGGAGGCGCCCAGAAAACCACCGACCGCAGCCGAGCCGCTAAATGCGTTGGTAAATACGGCGGCAAAAGACGGGATAATGTTTTCAGCGTTATACAAAATAACGGCCAGCGCGCCGATAATGTATACAGCCGCCATCAGAGGCACAATCCGAGAGGTAATTGCAGCAATACGCTTGATACCACCGAGAATAACCAAGGCAAGTAAAATAGATAGCACCGCACCGGTGACAATAGGCTCAATATTAAACGTGGCTTCCATACCCTGAGCGATGTTGTTGATCTGCGGCAAACTACCCGTGCCGAATGAACTGATGACGGTTGCAATCGCAAACAACACCGCCAGCCACTTCATGTTTAGACGACGGTCCATGTAGTACATGGGGCCACCTGCCATCGTACCGTCTTCTGCTTTAGTACGGTACTTATGAGATAAGGTCACCTCAACAAACTTGGTGGTCATACCAAAGAATGCGGTCATCCACATCCAGAACAAGGCAGCCGGACCACCAATTGAAATAGCTAATGCCACACCACCGATATTACCGGTACCAACCGTCCCCGACAGAGCGGTCGACAGCGCCTGGAAATGCGTAGTGTCACCCTCGTGGCTTTTCTTGTCGTATTTACCAGTGACAATTTTGCAGGCATGTTTGAAATATCGGATCTGTGGGAATTTTAAATACAGTGTAAAAAACAGACCCACCCCAAGTAATACATAAGGGAACCACCAGGAGCCCCCTAACAAGGCATCCAGACTATCCAGAAAACTTCCTAACGCGTCCACGACTCTTCCTCTTTTTCGTTGTTATTATATGCAACAGGCAACCGATAAGGTTGCCTGTGACTATGATTATCTCAGATTGTCCACCACATTGACGATGGCGGCTAAGGTATCCTGACCAAACTGATATGAACGGCGATCAGACCAGCCATAGTGTGGATCAGGTAAATTTGCATTGTCTTTAAATGGCATCTCGATGGTATAAGCCAGCGCTTTAAACGCTTCACCCACAGCACAAGATGCGACCGTCAGGTTTGCCTGGCCAGGCTCATCTTTCGGGTAACCAAACTCGTCCTGAAACTCAGGTGTGATGGTCAGCAAGGCCTGTTTGAATTGCTCTTCCAGCGAGGCCAGGCGCTCATCATAACTTGGAATGCCTTCACTGCCGGCCACAAAGTTATATGGCAACGCTTCATCACCATGGATGTCTAGGTACAAGTCCAGGCCAGTTTCATGCATCTTATTCAGCACATGATAAACTTCTGGTGAGTTTTCGAGTGATGGCGTTTGCCACTCACGATTCAGGTTTACGCCTTTGGCGTTAGTACGCAAATGACCGCGCACGCTGCCATCCGGGTTCATATTTGGCACAATGTAGAACACCGCTTTCGACAACAGCGCAGCGGCATGCGGATCTTCGTCGTCCAGCAGTTTGTGCAGCAGGCCTTCAACAAACCACTCTGCCATGGTTTCGCCCGGATGTTGGCGTGCAGTGATCCAGATTTTTTTCTTTTCATCGCCCGGCTCGCCGACACACAACAGGCTGATATCACGACCATCTAAGGTTTCACCCAGGGTTTCAACTCGGCACGCATCATGGCTTTGTGCCCAGTAAACCAGATCCAGGTGACGCTCGTAGCTGTACGGTGCAAAATATGCAAAATAGGTGTGGTGACACTCAGGTTCAAAGTCGATCACCAGCTGGCCATCCTGATAGCTGCTTGGCACGCGGAACCAGGTTTGTCTGTCATAAGAGGCAACGGCCTGATAGTCATCCCAGCCTTCAGGGTAGGCCGAGTTTTGCAGATTGTTAATATGGAGTTTGTGTTCTACAAATGGCGTCGATTCAAGACGAAAGTGAAACCATTGAAAAAATTCGGATTCGTTATCGTGGTTAATTTCCAGCTGAATGTCTAGTGGAGCCTCAGCAGAAATTACTTTGATATTTCCGCTGTCAAAATTACTGGTGATCTTCATCATATACCCTAAATAAAAAAACCATCTCACTGCGCCAGATGTTATGTGCAAAGCGCTTAACAGCGCAGTACACAGTCAAGGAACTTTGTTTTAACCTTGATGATTTTTGTTAGTGATTTGTAGCAATAAATCAGCTGCAAGCCTAACACACCTGGTGCGAGACAAAAACAAAAAAAGCCAGCAATCGCTGGCTTTTTTAGACAAACCGAGAATTAACGCGGCAGGCTTGGGAATTGTACCTCAGCCATGTCACGCATTACACGTACAACCTGGCAGCTGTAGCCAAACTCGTTATCGTACCATACATAAAGTACAACACGGTCACCGTCAACGATGGTTGCTTGTGAGTCAACCACGCCAGCGTAGCGGCTACCAACCAGGTCAGTTGATACAATTTCAGTCGACGCTGTGTAGTCGATCTGATCGCGAAGCTCTGAATGCAATGATGTCTCACGCAGGAACTCGTTCAATTCTTCTGCGGTTGTTTCAGCGTTCAGGTTCAGGTTCAAAATAGCCATAGATACGTTTGGCGTAGGAACACGGATAGCGTTACCCGTTAGTTTACCGGCAAGCTCTGGCAGGGCTTTTGCGACGGCTTTTGCTGCACCTGTAGAAGTAATAACCATGTTCAGTGCCGCACTGCGACCACGACGCTCAGCTTTGTGATAGTTGTCGATCAGGTTTTGGTCGTTGGTGTACGAGTGAACCGTTTCAACGTGACCATTTTTGATACCAAACTTGTCGTTCAGAGCTTTCAGTACAGGCGTAATGGCGTTAGTCGTACAGCTTGCTGCAGACACAATTTTGTCTTCAGACAGAATGTCAGCGTTGTTAACACCGTAAACCACATTCTTGATGTCGCCTTTTGCAGGTGCTGTAAGAAGTACTTTAGACGCGCCTTTTGATTGCAGGTGTTTACCCAGACCATCTTCGTCTTTCCATACACCTGTGTTGTCTACAACCAGTGCATTTTCAATACCGTACTGAGTGTAATCCACTTCTTCCGGAGAATTCGCGTAGATAACCTGAATGTAGTTACCATTTGCTTTGATAGCGCCTTTTTCATGGTCAACAGTGATGGAACCGTTGAATGGACCATGAATTGAGTCGCGACGCAGCAAGCTTGCGCGTTTTTCAAGGTCACCATCGCGACCACCACGTACCACAATTGCACGTAAGCGCAGGTCAGCGTGAGAACCGCCACGTTCGATCAACAAACGCGCTAACAGACGACCGATACGGCCAAAACCATACAGAACAACGTCGCGAGGGGCCGGACGCTTGCCTGTGTTTAGCAGTTCAGCAAGCTCTGCATTGAGGTATTCCTCAATCGAACGGCCTTCGCCTGCGTTTTTATAAATGTAGGCATACGCCAGTTTACCTAAGTCAACACGGCCAGGCGCCAGTTCCATTTTGCTGATCACTTCCAAAAATGGGAAGCTTTCGCGCAGACGCAGTTTAGTCTCTTCAAAACGTGCGACTGTTTTATGGGCTTTAATAACATCGATAGTGCTGGTGTTTACAAGAGGACGGCCATAAACCGCAATTTCTACACCCAGGTTACGATACAAACGACCGATGATCGGTTGCATGCTTTCTGCGTAGTCTTGACGTTCTTGCCAGCTGTTTTGATATTCTTGCTCGTGAGATGAGGTCATTTTTTCTGCCTAATAAACAATTTTTGAACGGATAGCCTAACGGAGCCTGATGTATTGCATAATTTGAGAGTCAGCAGGTCCCAAGGCAGCGACATTTTAATTTAAATGGCGCTGATTCTCCACCATTTACTGACAATTGTTGCTGTAAAATTAACTGCACAGTTAATTCCAGACCCGATCCGTCCAATTTCTGTTCTCTTCCCTAAGATATTCGCCATGAGGCTGTCAGGCACGCTATCCCTTGCTACACTTGAAGTAAATAAAGGGTGGCCAGAATTGTCGAAATTGGTACTATACGAGCGCAACAACAAAGACTTGGAGTAAGTATAACAATGAGGTGGTGGCTAATATCAGGCCTGTGTGTTACGTCAGCGTTGCTCAGTGGCTGCGACGACACAATCACACTGAATAAAATCTGCACAGAGACTCCTGGGTTTTGTGAAGATCTCAATAAAGATAGTCATTGTAAAGAGCAACGCGCAGAGGTGATATTTGCGCGTTATCATGAATACAAAGCGCCCACTGATGACAACCGATACACCTTGCTGAAAAATTTTGAAAAATATAACGAGTGTGTGTCGCTGGCCTCAAAAATTGAACATATCAAATTAAAAGAAAAAACCACGTCGCGGGTTGAAGGCCATCTGACCAGCCTGAAAGAAATGACCCGGATCTACCAGGATACGATTGACACAGAGCATCCAGGCTTACTCTACTACCATTGGTCCAGACGCAATAACCGCATGGCGCTAAACAAATTGCTTAACATGCAGGATCAGGAAAACGTAAAAAGTGACAGCGAAATACAGCTGTTTCTGGCAACTTTCTACGCCAAAATTGATGATGACAAAACCATAGATATTCTGTATCGCGTTTTAGAGCTCAATAAAGCCGGTGAAACGCCGGACCCGGAAGTGTACGCAAGCCTCGTCAGTATTTTTTACAAACAGCAAAAATATAAGCACGCTTATACATTCGCCCGAGTGGCGCAATTATCTGGCTTTGAGGATATTGATATCCTGCCGGTTGAACATAAGCTTTCTGCCAGCGGCAAAGATCTGGACTCGCTGGATACCCTGGCGGCGAAAACCTGGGAAGAGATTAACAGTGGTGAATTTCTCTCCCCAAGGAATTTCTAAAAGCAGGTTCCTATGACAGTGGTCTGAACAGGCCACTCTTCTAGCTTTTAGCGTTCAGCTCCGCAGTTACCTGTGTCAAACCCACTTGTGAGATCCGCGCCGCTATTTCTTTTTGCTTTGCACTCAGTAACGAAATGCCCTCGGCGACCAGGTCGTATACCCGCCACTCACCTTTTTTGCTTTTGCGAAACTTAAAGTGTATGTCGATATCCGGACCGGCAGGCTGTCTGACAACGGCCTTTACTGTGGCGTATTTACTTTCTTTGCTCGTTGGCAAAGCTTCAAATATGACTTGCTGCCCTTTGTATTGCATCAAAGCACTGGCATAACTGACTTCCAGATAATGTTCAACCGCCGAGATAAACGCCAGTGCCTGCGGCTTTGTCAGCCCCTTGATATGTTTACCCAGCAGCTTGTACGACACGAATCGGATATCAATGTGCGACATCAGATGCGTCCTGACTAACTTACGCATCTCTACAGGACTGGCATTGCCGTCCTGATTGATTTGTTTTATGTCCGAAAACAGTGTTTCTCCCACTTCATTGATAAGCGCCAGTGGCGCCTTAGAAGCCAAAGTCATTGATGAAAACAGCAGTAGAAAAAGTCCGGCAAATAACTTGTTCACGTTCGCTCCTTGATAGTTTACTAAATTGACGTCCGGGTCCTGCTCTGGCGAAGCGCTCAGAGTTGCAGGTGTGTACCACCTAATGTAGCGCTAAAATCGGCGTGAATGTGTGAAAAAATGTATGAAAATAATACAGGTTCAGCAACAGGTCAGCTTTGTACTGCGGCGCTGATTCGATTTGTAATCAACAAAACTGTATGTATTAACGTTTAAGTACTTTTTTAACCATACGGTGAGAGTGCAACCAATGCTTGGCACTGTCTGGCTCCAGCGCTTCACTGATGTAATAGCCCTGCAAATAATGACATCCCTTAGCATTAAGATAAGCAGCCGTTTTACTGTCCTCTACTCCTTCTGCTACCACCGAGCAACCCAGCCGGTTAGCCAGGTATATCGTCGTCTCGACGATTGCCTGATCTTTGTCGCTGTCCAGGCAGGCGCTGATGAATGAGCGATCAATTTTAATTTGCGAAATGGGCAGCTCCCTGAGCATTGAAAAAGACGAAAACCCGGTGCCAAAGTCATCAATGCTCACCGCAAACCCCATATCAATTAAAACACCTATCATATATTTGGCCTGCTCAACATCAAGCATCACCATGCTCTCGGTTAGCTCAAACACTATCCGACTAGGCTGAACATCATATTTTGTTTGTAGCTCAACCAGTTGATTGATCAAATAGCGACCCTGAAAATCCTGGCTAGACAAGTTTATGTGGACCGTTACAGCAGGCTCTATAACCAAAAACTCATGCAGCTGTGCGAATACCTGCTCAATCACAAAGGCGCTTATCTGCTTGATATAGTTATTTTTCTCTGCAATAGGAATAAAGGTCATCGGGCTGATAAAGGTGCCTGATGCATCGCGCCAGCGCAGCAAAGCCTCCAGCCCATGGACTTCGTTGTTATGGCCGCATACCAGCGGCTGATAAAACACACTGAGCTGATTGGTATTGATCGCTGTTTTGAGCGCAGAAAACAACTCAAATTCCGCTTCTACGCCATCATGCAAGGCCTGATCAAATATCACCAAGCTCTGTCGGCTGTGCTTAGCTGCATACATGGCTATGTCTGCGTGTTTGAGCAATTCAGTCACAGAGGGTTTTTGCTCGGAACAAAAGACACGTGCTCCCGCACTGTAAAGCACATCAACATGGACATCCTCAATCACCAATCCATCATTGAACGCTTTAAGCAACCCATTATTGAATGCAAATAAGGCGGTTTCATTGGCAGCATCGGTCACAACCACAAACTCATCGCCGCCCATTCTGAACACCCGGCTGTCGCTTGCAATGGATGAACGCATACGCTTTGCAAAGGCAATCAGTACCTTATCGCCAAAAAAATGGCCAAGCGCATCATTGATCTGTTTGAAATTATTGATATCCATGAGCAAGACGCTAAAGGCCCTACCCTGTGAAATACGCCGTTCAATATGACTAATGCACTGCTGGCGATTCTCTAGCTGAGTGAGTGAGTCGTGCCGCGCCTGGTGGCGCTCACTTTGCGCTACATCTTTAAGCTGTTGCAAGCTGGAGCGGCTAAGCGTAACAACCACAATCACAAACACAGCCCCTAGCATAAGTATCACCGAAAGCCCCAGCACCAAAGGCGAGTTATTTGCAGTGCGATAAACCTGATAGGCAAAGGCCAGATAACCACAGATAAAGAAGACAATCAGCGCCATTAACACCTGCCAGCCACGGTTTTGTGCTATCCGACAGATCTGCAATGCAGGCCTTAATGCCAGTAACAGCAACAATAAACCAATCACAATCAAGCTCAGACTCAGGCTTTCCACAAAGATCACATTCAGACGCACCAGAATGTGCTCAGTATAGTGAAGAAATGCCCATCTTGCGTTGCTCATAACAGGTACAGCTAAGCGCCGTGCCCCATTTTAGTGCCCTTTTATTGCGTTCGATATCTGTGTGGATGCAAGCCAAATCGACTAGCCGCACTGGCGCATTTGATGTAAAATACGCGCGTTTCTAAGCAAATCCATTCTGTTATTTTTGAGGAAAACCTGTGAGCGAACAAAAACAGTCTCTGAGCTATAAAGACGCAGGCGTTGATATCGATGCGGGCAATGCATTGGTTGAGCGCATTAAAGGGGTAGTTAAAAAGACGCGTCGCCCTGAAGTGATGGGCGGAATTGGCGGCTTTGGCGCATTATGCGAGCTACCAACCGGATATAAAGAGCCTGTCTTAGTTGCTGGCACAGATGGCGTAGGCACTAAGCTGCGTCTGGCCATCGATTTGAAAAAACATGATACTGTTGGTATCGACCTGGTTGCCATGTGTGTAAACGACTTAATAGTTCAAGGTGCTGAACCCCTATTTTTCCTTGACTATTACGCAACAGGTAAACTGGATGTAGATACCGCTGCCGACGTAGTCACTGGTATTGGTACTGGTTGTGAGCTGGCAGGCTGTGCCCTGATCGGCGGTGAAACCGCTGAAATGCCAGGCATGTACGAAGGCGAAGACTACGACATGGCCGGTTTCTGTACCGGTGTTGTTGAAAAGTCAAAAATCATTGATGGCACTAAAGTTGCCGAAGGTGACCAACTTATCGCCCTGGCTTCAAGCGGTCCACACTCAAATGGCTACTCGCTGATCCGCAAAGTACTGGAAGTGTCTGGCGCCGACACCAGCGAAGAATTCGCAGGTAAACCGCTGGCCGAGCACCTGCTTGAACCAACCCGCATTTACGTGAAACCGATTCTGGAACTACTGAAAGAAGTAGACGTACATGCCCTGTCGCACATCACAGGTGGTGGTTTCTGGGAAAACATCCCACGCGTATTGCCAGAATCAGCCAAAGCCGTTGTTAAAGGCGACAGCTGGGAATGGCCTGCAGTATTTAACTGGCTACAGGAAAACGGTAACATCAGCACCCATGAAATGTATCGCACCTTTAACTGTGGTGTTGGTATGATCCTGGTAGTGCCTGCTGATAAACTTACACAAAGCTTGGAGATTCTCAAAGCACAGGGCGAAAACGCCTGGCACATTGGTGAAATTCAAGCGGCAACCGCAGGCGAAGAACAGGTAGAAATTCTGGGTGGTGCCGAGTAATGGCACCCGAACGATCTCCAATTCGTATTGTTGTGCTGCTCTCAGGCAGTGGCTCTAATTTACAGGCCATTATGGACAGTTGTCAGCGCAACGAAATCAATGGCGAGATCTGTGCCGTCATCAGTAATAAAGCGAACGCATACGGGCTGCAACGCGCCCAGCAAGCGGACATCGACACGCAAGTGTTAAGTCACAAAGACTTTGACAGCCGCGAAGCCTATGACCAACGTTTAGCACAATTAATTGACTCATATAATCCAGATTTAGTTGTATTAGCTGGATTTATGCGTATTCTAACTGCTGACTTAGTGCAAAAATTTAAAGGAAAAATGTTGAACATTCATCCTTCTTTGTTGCCTAAGTACCAAGGGCTGAATACCCATCAAAGAGCGATTGATGCAAAAGAAACGTTTCATGGCGCCAGTGTTCACTTTGTGACAGAAGAACTAGATGGTGGACCGGTCATCGTACAAGCCAGGGTACCTATTCTGGCTGATGATACTGCGCATACGCTGTCACAGCGGGTTCATGAACAAGAACATATAATCTATCCTTTGGTGGTCAAGTGGTTCAGCGAACACAGACTAACGATGGAAGCAGACTATGCCGTTTTTGACAATCAACCCCTTCCAGCTCAAGGCGCAAACTACCCAGAAGAATAAAAAATACAGCGCTTTACTATTAGGTTTAAGCGCTGTTTTCTCCTCTTCCTTATTTGCCAGTGATCTTGTTCCCTACCGTGCGGAATACGACGTACTTCGTAAAGGCGAAGTGCATGGCAATGCCATTCGGGAGCTCTCTAAGGTGTCAAACGATACCTATTCACTGAATTACGAAAGTAACATTGAATGGATGATTTTTTCCGATGAGCGCACGGAAAACTCACTGTTTACTTACCATGATAAGTCACCAAAACCGCTGCTTTATACCCTGAAGCGTGAAGGCACCGGGCCAGACAAAAGCTACAAAATCCGCTTTGACCGCGAAAATAAACAACTCTTTAAAGACGACGAAAAATACCCCATCAATGCCGACTGGAACGAAAAACGCCACGATGTGTTGTCGTACCAGATAGCCCTGCGCAACGATGTAAAAGCGGGCAAAACCAAAATGAGCTACCCCATTGTGGATAAAAATGGCAATGTGCGCAGCTATGACTTTGAAGTAGTGGGACCGGAGACCATCACCTTACCCGTCGGCAATGTCGAAACCATTAAGGTGAAGCGCCTGTACGACAACGACAAGCGCCAGGCAATGGCCTGGCTGGCGCCCGCCTACCACTACTCTGTGGTACAGATGTTTAAAGGCAAAGACGGCGTAGAGCAATTTATGATCCAGCTAAAAAGCTTTGATGCAGAAAAGCCAAAACAATAAAAAGCATTAAAAAAGCCCTGATGTTCAGGGCTTTTTAATTTCGTTATCTCGATGAACCGGCTTCGCTAGATTTTTTCTCCGAGCTTAAACAGCACATACTCGCCCGGCTCCATCTTGGTCCACTGCTCGTCATTGGTCAGCGGCCGGGTGGCAATCACAGTCACTACATCATCCGGGGTGGTTTCTTTTTGAAAATCCACCACCATATCCGCATCAATTAAGGTTGCCTTACCAAACGGCGCACGGCGGGTGATCCAGTGCAAATTGTTAGAGCAGTACGCCAGCACAAATACGCCATCGGTCAGCAGCATATTAAAAACCCCTTTGTCCATCAGGGTTTTCGCCAGCTTCGCAACATAGCGAAACACGGTTGCCATGTTTTTTGGCCGTTTCGGGTATTTTTCACGGATCTTGTCCAGAATCCAGCAAAATGCCAGCTCGCTGTCAGTATTACCCACCGGCTTATAAAACTCAGTAGTCAGATCTTTATAGTTAGACAACTGGCCGTTGTGGGCATAGGTGATCTCCCTGCCCCACAGCTCACGGGTAAACGGATGGGTATTCTCAAGACACGTTCTGCCCCGGTTGCCCTGGCGAATATGGCTGATCACCGACACACTTTTGATCGGATAAGCTTTTACCAGCTTGGCAATTTCCGACTGACAGCTAGGCTCAGGGTCCTTAAACGTCCGACATCCCTTGCCCTCATAAAAAGTGATCCCCCAGCCGTCCTTATGCGGCCCGGTATTCCCCCCACGCTCCAGCAACCCGGAAAAACTAAAACATATATCCGTGGGTACATTGGCAGACATGCCCAAAAGTTCACACATAGAATAAAAAGCCTTTAAATTTCATATAGTTCAATCTGAGACATTCTCTTTTTTACTTTCTGGTCTCAGTTTTGGTCACAGTTTGGATTAGGCGTGACCACAATGCTTGTAAGCCAAATTTTATCACCAAGTGGCAGAGGGTACCAATGCGTAATCAGGGGCTTTGTTTTATGATGGCCCTGATTGACAGTGATCGTCGGGAAGAGGTGGCTTCAGACAATCAGGTACTTGCTTAACATGTGATTTGAAGTTCTATTCCAATATAAATTTTATGCATCTTTATAGTGCTTATCCCATAAATGGTTGTGGTACCCCTTACAATCCGGACACAGTTTGTCAAAGTGCATAAAACTTGAGAGCCTCCTTGAATAACACCCACAATCCTCACATGTATGAGCTTTAATATCTTTACGCCACTCTATTAAACTAGCTAGCTCATTTTCAATAGAACTAATCTGTGTTTTCAATTGCGTCAAATACTCTTTATGAAAGGTTAATTGCTCGACATATGAATCAAAGCTTTCAAGGAACTCATCAAGCTCCTCTTGATTAGCTGTATTACAAAGCCCAGCTTCAATTAAGGCTCGCTCATTTGAATAAGAAATGAACTGAGTAATTTCTTGATACTTGGATGAAGTATCAACAAATTTTATATCTTTCGCATACTCCCCTAGCTCAAGCTTGATTATCGCTAGAGATTCTTTTGGGCAGCAGATCACTTCTATCTCTTCATAACTAAAATGGAAGCCAGGTATGTCCGCGTAACGCCACTCCCTCTCCCAAGTAAACCCCTGTCTTTCGGTATTTTCACCTAATGGATGAATAAGCGGGCTGAGAGAATCTAAAAAGTGTTGCGTTTTATCATCTAAATATTTTATCTTTTTCAATTCAAAAAAATTAGCCAACTTCGCTCCATCTAGATATAAGGTTGGTCTAACTCCTCGCTCTACCATAAGAGCTTTTTTAAAACCTATTCCAAAGACCATTTTTTCGTTACTTCTGCGTTTAGATATCTCTAAAAATGCTCCAATCGCATGAATCGGAGTTTCAGTAAAGCAAGCTATTTGATGACTAAAGCTATCTTTGTTTGCACCTTTAGGTTTTAGTGCCTTAATCAGCCCAGTACGATTATCAGCGCCTGACTTCAAAATACTATGGAAGCTTTTTTCATCAGTCATATGTATAAGGTAATTGGACATATCTGGTTTAGTAACTGGATCTATTTCAAAAGCCTTCATAGCCTCTCCTTAATATTTATCACAAACCAATCTCTTGACGAGTTTATTATCTTCTAATACGCTAGCTATTTAGGCTCCTTCAAGCTTTCTCTTTTGGATACGGCTACGTTGAAGACTCTAACTAAAACATCAAAATCTGTTAGGTCTTTAATTTCAATTAACATTTTTCCTTTTTTCTTTAATTTTCCTATACCCTTTTTAGCATTTTTTTCTTGAATGTCATTCACAGCCGAACAATGGTAAACGATAAGAAAACCATGCAGCATCATGTAGTAAATAATACCATCTCCTGGGTGCCTAGTTTCTTCTACATTGAGATCTAGGATTACACGACGCATCTGTTCGCCTGTAATTTGCCCGCTTTTATCCCGAATCTTGCATACATAAATATGAAGAAAATGATCTAGCCTCAAACACGCTTTGATGCATATTTTTCCTTTTAAAATGCACTGTCGTAACATCTCATTAAACTGGCCTAAATCCATATTGGAGTACCTATTTGAGACCAAAGCACGCCAAAGAATGCTTGCTAGATATAAAAATACCTTGAGGTAATCATAGTCTTTAAAGACAAGTAAATTGTCATCATGTTTACATCTACTAATTTTACTTCTATCGAGAAAAATGCGAGTTCCATAATTCTCATATTTTTGAGATAGTAACTGTTCGCAACTTTGACATAGAAGGCGTTCTTTAGGGTCACTATTTGTCAATTTGGCGAGCTCCTCACCTTCATTTACCCAAACTAACTGACCATTACTTTTTGCGTGTTTGAAATAAGAGCGAGGAATAATATGAGACTTTCGTAGCTCCTTGCTCTCAAAACATAATTTACAAACCCCGATATTTTCAGCCATTTTCGCTCCACTCATTCCTATTCGAATGCCCTTGATTTTGGCGCACTGATATCGAACCATTGGTTTAAGATTGGTAGTAAACCCGCAACTCTTTCCACCAGTGACTCCATTGAACCTTTCACAATGGTAGTTAAGCAAAGAGTCATATCTGCCAAGTAAAGCTAATCGAAATCACATTCGAACGCCCAACAAAACCACCAGCTCACTCCCCACCCCGCTCTGCCGTAATCCTCATATCAATATACCATTTATCACCACCTTCAAGTTGCTTGCTGCTTTCCCAGACAAACCCCTTGTCGCTTATCTGGCTAAAGCGAAAGTGTGCGGGTTGTAGTTCACCATTTGGCAAACGCTGTTCCACTTCAAGATGAACGCCCTCATTATCTCTGTGTGCGGTAAATGGGTTCAGGGTTGCGCTCATTTGTACGGGTAAGAACACCTGATGCCAGCGCTTGTCCTGAAGTGAAAAGGTTCTGAGTGTTCTGCCGGCGTAGGTTACCTTGCCCTGCGCATCGAGCAGGCTGAAATCGTCGACCACCATTTTATGGTCAAATGCATATTGGGCTTGCCAGCGACATGGCGCTGAAAAAAGTGTTTTGCCTTGCGGATCGAGCTGCTCATACCGGCACTGCCAGTTTCCAATCAAAAACGCATAGTCGCTGGCCGCTGCTGGCGCTCCCGGGTAAAGCTCAGTGTTGTCAGCCGCCGACACATAGCAACTTAAGCTAAGCAAGCATATAAAGAAAAAGCGCATAGTGGATATCACAAATATTTAACTGTGACTCAGTATGGCCTAAAAGAGCTGCACAGCAAAGTGCTGTCAATTAACGCCAGCTCTTTGCTGCAACAACACACTGTGACTCTCTATAGTGTATTTGCGTACTACAAATCAGTTACAGCTCGATTTAAAACACTCCCTTCACTCGTCTGTTGCGATATTACTAATGTGCCAAACACCAGCTTATGAGTAATCAAGCCTTGGAGCGCTTACCACCACCTCCGCTTACCCGAAATTTTGCAAACCTATTCATTAATGGCTGCTCAGCCGGGTAAGCCACCAGCATATTTATTCATCTTTTAGCCAATACTAGCCACATTTTGTCTTACCGTGGTTTACAGCGCTTTCGCAAACAGCACTTCATCCTAAGGGGGCTCCAAGATATTGAGCAACTTGCGACCACTTTGCATACTATTTCGCTTACCAAACTGCCCTAAGCAAAATCAGAAACAACCAAATCGCATACTTAATTCAAAAGAGCGCATAAAAACCCCAGTAAAGAGATAAAAAAACCAGCGAAAACACAAATAACCGTGAAAATTTTTTTACTGCAATTTCATGCACAAATTCGACTAAAAACCCATTGATAGTGAATATTTTTGCAAATATAATAAATAATTATATTCGTACCTTTTTTGCTAATCTTGTTACGAGATTCACTTTATGCTTTCTTAGTTTGCATAAAAACAACAACCAGAACTCTCCGGGATGTAATACAATGCTAAAACCAAAACTCCTATCTCTGGCCATTGCTACGGCTTTGCCAGGGTCGATTATGCTCAGTGCAGCGGCACAGGCCGATGAAGCTGGGGCCAAAGAAAAATCGCTTGAAGTTATCCAGATCACGGCTACTCGCCGCAGCGGCTCAGTGCAGGAAGCGCCCTTAAACATCACCGCGCTCGATGCCGATATCATGAAAGACCAAAACATTGGTGAGCTGGCTGATGTGGCACGCTGGGTGCCAGGTCTGACCGTGACCGATCAGGGTGGACGCTCTGGCTCTCCTATCATAGTGCGGGGACTTAACACCAACTCGTCAGGCCCGGATCAGGACGGCGGCACAGTCGCGACCTATATCAATGAAATTCCGGTTTCGCTCGACATGCGCCTGACCGATGTGGAGCGCGTTGAAGTCTTGATTGGCCCGCAAGGTACACTTTACGGTGCCGGCACACTGGGCGGTGCTATCCGCTACATGCTTAAAGCCCCCGAGTTAGACATCACCACAGTAAAGCTGTATGGCGACTTATTTAAAAACTCAGAGAGTGATTCGGTTGGTGGTGAAGGCGGTTTTGTGTTCAACACCCCTATCATTGAAGATGAACTGGCGCTGCGTGCCAGCCTGAATCAGTATGAAGATCCCGGGTTTATTGATTACAACTATGTGGTCCGCGAAGGCGGAGCGTCTTTGGCTGATCCGGATTGGAGCAACCAAAGTGCCGTTGATAACAACCTCAAACGCGTGGCCGATGCCAATGGCGAAACCACCACCACGGGCCGTATTTCTGTGCGCTGGAAGCCGAACGACTGGTTTGATGGCACGCTAAATTACTTTTACCAGAAACAGGAAAGCGAAGGTCGCTCTATTGTGCACTATCAGGCACTCAACCCGGCAAACGGATTGAACGATCGTATTGGTAAGTATGAATCTGCCTATCGTTACGAGGAGCCCAGAGACAAAGAAGATGATCTGCTGAGTCTGGAATTAAAAGCCGATCTGGGCTTTGCTGAACTGGTTTCTGCATCCGGCTGGTCGAGCTTTGAGGCCGACGGCCAGCGCGACCAAACCGATTTGCTGATCCGTCTGGACTACGGCTACGAGGAATTCCCGTCCTTCTCAGCGTTTACCCGTGAAGAGGAAGAAGAAGACACCTTCACTCAGGAGATCCGTTTGGTCTCTCAGAGTGACTCTGCGTGGAACTGGATTGTTGGCGGCTTTTACAACAAGTTTGAAAGTGATGCCAGCAGTAAAGAGTTTACGCCAGGCTTTGGCGAATTTGCCGTGGCTGAGTTCGAGGGTGCGCAAACCCGCCCGGACAACTTGGAATATTTCTCGGTTGACCGCAGTGAAATCACAGAGCAGGCCCTGTTCGGTGAAGTCGGTTATCAGGTCAATGACAAGCTAACCATTACCGTCGGTGCACGTTTTTATGAGTATGAAGTAAAAGCAGCGTCTGCCGTAGACTTCCCGCTGGCAAACACGTTATACAGCGGCGCCAAACCAGACGACATCACACTGGACTTTAAAGACAGTAACGCCGATGACGACGGCAACCTGTTTAAATTCAATGCCAACTATCAGTTTACAGATTCTGTTATGGCCTATATCACGGCCAGTGAAGGGCTCCGTATTGGTGGCTCTAACGGTCTGGATCCTTGCCCGGATCCATTGCCAGACAAACAGCTCGGCTGTGGCATGCCCGATGAGATGCTCTATGAAGCTGACACAACAACCAACTATGAAGTGGGTCTAAAGAGTACCTGGTTAAAAAACCGCTTACACTTTAATGCAGCACTATTTAACGTTGACTGGGACAATGCCCAAATCTCAGGTGCCACTGTCATCGGGCAGCTGCCTTACACGTCCAATGCAGGTTCTGCCAACGCCAAAGGCGTTGAGATCTCAACACGTGCTATTTTAAATGACTATATGAGTATGTATGCGACCTATGCCTACACTAAAGCTGAGTTAACCGCAGATGCGCCTTTCCTGTTTAATGTAGACGGCACCGATGGCGGTAAAGATGGCGACCGACTGCCAGGTTCACCGGAACATCAGTTCTCTTTGGGCGTGAATTATGAAATGGAAGTGCTGGGCGATAAAACGCTGGACATCAACTACGGCCTGACGGCACAAAGCGATATCATTTCCAAAGTAGGCTTGCGCGATAGCGGCGAAACCCTGTCTGGTTATGGGATCAGTAACCTGTCAGCCAAGCTGACCGGTGATATGTGGTCTGCCACCCTGTACGTCAATAACCTGTTCAATAAGTACGCCTTTACCTCAGTACGGCGCGATGTACGGGATATCACCACCGCTAACGGCGCTGAGATCCAGCGTAACTATGGCCACTATCTAAACAAACCACTGACAGTGGGTATTAAGTTCGACTATCAGTTCGAACTTTAGTAAATTGAACTCTCCCGCTCAGGCCCATCCATAGTGATGGGCCTTTATGTAACAAGTGACAACCCACTATGACGTCTATCCAGCAATTACACAGAAGCGCTATTAGCGCACTCAATCAGGGCCAGCTCGAAACCGCCCATCAGTACCTGGTCAAACTACTCAATATTTCGCCAGATTATGCCGACGGCTATTTTCTGCTTGGTGTGATCAATCTTCAGGTTGGCCAGTTGAAAAAAGCAGTCCGGTTGCTCGAAAAGGCCCTGGGACTACACAGCAGCGACGAATATCGCGCTCAGCTGACCAAATGCTATGCCTTACAGGGCGAGCTGGCACTGGCCAGACAAACAGCAGAAAAAACCAACCCACAAACGCTGACACGCGCGCTGGACGCCGACACCTTTGGCGTGGCACTCAGTCATATTGGACTGCACCAGAACGCACTGGCATTTTTCCGCCAGGCGCTCACACTCACGCAAAATAATGCGCAGTATTACTACAATTTTGGGGTCAGTGCTAAATTCGTTGGTTTATTTGATGAGGCCGAGCAGGCCTTTGAACAGGCGCTGGCACTGGATAAAGATCACCACAGAGCGCACTTTGCGTTGTCTGATCTGAAAAAAGCCAGCACAGAGGATAACCACCTCACACGTTTACAAAGTGCCTTTGAGCGCGCTCGTTCTGCCGAATCCCAGCTGCACTTAGGTCATGCCCTGGCAAAAGAATATCAGGACCTTGGCGAATTTGATTCGGCTTATCATGCGCTCACACAGGGTAAAGCGGCCATGCATGCAGCCCGGCCATTTGATCATGCAGACAGTGAAGCCTTGTTCGAGCGGATCCGGGCACTCAGTGGCGAACATGTATTTGACCCAGCCGCAGGCCACAGCAGCCGGGAGCCCATTTTTGTACTTGGAATGCCGCGCTCCGGCACCACCCTGGTCGAGCGGATCTTATCCAGCCACAGTGATGTGATGTCGGCCGGGGAATTACAGGATTTTGGGATCAGCGTAAAACGCCTTGCACAAACCACCAGCCAGACGGTGCTAGACCCGAGTACGCTTGAGCAGGCTTATCAGTGCGACCCGCAACAACTTGGGCAAACGTATCTGGAAGCAACCCGGGTGGTCACCGGCAGCCATGCGCATTTTGTCGACAAGCTGCCGTTTAACTTTTTTTACGTTGACCTGATCCGCCGGGCCCTGCCGAATGCCAAAATCATCTGCCTGATGCGCGACCCTATGGATACCTGCATTGGTAACTTCCGCCAGCTGTTTACCATCAACAACCCCTATTACGCCTATTCATTAGACTTGATGGATACCGCGCGTTTTTACAGCCGCTTTTATGACCTGATGCAACACTGGAAACAGCTGCACGGTGAGCAGTTTTATATGATGCAGTACGAATCCCTGGTCGACAACCCGGAGCAGGAAATAGCCAAACTGCTGGCGTATTGTGAATTGCCCTGGCAGGACAGCTGCATGCGTTTTCATCTCAACGATGCGCCAGTGTCAACGGCCAGTAAAGTTCAGGTACGTGAGCCGCTTAACCGCCGTGCTATTGGGCGCTGGAAGCGCTTTGCACCGCATACCGATGCTGCGCAGCAGTATTTGCTTCAGCACGGTGTAATACAGTAAACGTGAAGCCAGTGCATTTCACACTGCCCTGAATTAAGCCCTGCGACATTTCTGAATTAAATCAATAGCGGTATTTGCGCTGCAGATCAGAGGTATTCACAGCAAAATGAATATGCTCGCCTTTGGCATACAGCGCAAAACCTATCAAATCATATTTCATCATTAACTGAAACACATTGACCTGGCTACCATAGGGTGATGGCAACATCGCATTGTTTAGCTGAACCCGGCAAATGGTCGCGTTACATTCAGAGAACGTCATAACATAACTGTGCCGACTACTGCATTTAGACTTCTTGCGCTGCGACTGAACCTGAGTATTACAAAACGTCATGTAAAGGCCATGGCCCCTGTCTACAGAGCTCGCAACAACGAAGGTCAGCAAGTTTGGCTGGTGCTTACCTTGCATCTGCCCGACACTGACAGACAGATACTCATCTTTGCTGCCACCGTAGTGTATGTCGTTAAAGTACATATTAACACCAGGCGACATACTGTTATCCAGAGTCCAGGGTTGCTTTTTTAGTACTGTATCCAGATACGCTTGCCGCTCCTGTGCCGAGGCGTCTTTTATAAACATATCGGCATTACGCATTCTGTTTTTCATCGCTCGCTCTGACTCTGCTTTAAATGCCTGAACCGCAGTGCTGTGATTTTGTTGCGAGCCCGCTGCTGCCCATGCAGTTGTAAAAAACACGTTGAGGGCCAGAAATATAGCCCCAGTAAGTTTTGCTCTCATCCTTTTGACTCCGTGAGCTGAGGTTTCCCGAATTGGGTAAAGAGCGCTTTTATACCATAAGAATATACACTGATGTAAGCACCCGGCTTTGTGGACTGTACTTATTGATATGAAAACAGTATTTAAAAGATGACAAGTGATCTTTCGGGGAAGCAATCACTGGCACACCAGAGCCAAAAAGCATCTGATGCGCACAGCAACACTACGGGTTGACTATTTAACGTAATGACAGGTATGACGTTACTTCGCTTCCTGCTCAAGACGCAGCAGTAAGTCTTTGATGTCGTCTTTGGCACCCGTGATGTGCTTTTTCAAAAACTCGCAGGCACCAGCTTTGTCTTTTTCATAACACAGTTTAAGCAAGGTCCGGTGCTCTTCTGGCGCCGTTTTCAAACCACCAGCCAACAAGATATGCATACGCACGTATCGCTCTGAGTTTTTGCTGTAGACTTCCACCAGCTCGCGCGTCTGAGGACGCTCGGCACGACTGTACAACTTGTTATGGAACTCGGCGTTTAGTTTACCGGTTGCCAGTTGCGCATCCCCCGCTTCGGTGGCTTCTTCCAGATCCGATAAAATGGCCTCGGCTTCAAGCAAGTCGCGCTTGGTCAGGCTGTCTATCGAGTGGCTCAGCAACTCAGCTTCTAAGATGGCACGCAAGTCAAAAATCTCATCAATCTGCTCTGCACTGAGGCGGGTAACCGTCGCCCCTTTGTGGGCCTCAAAGTTGACCAGGCCTTCGGCTTCGAGCTGTAAAAGTGCTTCTCTGACAGGGATCCGGCTGACATTCAGTTCATCCGCGAGCGCTGCCTGACGCAACGGCTCTCCGGCTTTAATTTCACCACTGAGAATTTTTTCACGGATCGCTTCCGCAACCAGCTGAGTTCGGGTTTTATGTACAATCGCCATAGGATTAATTAATTATTATCATTGGGATACATTATACGTGCATTGCCATAAATTGCACGCTGTGAAGGACCTAGTTCACCCGCTATGAGCACACTTCATGATCAAATAGGCGGTTGCACAGGCTAAGGAACCAGCCCATACAACCGCACTCCACGGGGTTACAGAGGGTCTACCTACTGTGATTGCTTAACACTGTACACATAGCGGGCGCAAAAAGCGTGTCATGGCTTGCAGCCCGACCGATGTTGAGCGCACATCTGTTGATGAGGGATAAGGACCGCCATGATTCATCGAGCCGCACACTTCAACACCTGTCGGCATCTGACCAAAAATAAGACGGCCCACCTTGTAACTTAGCTCATCTATGAGCGTTTCCTGCGCGGCAATTTCTGCTTTGCTGCCATGCACACTGGCCGTCAGCTGGCCTTCTAGCTGGGATACCACACGCAGTAATTGCGCCTGATCGCGATAGCGCACGATCAGGGCGCTAGGACCAAACACTTCTTCGTGCAAGCTGGCGTCATTAATAAAGTCTTCCGCTTCGCAGGCGTATAAATGTGCATTGGCATGAAATGGCTGACTTTGCGCGCCTTGCGCCAGTAGCGTGACATTTGCATTATCGCTTAGCGCATCCATGGCACGCTCAAAACTGCTCAAAATTCTGGGTGTTAACAAGGTATCCGAGGGCGCGGCTTCAATCGCCCTGATAGCTGCGGCTTCAAACTCATCCTCACCCGCTGGTATCAGCCATAAGCCGGGACTGGTACAAAACTGTCCGTTACCCATTAAGAGCGACTGAACCAGCGCAGGTGCCAGCGTGTCGCCCTGCTCCTTCACAAAGCCTGGCAACACCAGTTGCGGGTTCACACTGCCCAGTTCCCCATACAATGGGATCACTTCTTCGCGCTGGTGAATGGTCTCAAGCAGAGCCTTGGCCACAGTGAGTGAACCCGTGAACCCCACCGCTTTAATATCAGCCGCGCCAACCAGCTGATGCGACAAGGCATAGTCGGTGCCCTGGATCATAGAAAATACACCGTCCGGCACATCGCTGCGTTGAATGGCCCGCGCCATGGCACGCGTCATTAACTCACTGGTACCCGGATGTGCGGTATGGCTTTTCACTATCACCGGGCAACCGGCCGCCAGCGCTGCGGCGGTATCTCCCCCTAACGTTGAAAACGCATATGGAAAGTTCGATGCACCAAATACGGCCACCACGCCAACAGGCAGATAGCGTAACTGCGTCGCGGGCTTGGGCATAGGAGCACGACCCGGCTCAGCGGCATCCTGACGCCCCAGCGCCAGCGGTGCCAAATCCTGCTCAAGCGCCTCGGCAAAGGCATTCAACTGGTTCACTGTACGCATGCGTTCGCCTTCCAGGCGTGCTCTGGGCAGACCGGTCTCCAGCATAGTGGTTTCTATCAGGCCATCGCCCAGGGCAAGGATCTCCTCGCCGACATTGCGCAAAAACACCGCACGTTGTGCATAAGAAAGTCGCCGATAGGTTTTAAAAGCGGTTTGCGCCTGTGCAATCGCCTCGCTCAGCTGAGCCTGTGTAGCGTTAAAAAAAGCTTGGTGATGTCGTTCGTTAGTTTGCGGACAAAACGCATAAAACTGCCCATTGTCTGCATTGCCGCGCCACTGCCCGGCAATAAAACTCTGTCCTGTCAAAGTCATGGCTGTCTCCTTAAGACAAATCGGGTGATGAAGCGGTCCGCCTCATCTTAGTTAAAGTACCTGAAAGCCGAATGCATAGGGGTCGTCGTCATCCACAGTGATACAGTTGTGGCCTGTTACTCTGGCCCAGCCCTGAATACTGGGCAGGATGGCGCTGTGACCGGCAATTTCTGTGGTGCCTTCTATTCGGCCAATAAACTGGCTGCCGATGTAGCTTTCATGGATAAAGTCCTCGCCACCTTGCAGCGCACCTTTGGCAAACAACTGCGCCATTCGTGCACTGGTGCCTGTGCCACAGGGCGAGCGATCTATCGCTTTATCACCATAAAACACCGCATTGGCTGCACTAGAATCGGCGTGTTTAGGGTCGCCGGTCCACAGCACATGCGAAGCACCGCATACGGTCGGATCGTTCGGGTGTACACAAGCAATCTGTGCGTTTACGGCGTCGCGCACTTTCGGGCTCATCGCCAGAAGCTCAGCTGCGCAGGTTGCATGGGTGCCTTTAAAATTGCCCTGAGGTTCAACAATGATGTAAAAATTCCCTCCGTAGGCAATATCGACCTGCAGCTCTCCTATACCGGGCACGGAGATAACCTCATTCCGGTGTGCCAAAAATGCGGGAACATTAAATAGCTTGACCCACTCTACCCGGCCATCGCGCATTGAATAATAAGCATCTACGCGCCCGGCGGGTGTGTCTAACTTGAGTCGCCCCGGCTCTTTTGGCGTAACCAGGCCCTGTTGCAAGGCAAAGGTCACTGTACCTATCGTGCCATGACCACACATGGGCAAACAGCCCGACGTCTCAATAAACAGAATGGCCACATCGCCGTCTTCGGTGGTGGGCGGATATAAAAAAGAGCCTGACATCATGTCATGACCGCGCGGCTCAAACATCAGCGCGCGACGAACCCAATCAAATTCGGCCAAAAAGTGCTGTCGCTTTTCACTCATGGTCGCGCCTTCAAGCGGGGGATGACCGCTTGTTACCAGTCTGACTGGATTGCCACAGGTATGCCCGTCAATGCAAAAAAATGTTCCCTTGTTCATAGGCTTAATCCAGATTAAATTTGCTTAGGTCAATCCGGTTGGTAACAGCCTCATCATACAAGCGGCGTACGTAAGCTTTTTCGTCCTCCGTTAATGGCAAGCGTGGTGAACGCGTGACTTCACTGCCACGGCCAGCCAATTGCTCTGCGTACTTGATGCACTGCACCAAAGTGGGGATTGTATCCAGACGAAGCAAAGGCAGGAACCAGCGCCACAGCTCACGGGCTTCTTCATAACGGCCCTGCTGTGCCAGCTTATAAATAGCCACGGACTCGCGCGGGAAGACATTGGTCAGGCCTGAGATCCAGCCTGTTGCGCCCAGCATTAAGCTCTCGAGCGCGATGTCATCCACACCACCGAATACCACGTAACGATCGCCAAAGGCTGAGAATAGTTCGCTTATTCTGCGCGTATCTTCCGTTGCTTCTTTGACCGATACGATATTGGCTTCTTCTGCCAGCACTTTCATGCCTTCAATAGACACATCTACGCCATAAGTCACCGGGTTGTTGTAAATCATGATTGGCAAACGGGTATTGCGGGCAACCTGCTGATAGTGATGGATGGCTTCACGCTCCGTCGAGCGATACACCATGCCAGGCAGTACCATATAGCCATCTACCCCAATTTCTTGTGCGTCGCGGACAAACTCAACAGCCAATGCAGTGGTGGTTTCTGCCACACCGGAGATCAGCGGCACACGCCCGGCAACCACGTCTTTTGCTGCGCGCAACACTTCGCGTTTTTCTTCAGCACGGAGCGAGCAGTTTTCACCCACTGTGCCTAATACAATGATGCCGTGGACACCCTCTTCAATCAGGGTGTTGATCATGCTTTTAGTGGTCTCAAAGTTAATGCTTTCGTCATCATTAAACTGAGTCGTTACTGCGGGATAAACACCCTGCCAATTTACTTTCATGGTAAGTCCTCTACTTAGTTTGTGCTTGCCATCATAGGTATATTGTATACAATAATCAATATCCAAATTTAATAAAATTGCCAGAATGTCTCAAATTGGGTTAATCGAGTTAATAACCCTTTGTAAGTTAAAAGGTTTATTTTTTGACCGGCTTTACCGTGGCATCTGGTTGGTAAAATGCAATCTGACAAACGAGAATAAAAATGACACATGCACCTCAAATTGCAGTTGTGGGCGCCGGTGTGGTGGGCCTGTGCAATGCCTTGCAGCTCACACGTCAGGGATATCAGGTTACCCTGTACGACCCGGCGGGGATTGGCGAGCAATGTTCACGCGGTAATGCCGGCCACTTTGCTACAGAGCAAGTGTTCCCGCTTGCCGATAAAGCCTTACTGCCCCGGATCCCGGCTATGCTGCTGGATAAACTCAGCCCGCTCAGAGTTGATCACCAGTACTTTTTCAGGGCACTGCCCTGGCTTAGCCGCTTTTGTCTGAATATGCTACCGAGGCGTTTTAAGCATCATACCCGGGCACTGCGAGCGCTCAATGAAGCCGCCCTGCCCGCATTCAGGCGACTCTTGCAGGATGAGTTTGAACACAATATTCACTTGCGCGGCAGCTTGCTGACTTTTGAACATGACAGAGTCGATGAGATCCGAGGCGTACAGTCTAAGTATCAACAGCAAGGTGTGGCCGTTGAGCTACTGGACAGTGAACAATTACGTACTCTTGAACCTGAATTAAGCGCGCGTATTCAATATGCGCTTTACTTTACTGAGGTCGGCCATACGCCCGATCCGTATCAGCTGAGCCAGACTTTATATCAGGCGTTTATCGCCCTGGGTGGCCAGTTTGTCAAAGCCGCCGTGACAAAAATAACCCCCTGTGAAAGTGCCACAGGGCACACCAGTCTGCCCCGAGTACAAGTGACTACGCAAACACACGGTAGCCACGGCTTCGACAAATTGGTTTTGGCAACCGGAGCCTGGAGCAAAACACTGTGTAAGCAGCTGGGTTACAAACTGCCCATTGAAGCAGAGCGTGGCTATCACAATATGCTGCCTGCCTTAAACAATCTCAGCCGCCCCGTGGCCTCGGCAGATCGCCAATTTATTATGACCCCCATGCAACATGGCCTGCGCCTGGCTGGCACGGTAGAATTTGCAGGGCTGGACGGCCCACCTAATTATGAGCGAGCCGAAATCTTGCTGACACATGCAAAGGCGCTATTACGGAACAGTGGGCGGCTAAATCAGGGCGAGCACTGGATGGGACCGCGCCCTTCACTGCCCGATTCTTTACCTGTGATTGGACCGGCACCGGCCCACCCAAATATTTACTTTGCACTGGGACATCAGCATCTGGGCCTGACTCAGGCCGCAATCACCAGTGAGCTCATCGCACAATGCATTGCAAATCAAACCACAACGCTGGATATTGGCCCCTACAATATTGCGCGTTTTCAATAACGAATCATGAACAGGAATCTCTATGAAAGGCATAGGTTATCAAAACCGGGAAGCGGCACTGGCTGCACTGACAGACATGACACAAGACGTTGTCGCCATTAAACCCGAGGAGTATCAACAGCGTATAGAAACAGCGCAAACGTATATGCAGCAACACAATATCGCTGCCATTTATCTTAATGCAGGTACCAACCTGAAGTATTTTACCGGCTTACAATGGTATCCGAGTGAGCGCATGGTGGGGGCTATTTTGCCAGCGCAAGGGGACGTGCAGTTTATCGTGCCCTTTTTTGAAGTCGGCTCAATCAAGGACTATCAGGTCATTGAGGGGCCAATGCATACCTGGCAGGAGGAGCAATCGCCTTACAGCTTACTCGTCAATATACTCAACGAGTTGAACATTGCACCCGATGCCACTTTGGGCATTGATGAAAGCGCCGCTTTTTTCATTGCTGATGGCATCCGCCAGGCAGGGCCAGCTCTTACGCTTATCAACGCCAAGTGCGTTACGGCCCATTGCCGGATGCATAAGTCTGCCTCTGAACTTGCGCTGATCCAACGGGCAATGGACATGACCCTTGAAGTGCATAAAGCGGCGGCCTCAATACTCCATGAAGGGATCACCACCACCGAAGTGGAAGCCTTTATCAATGAAGCACATCGCAAGGTCGGCGCCACAGGTAACTACTTTTGTATCGTACTGTTTGGCACCGCTACCTCCTTCCCCCATGGCGTAAAAGATCCGCAAACGCTAAAGCAAGGAGACGTTGTACTGATAGACACCGGCTGTAAACTGCATGGTTATCTGAGTGATATTACCCGCACTTATGTATTCGGCGAGCCAACGGCGCGTCAACGCACCATGTGGCAACACGAAAAAAATGCCCAACTAGCAGCATTTGAAGCGGCCCAAATAGGCACTCCCTGTGGTGATGTGGACTTTGCCGCACGTAGCTATCTGGCCAATCAGGGGCTGGGTCCTGATTATCAGTTACCTGGCTGTCCACACCGCACTGGACACGGTATCGGCCTGGACATTCATGAATGGCCCTATTTAGTAAAGGACAACCCGCAACCACTGGCAGCTGGCATGTGCTTTTCCAATGAACCTATGCTGGTATTACCCGGCGAATTTGGGATAAGACTGGAAGATCATTTCTATATGACATCAGACGGACCAAAGTGGTTTACCGAGCCTGCGCACGCGATTGACGATCCGTTTGGTCTGGAAAAGTAATTTATACCTGACGCCATGTAATTCATGGCGTCAGCTGGCCTCCAGGCTTTGGGTACCTCAACTTCAACTAAATTGCACCCAGGTAAAAGCAACAACCTCCTGAAATTTGGGTAATGGTTTACCCAGCCAAGTTCAGCGCCCCCATACTAGATCAAATTACCCGAACAAAAATCCATCTAATTATTTGTAGTTACTCGATATATTTTTATTTAGTAAAAACATTTGACCAAATAAAAGTGATGCGATTAAATGAATTGGGCTGCACATTACAGCAATCAAAAAGCTGCAGCTCAAAACAACCAAATACCCATATCAACAAGGAAAAATTAATGAAATTAACAGTTAAAAAATCACAACTAAAACGATTGTCGGATAAGCACAATGCACTTGCTCAGCGCGACACGCCTCAGGTTGCCGGGGGCCAACAAGCGGCGTCTATCTCCGCTGGTGACTTATGTGTGATTGTATCACTGGTAAACTGTACGCAAGAGTGTTCAAGACTGGCCTGCTCACAGGCTTATTGTAAACTGTAAGGCCATCGCTAAAACAACACCTCTGGGCCCAAGGCACAGAGGTGTCTGCAATCAGAGATTAAAAATAGTAACCAATATTAACGTTAAAGCGGCGCTCAAAGTCATCGCTGTCACCGACAAGCGTGCCACCCACAAAGGGCTGGTTCTTGGCGTGTACCAGGTCAATGTAAGCAAACACAGGACCGGCTGCCACAGACATACCCGTGATATTCATCCAGGTATTCGCACTGTCATCTGATTTATCGTGCATCACACCAAAGTCGTTATACAGCGTTAGCTGTGATATTGGACCTAAGGTCACCTGCATGTCGTATGAGACACCCAGCGTTGTTGATGCAGCTTTTGTTGCTATGGTGTCGTACATGGCGTTCGCAGCAACCACTAGCTGGGTCGATTCGTCTACCTGATAGTCGTACTCTGTATGCTGAAGGTGGAAATACCATTGTTCGTAACGGTTAGAAGCATGCACCGCCCAGGCCTGATAATCACCGGCACGGTTAATACCATTATCCAGGCCACCATGCAGCGCTGACAGACCGAATTGAGTTTCACCCAGTGCATGTTCAATCTGATAGGCAAAACGTCCAACCAGGGTGTTGTACTCTGCCAGCTTTTGGCCTGGTGCGTCATAGACGCCTTCGCCGGCGCCACGCAACCCGACAATATCCACAGAGTAACGATCTTTGCGATCTTCTGCCGAGCCATCTATGCCACCATGGTCATCGTTTTTAAAAAATGCCAGATCAAGCTGCCAGTTATCTTTCATTGCACGCTTAAACACCAAACCCAAATCGTAGTCTTCTTCTAGACCCACAAAATAGTTTGGCGTCATAAAATAGCTGTGCGATGCGACCGGCGTATTGCCAAATGGGACTGGTGCCAGACCCAGCTGAGCCTGCCACTGCGAGGAAATATCATAGTCCAGATAGGCAAACTTCACGACGCGCATATAATCGTGAAAACGTACCTCTGCATTGATCCCAATATCAGCCACTTCGCCAGATAAATTGATACGCACAAGATCAAAGTCAATATCGCCACCGCGGCGCTCACTGTCCTGATCGTAAGAGTTCATGCCATAGTTAAAACGGACAGCACCGCCGACCTGAACACCCTTTTCAGGTGTCTCTGTGGATGTATCTGCACTATTTGTAGCTGACTCGAGCTGAGCCACTTTATCTTCCAGGCTGGCCAATTCACGCTTAAGTGTGTCCAGCTTTGTGGTATTGGCGTATACATGCGAAGAGCCAATCAGTAAGGCGCTTGAGAGCAAAACAGTATGTCGGGCACTAAATGACATAGGTATAAATTCCGGGGTAAAGCTAAAAAATTCGCGCAAGCCTATATGACAACGCTGACACGTTCAAATTAAAGAAATTCGAACGAATGTAAGGGGTGTAAAGCACATTGAAATGGGCGTTTCTGTTTGTAAAATATGTAGTGAAAATGCAGTCAGGCTGTTTTGCTGACAGCGCTAACACGCTTCTGACCACCTCCTAAATTACTACAAATATCATAAACTTAACCTTTAACATTTGGTGCAACTTGAAGGTAAAGTTAAAGATTCGTTAGTCTGATTCAGTTATTTTCTCAGCCCGGCGATATTCCGCCCTCGGCAACGCGTTTGCGCAAAAAGCGCGCGCACAACTCGTTTTTACCTGCCCGTTACTTACCGCAGCTGCTGACATTTATCAGAAAAACGCGCTAACCTGTCACTATCTAATTGTCGACTAAAGTTGAGCAAGTATGAAAAAAACACTAAACAAGATTGCGTTAAGCTTAATTTTTATTTCTTCCCAGGCGGCTGCGGCAGTGGAGCCGCAAACCATCCCGGTTGCAAAAAGCGCCAATGACTATCAACTGGAGCTGGTAGCCAAAGGCATTCAGATCCCCTGGGGCATGGTGTGGCTAAATGACACAGAATTACTGGTGACCGATAGGTCGGGTCAGCTACGCATGATCAAAGAAGGAAAATTGCTCGATAAGCCAATTGAGGGCGTTCCCGAGGTGCATGCTGAGCGCCAGGGTGGCCTGCTGGATATAGAGATTGACCCAAACTACGCAAAGAATGGCTGGATCTACTTTTCTTATTCCGGCTTTGAAGGCGAAGAGAAAGGCAGCAACACCTCTATTATGCGTGCCCGCCTGAAAGACATGAAGCTGGTTGATAAACAGCTGATATTTGACGGTTTCCCGAATACCAAGCCGTCATTTCACTTCGGCTCACGTATTGAGTTTGATAAAGACGGCTACCTGTATTTTTCAATCGGCGACCGGGGAAACCGCGATGTACATCCTCAGCGCCTGGACCACGATGCAGGTAAAATTCATCGTATCAATGCCGATGGCACTATCCCCGAGTCTAACCCTTTTGCAAAACAAAAAGATGCGCGTAAGAGTATCTATTCCTATGGGCATAGAAACCCACAGGGCATGGCCATGCATCCGAAAACCGGCGAGATCTGGACTCATGAACATGGACCCCGTGGCGGCGATGAAATCAATATCATTAAGCCCGGGCTCAACTACGGCTGGCCTGTGATCACTTATGGGATCAACTACAACGGCACCAAAATCACCGATGAGACCGCGCGTGCCGGTATGCAACAACCTGACTGGGTGTGGGTCCCTTCAATCGCGCCATCCGGAATGGAATTCATTACCAGCGACAAATACCCCCAATGGCAAGGTCACCTGGTTGTCGGCGCAATGAAATTCGCCCATCTGGTTTTAGTCGAGCTTGATGGTAATAAAGTGGTTGGCCACAGCAAACTATTCGAAGGTGCCGGACGCGTGCGCAGCATAGCCACCCACCCCAACGGCGACTTATATCTTGGTATCGATGGCAGTGGTATATATAAAGTAGTGCCCAAAGCCAAATAGCCAGCAATACCATCTTCCCGGCCACCTGGCCGGGAGCTGACTCAACTTAATTTCAAAACGCAAAAAAGCCCGACTCTTTCGAATCGGGCTTTCTTTAAATAGGAGCTTGGCAATGTCCTACTTTCACATGGGAAACCCCACACTATCATCGGCGCTATTTCGTTTCACTACTGAGTTCGGCATGGAGTCAGGTGGTTCCAAAACGCTATGGTTACCAAGCAAATTCTTTCGTGCAAGACGTTTATCAACGTC
>NZ_PPUZ01000035.1:0-83624 GCF_004212645.1 Pseudoalteromonas rubra | reverse complement strand
GGATCTATTAAACCACTACACCCTACTAATAGCCAGCAGGGAGCATTTCTCGCAACTCTAATAGCTCATTTGGAGAGTACATACACTCATGCATTAAATTGAACTCAAATACATCTACATCAAACTTTTGGGGTTCTGCATCTAAGATATAAAAGTCAGCACCAAAAGTTCTATATTCAAGACCGTTTACTTCCATGACTTTCGTGGAAAACAAAGCCTCACCTTTTTTACCGTTCTTACTATCCTCAGCAAAAGTAGCGTAAAGCACCTGTTCAACCTTATCTTCTAAGTCAGATTTAATTGAGATAAGTGTTGCGTTAGTTAGTTTTACTCTTGGTCTCATGCTTTTGCTTCCTTCTTATCTTCTAGGCAAAACGGGCGGAAAAAACTAAGGTACTTAACTCCATTAACTTTTAGTAAATTGTTGTCAGCATCAAAATGTGACAGAACGCTAGACTGATACAACGAAATATATTTTTCATAATCGATGGTGTTAAAAAAATTGGTATCGACACGTCGTGCATGGAAAACGAGAGCTTGCTGATCGATACGAACAATGAACTTTTGATCACCATCTAGATTTTTAACCTGTAGACATAAATCAGGTTTGTGCCAATCAGATACAAAGGAAGGAACCAGCGGGAAGCCATACACCAGATAGCGCACCCCCTCGATTTTGAAGATTGTTGGATTGAACTGAGCTTTATTAACTTTACCACTACTGAATAGTTCAAGTGTCAACATCAACCAATGTTCATGCTTAGAGAAGCTATTACCTTGGGATATGCAGCCCTCGAATTCACCGTCATGATTAACGTGGTTGATATACATGTACTTTTTGATGTTATCAATGGTGAGCTGCTCAAATGGAAATTTCGAAGCGATGAGCCTGAAATAACAACTATGAACTTTTAAATCTGCATATTGAACTATCAATGGTTCATCAAACGCATCAAAATATGGTCGCCATTCTAGACGGAAATCAGGACCCGTATTTATGACAAATTTAGCGTCATCAGGTAGCCCTAAGACTTGGTATATCACTGAAACTAACTCTAATGTTTCGATATCTACCAGCATCAGGCTTTCAATACGGTTTGCCATTGACTCAATTTCTTTATGAAGCGACTCAATGATTTCTTGATCATCATATTCGTTGATCATTAAGTATTTCAGGGAATCGTGCTTTAGAATTGAGTCCAGCTTTTTCTGTTCAAAGACCTCAGAGAGACAATTATGAGTGTCAGAAAAGTGAGGGCTGTTATAAACACCTCTAGCCCACAAACCTTGGGCGTAAAGATCAGGAAACTCTAATAACTCAGCAAACTCTTTTGCTTGTTTGTTAAGCTTATTCTTTAATTGATAAAGTGAGATCATTTAGTTCTCCAAACAATTTTCAAATAAACAATGGCCTACCAACACATTGCTTTATTTATTGTTCAAACAACCAAATTTTTACGGATGCTCCGCTTCACTGTTCACGTTCTTCAAGGCGAAAAACATGCGTAGGCGTAGGCTGTCCGTTCAGCCTTTACCTTATAATATCGCCAAAAAACAAAATGACAACTTACGTATTTGTACAACTTTAGGTAGATATTTTGAGTTTGAACTCTGAAAAGCTAAGTCCAAAAAGGGATATGACCAATTCTTCATCTATATTGGAGCTGGGAAATTTTTTTTCAAAATTTCCAATGATGCTATCTAGGTGGCTAGCTAATATTTTTACTAAAAATATTTCCGAGTTTGGTGAGAGAGCAGACAGTGCTATCAATGGGTTGTCAAAGGATTCAGCTTTCATTTTTACTAGTAAATCGCTGTAACTGTCACAGCCGTAAAGACAAATAGCTAGCCCTTCTTGGGCTTGTCCAAGGGGAAGTGATAATTTTTTTGACAACCTCTTTGCCTGACGCTTTACATTGCTTATAAGCGCTTCTGATTCAAAAGACATACGCACACCAAAACATAACAACTAAGGTCCACAGCACCTAAGTCATTACATCTTCAATGTATGATTAATCTTTTAAACCCAGAGTAAATCCATTTCGTCCGCATTTGTGGAAACTGGCTTCTCTGAAAAGCCACTGCAAAAAGCAGTGGCTATTGTCGCAATATTATAAGGAAATGTGAATTGTAGTTTGATGTCTACATGTTCTTTTCAGTGAATTCAGCCAAGCTACTACGCTCAACTTCATCAAATATCAACACCGAGCCTTTTTCATAGTTTCTATACACGTTAACAGCCGCGCTAGCACCTGAAGATGCTGGTGTGACAAATTTATCATCAATCTGAGCTAAGTTGCCCAACACGATTGTACGACAATTTTTGCCTCCTCGGCTTAACATCCCCTTGATTTGCGCTCTGGTCATGTTTTGAGCTTCATCAATGATCAACACAGCATCGTCTATTGAACGGCCCCGAAAGTAAGCCATACTGGTAAATTCTATATTAGCTCTTTCGATCACATGTTCAACTGTAGCGTGAATATTTCCTTCATGATTATCATCCGAGTGCATCGAAATTAATGCGTCAGTAATACCTGCCAGAAGAGGCATTGATTTTTCAGTTAAATCCCCCGGAAGGAATCCGGGATCATCGTCCATAAAATCTCTGGAGCGCACCACAACGATTTTTTTGTACTTTTTCAACTCCAATACTTGATGCAGCGCCGAAGCAACTGCCAAAAAAGTTTTTCCGGAGCCAGCAGGACCAAGGATGATATTTAAATCATAGTAAGGGTCTGTTAATTGGCTTAAAGCTACCACCTGACGCTGGTTTTTAGGCAATATGCCCCATATCTTTTCTTGCTTACGCGGCAATAATTTTGTGTATACCTCAGTATCTGTTACTTCTGAAATCCGGCCAATGTGTCCGGCTTCATCGTACCAATACATGTTTGGCTGAACTTCATCGTTGAACAAGCTTATTGGGAATGTATAAACCTCTCCTGAGACTTTGAAATCTTTATCTGATTCAATTCGATCAAAAAGATCGCCTTCAAAAGCCTGTACTCCTGTGTATAAAAGATCAATATCTGATATTTGATTATCTACGGCAACGTCCTCAGCCCTAACCCCAACTGTTCGAGCTTTCAATCGCATATTAATATCACGGCTAACAATTGTTACGTCTTTATTGAGTTCTTTTTGAAGATATAAAGCATAATTAATTATTCTGTTATCAGCATCACTTCCTATCCCGTGCTTTAACTCCTTAGCCAGATCCAATTGAGTGTCAATTCCAATGAAAAGCTTTCCTCTCTGGGCTGTTTCGGTAGATGGTAAAGGAATACCTATTTCCATTTCCTCGGCTGTATGTCCATTTATAATGTCTTCAAGCATTCTAATGCACATACGGGCATCGGCACTTACCGATTTATTAGTTCTTTCTTTCAGGTTATCAAGCTCTTCAAGGACAGTTAGACAGATGTAAATATCATCTTTGTAGCTAAAAATAGATTTTGGATCATGTACTAATGCAGATGTGTCTAGTACACGAGGATTTCGATTATCAATAGAGCTTTTCATTACGCAGCCTCCCAAAAGATTGAATCGTTGCTAGGCTTTGTGTTGTACTTTTCTTGTAAATTACAAATTTTGAGTAAAGGTTTATTGTTGAGAGACTGCTCAGAGTAGCTAAGGTAATCAATTTTTTTGGAAATTCTTTTTACTTTTTCTACAGGCCAATAAAAACAAGGGGGTAAAAACTTTAAAACACCCCCAATTCGGGGTTGTAGAATCACCACGGCATTCTGTATGCTGCGCCCGCGCATAAAGTTGACTGACTTAAACTGAATATTAGCTTTCTCCATGATGTAATTACGACTCGAAATGGGGCTCTCATCATGTTTATGCAGCACCTCCAGGGTGTCTGTGATCGCAGCCAGCCACGGGGCCATTTTTTCTTCTTCCGTGCCCGGTAAAAAGCCGATGCTTTCTGCAATTTCCGGGGTGTTTCGCGTCACTATCACTTTGTCATAGACGCCCTTTTCAATGATCATTTCCAGCGCACTGGCCAGCGCCAGCAGCGTTTTGCCGCAGCCCGCCGGGCCGGTCAGGATCACCAATTCAATGTTGGGGTCAAGCAGCGCATCGAGCGCCATACCCTGATATACATTCTTAGGAGAAACGCCCCAGGCCTGCTGGTGCATCAGGCGCTCTACACTGATGTCTTTGAGTGTGACGTGCTCTGCGTCGTAACCCGTCACCCGGGCGGCAAAATGCTCTCCCTCGTCTATCAGGTATTCATTAACAAACACTTCGGGCATCAATTTGGCGGGCACCTGGTGCAAGGTGTAACGCCCCTGCTGCTCGGTTTGACACTCGCCCACATTGGCCCAAAAGTCGCCGCTAAACTTGTTATACCCAGAGGTCAGCAGGTTAATGTCGTCGATCAACTGATCGGTACGATAATCTTCAACAAACTTGAGCCCGGCCCCTTTGGCCTTCAGGCGCATATTGATGTCTTTGGTGACCAGCACCACTTTTTTGTCTGAGTATTGCTTTTGTAACTGTATGGCGCAGTTAATAATGCGGTGGTCATTTTCGTTGCCAGGCAACCCGGAGATACTATCGGGATACAAGTGGTCATTGATCACAATGAGCTTGCCACTGCTGGCAGGTTTATGGGTGTCGCGCTGCACTTTAGGCAAGGCAACACCTTCGAGCATTTGCTCAGGTGATGCATCACGTAACACGTCGTCAAGACTGCGAATGGCCACCCTGGCATCGCTGCTGACATCGCGTTTTCTGTCTTTTATGTGGTCCAGTTCTTCCAGAACTGTCATGGGGATTACTACGTCGTGTTCCTGAAATGAAAAGAAAGCGAGGGGTTCGTGAAGGAGTACGTTGGTATCTAACACATACATTTTCCGGTCGAGGTCATCATTTCCCATAGTGCGTTCCTATTTAGTGAAAACTACTACTGAACAAAGACTTGGTCGCCACGCAAGCCTGTGTCCTTACCTTAAGTTTAGTCTATTTGTCACAAAAGTCGTTTTTATGACAGCCAGGTTAAGCACCGGGGGTGACAGCTTGAGTTAAATACGTCAATTTTGAGCAACTGAGCTATGCTTATTTTTTGCTGTGAAGACGTGAACACACTTGGCCAAAATAGCGCTAAACAGGACCATACACCTCCCCTGCTGAAACAATCGCGCAGGTCAATAGCTTAAAGTGAAAAAAATCACACTTTAAGCACGTTTCTCGTCCTCTCACAACCTTGAACAAGGCGGTGCTTCTCGGTACCATGGCCGCCTTTTTTCCGCGAGACGAGACAAGCATGAATTTTTCCTTAGGTCAGCGCTGGATCAGTGATACTGAATCAGATTTAGGATTGGGCACCATAGTGGCACTGGAAGGTCGCCAGATGACTATATTGTTTCCCGCCAGCGGTGAAAACCGCGTGTATTCTGTGCAGGAAGCCCCGGTTACCCGCGTGATTTTTAATCCCGGTGATGTGATCCGCTGTGTTGACGAATGGGAAATGCGTGTTGAAAAGGTTGAAGAACAAGGCGATCTGCTATGCTACCACGGCGAACGCCTGGACACTCAAGAGCCGGTCACGCTAAAAGAGACCTTTCTGGATCACTTCATTAAGTTTAATAAGCCACAGGATCGCTTATTTGCAGGCCAGGTTGACAGATTCGACCGCTACACCCTGCGCTATCAAACCTGGCAGCATCAGTTCAGCCGCCAGCAGTCTCATTTAAAAGGGTTAATAGGTCAGCGTGCCAGCTTGATCCCACACCAGCTTTATATTGCCGACGAAGTGGGTAAACGTTTCGCGCCACGGGTGTTGCTGTCGGACGAAGTAGGCTTAGGTAAAACCATCGAAGCGGGCATGATCTTACATCAACAGATCCTCACTGGCCGTGCCAGCCGGGTACTGATTGTGGTGCCAGAGAGCCTGCAACACCAGTGGCTGGTTGAAATGCTGCGCCGCTTTAACCTGCACTTTTCTATTTTTGATGAAGACCGTTGCGACGAAGCTTTCGCGGATTCACCCAACGTGTTTGAAACCGAGCAACTGGTACTAGTCAGCCTGGAGTTTATCACCAAGAAACGCCGCTGGTTTGAACAAGCCACACTGGCCGACTGGGATCTGTTGGTTGTGGATGAAGCCCACCACCTGACGGTAGAAAAAGACAAACCCAGCACAGAATATCAGCGCATTGCTGAGCTGAGCCAGGACATTGCCGGCCTTATCCTTCTTACCGCCACACCGGACCAGCTTGGTCACCGCAGCCACTTTGCGCGTCTGCAACTGCTGGACCCGGACAGATTCTACGATTACGACGCCTTTGTAGAAGAAGAAAGTCACTACAAAGAAGTGGCCGATGCCGCCAATAAACTGCTTCAGGATGGCAAACTTGACGACAAAGCCAAGGCAACCCTGAGTGAGCTGTTAAAAGAAACCGACATCAGCGACCTGCTGAGCCAGGTTGAACAAGGCGAAGAGACAGCCAAGCAGACGCTGCTGAACAACCTGTTAGACAGACACGGTACGGGCCGCATTTTGTTCCGTAACAGCCGCAGTGGCATCGACGGCTACCCAAGCCGTAAATTGCACGCTTGCCCGGTAGAAATGCCAAAGCAGTACAAAACCGCCATTTCTGTGATGGGTAACATTGGCGGTATTCAGAGCGCTGAAAAAAGTGCCCTGCGCGCCCTGTTCCCGGAAAAAATATTCCAGGAGTTTGAAGGCGAAAGCGCCAGCTGGACGCAGTTTGACCCGCGCGTTGTCTGGCTGATCGACAAACTCAAAGAGCTCAAACAGCAAAAAGTGTTGCTGATCTGTGCCGAAGCACAAACCGCCATCAGTCTGGAGCAAACCCTGCGCGAACGCGAAGGCATTAAGTCGGCGGTGTTCCACGAGGGAATGTCGATCATAGAACGTGACCGAGCAGCGGCCTACTTTGCCGACGAGTATGACTCTGCCCAGGTGCTGTTGTGTTCAGAAATTGGCTCGGAAGGTCGTAACTTCCAGTTTGCTCATCACCTGGTGCTGTTTGACTTGCCACTCAACCCGGATCTGCTGGAGCAACGTATTGGTCGCCTGGACCGCATTGGTCAGCAACAGGATGTGAACATTCACGTACCTTACTTCGAAAATACCGCACAGGAAGTGTTACTGCGCTGGTACGACGAAGCGCTGGATGCCTTCGAAACCACCAGCACCACCGGCCAGTTACTGTACAAAGAGTTCTCAGACGACTTGCTGGAACTGGTAGCTGCGCACAACTGTGATGAAGAAGAGCTCGACCCGCTACTTGAGCAGGTTGCCAAGCAAAACACGGTACTACGCGCCAAGATGGAGCAAGGCCGTGACCGCCTGCTGGAACTGCACTCAAGCGGCATGGGCAAAGCGGACAGTATCGTTGAAGAAATAGAAACGCTGGACGACGACGTGGTCCTGCCGACTTACATGATCAATGTATTCGACATCTTTGGCGTCAATCAGGAAGACAAAGGTGAAAATACCATCATCCTGAAACCCACAGAGCATATGCTGAACCCGTCGTTCCCCTGTCTGAAAGACGATGGCATTACCGTGACCTTTGACCGTGGCACCTCGCTGTCACAGGAAGACGCGCAGTTTATCAGCTGGGACCACCCTATGGTTGAAGGCGTAATGGACATGATCTGTGACGACGATTTTGGTTGTGCATCCGTTGCTTTGTTGAAAAACAACAAGCTGCCGGTGGGTACTTTCTTTGTTGAGCTGATCTTTGTGGCCGAAACTTCAGCGCCTAAGTCACTGCAAATTGGTCGCTTCCTGCCGCCAACGCCTATCCGAGTGCTGATGGACAAAAGCGGTAACGACCTGGCACAGAACGTCGCCTTTGATGCCTTTAACAACCAGCTTTCTGCGGTTGGCAGACAAACCGCCAGTAAGCTGGCCAATGCCCTGCAATCTGGTATTCACCCGCTGATCAGCAAAGCCGAAGAGCTGGCCAAAGCACAGATGGCTGAGCTGCAACAGGCGGCGCAGGCACAAATGGAAACTCGTCTGGGTGATGAACAGGCCCGCCTGCAGGCACTGAAAGCCGTTAACCCGAATATCCGCGACGAAGAAATTCAGGTATTCGACAAACAGCGCAGCGCACTGAGCGAGCACATCAGCAAAGCGCAGGTTAAACTGGACGCCATTCGCCTGATTGTAGTAGCGCACTAAGGCATAGCCTTTAAAAAATCATCCGGGGCACGGCTTTTGTGCGTGCCCCACACTCTCCTCCATCAGTCAAATAATACGCCACAAGCCACAGCTCGAAATGGTGAGCGATGGTCTTTGATGTTTTTGGTACAAACCAGTAACATTACCCGTTAATATGCCACTAAGAATACTAAAAAAAGCAACGATGATTTTGAACATACTCCCCGTGCTTGTCATGCTCTCACTTGCAGGCCCTGTTGCTGCATCTGAGCATAATACCGCTGACTCAAACGCCCCGGCTATTATGGCGGCAATTAAGGCCAATGCCCGCACGGACAATACCTTTCGGATGACCACTAAGATCAAGGTGCCGGGTAATGCCAGCGCAGGCCCCGGGTACTACCCGTTTAATTCAGCATGGGAGCTGGCACGAAACCCCAGCAGCCGGCAAAGATTTGACGACTGGATAAAAGAAAATGAGACGGTTACGTATTATGGCACTCAAATCACGTCTATCATGGATAGTATGTTTGGCGCATTGAATCCATTCATCGATATGGCAGGCATGGAATTGCGGTTTGAATTTGCAGACGGCTCTCACATTTTGATGAAAGCCCCAACGCTTGCCAGTGCCAAACTCAGATTCAGTTATGTGCCCGGCAGTGCGTCAGACGCAGACGGCAACCCGATTGCTGATGCAGGCACGACTTTTAAGGGCATTTATGCGTTTTCTTCGCTCGCCAGGCAGCAACAGTTTCTGGAAAAAGCGGCTGAGTATCATTCGGATTTCAGGGTGAAACACCTCGATGACACGGCGCAGCATCTGCGTATTGAAATAACGCCCATCAATTAAAACCACTATAAGAATGAAGACCTTACTATGTTAGACATGCTCAGAAATGACGAATTACCGCTTGCCCCTTTTGTGTTCGCAGTTCAGGCTATCTTGTTTGTTATCGTGAACTTAACCATTGCACAGAAATACCACTACAGTAAGAAAGTGGCGCTGATCGCCTCACTGATCCCGTTCGTGAATTTTTATGTCACCCTGGTCTATATCGCCATTGTTATTCTGAACTCTCGCAAGGAGCTACCCAAAGAACATAAAGGTAGCTAAGTAATACGCTATTCTGCCCACGCTGCATAATTCAGACTTGAATACAGAACGTTATAAAATGCGCCAACCGGGCAAAATTTAAAACACCACGGTCACGCCCAGCTCCCAGTTACGCCCCACCTGAGGAAAAATAGAGTTGTAGAACCCCTGAGAACGCAGTAAATCGCCGTCCTCATCGCGGAACTGGTTGCCTGAGCTGCCCTGTTCACTCCCGGCATGATACACCTGGCTGTCGAACAGGTTTTTCACTTTCAGATGCACACTCAATGCGTCCTGCTGCCAGACCAGGCTCATATTTGTCACCAAATAGTCACCGAGTTTGGTGCCTTGCTGGCGCAGCGGATTGCGCAGGTATAGCGATTTTTCAGAGACGTAGTTCAGGCGGGTATTAATGCTCAAGCGGGTGCTCAATGGCAGGTTCAAACCCAAGTTCAACTTATGGGGCGCAATGTCGCCCAGGTCGACCCGGTATTGTCCGCATGCAGCGGCATCGTCCTCACACGCTGGCGTGCCGTCACCTACCCACACGCCCAGCTGATGATCAAAGTTAATATGGCTGGTGGTTTTGGTATAACTGTAATTCATGAAGGCGCTTATCTGGGGGGCATCAAACCAGGGGTTTTCGGCTTCATAACGCAGCCGCCATTCTGCTCCCAATACGTCGCGCTCACCGGCATTATCCGCTTCTTCTTTGATAACGTTGTTATAGCGACTGTAATAAACCGACAGATCGCTAAACCAGGCCCCGCTTTGATTCATCCAGGTAAGGGTTAAGTCTTTGACTTCTTCCGGGGCCAGCTCTGGGTTGGCATTACGCCCGTTCCACCCGCCATATAACTGCACCGGGGCAGGTTCCTGAAACGCCGTAGCATAAATCGCCTTAATGGTATTGGTGGTATTAATGTCATAAGTCAGCGCAACGCGCGGCTTGATAAACGTGCCATACACAGAGTTGTTGTCCCAGCGTATCGCGCCACTGAGCGACCAATCAGCTTGCTTGTAACTGGTCCGTAAATACACGCCTTTATCTATGGTGGTCACCAGATTGGCATCCGGCATGTCTCTTAATAGGTAACGAGTTACCAGCATATCCGAATCAGTCGAATAATACACACCTTTGCCCAGCCCATAGGGGCCAAGATCTGCCGGATCTTCAAAAGAGCAATAGGCAGAAGCCCAGTAGCCACAGATCTCATAAGTGGAGGTAAGCTCCTTACGCTCGTATTTCAACCCTGCCGCCAGGTGCACTTCATCATTGTACTGATACTCATAATCCTGGCGTACTTTCCACGAGGTGCTGGCCGAGTTCCAGTCAGAAATAGTCACATAAGAGTTGCGTGATTGCGCACTTAACGGATCCGGACTGGCCTCAGCCCAGTCGCCATAACGTTGCTCTGAACGATAGCGAATGAAGTGCTTTAACATTCCTTTGTCAAACAAAGGGGTTTCATGCCTGAGATAATAGGAGCTGGTTCGCCGGCTCCAGCGCGCATTAGGCTGGCCCCTGTCGAAGGCAAACTGCAATCCATAGCCATTGTGATTAACCCAGTTATTAACCCCCAGGGTCAGAGTATCGAAACTGACCTCACCAAACACGCCGCTTTCATCATCTTTAGAGACGTACTGACCATAAGGCACGCCACCATGGCCATAATTCAGTACCGGCCCCCAGAAGCGGGGATCCGAAAGATACTGTTCATCAACAAACCCCCACTGGGCAAAGTCATCGACCCCGGGGCCATCGCTTTTGAACTGCTTAAGACCCAGCCAATAGCTCCAGCGCTGCACCTTACCCAAAAAATTTAAGTCCAGCGCTTGGCTGCCAAAGTCGGCCAGTTGTGCCTGTACGCTCACCTTATGGCCGTCTTGCTCCAGCGCTTTCCCTTTTTTGGTGATGATGTTAATTACGCCAAGAAATGCGTTCGGACCATATACCGCCCCGGCAGGACCCGACAACACTTCAATACGCTCAATCATGGTCAATGGTGTCTGGCGATTAAGCGGAAAATCATGTCCCCACAGGTGATTATTGATCACCCCATTCACCATAACCAGAGTACGTTGATTACTGGGTGTGCGATAACCTCGTTGATAGAACAGCGCATGATCAGCGCCATAAGACGTGCTGATGTCAACACCAGAGATATCGGCGAGAACCTCGCTCAGAGCGGTGTTACCACGTTGTGTAATATCCTGCTCAGTGATCACCTGTATTGACGCCGGTGTGTGGCGAAACTGCTCCGCCCGGTTAGAGCCTGACGTGACCGTCAATTCGAGCAAGTCGTCCAGCTCCAGCGCAAACAGGCCTGAATCAGCTTCATTTGCACCCGAAACCGTTGACGCCAACATACACATCAAAGGCATCATTTTTTTTGTCGCACTGCGTAGCATATCTGCCTGCATCTTTCGCGGTAAAAGTACCTCTAAAGTAATAGTCGCACATTGCAGGCATTGCAACATAGGGGGCTTCAGGTGAGCACAAAACGCCTTCTTCTCTGAAACTTCCCCTTGTTTTTTTAGCTCCACAACGGAGTAACACAACCGAATTGGCGTGCAAAATATTCAGTTAATGCTCTCTTTGCCGGTCAACTAACGTGTTGGCGGCTCTCCCTCTAGGATGCTCATCAACATTGCCGAAGATGTTGGTACCAGTCCGATTTTTAGGCCGAATGGCTTGAAGGCCTTGTTTAATACTTCGGTTTTATAATTTCCACGGTCGTTTTCTATATCTGAGAGTGTTTTGCGAGAGATGTTTACTAAATTTGCGTAAACCTCTTGCTTCAAGCCCAGTACATTGATGCGTAACTCTTTCAGTGCCTGTCCCTGAGTAAGCTCACCAAATAACAATCGTCTAATTATCTGACTGGCGATGCCTTTGCGCCTTGCCGCACTGACTGAGGTCGTGTTCTTTGAGACTCTTTGGGCCTTTAAACCTTGCCCTGGAGGCTTGGCCTCTGTAGACGCTTCGCGCCTCACCTGAGTCGCTCTTACTCTGTTTGCCTTAACTTTTGCAACCGTCTCCTTTATTTTACGGTCAGGTGCAGGTGTGATTTTTAGTTTCATATGAGCCCCCATTTTGAGAACTTATTTGGAATATGATCAAACCCAATTGATGGCATGGTCAAAATTTGCTCTGGCACGCCTCTATCAGCAAGACGCTGTTTAAGATCCAGGCATTGATGTGCAATGTCTCTCAGCACGCTCAGCAACATGTCAGGCGGCACCAAATCGCAAAGTGACTCGGCAATACCAATAAAGTCATAAGTTCCTCCAACTTCTAGCGGCTGATACCATTTCGTTGTACGGGGGATCCCTTCTGGGTCGGCTTTCATAGGCGCAAAATCATAAATAGGTGCAAGTTCAATAAAGCCATCCCCTTTTAGAAACGATGTATTGCGGCCGTGGTTGTCACTATTGCCAAATATAATGTTTAGCAAGTCGCGCTTAACCCACTCTATAACAAATCGCTGACTATCAAACTGATAGCCCTGTTCTGTCACCATATGACTGTTGTTTATTTTATGAATGAGCGCCCTGATCGTTTCCTCATGGTACAAAGTAGTGCCAGGTCTTTTTCCTAAAATAGAATAAACAGACTCCATAGCAAACCTGTTGCGGCACTGGTGTTCATCAGTCCAGATATCAAACCTCGGCAGCCATAAAGAGGGGTAGCTAATTCCTTCTTCAAGGCGCATATGCTTAATCGGGATGGTGTTTATTCCCATGCTGGTAAGCTCATGGTAGTAATGAAACTCAGCACGCAGAATGTTGCAATCTATTTCTGCTTTGGCACCTCTGGGATATTTTACTAGGTAGTGCAAATCCTGATCTGCGTTATCGTCCTGGTAAGGGTCTATCCAAATCCTACGTCGATTAACATCTTGTTCCATTGAACATCGCAGTAACAATTTGGGCGCTTCACCACCAGCTCCAGTTGCACCTCCTGCAGCAGCTCCCCTTTGCTGAGCATAATCCAGAAAGTCACTTGCCCGATTTTTCACATCATCGAAGGAAAAATAGAGTGTGTCGGCAACCTCTTCTCGATCAGGCAGGGACTCTTTGATACGCAAATTACCTACTGGTGACATAGTGCCATGTTTAAGCAAAATAAAATTTTGTTCATCCGGCCTGAGATCTTCTATATCCAGGAACTTTGCCCAGAAACGCCTGCTTGCGCCACTTGGTACAATATCATCTAAAAACGCCAGCCAGCCCGATTCATCGCTGTCGTCAAAGAAAAAAGAAACTGGATAGTTCAAGGAGGCGGCGTGAAAATCGTCCTTCTCTAGATGTGCTAAAATATAGTCATCGAGATACGAGAGCTCTGTTAGCTGGTAGTTTCCTTCGCTACTTTGTGGAAAAGAGATAATCGCTATGTCATGCCATTGCGCTGCGACAAACGCCTGTAAAGTCACTTCTTCCATCATAAAGTCCACTGATAGGCTAATGTACAGAAGTTTACTCATTATATGGCACACCTGCAAATAATGAGTAAAAGGGACCTCATTAATTACTATAATTCAATTTAATGCGCATCTAGCTACTCATTAATGCATGAGCGGATACTCAGTGTGATTAAGCAATGTAACCAAGGCTATGGCTGATGCAAGTTTTACCAAATTTGCGCTTGAAGATGAGATGGAGGAGGGGCATTTCTGAATCACCACACTGCGCTCAGAAACATAAAGCAGGCCAGTAAACTGGCCTACGATCAACAACATTGTCTAGCAAGAAACTAAAAATATCACCTTGTCAGGTTACCCTCTGGGGCGCCTGTTCAGGTCATACAATAGCAATTAAGCGCACTGCCAGGTTTGCGGGCACTGCATGGTTTTCAGACACATAAGTGTGTCCAGGTTAGTACCACCAGCAATCTGTGGAGTTTGCTGTGGGTTAAGTTTAGCAGAAGAGGTGTTAAGGTTTTTAACGGTCTTTTTGCTTAGTTTAAGTAACATTTTAATTTCCTTTGGTTAGTTACATATTTCGCGAACACAGTATCAGGTTTTTATAGTCGCAAAAAGCCGAAATAGATGAAATATTTATTTAAATCAAACCGAGATTAATAAACAATCATTCATTAAAAAACATTTATAAAAATAGCTCATACTTTGATCACTCCATTTTCTAAAGTGCATTATTAGCCAATTGGGAATATTTCTACTCACACCAACTTTAACCTTTATTTAACCCAGAACACGTTAGCTTAACCTCTGAGCCGGCCCGTCCGTACTAAAGCAACTGTAGTGAAAGGAAGATCAACATGAGAAAGGTTAAAACGAGTGCCATTGCACTTTTAGTGGGCAGCGCGTTTAACGCACACGCGCTGCCCATCCCTGATGACTTAGATCAGGCGCTCACTGAGCTCATTGCTCAGCATGGCCTGACAGGCAAACCCGATAACGGCTTTGACTTACCCGGCGTCGATGACCCCGAAGTCAAACTGGGTAAGCTGCTGTTTTTTAGCAAAGCGCTCAGTGGCGATAAGCAAGTCGCCTGTGCCAGCTGTCACCACCCTTATCTGGGTGGCGGTGATGGCCTCTCCCTGCCCGTGGGCACACTCGCGCAAGACCCGGATGTACTCGGGCCGGGCCGTAAAACCACCACAGGGCAATTTTATGTGCCACGTAACTCGCCCAGTATTTTCAATGCCTGGGTGCATAAACGCAGTTTGTTTCGTGATGCCCGGGTAGAGTTTCTGGACTGGCTGAACCCCGAGCAGGGGATCAGTACACCGGATGTACCTCATGGTGAAGCCGACCCCAATGCGGGTGACTCTTTGTTAGCAGCGCAAGCGCGCTTTCCGGTCGTTACCCCCTCTGAGATGCAGGGCTTTGAGTTTATGAAAGGCGCGCCCAATGAAGCCGTCAGGGCCCATCTGGCAGCACGTATCGGCAACTATGGCAGCGCCCAGGGCGAGCTGTTTCGCAACCAGTGGCGGGATTATTTTGCCGCGGTCTATGGCGATAAAAGTGCCGAAGAAATCGTTACTTTCGATAATATCACCCGCGCACTGGCGGCCTATCAGCAGTCGATGAATTTTACCGACAACCCCTGGAACCGCTACGTTCAGGGTGATAAAAACGCGCTGAGTGAATCCGAAAAACGCGGCGCCTACCTGTATCTTTATATGCCTCCGCCACCATCAGATGGTGGCAGCGAGCCTGATTTCTTGCCCACCCAGTGCATTGGCTGCCACAACACCGACAGCTTTAGTCAGACCAAAGGCACCAATCACCACCGTCTGGCATTTCCGCAAATTGGGCCGGGGATCGGTGAGCCTGGCGATGAAAGCAATGATCGCGGCCGTATGCTGCGCAACCAGAGCCTGGATGACATCTACAGCTTTCGCTCCACAACCCTGCTGAACGTCGAGGTCACCGGCCCCTATGGGCATGCGGGCAGCTACGATACGCTGGAGGAAGTGGTTGAGCATTACGATGATTACCATGCTGTATTAGATAACTACATAGACAACCAGGGCTGGTGCAGACAGCCACAGTTCAAAGACATAGAAAATTGTGTCGACTTGTTCCCCGACACCCGCCAGCACACCGATGCCGCCGCTAAAATCATCGATGATGAAATTGCCGATGGTGCCCCGGTACTGCGTAAACTGGAGCTGAGCACTCAGGAAAAAGCGGATCTGGTCAACTTTATGAAGGCCCTGACCGATCCATGTGTAAAGCAAGCTGAGTGCCTCATGGCCTGGCTGCCGCAACCACAGGAAGGCGATCCGGATGGCCTGCAACTGTTTGCCAAAAACTATCAGGGTGTGCCCTTGTATCTGCCCGCAGACTGCCGTCAGGGCGATACGGCGGTAACTGGCAGCCGCTTGTTGCTGGCACAGGGTGAGTGTATATCGGGCAAAGCCCATTATTTTTATGTGGATGTCACACAGGATAACACCACCTTGTATTTCAGCAGCCGTGGTGGCGCAGGACGCCCTCGCCTGTTTTACAACGCCGACCAATGGGCCAGTACGGCGAATGCTCAGGCCATATCGCGCGGCACAGGCACCGAGCAGGTGCTGAAAGTGACCGTCAATCGGGGCCGCCACTTTGTCTCTGTGTTGGATCCGCAGGGCTATGAAGGACTGACCATTGCAGCGGGTATCGACAGCGCCCTGCGTGAGCCCGGTGAGCAACCCCGCGATATCGTCAATGCCTGTGAGCAGGGCCTGCCCAGTGGCTATGCTGAGCTTATGCCTGGTCGAGCCCAATGTGCATCCTCTGGTGATAGTTACTTTTTTGTCAAAGTGACTGAGCCGGGTAGCACGCTGGAAATTCGCACCCGACACGGCGTCGGCAACAGCGACCTGTTTGTAAGCAACTTCTGGCCCAGCACCAGCATGTATACCTTTGCCTCACGCTCAGCAGATAACACCGAGTTTCTGCGCATCGACGGCGCAGCCCCCGGCTGGTATTACTTTTTGCTCTCAGGTGATGGCCAGAATGAGGGCGTGAGTATTCAGGTCGACCTCATTCGCCCTGACCACCTAAAGGCTCATAAACAGAACCGCAAGCTAAACTAGAGTCCTCGCTCTGTTTTGCCCACACGATATCAGAAACCGTGATATCAACCCCAAAGCCGTAGAAAACACCCTGCGGCTTTTTTCTTCTTCACAGTTTAATCAAAGACTTGCAGCGCATACAAATCTCTTTAACCCGCCTTTAACCGCACGCTCTTTAGACTGGCGGTTACTTTTTACCCGCATCAAAAATCGGCGGGCAAACCTAAGTGCTTATTCAGAGAGTTCATCATGACGTTACTCAACAACCGTTTACTCATTACCCAGCTGGCTTTTTGTGGCCTGTGTGCTGCCATTGTTTTTGCAATCCCCTCTCTGGGTGGTGCCGAAGCACAGGCCCAGCCTCAGCCAGGCTCTGAGCAACGCCAACAAACGGGCGCAGCCCTGAGCCTGCCTCAGGTCACGGTCACGACCGTGCAAGCGGCCAGTTACACTCGGGTCATTACAGCGTATGGCACGGTCAAGGCCACTCACGCACTGACGCTCAGTAGCGAGGTGGGCGGCCGGGTGACTCAGCTACACCCTGACTTTAAGCAAGGCGCACGCCTGTCGGCGGGGACGGTACTGGCACGCATAGACGACACCCAGCTGCAACAGGCGCTGGCCAGTGCCGAAGTATCACTGGCACAAGCCAGGCTGGATGCGGAAGAAGAAAAGTTGCAGACCTCGCCAAACAAGGCGCAGTGGCGCCAGCTGGCCAGCACCGACAGTAATGGGATCTTGTCTTCTTTACGTGCTCCACAGCAAGACGTGGTGGCCACGCAGCTAAGTTTAGCGAAAGCGGAACTAGAGAGTGCCCGATATAACCTCGCCGCCAGCCAGTTTACCCTGCCCTTTGATGCCACTATAGTCACGCGCTCTGTACAACCTGGCAGTTATGTCCAACCGGGCAGCCCCATTGCCACACTCTACAGCACAGCGCAGGCCGAAGTATCCGTTGAGCTCAGCGCCGAGCAATGGCAGCACCTGCCCACTCAGGCGATGCCCGAGGGCGGCTGGTCGGTTACGCTCAACGATGCCACAAGCGATACCGCAGACACACAATGGTACGGCCAGGTAACGCGTCTGAGTCAGCATATTGACCCTCAGTCGCGCCAGCGCCTGGCCATTGTCAGCGTAGACAATCCCCTAGATCAGGCTCAGCCGCTGTACTTTGGCAGCTATGTTAAGGTGCACATTCAGGGCGTGGAGCAAAACGACCTGTGGCGCATTCCCGCGTCAGCCTTGTCGCAGCAAAATCATATCTGGTATGTCGATGAGGAAAATCGTCTGGCGCACTTTACCCCGCAGATCCAGTTTCGCCAGCACGGCGCCGTTTATATCAAGGCCCGCAAAGGCATGCACCAGGCTAACATAGTGCTGCGCCCGCTCAGTGCCTACCTCGACGGCATGAAGGTCACCCCAGTGACAGAGGAGCGCGCCCATGACTGAACGTTTTTCAATTATTGCCTGGTTTGCCAAAAACCCGGTCGCAGCTAACCTGCTTATGCTGGCGGTGATCCTGCTGGGGCTAAGCAGCGCAGGTAGTCTGCGCAAAGAAGGCTTTCCGCAACAAGACCCGGACACGGTACAGATCAGCGTAGCCTACCCCAGCGGCAGTGCCGCCCAGGCTGAGCAAGGTATTGCAATCGCCATAGAAAATGCCCTGGAATCCGTCAAAGGGATCAAGCGCGTTACCACCACGGCCAGCGCCAGCAGTGTGCAGGTACTGGTAGAAAAAACCTCGCAACATGATCTGGATACCTTACAAAGAGACATTAAAAACCAGGTTGATGCCATCTACAACCTGCCAGAAGACGCCGAAAAACCCGTGATCACCACGGCTCAGCGGGAGCAGGAAGTGATCCGGGTGCAGCTGTTTGGCGAGCTGTCGACTCAGACACTGCAAACCCTGGGCAGCCAGCTTGCCGACGACTTACTGGCGCAGCCCAATATCGCCACACTCAACCAAAACGATCATCGCGATCCGCTGGTGGCTATTGAAATCGACGAGGCGCGCCTGCAGGCCTATCAGCTCAGTTTCAGCGACGTGGCCGAGGCCATTAATCAGTATTCCGGCACGGCACTGACCACCAGCTTGCGTAACCCGGATAAGGTACTGCGCCTCAAAGCCGCAGAGCAGGCGCTCTATGCCAGCGATTTTGCCTCGATTATGGTCGCGACCACCGCTGCGGGCAAAAGCATTCGACTCAGTGACGTTGCCACATTACAAGACACCTTTGCCGATGACAGCTTTCATCTGGCCCGGTTTAACGGTCATCCCACCTATGGCATTACCATAGTGATGGACGAGTATGGCGACATGAGTAAAAGCGTGGCACAGGCCAAAGCCGTGGTGGCCAAGTGGCAAAGCAAGCTGCCTGAAGGCGCTTCGCTTATCACCTGGTACGACAATTCTAAGCTGATCACCGAGCGCCTGAGCCTGCTGAGCCTGAACGCACTGAGCGGTATTGCCCTGGTGTTTATGGTACTGGCGTTATTTTTAAACCTGAAAGTGGCTTTCTGGGTTGCTGCGGGCCTGCCTTTTGTGTTCTTTGGCAGCCTGTACTTTATGACTGAGCCCTACACGGGCATGACCCTCAACGAAATGACCACCTTTGGCTTTATTATGGCGCTGGGCATAGTCGTGGACGACGCCGTGGTGGTGGGTGAAAGTATTTACACCACCCGAAAGCGCTTTGGCGACACCCTCAGTAACACCATCAAAGGCACCCATCTGGTCGCGGTTCCTACTTTGTTTGGCGTATTAACGACCGTCGCGGCCTTTGCGGCACTGGCCAATATCTCGGGCGGGCTGGGCGTTCTGTATGCGCAGTTTGGCACTGTGGTCACCTTATGTTTGTTGCTATCTGTGGTGGAGTCTAAACTGATCTTACCGGCGCATCTGGCGCACATTCACACCCGACACCCCCCCCAAAAGCAGCCAAACCGCATCGCGGTGCTATGGCATCGCGTGCAACAAAGGGCAGACGGTTTACTGACTGGCTTTAATCAGCGCCTGTACAAGCCGGCACTGAAGCGCGTAATGCACTTTCGCTACGCCGCACTGATGGGCTTTGTTGCACTATTTTTTCTGGCCATCAGCCTGATCACCCAGGGCATGGTCAGAGTGGGCTTTTTCCCCGGACTGCCAGCGGATACCATCACCGCCACCATGACACTTTATAACGACGCCAGTTTTGGCCAGACTGCCCGTAACCTGGATCAGCTGGAGGCCCAACTGTATCAGGCCGAACAGCAATTACTGGACGAGCAAAATGTCAGCCACATCGCCAGCGTGTCGGTCAGTGCCACAGGCGATCAGAGCGGCACACTCAATGTGGAGCTGGCCGGCACCCAGCCCTATACCCTGAGCGAACTGGCAAAACGCTGGCGCGCCATCGCTGGCACCCCGGAGGCCAGTAAAACCTTGCACATTCAGGCACAACTGGCACGCGTCTCCAACTTTAAGGTGGAACTAAAAAGTACCAGCGACGAAACGTTAGAGGCCGCCGAAGCGACCTTGCAGCAGGCGCTGCGCGACATCAGAGGCGTACACAGCATCGACAGCTCGCTGGCTCCGGGCGAAGCAACGATGCGCTTTGAAGTGACCGAAGAGGGCGAAATGCGCGGCTTTACCACCCAGCTACTGGCACGCCAGCTGTTGCAAGCCTTTGGCGGAGAAGTGGTACAACGCTATATGCGCAACAAAGATGAAGTCAAAGTAAGGGTTCGCTACCCGCTGGATGAACGCAGCGAACAAGGGGATGTGCTTGCAGCCCGGGTACGTGCCCCGGACGGGCGAACCGTGCCGCTGGGCAACGTTGCTAAAGTGATCTATACCAGCGAAGTGCAGTCCATTACCCGTATCAACGGCGTCAGAGCGGTCACCGTGTCCGCTGCGGTGAATAAAACCCAGCTGACCCCCACGGAATTGGTGGCCAAACTGGAACAAAGCGTGGTCCCAGAGCTACGTGCGCAGTACCCGGATCTGACGCTGCACTTTGCCGGAGAAGCTGAGCACCAAAAAGAAGCCACCGACTCCATGAGCTCGGCTTACCTGCTGGCGCTGCTGGCCATCTATGCGCTGCTGGCTATCCCTTTGAAGTCCTACTGGCAGCCGCTGATCATCATGTCGGTGATCCCGTTTGGCTTTGTAGGCGCGATTTTAGGACACTGGGGCTTAGGTTTAACGCTCAGTATTCTATCCTTAAATGGCATACTGGCGCTCAGTGGCGTGGTGATCAACGACAGCCTGCTGCTGGTCAGCCAGTTTAATCGCTATCGCAATGAGGGGAAAACCATGCAAAATGCGCTACTTGAAGCCTGCACAGGTCGCCTGCGCGCAATACTGCTGACGTCACTGACCACCTTTGCCGGGCTGTACCCGATTTTGGGCGAAACCTCTCAGCAGGCACAGTTTTTGATCCCCGCTGCGGCATCGCTGGGCTACGGCATCTTGTTTGCCACTGCCATCACCTTGTTTTTAATTCCTGTGTTACTGCTGATCAGCCACGATATTGCTAACCTGATGAGCCGATTCAGCCCCACCCGTACGGAGCATGTTCCAAATGATCAACGTCATTTTAGTTGAGGATGACCTGGCACTGGCCGGTAACATCATTGATTACTTTGAGCTGGAAAACATCATCTGCGACCACGCAGCCAACGGGGTCGCCGCGCTCAACCTGATCCGCGACAATCACTATCAGGTGATCATTCTGGATTTGAATCTGCCGCGTATGGATGGCCTGCAGATCTGTCAAGCACTGCGCGACGAAGGCGACGATACCTCAGTGATCATGCTCACGGCACGAGATCAGCTTGAAGACAAACTGGCCGGTTTTGCCACCGGCTGTGACGATTACCTGGTTAAACCCTTTGCCATGATGGAGCTGGTGGTCAGGGTAAAAACCCTGGCCAAACGCAAAAGCGGCGAAATAAAACGGCTGGAGCTGGCCGGATTATGCCTGGACCTGGATAGTCGGGATGCCAGCTATCAGGGAAACCGCCTCAAGCTCAGCCCCACCGGTATGGTGATCCTGGAAACCCTGCTGCGCGCGTACCCTAATCTGGTTACACGGCAGGGACTGTTGCAGGCCGTCTGGGGCGATGAACAGCCCGACAGCAACGCGCTTAAAGTGCATATTCATCACCTGCGCAAAGCGCTCTCGGTATGCGACCCGGCGCTCACCCTCGACGCCATTCCCAGACAGGGATTTAAGCTACATTGCCATAAGGAGGAAGTTTAATGGCACCCATACACATGAGCTTGCGCCGCTACATTCTTGCCGCTCTGCTGGTGCTGGCCACTTTGGTGATCAGTCTGCTGTCAGTGCTCTGGACCAACAGCTTTTTTACCGGGCTCGATGACATGATGAAAGGCACTATGCTGAATATGGCTCAGGCCCACCATCCCAAGCCCGGTCAGCCGGTTCAGGCGCACAACTTCGTGGTGGCCAGTCAGTGGCAGGATTTACCCGAGCCCATCCGCACGGCGTTTTCCCGCCAGGAAATAGAGACCAACACATTACACAAGCTGGTTACCCGGGATAATATGCTGACAAGGCCCAGCGAAGCCCGCTTTGTAATGTTTTTTGAAACGCCCGATGGCCAGTCCGGCTTTGTGGCCCATCATTTTAGCGCACCAAAAACACCGCCCAAATCCTGGTTTCAGGGGCCCGAAATGTTAGGGATACTCTTTGCGCTGGGCACGCTCGCACTGTTTGCTGCGATCCTGGTGATGCTGATGCGCACCGTGACCCGGCCCGTCGCAGAGCTGCACGCATGGGCTGCCGAGCTGGATCATCACTCGCTCGACGAACCGCCACCGGTATTCAGGTATCGCGAGCTGACCACACTGGCGGAACTTATCCAGCAAAGCCTGCAACAGGTCAAACATAGCCTCGACCGGGAGCAGGAGTTTGTCAGCTACGCCAGCCACGAACTGCGCACGCCCATTGCCGTGATCCGCAGCAGCGTAGAGCTGTTACACCGCCTGGACGACCCCCGCAACGACAAAGGCCAAAAAGCACTGATGCGCATAGACCACGCCAGCCAGGCCATGGTCGCACTCACCGAAACCCTATTATGGCTAAGCCGCAAGGGACAACCTCTGCGGGATTTAAGACCGGTTAAACTGGCCGAGCTGATCGACACACTGATGCAGGACCTGACCTACCTTAAACAGGGCAAGCAGGTTGATGTTGCGATGCATACCGACGACTATCATTGTGAGCTGTCCCACTCTGGCGCCACCATTGTGATTGGCAACCTGCTGAGAAATGCCATTCAGCACACCCATCATGGCGCGATTTCAGTGACGCAGACGCAGCATATTTTGGAGATTGAAAACCGTGAGTATGCTCATAGCACTGAGGATAATACGCAAAACACGCGCGCACCGGACGAGTTAAATAATGCCTCTGGTTATGGCCTGGGACTGGACCTGGCGCGCAGGCTGTGCGACGAGCTCGGCTGGCAGCTGAATATCACCCATGATGCGCAGCGTTTTTGTGTAACATTAATCTTAACGCAGCGCTATTGAAGTTGCTGCGAACAGACACCGCATTTTTGTGTATGTTTTGCTCCACTGGCTTTTTCATAATATGCTAATCACTGCAACAACATGACGCCGCCTCAGCACATGAATATGGATAGCCGACTGTTGGGTAGCTTAACCGTAAAGGACTAATTTAAATGTATAAATCCAGATATTCGGAGCTCGACTGGCTCAGAGTCTTGCTGATTTTTGCTGTATTTCTGCACCATGTGTTTATGCCGTTTAACGGAGATGGCTGGCACATAATGAACTCTGAATCGAGTAAAGTGCTTGATGATATTATGGTGTATTTTGAGCAAGTCAGGCTCCACACTCTCTTTTTCATCGCGGGTGCCGGGTCGGTGTTACTGCTCCATAAAGTATCGGCAAGCGCATTCCTTACCACCAAAGTGCATCGGTTGTTTATTCCGCTTATCTTCGCGATGATGATTGTGGTGCCGCCACAGAATTACTTTGAACACATTCAGGAATATCGAAATTTAGCTCAGGCCTATCGCAGCCTGATGTTTGCCTTTAATGCAAACCACCTCTGGTTTGTGGAGTTTCTATTTATCTTTATGCTGCTGGCTGTGCCTGTTAATGTGATGCTCGGCACGTCATCAGGGCACACCTTACTTCAGGCGATGGAACGCATCGCGGTGCGAAAACACGGCTTGCTGTTACTGGGGTTGGTGGTCATAGGGATACGATTGTGCCTTAAAAGCGTTATGCGCTCGCAAGATACAAGCTTATTTAATCTGTCTGTTTCGCTGTTCTTTTTACTGTTTTTTATGGCGGGCATGTGTTTTATGAAAAACCCTAAAATCTGGCAAGCGCTGGCAGACAACCGCGCCACCAATTTAAAGTGGTTGATAGTAAGCTCTGTCGCATTTTACGCCTGGTATTACAGACCTGATATTAGCGACTATGTATCGCTGGATATGCGCTGGCAACTATGGTGGCTTATCAGTGCACTCGTGTCCTGGACCGGCTTACTCACCTTAGTCGGTTATGCCAGTGCGTGGTGCAAACAAACCCCAAAATGGCTGCACGTGACCAATGAACTGATTTATCCGTTTTATATTGTGCATCAGACCGTGATTGTTGCGCTTGCCTATTACATTGTGCAGTGGGATGCCGGTATTGCGATTAAATCACTTAGCCTGTTGTGCTCGTCGCTGCTCATCTGCGTTGTTATTTGTCTCTTTGTTATCAGGCCATTTAACCTGACGCGCTACCTGTTTGGCTTAAAGACCACTAAACCAAAACCTGCGCAAAGCGTCGCAGTGTCTGAAGAGCGATGACTATAACCGGCACAGAGGCACACCCGGACTGATTGTTATGCCAATCATCCAGACATGGCGACTTTACTGCGTATGGCATAAAAGCCGATTTTTGCTGCACTCGCCTCGCTCTTTCTTGGTTATCGACCCCAATTCACGAATCCCCTTTTTCATACCTGAAAATTAAATACCTACAGAAAAATCACAAACCACTGAATTTAAACAACAAAAAATAAAAGTGGCAAAAAAACCAGAAAAAAACAAATATCTTTACGCAAAGATACTTGACGACTTCACAGATCCCCTATATCTTTAACTCAAGATTCTTTAAGCAAACTTAACTTTAAACAATTAGGAGATATACCATGAATAACATCACTAACATCATCCAAGTCGCTGGCATCATTGACCGTGAAGAAGCAGAACTATGTCTGGCTGAAGGCATTGAATGGCTGGGCTTCCCGCTGCGCTTACCTTCAGGCAAAGACGACATCACTGAAGGTGATGCAATCAGCATAATCAAAGATCTCAGTGAGCCTCAGGCGGGCGTGCTGATCAGCTATATGATAGACGCCGAAGAAGTCAGTGGTTTCTGCTCTGAGCTGGGTGTAAAAGCTGTACAGCTGCATGGCGACATCAGCGTTGCAGAAATGAAAAAACTGCGTGCCCTGCGCCCTGACTTATACATTCTGAAGAGTTTGGTTGTGAAGGAAGATAACGCAGATGAGCTACTGACTTTGGTTGATGAAGTGGCCGAATACGTCGACATGTTCATTACAGACACCTTCGACCCTAAAACAGGTGCTAAAGGTGCAACAGGCCTGACACACAACTGGGATGTGAGTGCAGAGTTGGTACGCCGCTCACCTAAGCCTCTGATGATGGCCGGTGGCCTGAATCCGGAGAACGTGGCCGATGCCATCCGCAAAGTAAAACCAGCTGCCATTGACGCGCACACGGGCCTGGAAGGTGCAAATGGTCGTAAAGACCGCGCCAAAGTCCAGAAGTTTATCAGTGAAGCACAAAAAGCCTTTGCAGAAATCAATGCTTAATCAAACTGTCTGAGTCAGGTGACAACTGAGCGCACCTGACTCTCATCACTAAGGAGAGAAACCATGCATGCAACTAATTTAAGACCGCTATCCAGGCCCAGCTATAACGCGGCGAATGTCATTGAACTGGAACAAACGGATCGACTGCACTACTTGCATACCAAGGTGCGCGATAAAACGGCCAACAAACGCCAGTTTAGCTTTTACGCCGATCAGATCATTCGCCTGCTACTGGAAAAAAGCCTGGAGCGACTGAACTTCACGGAGCTGAATGTCACCACTCCGGTTGGCGCAACTTACCCTGGTAAAGAACTGGCGATGCCACTGTGTGGCGTATCTGTCGTGCGCGCCGGTGAAAGTATGGAGAACGAACTACGGCGCCTGGATCTGAATATCCCGATTGGTAAAATCCTCATCCAGCGTGACCCGACAACCAAATTACCAAAACTCTACTACTCAAAACTGCCCGATAACGTTGAAAAGTTCCACGTACTGCTTTTCGAACCTATGCTGGCAACTGGTGGCTCGGCCATTTGCGCCCTTGATGTGATGACCAAAGCTGGCGTAAAACCCGAGAACATCACATTTGTTAACTTGCTTTGCTCACCCGAAGGGCTTGAAAAAGTCACCGCGCAGTTTCCGGATGTCACCATAGTGACCTCGTCAATTGAGCAATGCCTGAATGAACATGCCTTTATGATCCCCGGCATTGGCGACTTTGGCGACCGTTACTTTGGCACCACAGACCTGGGGGCTGTATGAGTAACAAACAACTGATTTTTTGGATGGTGGTTGCGATGATAGCACCCACCATCTGGGGTAGCACCTATATTGTTACCACTGAACTGTTACCGGCCGACAAGCCGCTTATCGCGTCGGTTTTACGGGCCTTGCCGGCTGGGATCCTGCTGGTATTACTGGGCCGTAAGCTGCCACAAGGCGTGTGGTGGATACGTTCAATCGTACTTGGCCTGCTCAATATCGGTGGCTTCTTTTACTGTTTATTTGTTGCCGCTTATCTGCTACCGGGAGGTGTTGCTGCACTGGTTATGTCGTGTCAACCCATTATAGTGATGTTACTCGGCGCATTGCTGTTAAAAAATAAGCTAAAAGCCCGACAGTTTGTCGCCTGCCTGATAGGTGCTCTGGGTGTGTCTTTGTTGGTGCTTGAACCAAATATGGCGCTCCCAACCGCCGGTGTAATAGCTGGTCTGGCAGGTGCTGTGTCTATGGCAACCGGCATTGTACTGACAAAAAGATGGGGTAAACCAACGGATGTGTCTTTGTACACCTTCACTGGCTGGCAGTTGGTGGTCGGCGGCTTGTTTTTGCTGCCAATTGGACTGGTGCAGGAAGGCTTCCCCAGTGAACTAACGGTTAACAATATTATCGGCTACACCTATCTGAGCCTGATTGGCGCGCTGGTCGCTTATGTCTTGTGGTTTAAGGCAATTGAAAAGCTGCCTGTGGTCACCGTGTCTTTTATCTCATTTGCCAGCCCGTTATCGGCCACTTTGCTGGGCTACTTCGTGCTCGGGGAGGTATTGACCTTAAGTCAAATACTCGGAGCGTGTGTCATCGTACTGGCCATCGCCATTTCACAGCAACAGCTGTTTAACCGAACACCAGCGAGTCCCGCAACGGACAAAGCGCTATCCAAAGCGTAACTCAGAATTCAAAAAATTAAGGATATTGCTATGAACACTCTATTTGACGCAACTGAATACGGCAGCATTAAAGCAAACAACCGTTTTGTAATGGCACCAATGAGCCGCAACCGCGCTACTGAACTTGGCCTGGCCACCCCTTTAATGGCCACTTACTACAGCCAGCGAGCCACGGCCGGATTGATTATTACAGAAGGCATACAGCCAAACCAGGTTGGCCAGGGTTACATGAACTCACCCGGCCTGCACACCTATGAACAGGCGCAAAGCTGGTTGCCAGTCACCGATGCGGTGCATGAAAAAGGCGGCAAAATTGTAGCCCAGCTTATGCACTGCGGCCGCATTGGCCACCCCAGCTTGTATCCAAGTGCACACCAGTCCGTTGCGCCTTCCGCTGTCAGCGCAAATGGCCAGACATTTACCCCAGAGGGCATGCAAGATTTTGCGCCGCCAAGGGCACTAACGTATGAAGAGATCCAGGCCACCATTGCTGATTTTGCGCAGGCTGCTAAGTTTGCCATCCTCGGCGGATTTGATGGCGTAGAGATCCATGCAGGTAACGGCTTTTTACCGCATCAGTTTTTAGCCAGCAACACCAACCTGCGCGACGACGAATACGGCGGTAGCATAGAGAACCGCATCCGCTTTACGCTGGAAGTGATAGCTGCCGTTAGTGATGCCATCGGCGCAGATAAAGTCGGCCTTCGACTCTCACCGCATAACCAGTTCAATGATATTAACGAAGGCGATACTCTGCCGCTATATCAGGCTCTGATTAAGGCGCTGCCCACAAACCTGGCGTATTTACATATTATGGAAGCGGCCTGCCGTGACACCAGTAAAATGGTCCGTGATTTGTGGCAAGGCCCTCTGATCCTCAACCCGCATAAGTCGTGGGAAGACGGCCCGACAACACCAGCCATTGCCACCCAGGTTTTACAGCAAGACCTGTGTGATGGTGTGGGCATTGGTGCCCTGTTTGTTGCCAACCCCGACCTGGTAGAAAGAACCAGAGTAGGCGCCGAATTTAATGAAGTAGATGACAGCAAGTTTTATGGTGGCGGAGCAGAAGGCTATACCGACTACCCGACACTTGAGCAGGCAGCAGTGACCGCCTGAGTCTAATTTATGGTCTGACTCTCCTTTACCGACCGCAAGGGTGATTTATCACCCTTTTTTGTTTTGCTCTTAGAGCTGGAGTGGCGAGTGAATGAATCGTCTGAAACAATAAATTTTGACTCAGTGCTTTTGCTCCATTGCATTTTTGTTATGTGCTGAATAGGGAATACAGGCAAAGCAAAATAAAACCTGGGAGCAAAAAAGATATAGTCCTTTGAAGTATAGGGCCTGATAGCTTCTGAATGCCAAACACTTTTTTTCGGTTCATGAAATTAAATATATGTTCAGAACAAAACAGTACAAATACGCCACCAAAGCCTAATGCATAAAGAGGATTATCTGATAATAAAAACCAAATAAATAAAAGTAGAAACCCAACATACGAAATTGATGCTCTCTCAAGTAACTTTCTGATGATGATTATCCTTAGGTAGATAAAATTATAATATTGATAAGCTCGGTGAAGTCCTACTCTGCTTGTTTCTTCTGAACCACTGCTAAAATTTTTACTCTGAATAAGAACAATAACCTACCATCCAGTGCACTAGCCTTCAAGTATGCTGCTATCTGTAGAGAATAAGACCTAGTATTAATTTTACTTAGAGCCAGATAAGTAAGAATTGCGAAAGAGTCCAATAAAATAACTATACTCTTCTTCCTTGCCGTAGTCTGCCAACATCAAACTCATTAAGTATAGGCTTAAGGTCAACAACGTATAGTCTTCACATAGAATAACGGCGACACCCACCCTTACATTCATCTAGCCCATAGAGCTATGTTCCAAATTGAATTTGAAATATAGTGGATTCTTCGTTCACCAAGGGCTTTGAGCAGCCAGGTGCACGCATTTAAGCTCGGAATATTTGAAAATAGACAGGATAAGACAATACAAAAGCGCCCCTAAACTAAGTTTGGGAAAATAGATATGTCGGGTCTGTTCGGAGCCAATTCGAATAATGCTAGCCCAGTAACTGCTCACACTGAGTCAGATTAACACGTCGCTTTTTGTTAAGGTGCTCACAGTAATCTGTCATTGCCTGCTTTCGCCCTACAGCACCATGAAACACTTTGGTAAACTGGGTGGTAAGCTTAAGCCAGTTGTCTGGCGCTATTTGTAACCTGGCCAGCAGCGGCTGGCTATCACTGATGTAACCCCGTTTATCTGCACGCATACATCTGCCTGTTAATTCAACCAACTGAATGTAATAAGTCAAATCAAACGGGAGACCACTTGGCATATTTGCTCTTGGATTGCCTGCAAAACGCCGCAAGCTATTAGGCTGCTTGCCCTGCCGTGCACACTCAATGCGTTTTTTGATACTGGTATAGTTCGAAGTTTCTGGTGTTTCAGCCACTCTGGCTCTGACTGGGTTCAGGTCAACATAAGCCATACAGGCTGCCAATGCAGCAGTATCCAGTAAAGCTTGTGACTTGAATCGCCCCTCCCAAAAACGCCCCGTGCAACCATCTTCTTCATTAGCTCGGCGAGCAATGCTCTCATTAAGCACTCGCATAAACCAACTGATGCTTGCAAGCCGAAGTCTGAATTCAGTAATGTCAGCCGCCAACATAATGTGCTCAGACTCGCTCAGCTCATTACCATTGATGTATTTTTGTGTCAGCCAGTTGCCTTTAAACAGCTTATGCCAGCGAATGACTATCGCTTTATCTGATAACCTTTCAGCTTTTTTATCATCAACATACAGCACAATATGCGTATGGTTGCTCATGACCGCGTAGCCACATACCTCGATGCAAAACACTTTTGCCAGCGTCAGTAGTTTTTCTTCTACCCAGTCTCGCCGATGCTCATATGAGCGGCCTGTGAAGCGGTCTTCGCCGCATAAAAACGCCCGACGTACACACCGGGAAATACAGTGATAATATTTGGTATCGCTTAAGCTAAACTGCTTCTTCCTTGCTGTTGGCATAGTCCATTTTCCTCAATCCTTTGAGCGTGTTCTAAGCGTAGACGCCATAGCAAAAGTACGCCATTTTTAGGTGGGTGTCGCTTGTTTCCCCGCTTTGCCTGCACCATTAACGACATTGGCTGCCTGATTGGCCTTGTCTGCCGCCGCAAAGGCCAACCTCGTTATTAGAGCGGCAGATTGAGCAGATCAGCCAGCTACCCCGCATCAAACAGAAGTTTGTAAGCGAGATGCTGGATACGGTGATACAACAAAAACGCCCTCAGTAAACTAAGGGCGTTAATAACTTTATTGTGGGAAGGTTATTCCTACTTTACATGCATCACATGTAAACCCTTCATCACCAGCATTATGAGGTGTTTTAGGAGAACTCCAATAACGCAGACAGAGCTGTTGTTCTTCTATTTCTTTCTTTAATTCAGATGTTAATCCAGATTTCATATGGACAACTTGTTTGATTTTTGTCCAGCCATCTGAGACCTCCAAAACATCTACACCATGTTGCTTTGATATATCAACAACCTTTTGAATATGCTCACATAATAAATTCATATTATTGACCTAAATCTATTTCACCGACTAACTTTAAGTAATTTTGGTAGTTTTGAATGAAGTATTGATCACCCATACCTACCCCCAAGTTTGGATTAGCTTGAACTGTTCCAAACGGCACACGGATAGGTTGCTGAACTTCATAAACACCCATTTTAGGTCTATAACCAAACTCCGGGTGAGGGAGAACTTGCAGGCTATTAAACAAAGCTTCTCGACTTCTTCCAGCTGCTTCTAAAGTACTATGAGTTGTGTAATAAGCAGACTGCCCCGGTAAACCACCTAGTACAGTTGAACCTGCTGAAAGGTTTGCCATTGACCACTCATCAGGTAAATACCCCCAAGTTAGTTGGTCTAGTCTGGCTGAGCCAATAGAGAATGAATCAAGCTGACTATTCAACAATCTTGTTGATGGAGTGTTATGTAAAGTATCAAAAATCGCGTTAGATAGTCCATTACCGAAGTTATCAATACCACGATAAACTAAGCTTCCGCCATACGCTCCTGTTTGATAAGCAAACTTACCTGAAGCACCACCAAGTGCTACCTCACCACCAAGAACAAACAGATCACTAAGTTGTCTATCCCACGATTTGTCTAGCCATCCGTCAATAGCACCCGGCACAACAGTATCGTAGTTATCGTATAGGTAGTTTAAGCCATCCCAAGTGTCTTGCCTTACACTTGGGTCAAACACTAGGCCACCAAGTGTTAAGCCTCCCTCAAGTACACCAAGACCTAGTCTGCTTGGAGTCTCTAAGAATGCTACAGCTGCGGTTCCAAAGCCTCCACCGCTTGTAATTGCAAGATCCTCGTATGAGTTAAATACGTCGGTTTTCCATTGATTAAAGCTATCTAGTTTACGACCAAAGAACCCACGCTCTCGAACCGGATTATTGAACTGTGCTTCTTGATAAGAACTAAAGTTGAAAGACTTCTTATACTAAAGATTATTCAAGCCTCCCAAATCAATAAAGCTATTATTCCATAAATTAGAACCAGCTAACCAATCATAGCTACTTGTTGAAGTTTCTATAATTGGTGCTTCATGCTCTAGTGGAATCACTTGTGAAATGACTTGGCCATTTTTATCTACTGAACCAGCGTACATCTTACGGCCATCTTCATGATAACCAATGAAGTCACCTTCTTTGTATCGTTTGTTCAGATCTGTAGCACCATTTTGACCTGCTACTTGTGGACTTTGACTATTCTGACCTTGGCTAGAGTTACCGCTATTTTGTGGCTTAGGCTTGCTTTGTAAACCTTGAACGATAGAATTCCCCAACGCATTACCAAACGCATCCGTCGCTACACTGCTAAAGTTCCAGCTGCTCTCATTCCCAAATAGCTTGTCTGAGCCGTATCTCAGTGCACTGTTGGCTATTCCTCCCGCTGTATCAAACACCATATTGCCTGAGGTCATGCCTCCTGCCAGACTATCCGGGTTGCCCAGCCCAAGCTTACCACCTGCATACGAGGTCAGTGCCGACGCCGCCACATTGCCCCACCTGAAACTGGTGTCATTGCCCACGACCTTGTTGGCAACCACCGTACTTACCGCACTGGTGGCACCCAGCGCCGCTTTACCCGCGCTACTGAGTTTGTACACCCCATCCAGCGCTTTGCCTGCACCATTAACGGCGTTAATCGCATTACCAGCCTTGTCTGCCGCCGCAAAAGCCTCCATCCCTCTGAGCACATGTCCGGCGCCTGCCGTTAAGCCCGCCGTTGATAGCTTCGAGGACATCCAATTTGAAACTGTCAACTAAACAAGCAAAGACAACGCTGGGTGCCTGTGATTTTGTGCTACTGCGGGGGTTCAAGTAGATCCCGGCTCGCATGCGTCCGGGATGACGGAGCTGTTTGTTAGGTTTGTCTTCATTGAACAACTACTGCGTGGTATCTAAGTAGATCCCGGCTCGCAAGCGTCCGGGATGACGCGGTGGTTTGTCAGGTTTGTCTTCATTGAGGAATTTCTGCGCGATGCTCAGTAGGTCCCGGCTCGCACGCGTCCAGGGTGAGGCAGTAGTTCGTCAGTTTTGGTTGCACTCTGAGCGAGTGTTTGCATAGTCAGCTTACGCAAAAAAGCGCCAGGGGAAGCTGGCGCTTTGCTGCGACTTAGGGCCTTAGAAGCCCGAATTCTGCGGCATATTAAACGGTTTACAGATTAGCTCATTGCAAGCGTTGGCGTTGCATTCACAGTCTCCTGAGTTTGAGCCTTACGTGCCTCACGACGCGTCGCAAGTTTTACGTAGAAAGCCGGTAATACGAATAAGGTAAATAAGGTGCCTACCATCATGCCTGCAACCAGAATAATCCCTATGCTGTTGCGTGCCTCAGCCCCTGCGCCGGTTACCAGCATCAGTGGGAAGTGGCCCAGCACGGTTGCTGCGGTGGTCATCAGGATAGGACGTAACCGGGTGGCGGCTGATTCAACCACAGCATCCAGCTTATTGCGCCCTTCCTCTTGTAAATGATTGGCAAACTCCACAATCAAGATACCGTTTTTCGCAATCAGGCCTATCAAAGTAATTAAACCAATCTGCGAGTAAATATTCATCGTGGTCAGCTCAAAGTAAGACAGTGCCAGTGCGCCCATCATGGCCAGCGGTACGCTGCCCAGCAAGACCACCAGCGGATCTCTGAAGCTGTTGAACTGAATGCTTAGTAGCAGATAAACAATCACCAAAGACACCGCCATGACACCCAGCAGACTGTTGCCTTGCTGTCTGATTTGTCTTGATTCACCCGCATAATCAATCATGTAAGAAGGAGGCAGTACTTCTTTGGCCGCTTCCTCCAGCGCCGTTAGTGCCGCCTCTTTGGTTGAGCTTGGCAGCACACCACCGAAGATACGAAACGCATTTTGCTGACCAAAGCTGCTTAGCTGACGCGGTACTGTGGTCCAGTTGATTTCAGCAATGGCAGACAAAGGAACCATAGTGCCGTTGTGCGCTTTGATTTGCAGGCTGAGTAATTTCGACGGATCCGTTTTGATCTGGCTGTCGACCACAGGGATAACCTGGTAAGCCTTACCACTTGCATCAAAGCGGTTCACATAGTTGTTAGAGAGCAAAACTCCCAACTGGCGACTGACATGGGCCAGGTCCATACCCAAATCTGCAATTTGTTCACGCTTCAGGGTTACCTCAATTTGTGGCAAGTCAATTTTCAGGTCCGTGTCGGCATACAGGAAGTGGCCACTGCCAAACGCTCTGCCTATCAGCTGATCGGCATACTGTTTCATTTCTTCGTAACTGGCTGACGATTTGACCACCATTTCCACATCAAACTGACCCGCTGTAGGTAAAGGCGAAGGCAGAATAGGCAGCGGGTTGATACCCGGTAATTGCGCCAGGCGACCATACACCTCAGGGATCAATGACATTGTGGTATAATCCCGCTTGGATGCGCTGATGAACTCCACACCACCAAATGCACTGTTGGTGAAGATGTTTTGCCACATCTGCGTCGTGCCCGGCATGTCGAGTAAGGTATCAACCACACCATGCATGTTGTCTTCGTTATAAGTCAGTGATGACTCAGGCGGAGACTGTACCAGTACGTAAATCTGGCTTTGGTCTTCAACCGGGGCCAACTCTTTTTTCGAGCCGGTGAAAAACGGCACAACCATCAGGCTTAGGACCATGGCGCCCAACAGAATTTGATTGCGCCAGTTCAATGAAGCACTCAGTACGGTTTTATACTTTTTACGTAGCCAGTCAAATCCACCGTTTACTTTGCGTGTCAGCTTAGTTTCTTTACCCCCCGGCGGTGTGACATACGCACTCATAATAGGCGACAAGGTCACAGCAACAAATCCAGAAATCACCACGGCAATGGCCAGTGTAAAAGCAAACTCTTTAAATAAGATCCCGGTCAGCCCGGACAGGAAACCAATTGGCAGATAGACCATCGCCAGTGTCAGCGTCATCGAAACAATAGGCACAAACAGTTGTCTGGAGCTTTCCAGTGCAGCCTGCAATTTGGGCTTACCTTCACGAATGTACCGTGAGACGTTTTCGACCACCACGATGGCATCGTCCACTACCAGGCCAACTGATAACACAATGGCCAGTACGGTCAGCAGGTTCATAGAGAAACCGACCACATACATAGCAGCAACCGCACCCAGAATTGAAATCGGAATGGTTACCAGCGGCACAGCGGCGCTTCTGAATGAGCCCATCATGAACAGCACCACAGCGCCAACCAATACAACGGTTTCAACCAGCGTCTTGAAGATTTCGTTCAGTGCATCACGCATATATAATGTGCCGTCGTAGGCATAGTTAATGCGAATGCCATCAGGCAGGGTTTCATTGATTTCATCGGTCATCGCATATAAGGCATCACCAATGGCAATTTCGTTCGCACCAGGCAGCGGCCAGACCGAGATATACACGGTATCCTGCTGGCTTAAACGGGCACTGATGGTGGGCTGCTCAGAGCCCAGCCTGACCGTTGCAATATCGCGCAGGTAAATGGTTTCGTTGTTTGCCTGTCTGATCACCAGGCGCTTAAATTCGTTCAAGTCTTTCAGCTGGGTATTGGCCACCAGGTCAATACGTTGCTTGCTGGTTTCAGTAAAGCCCAGGGTGGCAATCGTGTTGTTTGCAGCCAGTGCGCTGTACACTTCGTCGGCACTCAGGCCAAATGCATCCAGTTTCGCTGAGTCCAAATCTACTCGCAGTGCCGGCGTACGGCTACCTTCTATCGCAACACGCTGTACCCCTTCAATGCCATTGAGCACCGGCGTAACCTGACGTGACAAGTAATCCGTTAGCTGGATAAGCGACACGCCTTCGTTTTCAATGTTCAGATAGAATAAAGCGTGTGGTCTGTCGGCACGTTGCACAGTCACAACTGGATCTTCAGACTCCGACGGCAACATGTAGCTGACCTGACCCAGCCGAGCCGTCAGCTCAGCCAGTGCCTTGGAGCTGTCTTCATTCAGGTTCAGGTACGCAGTTACAGTACTGACCCCAGCCGTTGTGGTGGATTCCACATAGTCAATGCCGGGGACCGTGGCTGTTACACGCTCTATGGGTTCGGTCACAAAGCCTTTTACTGTATCAGCCGATGCGCCGATATAAGTGGTCGATACCACCAAAGACGAACTTTCAATCTTCGGAAATTGCAGCACTGTGATCTTCAATACGGACCACAGCCCGCCGATGCAGATCATGGCGGATAACACCACGGCCAGCACCGGCATAGTTACAAATCTATCCATAAAGTGGGCTGCATTTTTCATAGCGAAACTCCTTCTTTGCGAGTATCTTCCATCGCCACTGCCTGCTGTGATTGCTGAGGTTCAGAAACAAAGGTCTTCAGCCCACTGCGCAGTTTAAAAGCCCCGCTACTTGCAATCAGGCGGTCTTCCTCCAGGCCATCGGTGATCATCACCATATCACCCAAACGCTCGCCCAATTCAACTTGCTGGCGCGTCGCTCTGAGTGTGCCCTGCTCATCTTTCTCCAACAGATAAACATAGTCACCCAGTTGGTCTTTAACGATGGCCAGGTAAGGCACAGCGATGACTTCCTGATCAGTGCCAACAGGCAGGCTTATCTTGACCAGCTGATTCGCATTAAGCTGCTCCGTGCGCTCAATGCGGGCACGATATTTAAGCTGTCTGGATGCGGCGCTCATGCCAGGCTCTACCGATTCAACATACGCCACTTGTGGGGCTGCCTTGTCACCCACTAGAGAGACACGGATCGGGGTATTGAGTGCCAGTGCCTGATACGTTTGTGGTACCGAAAAATCAACCCACATGTGCTCCTGCAATCCAACCATGTTGGTCAGTACTGTGTTTGGTGCCAGGTATTGACCAATCTGAAGGTCGTGAATACCAACCCGGGCGGTAAATGGTGCCTTAATGATTTTTTTCTCGATGCGTGCTGTCAGTAAGTCAACTTGTGCACGGTACTCTGCCAGTTGGGTGATGGCTTCTTCCAGCTGCTGGTCGCTGAATTTTTTGCGCTCGTGCAAGTTGCGATAGCGAACCAGTGTACTTTCCTGCTGCGTGACGCGCGCCCTGGCCGCGGCCAGTTGAGCCAGTTCTTCTGCGTGATCAATTTCAACTAAGGGCTCACCCGCTTTAACCAAGTCGCCCGATTTAAAATGCAGCTGGGTAATTTTGCCTGCAACTTCATTCACCAGATTAATGGTCTGGGGGGCTTTAATCACACCGCTGATGTCTATGTATGACTGATACGGCATCGTCTCTACACGCATTGCTTCAACCGTGGCGGCTTGCTCTGAAAACTCGGTATTGCGTGCTTCTATGATGCGCCCTTTGAGCGCGATACTACCTACGACCAATGTGGCAACAACACTTGCTGTTGAAATCCAGGGTTTAATATTCATGACTTTCTCCTTATTCCTTTACCTTGGGGCGCAGCCCGAAGGCTGCACCTGAATCAAACTTTGCAAAAAGATACATCAAGCAAAGAATCTTTATATAAAGATATATGACCAAAAAATTTTGTCAACGTATTTTGTTGGTCTTTCCTTATGCCGCGTTCTCTTTTTGACGCTGTTTCTGGTTTGCGTGCGCCACAGCCAGATACCCGGCAACCCGCGCGGTGTTGATCAACACAGCTGAATTGGCTGCGGCAGAACGCCCGTTCGTCACTTTATCAATGGCTTTCATGATGTATTTAGTCACTGCATTACCACTCACCCCTTGCGCCTCTGCAGCACGCACTGCATCGTTAATGGCATCATTTACTTCTTCGCTGTCAATGGCATCTTCTACACGGGTCGGCGTTGTGATAACCACGCTGCGCCCATCATCTAAACACCATTGCGTTTCAATGATTTCGGCCAATAAGTCGGCGTCATCAACGCGTTGTGGCGCTTTAAAGCCACTTGAGCGACAGTAAAAAGCAGGGAAATCATCAAACTGATAAGAGATCACCGGCACATTGTGGGTCTCCAGAAACTCCAGCGTTAAGCCCAAATCAAGAATATTCTTAGCGCCTGCACACACCACGACAACACGCGACTGGGTGAACTGAATCAGATCTGAAGAAATATCCATGGTTTCCTGCGCCCCACGGTGCACACCACCAATGCCTGCCGAGGAGAAGAAATCAATGCCCGCCATCTCGGCCGCAATTAACGAAGAGGCAACTGTGGTAGCCCCGAGCTGTTTCTTCGCCAAAACTACGGGTAAATCACGCGTACTCACTTTTGGAATATTGGCCGTTGTTGCGAACAGTTCAATTTCCTCTTCGTTCATACCTATCAGGAATTTCCCGTCAGCAATCCCGATTGTGGCAGGCACCGCCCCCGACTCACGCACTGCCGCCTCTACTTTCAATGCCGTCAGGCGATTATCCGGATAATCCAGCCCGTGGGTGATGACATTAGACTCAAGCGCGACAACAGGTTTGCCTTGTTGCAGGGCCGCTTTAACTTCAGGTTTTATCACTAATGGGATCGTTACGTTGTTCATAATTTATATCCTTTTAATAATTTGGGAATTTAATCAATTTATCTTTTTGTGCCGTAATTAACGGCTGGTATACGTTTTGCTGCCAGTGCTCTGGTACTTGAGGACACAAGGCAACTGAAATCACTTCTTCGCCGCAATTGAGCTCTTTACTCAAAATTGCCGTGATGGTTTGTGCAATCGCTTCTTTCGCTACATCAGAAACCGGGCAAGCAAAATAATGAATATCTACATGTGGCATAGTGTTTTCCTTAAATTCGTTAGGCGCTCATCAAGCGGTTAAACGCTTCGGCTTCGCTCTGGTAATCAACAATACAGTCAAACAACTCTTCAACACCTGGGTGTTTCAGCAAGGCATAATGGTCAGCCTCTAGGTGGATTGTGCGGGTTTCGTCCTCTGCATAACCTGGGATGTTTTCAAGGAATGAGTAATCATCTCCCTGCGCCTTGAATATCACCTTAGGTGCCTTAACGTTACGCTCCAGTAATTCATTGAAGGTGTATTTAAACTCGTAGGTTTGCACCACAATATCGACAATGCGCTTCACCATGTCCCGGTTCAGTGCGCGGTGGTTAGTGCACACAAAGTCAATAAAGCTGGCTTTATCTGTGACCACTTCCAGACACTTTTCAAGCACCGGCCCACTGATCTTCTGGAAGAATACCGAGAACAAGATGGTCACGAATGCGCCTGAGCTGAAGCAAGGTACGCGTGCCCGGCTAGCAAACTGTGGTAACTCAGGTGAACCTGGGGCAATCAGATACAGGTCTTTGACTTCATCTCCCGCCTGTTCTAACTGATGGGCCACTTCAAATGCTACCCTGGCGCCAAATGAATATCCCCATAACGTATAAGGCCCTTGCGGCTGCGCTTCTTTTAGCAATTTGATATCGGCGCGGGCCATTTCGCTGATTGTCTGGTATGGCACTTCCTGAGCATTAATACCATGGGCCTGTACACCAATAAACTCAGCCTGATCAGCCACTTTCTCGGCCAGAGGCTTAAGACTCATGGGGTAACCACCCAGACCCGGCCAGCAGAATATTTTGCTTGCCTGCGACGAGTTATTAAGTGTGATCAGTCGGTTGTCTGTATCGTGATCACTTTCCTGAATATGTTGGGCCAAATCTTCAATGCTGGGCGCCTGGAACAACGTCTGCATTGGCAGATTAAGGTTCAGCTCCTTATTAATGCGATTGAGTAAGGTCACCGCAGTAAGCGAGTTACCGCCACTTTCAAAAAAGTTGTCTTTAACTGAGGCCTTGTCCCATTTCAGCGTTTGCTTCCAGATCTCGGCAATGTGCTCTTCGAGTGGGTTCCGCGGCTCAATGTATGGCACATCATTCCCCAGCTGAGACAACTTGTCGCTGTCACGCAAGGCTATGTAGTCGACCTTGCCATTCGCGGTTTGCGGGAACGCATCGAACGCCACAATCTGATTCGGCACCATGTAGTTAGGTAAGCGACTTTGCAGATCGTCTTTGAGTATTTCTACCGGGCCACGCATGTGAATAGAATCCTCCTTCATACCTTCGCTGCGCATTTGCTCGTCCGATACTTTACCGCCAACACAGAAATAGAAAGGCTTCATTGCTTTGCCCTGCTCCGCCAGAATATCGCTGAAGCGGTCTGCCGATGGCAGGTTATTCCCGCTTTTAGAGCTGTAACCTGATGACATCAATCCGATGTTTAACTTGTTCATTTGCAACTGCTGTAACCGTCGTCCCAGGTCGATATAGTGTCGCCATGCCTCTGTGGTGTGGCTGAGCATGGAAATACCAAAACTGGCACGCTCATAAACCTGTTGATTAATCGCAATCACGCTCTTTTTCTCTATGAGCTTATCGGACAGCTGTACAAATTCTCCGTCCTGCAGCGAATACTGACCGTTCTCAAGACCGGCCACACCTTGGATCTGTACCAAGGTTTCAACTTCATGCAGTGGCTGCGCCTGTGCAGCGGTCGTGATCTCATAGCTGCCAAGATATTGATCGTCCTGCTCAAGTGCCAGTATTTCCTGCATGGGCTGAGCGAACTCGCCTTTCCCCACAGCCAGCCCGAATAACGGCAATACCTGGTCAAACAAGCCCAGCATGTGGCCAGTTTCCATTTCCAACACTTCAAGAATATTGTTTTTGTAGACCGGCTCGATAGCTTGCTGTTTACCCAGGAAATGGACTTTCAGCTGAGCCTGGCTGTGCTCTGCCACCGGACGCACCAGGTGCAGTGCATGCTGCTCCGGATGGTAGTAGTAAATGCCCGCATCCAGGTCAAAGAGCTGATGGATCTCTACAAACAGCTGAGTGGCATACAGTGCCCCCGGTGAAGCATAGCCATACTTTGGCAACAAACGTTCCTCGCTTTTAAACTGACCAAAGTAGCGCATGATTTGACCAAACTGACCATAGCTTAGCTGTGCCACATTCAGGTTCTTGCTTGCGCCCTGAGGCGCTGCCAATAATGCTATGATGTCTTGTTGTGTCAGCTCACCCCCTTCAAAGAAGCGATAGGTTTTGCGCGCAAAAACGGTTTCGGTCTGTCCCTGCGTTGGCTGTTTGTTTGGTAATTCAAAAGACGGCTCATTTTTGAGTACCTCAGCTGCGCGGAAACCCGCGTTAGAGAGCTGTGCTTTAACCTGTAGTTTGTTTTTCTTTGACTGGTGATGCTCACCATGATTACCCTGATCCATCACCGCGGCTTCTCGTTTGTTCAGCTCGATGCAGGCGATCAGGTTTTGAAACCCAGTTCGCTCATCATTTTTGATCACCATGGCCGCGTTTTTAACCCAGTCGTGTTTTTCTATAGCTAATCGGATCTCATCCAGCTCAACCCGATAGCCACGCAGTTTGACCTGATTATCAACACGACCAAGGAAGTGTGCATTGCCCTGCTCATCCAGTTTGACCACATCACCACTGCGATACAACACACTATGTTGTGGCTCATCGCTGTGCGGATTGGGAATAAAACGCTCTTTGGTGATCTCTGCTCTGTCGAAATACCCTCGCGCAATCTGAGCACCACTGATGTATAGCTCTCCAGATTCGCCCGCAACGACATGCTGTAATTCATCATCCAGCACATAATACCGGGTGTTTGCTACCGCCTGACCGATTGAAATGGCCTCAAAGTCTTGCTCCAGGGTACTTTGTGTCACCGTGTAGCTGGATGAGTTAATGGTACATTCAGTCGGACCATAAAGGTTGGTTAACTTCAGCCCTGGTAGTTCTTCAAAAAACTGGGCAGCCAATTGCTTGGTAAGTGTCTCACCGCCACTAAAGACGTGCCGCAGTGAGCTACAAAGCTGGATCCCTGGTGTGTCCAGCAAAGCCTGCAGCAAGGTTGGAACACATTGTAAAACAGTGACTTCGTTTTCTATCATGGCATCAATGAGTGCCATAGGGTCACGATACATGCCAGGCTCACTCGCCACCACACAGGCACCCATGGCACACGCCAGGATCTCCCATTGCGCTGCATCAAAGCTAAATGGCGTTTTCTGAATAATGCGCGTACTGTTATCAAAACCAAACTGCTGACGAAGCCAGCACATCTGATTAACTATATTACCGTGTTCAATCATGACGCCTTTCGGTGTCCCGGTGCTGCCCGAGGTATAAATCATGTATGCCAGATTTTCCGGAGCAACGGGTGCGCAATACGTCTGTTCGCAGCCAAGCTCTTCCAGGCAGATCACAGTGACTGTCGGCCCGACAAGCGAGAGGAGCTTTTCTTTGAGGTGCGATTGCGTCAGGATCAGGTGTGTTTTTGAGTCTGTCACCATGTGCAAAACCCGTTTGTCGGGGTATTCAGGCGACAAAGGTAAGTAACCGCACCCGGCATATAAGCTGCCCCAAACACCAACCACTAACTCATCTGAAGGCTCAACAAATAAGCCTATATATTCATCGGGTTTGGCACCCAATTGTTGTAGCGTCGCAGCAATCTGCTGGGCGCGCAGGTCGAGCTGTGCAAAGGTCATCTTGTTATGATGACCGACCACAGCTACCGCGTCTGGCTGTATCGCAACCTGATGGCGTAATAGTTCGATGAGATTGTTTGCATTTATCTCTGCTTCAGCAAGCGTTACACCCTGGGCTGGCTGATGCGTGTTCGGTAAGTTTAGTAAGTTCATTTCTCAATCCCTTAATTATATTTCGTTCATCTAAGTTTCTAAGTCTTCACATATCCACTTGATGCTACTTCCCAACTTTAGCTTCAAAGCCTAGTAGCTAAATCCTATGCAACAAGTTCCATACTAAGATAAATAAATATATCTTAATGTCAACATACTTTTTGTTAAGATATTTGATGTGGTAACTCTTGCCTTCAAGTTTGTTTTGCAGTATCTTTAACCCATCAAAGAAAACAGAGAAGTAGTTGTTATGCAGAAAAATGATTTGGTAGATACCGTAATTGCTCAATGGGAGAAAGAAAGGCCAGATATCGATCCCTCACCTATGGCCATCATGGGCCGGCTGGTCAGAACGGATGCAATATTCAGTAAAGAGCTACATGGTGTGTTCAGCCGGTTTGGTTTAAACGGTGGTGAGTTCGATGTGCTGGCGACATTACGTCGTTCAGGCAAGCCTTACACATTAACGCCTAACCAGCTATTACAAACATTAATGCTGACTTCCGGCTCAATGACCAACCGCATTGATAAGCTAGAAGCAAAGGATCTGGTCAAACGCAACCCAGACCCGAATGACCGCCGGGGTGTGATGGTCTCTTTGACGGATCAGGGCTTGCAACTGATAGACGAAGTGGTCACGGAACATGTCGCTAAAGGCCGCTACTTACTGTCGCCACTCGAGGAAGAAGAAAAGGAGCAACTGGCAAATCTATTGAAAAAATTGCTTGTCAATTTACATCACTGAGTGTGCTTCGAGGCGCTGTCACAGTTCATAAAAAAGGGGAGCGTTTTACGCTCCCCTTTTTTTGGGTTGAAATGATCAACTCATTGGCCATCACCTTGGCCTGTTTCTCTCAAAAAAATCGGTCTTAGCAGCGGCGTATTGATAATGTCAATACGCTGCCGCTATGGGTATTTATTAGTTTGGTTATGCGCTTTGCAGTCTCATACTTTTCTGAGCCCTGGAGAACAAACGCTCTGCCTCAGATGTACATACATTGAGTAAAAACTTTTGGCGAATAAGGGAAAGTAATTGCTGCGCCGACGTCACTTCAACCACAGTGCTGAATTGACTGGCCTCGTGTAGCTCCCGGTATACTAAGTTGCGCAAGGTAAAGCGTTGCCCGCTGACAACCCTGGATAACACCAGGTTATTGACAAAGTTAGACTCAGGATGCTGGTGGCTGTAAAAGTGCACCACATCAAAATCCTTTTCTGTGACAGGCGTCAGAGACACGCTGTACAAGCAAACCTGCTCAGGTTGAAATAGTTCAATGCGTACATCAGACTCGGTTCGGGTCACTTTGTATTGATAATTACCCACTGCGATGGTACCAGATTGAGACACGCACAATGGGGCTTTGGGTGACTTGGAACCAAATCCTACATCAAATAAATAGCTTTCGCCTTCCAGTTTGACCAAAGTGATCCTGTGTGTTCTGGCATTGTCTTCCTGGCCATTTAACAGTACTTTGGCCAACAATGGCTGAACTTCATAGCCCAAATACTCCAATGCCAGGTAGGCCAGTTTGTTTTGCTCAAAACAGTAGCCACCCTTTTTTCTATGTACCAGACGCTCCAGCAAGGCTTCTTCCTGAAGCGATATTATTTCTGCGCCCAGTGCACTGATACTTGAAAAACTATACAGTTCAAGATGTTTTTCCTGGATTTCCCTAAGCTGTGCAAGCGAAGCATGCTGCTGAGTTAATTGAAGCGAGTTTATGTAATCTTGAATCATCATGATCTTTTTCCTTTTCTTTGAGATTAACTTAAGGCTAGAACCTCAACCTAAGTTAAGGTCAAGAAAACAAACTAAATTTTTACCAGCAATTGTGACAAAGCTGACGCTACATGGATCCTGCCAGGGTTATCTCAACCCCTGACAAGATCACATGATGACAGCGCTGCCCTCTCGGGCCAGCTTGCTCTACTGAAACAGAATTTTGAACGCTTTCCTGGTAACTGTCTGCTCACCCTGACGCATATTTATGATGAACAAGCCCATTACTTGATATAAATCACAACCTCCACACACTTCAGCCATAAAGTAATGTACTGTTGCGTCAAATGCCGGTTGTGTCTATTCGGACCATTATAACCAAAATGAGAATAGTGATAATTCATGACCAAATTTAAAACGCGACTGCTTGTAAGCTTTTCTTTTCACGCTGCCGCTGATATTCAGTGGGAGCTCGTAAGCGACACACAATTAGGTGGTGTAATCGCCACCAGCGGTGCCCAGCACCTACAACTCACTGTGCAAATACAACCCACTACCTGATTGCCGGGCAACCTACGATGCCGGCAGCGCCATCACAACAAGTTGTATTTATTACGGAGATGGTGACTATCGCAATAACATGAATGTGGTTGGCTGGCAGCGTGATATTCATCCAGGTCATCATGCATGCTGGTTAGCTTATGGTGAATTCAGCACGGCGTTTAAAGGCTCACAACGATGCAGTTATAATGCAATTGGTAACGGCACCCGCTGGGGACTACTCTGGGTGCGATAATTGAGCTTATGAAAAGGCGCTCCCGGAGCGCCTTTATTTTTGGGTAATCCCGGCAAGCTGCCGATTACTTATACGAGTAGTTTAATGTCACACCACTGTAGCTGTTGTAACCGTACAGACTGATGTGCCACACGCCCGCGCTTGGGTTAGTGAAGACACACTGCTCTTCATTGCCATCCTTCCAGGGACGACAAGTGTAGTTATTTGCGTCAGGCTGGGCATTATATCTGACGTACAAATCGGCATCCCCTGTGCCACCTGTGATGGTCAGGTTCATCTCTTTCACACCCTGTGGAATGTCCCAGGTGTAGTGCGTCCAGGCATTTTGGCTACCCTGCAGGTTTGGCAATGAGCCATTGACAGGCGTTACACCACCCGGATTGTCATCACCCTGACACCCGTTCGCAGCAATGTGATCTGATGCAGCTTTGGCCTGAACAATACCATGTCCGTAATAGTTATCGCGCCCTGCTGCGCCTTTATCTTTGGCAGTTGCATTGAGCGCAGCCCTGATCTGCTGGTTGTTACACTGGCTGTTGTGGCTCCATACCAATGCCGCCACACCGGCAACATGCGGTGACGCCATAGACGTACCACTTAAGCTGCGATAAGTATTGGTTGGATAGGTAGAGTTAACGCTGGAGCCCGGGCCCGCCAGTTCAACCTGATCATTGTACTGAGAGAACGACGAGCGGCTCTCGCTTGAGGTAACAGATGCCACAGAGATAACCGAATTGTACGACGCCGGATAAGACTTTGAGCTGTTACCGCCATTACCCGCTGCGGCCACCAGGATCATACCGCCGTCTACAAAGTTCTGCATCGCAGTATTTTCACTGTTGGAGTAATTGCCGCCACCCAGACTCATGTTGACGACCTGAGCACCGCCATCTTTACACTGCTGAATGGCATTCACCAGGTTAGAAGCATAGGTCCACTGTCCATTGTCATCAAAAATTTTGACTATGTGTAAATCAACGCCCGGGTATACGCCTACCACGCCTTGATTATTGTCTTCTGCCGCAATAGTACCCGCAACATGAGTACCATGACCGTTGCCGTCATTGTTCCACTGACCAACTGCACTGTTGTTCGCAACCCCGGTGACATTGCCATAGGGTAAATCCGGGTGACCGAGGTTATAACCCGTGTCAATCACACAGACTTTTCTGGCGGAGGTATTAGACTGGGGCAGTAAGTGACCTTGCACCATGGTAATACCGTAAGGTGTGCTCTGCGCAAAAGGCACGATTTGACTCGCCGACTTTGCCAGTGGCAACACGTAACGTTTGGGGTCTATTTCAATCGATTCAACAGACGAAAAGCTGCGCAGTGTTTCCAAGCTATACTCGTCCAGTTCCGCCACCATAGCTTGCAGGCCATTAAGTGCAAACAGTGGCTCGGCGCCCGCTGTAAACAAATAGTTGAGCGCAATAAAATTATTAAAACTATTTTTGCCACCAGACAACTCTTCTTTAAAGCGAATAATGTAGCGATTACTGTCGCTTTTTTTAGACTTGATCTGCAACTTAGCATCTTCTGTTTGACCTTGAAAAACAGGTACTTGCGCTAAGGCCGGCAAGCTCATCGCAGTCAGCATTAAAGTAGATAGCGTTGTTAGTTTGAAGCGTTTGGTACTCATGTCTTCTCCTTGTTGTATTATCACTTTTTTCTAACTGACAATGCACTTAAATACCTGCCCTGAAAGGCGAGGCGAACAAGTGGTTTAACTACTTGTACCGATACAACAAGGCCATCTACCGCGATAAACATGTCAGTTTTGTGTTGTAAAACTGTTAATAAAGGTAGCAACTGGAAAGTTCAAAAAGCAACATACAAACGAAAAAACTGTTATAACATTTCCTTTGGTCAACTGTTAAAAATGACATAAATATTGATCTTTAATGTAAAAATTATGATCCAAACGTAATTCCGCTTGACAGAAATTGATGGAAAATTACAGCTCAAACAGCACATAGGGGATGAACTTCAGAGAACTAAGATTAAATTATGAAGAATATTCAGTGTAGAAATTGATGGGCTCCACTTGAGCCCACCTCATTTTGAGGGAGGTCATTTTTAATGATAATTAGTGGCTTCAGGTTAGCGCCAAGAAACCTGAGCAAAGCTGCTACGATGTACTTCCACAGCCCTGTAAACCTATCAATTTTGGGTGGGTGTCCATGCAACCTTCCTCTTTTGAGGGAGGTCATTTTTAATGATAATTAGTGGCTTCAGGTTAGCGCCAAGAAACCTGAGCAAAGCTGCTACGATGTACTTCCACAGCCCTGTAAACCTATCAATTTTGGGTGGGTGTCCATGCAACCTTCCTCCATGCAACCGCTTCTGAGCAATCCAGCAAAGCTGCTGCGATGTGCCTCCACAGCCCTGTAAACCTCTTAATTTTGGGTGGATGTCCATGCAACCCGACGCCATGTAACCCACCCTGCTGGATGTAACCTCGCAATTAAAGCTTAACTGCAGATTTTTCCAGCTCAGCTAAAGTACTTAACAGCATTTGTTTGTCTTCCTTATCAGCAGCCAGCTTCAATCCCTGCTTGAGCACACTTATTGCCTGCGGCATGTTGTCAAGCCTGGCAAGCGCTCTGGCCCAGTAGGCGAAAAAGTACATATTTTGATTATTCAGCCGCACCGCTACATCAAATAGAAACACAGCATATTTTGACTCTTTGTCCCAATATTCGTAGGCCAATTCGGCAATCACCCGATCTGGCTCAGGTAAGCTCTTTGCCAGTTCTGAGACCTTGCCTGCATAGGCAGATTTAATGTCAGCGATGGGCTTATCGCTCAGCCTTACTTTTTGCAATAAAGCAAGCAGCCGATCTATCTCAATTTCCCGTCGGGACTGCTCGGCCAGCCAGTTTTTCTCAACCACTTCATTCGCCATTTCAATGGCTTTATCCAGCGCGTCGTCTGCCCCAATTTCCACGGTCGGTTTCACGCCAACCGTTTCCCAGTTTGATTGGGTAACAGGGTTAATGGCAGTACCTGTCGCAATAAACATGCGCAGCTCATCATTGATCGTGAACATACCTCCAGGATTGGCGGCCCCGCCGGTCGTTTCACCGACGAGTGTCGCCCGCTTTCTGGTCAACATGTTATAGCTAAATTCTTCTGCAGCGGAATAGGTCTTAGTGCTGGTCAAAACGTAAAGGGGCACATCAGGCATTTTCTCGCCACCGACTTTATCTAACACGTAGTAATCCGTTGTTTCATTACCCTCGCGAAAATAAAGGCTGTTCAGCAGAAACTTTTCATCAAAAAAGTAGCTACACAAGTACTGGACCGTTCGTGGCGATCCTCCTCCGTTTTTTCGCAGATCAATGATCACGGCATCGGTTTTTGCCATCATCTTCATTGCTGCATCGATATAGGGTTTGCTGTCAGCTAAGCGATAAAATGCACGTAAATCTATATAGCCAATATTGTTCTCTAATACAGTTGCACTAAGTACACCATAATTTAAGAACTTGTGGCGCGTGGGTTTGAGTAAGTTGTCGCGTATTGAAGATTCGATCCCGGTGATCTGTTCACCTACGGGATTGGCACGTACTCTTAAATGCCCGTCTTTTGCCGTTGCTCTTAACCACTCGGTCAAAGCCTTGGAGAATGATGCATGATCTTGCATAGACGCGAAGTGACCGGCTTGAAAAGCCTTGTGTAACTTACGATTAGTCTGTGCAGCGACCTCAGGAAAGACATAATGCTCACTCATCAACTGAGTTATCTTTTCAATCGCAGCAGCTTTTTCACCTTGTGTTATCGCATTTGCATATGACGGTGTGCCAATCAGCCCCACCATTAATACAGCTGCGGCTGTTGTTAGATGTTTTAAATTCATAGGTAAAACTCACTGTTTTGTTTGTTTTCCCTATTCTTGGCTATTTCGCAAAAAATGAATTGTAAAAAAGTAAAGGACTCAAAAAGGGTCATAGTGGCCAATAAAACGACTATACACAACCTGAAATGACTGATGCTTATCATAGCCATCATATTGTGAGCCGTTAAATAAGCTTTGGATGTCAGGCCAATCACAGCCGTAAAAAAGTAAAGGACTCAGAAAGGGTCATAGTGGCCAATAAAACGACTATACACAACCTGAGATGACTGATGCTTATCATAGCCATTTTGCGCCGTTAAATAAGCTTTGGGTGTCAGGCCAATCACAGCCTTAAACTCTCTATTTAAGTGTGCCTGATCAAAGTATCCGGATGCCAAAGCCGCGCCAGTCAGGTCACCCGGATAGTGCGAGGCATTGAGTAAAAAGCTGTTCATCCGCCATACTTTGCATAACTCTTTAGGTGACAAGCCAATTTTTGACACAAAGTGATTACGCAAAGTCACTTTACTAATCTCAAACTGTTCGCAAATATCTGCAATCAGAATATTGCCTCGCGCATCAAGAATGGTGTTAGTTTTCGCCCTCAGCCGCTCTGGAAAGGTAAAATCTGGACAATAAAATAGTCTTTTTAGCCAAGGCATTAACGTTGCCATGATGCGCTGAAACTGGGTTTCAGGTAACTGCTCCGGGCAAGCCTTTAACCACTCGAGTACTGTGTCTAACTCCCGACTATTACCAAACACATGCTGCATACTTTCAATGGTGTTTTTAACCTCTGATGCAGCTGCCTGCTGGGGCTGAAAATATGCAAAAGGTTTTAACCTCACCCCAACTACCCATTGTGGCTGCGCACTCGAAATTTTATATGCTGTTAACTGCTGTCCCACAAGACTGACACCGGCAGGCACGGCTTTTGGTTCATGGATCACAGACGAGTATGTCAATGGCATACTATGAAACAGGAGCTCAAACACACCTTGTGGAAAAAATGAGGCGCAGCCAGACACCCTGCGGATCCAAAACGGCTCCACAAAAGAAGATAGCCAGTCAGGAGGCAAGATTTCTTTGTAGTCAAACTGTTCCACTGTTTTATCGCATCAATGCGTTCTTATTGCCTGTTATAGTAATTGACTAACGCACATGTACGCCAGCCTGTTTTTTGCGTAGGTGAGGGGCAAAGGCTACTCTGTCGCGAGTTTAGTGGAGTTAGGTTCGACGCGCTTAAGTTCAAAGTATTCCGCGTTGCTGGTTATAACAACGAATATGAAAAACGCGGTGAGAATTGAAATAATACCTTTCAACAGACAACCTACTTTTATGCTTCTTTCTCCCCAAAAGCCTATGAAGAACTGAAACATGCAATTTGCACCATACGAAAAAGCGGCAACTGCAAAAATTAAGAGAGCAACCCCCAAAGGGTTTCCCATATTACCTCCTAACACAAGCTCTACTTTGCAATGCGACTTAAAGTAGCTCAGTTTCGCCACTTAGAAAACATTAAAAATAGATTAAATACAGTGAGTAGGAACCCAATACACCCCAGAGTAAAATGTGTATCGTTGCCACTTAGGAAACGTTCAGCAACAGAAAAACTAGTAAAAAACGCGCCAAACTGGAGCATATAAACATAGCGATAGTTATTAACCCAGTCGAAAAACCTGATGGCAACGTGGCCTACCGTTAAAATTACTGACAAAGAAACTGCTAAAAGCACACTCACATCAACCACCTTTACTCGAACAAACTATTTTTTTGTTGTTCTTACCCTTGTTATTAAAATCATGGAAAGATGGCACAAATAAGTGCAGGGCTTATTTACAAAACACTTTGCCACCAATCATTTTAAAGGCAGGTGTGCCACGCACCAGCGTATCTCGGGCAAACACAGTGTCACAACCCGGACACACACCGCCAAGCTTAGTGTGATCCGTTACAATCCGTTCTTTAAAGCATTTTACCAGTGCGCCTTTTCCACCCTTTCGGTATTTATACAACGGAGTCTTACAGTTGGCACAAAAAATATCGACGGTTCTGATGGGGCCTTTTTTATTGGGTTTCGCCATAAATCACGGTAAAGGTTTAGTACTTAATACAATGCAGTATATCTGGGATCATCCAGGCTGGACATAGCAAGACCGCCTAGATGTATCTGTATTAGCGAAGTTTGCCATCGTTGCAAGTATATACACAGCTAGGCTCTATGAGATTAGCGCTATGAGTTTGTCTGTATGAAGTGGCTGCTGAAGAATACTTAGCAGGAATAAGCGGGCCGCACAGAGCGGCCGACAAAAAGATTAGGTTTTTTTCTGGTAAATGATACCCGGGTTACAGCGCAGCATATCAAAGTCGTTATTCAGGCCCGCCATAGATTCAGACGCGCCAAGGAACAAGTATCCTTTGGGGTTGAGCGCCTGGGCAAACTGGCTAATGATTTTCGCTTTAACATCCGGCGAGAAGTAGATCAGTACGTTACGACAGAAAATCACATCAAACTTGCCCAGCAATGCATAAGAGTCAAGCAGATTTAAATGTCTGAAGTTAACCATACGGCGAATTGGCTCATTCACTTTCGCCATCCCGTTACCACTGTCTGTAAAGAACTTCTTTTTACGTTCCGGTGATAAACCGCGTGCCAATGCCAGCGCATCGTACTCGGCATTTTTGCACATATCCAGCATGGTATTTGAAATATCTGTACCAACGATCTGCACACCCATTTTCAATGCACCTGGGTTTGACGTCTGATACTCATTGGCCGACATGGCAATAGAATAAGGTTCCTGCCCGGATGAGCTGGCCGCAGACCAAATCTTAACGGGACGACGCAGATCTTTAAATTCAGAGAAGATCTTTGTTTTAAGTAGCTCAAAGGGATATTGATCACGAAACCACAGAGTTTCGTTAGTGGTCATCGCATCCACCACAGCGGCACGCAATTGCCGCTCATGCGGACTGAGCGTTTTACTAACCAAAGCTGACAGAGAGTCAACGCCAAAACGAGACATTAAGGGCGCCAGTCGGCTTTTTACTAAATAAAGTTTGTTGTCGCCCAGTACAATCCCACACTGTTGTTCTAAAAAAGTGCGAAACTGGTCATACTCGCTTTGTTCTAAGTGTTTATTTTCCAAAGTATTACCGCCACTAATTAATCGCAATGAACCCATTTCTTCACGGCTGTTGCCAATTCATCGGGGTTAAATTTAGCAATAAAGTCATCAGCACCGACCTTTTCGATCATTGCGTGGTTAAATACGCCACTCAATGAAGTATGTAAAATAACATGCAAAGGCGCCAGTTTAGGATCCGCTTTTATCTCTGCGGTAAGGGTGTAGCCATCCATTTCAGGCATTTCAACGTCCGAGATCAACAAACCCACGCGTTCGGTGACATCATGCTGGCAATCCATCTCCGCTATTTCTTTTAAACGGATCAGGGCTTCTTTACCATTTTTGGCCAGCTCAGTCTGCACACCTAACGGCTCCAGTGCGCGCTTGACCTGATTACGTGCTACCGCAGAATCGTCTGCAATAAAGACAATGCGCTCGCCCAGGTCTCGCTGCATTTCACCGTCGGCGACAATTTCTTGACTCACTTCTGTGTTAATGGGGCAGATCTCGTTGAGGATCTTTTCTACGTCGAGGATCTCAACCAGCTCATTTTCAATCTCTGTAACTGCGGTCAAATAGGAATAACGACCAGCGCCTGAAGGCGGTGGCATTATTTTTTCCCAGTTCATGTTCACTATGCGCTCAACCGCACCGACCAAAAACCCCTGTACTGAGCGGTTATACTCGGCAATGATAATGAAGCAGTCTTTAATATTTTCAATCGGCGGTCCGCCGACAGCCAAAGACATGTCAATCACGGAAATGGTTTGCCCCCGAATGTGTGCAACGCCTCTGATAAATGCATTGGACTTGGGCATTGCCGTCAGGGGTGGGCACTGCAGTACCTCTCTCACTTTGAATACATTGATCCCAAAGCGTTGGCGCCCTCTGAGGCGAAATAGTAAAAGTTCAAGTCGGTTTTGACCCACCAACTGCGTTCGTTGGTTTACTGAGTCCAAAATACCTGCCATGTCATTCTCCTGCTATAAAACTGCTTATCGGAACAATGTTTGCTTGTACTCTACCATTCAAAGTCGCCCTTGAAGCGGTGAGGCAAATCACGCAAAATCTTTATACCTTGTTTCACCCCATAAGCATAGTCGAAACATCATGAGTTTGTTAAAAATTACATTATCCGTATATTTCTTTCCCATAGTGGCATATTTTTTAGCCACGTCATTTGCTTATGGTCAAACCTATGAGTCAAAAGACATTGAAAAATTAGCAATAGATTTTATTGCAACGCAGATCCCACAACCCATTCAGGCGGAAGAAGAACAGCACGTTACAGCGCTACCACTGGATACCCGCATTCCTGAACGTCAATGTCAGCAACCACTGCAGGTTGGCACTAAGTCCAGCCCGCCCTTTAACCGTCAGGTGACGGTCATGGTACGCTGTGACGACCTGGAATCCTGGGTCCAGTTTGTTCATGTAAAAATCGAAACACTGTTACCTGTGATTGTCAGCACCAGAATGCTTGATAAAGGCGTGTTGTTAACTGCAGAGGATTTAACAATCGAGATGCGACCCAAGCACTTTGTGCGGGCGGCGAACGTTGACGACATGACCTTGCTTGTAGGTAGTAAAACCAAACGCCGCATCCAGCAGGGTAAGCCGCTCAGCATGTTTCAGATTTGTATGATTTGCAAGGGGGATAACGTGACAATTCTGGCCAGTGATGGCACACTTATGATTAAAACCAATGGCATTGCTTTGCAGGATGGGAACTTAGGAGAGCAAATCCGAGTCAAAAATGCAAAATCAGGAAAAACGGTGCTTGCGCGGGTAAAAGATGTTGATTCAGTAGCAGTCAAAATCTGATTTTTTTGCTAAAGTAAGCTAATGGCTTGCCGATATAAAGGCTGAAGCAATTTAACTAACGGGTCATCATCATGGTAAACAACATTAACGGTCAAAATCAGCCGAACAATGTTGCAACGAATGCAAAGCAACAACGTGCTGAATTACAAAGAAATGAAGCAAGTAACACCACTGCTAAACCTCAAGCGCAGGCCAAAGCTGCCGCCGACTCAGTGAGTCTGACGCCGCAAGCTCAGCAACTTAAGGGGTTGCAGGAAAAAGCGCAACAGGCGCCGTCTTTCGACAATAAAAAAGTCGATGAACTGAAAAAAGCCATTGCCGAGGGCAAGTATCAGGTAGACAGCGAAAAGCTGGCTAAAAATATTGCCGCCTTTGAGTTCGATTTATTTGGATAGAGTATAAGTGGACGACCAAACGGCACTGTGTGCCCACCAGCTAACAGCGCAAATCAATCTTCTGGAAGCTCTGACCCAGCTTCTGGATGATGAATTGGAAGCACTTGCTTCTCGTAACGGTGACAACCTTAAAGAAATCGCCCGCACTAAGCTAACGACCCTAAATCAACTGCAAAAGCTAGACAAAGACCTGTCTAAATACCCGCAAGCCACGTTCAGCCACGAAGAAATCACCCCATTAACCGAACAGGTTAAAGACTTACTGCAACGCTGCAAGAAACAAAATGACGTTAACGCCCAGGCTGCGCACCAGGCGCAACTGAGCGTTCGCGAACTAAAAGACATTTTGATTGGCGCGCCCACTTCGATGACCTATGGGCAAGACGGTAGCGTTGTCTCTAATATGGGTGAGTTGGTTAAAAACCTTAAAGCCTGAGTGTTCAGGCTAATGCTACTCAGCTTTGGTGGGAAACAGGTTTTTGGTGATCACCAGAATCACGCCAAATACCTCAGCCAGCGTTCCCGCCATATATAAATTCAGTGTCCATTCTTCAAAATGCAGCTTATCCATGCCAACCAGTACGAGCACTAAGTTCATAATCAAAAGCTGTACGGCAAGAATAACAATAAACCACAAAGCATAACGCTGTTTCAGACCACGGTCTGACTCTGCATCTTTGACCTTTTGCGCCTGCATAGGGTCAACATTGGTGAATTTATTCTCTTTAACGTTGTGTTTAATTTGCGCAACAAACGATGACTGCTCGGCCTTACTATCTTCCCTGTTTTGCGTCATTACAACAGCTCCAGCGCATTGAGCTTATACTTGAGGGCTTCAACGGACACACCAAAATGCAGCGCCATTTCAAAGTGGGCCATTTTCTTACGATGCAGCTTTTTCACTTCTTCATTGGGCATTAATAAGTTGGCAGCAAACTGGTTGGCAAACACTTCTTCCTCGTCTTCGCCGGTAGACGCGCTAGGGCCTCTGAGGTCGATATATTCGTATTCTTTGTCTGTATTGTCAGACTCTATACGGGAAATATAATGGCCAAGCTCATGGGCACAGCTAAAACGCTTGCGATTTAGGTGGTCATCCTGATGTAACACGATAACCGGATCGGCACCCGCCTCTTTGATCAGCGCCCCCGACACCTTATCTGGCAGCGCCATTTCTACAACGTCCAGACCAAGCGACTTACAAATGGTCACAGGATCAACCGGAAACTGGCTGTCACACCACAAACGTTTAAGCACCTTTTGCGCTTCATTTCTCGGATCAAGCACCGACAAGTCTCCCACTAACCTTACTCTGCACCTCAGCATAGCTGAGGTGGTGTGTATATTTAAACAGTATAAATTGAAGGCACAATGAAAGCAAAGGACATAATTTACCGCCTAACCCGTCAGGCTCACTCAGTAATACGTGACGCGCTCAACTTTACGTGGTTTCACTTCACCAATATACAAATCGTGAACCCGCTTCATATCCAGCTCCAGCTCTGTGGTATAAATATCGCCAACCGCATAGCTCTTCATCACCTTGGCACCGCGGATCAAGCCCTGTACCTGGCTGCGTAACCCATCGTTTTGTGCAATTGCGCCCTGTACCGTGGTGCTGGCACTTAATCTGTGACCATATACCTGCTCAGCCAGTTCACGATAGGCTTCAAGCTTAGATACCTTAATAGCCATCAGCATTTTTTCTGTATCGCTGCTGCCCGGCTGTGAACTCAGTGGCGCATAACCAACCGCCTTAAGCACAGGGTAAGAGTCAGGTTTTACGTAACTGTATTCAACGTGCTTGTCGATAATAGAGCTACATCCCGCCAGGCTCAGTCCTGTTGCAACAACACAAAATTTAACCAGGCTGACTACCCGTTGATGCCAAAGCGCTCTAAACTGATTCATAGGGTAACTCCTCTGTGTGGCCCGTTGGCCATCTCATTAAGTAACGTTTCTGTATGCACAAACCTTGCCAACACCATTGGCACGGGACTTGCTGATTCAGTATAGAGATTTGCTTAGAGTTCGGTAATAAAGTCATGAAATTGTCGCGTATTATGAGTGTGTTACTGGCTACCGCCAGTTTTGGGGCCAGTGCAGAGTGGTTTGAAGTAACGGGCTATGCCAATGCGCACACCGAAGATCTGGCCGAAGCACGCCAGGAAGCCGTACAGGATGCCATCACTCAGGCGCTGATCTTCTCCGGTGCGACCGTATCCAGCGTTCAGACCCTGGCCGACGGCGTGCTCACGCAAGATCAGATCAAGATAAAAAGTCATGGCGAGATCCAGCAGATCAACCTGGTTTCTGAACAAAAGCAAGATGGGGTCGTCAGTGTTACTTTGCACCTGGATATCTTCCCCAAACTGGAGCAATGCGCCCAAGCGGCGGTGGCAAAGCAGGTGACCATCACACAAAGCCAGCTTATTCAGCCGCATCAGGCACGCCTGGGTCAAATTTTTGACATTGCCAAAGCCGCCAGTGAACGTCTGTACCATACACTGGCACAACGCAATCTTACCGTAAAGCCTATTCCTTATCTGGAGCATGCGATCAATGCCCGTCCGTTTTTTACCCAGCGCTTTGAATACGATGGACAGCTGATCGACTCGTTGACCACCCTAAGCAATAGCCAGTACGTGCTGATGAGTCAGATCACGGACGTGGCAGCGGGAGATAAAACCAACGATGACTACGCCTTTTGGCAAGACGAGGAATATGTGCGTAGCTTTAAAATCGACTTTGTAGCATTTGATGCCCTGACTCGTGACAAAGTGTGGCAAAAACACTATGCCGTCAGTGGCGTCTGGCCTTTCGAAAAGACCAAAATTGTTGATGTTTACAGTGATACCTTTTGGCGTACCAACTACGCCAAACAGATCCAGAGCGTCTTTAACAGCGTGGCGCAGGATCTGGATTCGGCATTATCGTGCCTGCCCAGCAGGGGCAAGATCCTGCACCGGGAACAGGGCAAGCTGGTGATCAACCTGGGCCGCAATCATGGTATTGAAATAGGCCAGGTACTGACAATCTCTCACCGCCGGGATATGCAAGGCGCAACCAACCAATTTTTCCCGCAAAGTATTAAGACCCTCAATCAGGTGCGTATTACTCAGGTAAATGCACAAAATGCGATTGCCGAAAACATATCAAAGCGCCCGCTGAATAACATTCAGATCAACGATCTGGTAGAAGTAATGGTACAAACCCAGGAAGACTTTGCGCTTTAGCCGCACAACATCAAAAGCACGCTCGATAACATTGGTCACCCTCTCATGATGAGGTTCACCTGAACCAATTCAGGTCGTTCAGAGTGAGGCTTGGTTACTGTATCGGGGTTGTTTTAAAAGAAAAGTAGCTGGCGGCCCCTGCAGGAATCGAACCTGCAACTACCCCTTAGGAGGGGGCTGTTATATCCATTTAACTAAGAGGCCGTGTCGCTGCGAAAAATACTAAGCGTTTTCGCTTAATTGGTCAACCATTTGATTCTTAATAAAATAAATGATTTTTTTGCGGAGGGTGAGTAACGGCAAAGGCAAGATCAGCGCTTTGCCGCTAAATGGCTATCTGGCCGCGGTTGCGCCTGAATCTAACACAAAGTAGGGAATAGTCACCATACAGCTGGCAACCACCAAACGGCTTTCAAAATCGAGTAGCCGTGCATTGACTTCTACGCCCCGGTCGCGATAAATCATAGTGCCCGACAACACATGACTGGGTTCGGGTTTGCCCGGTAAAGCTCTGCTATCGCGGGAAAACAAAAAATCGCCACTGCGGGTGACCTGGATCTGTTGCTGTGACTTAAAATCCAGTGCGGCATAACCCAGCTTTTGAAAAGCATGGATCAGGTTCTCGGCAAGCTGATTACCCAGCTGATTGCTGCTTCTGAGCGTATCATCAAAACTCACAAAGCTTGTGACCGCCACGGAATGAGGGTGCACGCCTAATAAAGAGTCTGACAGCTCCAGTGCTATCTGGGATGCATAGTTAGCCACCTGTTTACGGTGTCGTTCGCTGATAAAGCCTGGGTCAATCGGCTGCTCGGCCTCTGGCGCTTGTTCCTCCAGAGCTTCATAAAGCACTTCTATCTCTCGAAACTTGGCCACTTTGGGCGTCATAGGGGTGGTTTCCACTGCCTGTGGCGCAGGCTGTGTGCCCATCATCTGACAGCCACTCAACATAACTATCGACAGTGTTAAGCCACTCAGAATGCGTGTTTTCATGATCACTCACCCGCTCGTTGTAACCGGATCCCTTCGTGGATAGCGCCGTCTCTTAAGGCATTTACCACTGACTGAGGTAAAAACCCTTGGGCAGTGCCTACTACCACTTTGCTTTGCATACCCACTATCCGGGCATTTACTAAGATCCCGCCCTGATGATGGGCCAAAGTCCCAGCCAGCACGTATTTAAACGGCAGTTCATCAGAGAGCTCTAAAAAGTCACGGCTGAAGATAAAATCCCCATGCTTAGTGACGCGCATAAAGTCCGTGGTTTTAAAGTCGATAACCGGTACACCAAAGTTATGCAGTTCATGAATAAAGCTTTCGGCAATCTGGTTGCCAAGCAAAGTAGCGTGATTAAAGTCTTCGTCTAAAAAGACAAAGCTCGATACGGCCACCGGCGTCTGGTCGTTAATGTACTTCACATTACCCACCATGTCCTGCATCAGCTTTTGCACATAGTGCGTGACGTTTTTAGCCGCCATTCGTTGCGACATGGACATTTGTTGCACACCCCTGGGGTGAGCCTGAAACTGCTCAGCGGCACTGAATTTGCCCGGTGACGTGGCGGTTTCCTGGTGTTTTGTCATACCCAGTTGTGCGCACCCAAACAGAGTCAGGGTGGGTAACACAAGTGCTATCACAGATTTTTTCATCTTTGTCTCCACTAATACTGGCCGCGATGTAGTTTACCGTCTCGCATCTGGGCTTTTTCGTTGCCCCATAGCACCGCCTTGGGCACGGATATAGTCGCAGCGGATGCCGTGCGACTATCAAGCATAGTGATCAATCGCGCATTGATCGTGTAATGGTCGTGGCTTTCACTGATGGTGCCCGTCAGGGCAAGGTCAAATTTATGACGTTCGCGCAGCAGGGCAATATCACGGCTTAATAAGTTATCGGCACTACCCGCCAAAGTTAAAGTGCGTTGCAGCCGAAACTCCACCACTTCCAGGCCCATCTGCGTTACATAACTGATCAGGCTTTCCTGAACCTGGGTGCTTAAGCCACTGCCCTGATTGCTGGCAACGGCATTGCCCAGCTGATCGGCCAGATAAAAGCTCGTCACCGCGACAGTCGCGCCCGGTTTGAGCGGACGGCTGTGTTCACCCAATGCGGCAGCAAGTTGCCCCATGTACTGATGCAAAGTCGGCAAGGGGGGCGCTTGCTCCACTTCTTTTTGTTGCTGCGCTTTTAGCATGCCAGCGCAGCCACTGAGCAGCACCGACAGGGCCAGTGCGACTATCACAGCAGGAAATTGCATAATGATCACCTCTTTCTATTTGACCAATCAAATGCAAAAAGCGATCCACAATGTACTATAGTCAGTGCTAGAGTGTGACGGGGTTGTCTGTGTAATGACTCAGCAGGCACTGAGGATGAAACGGTTTGAGTTCAGCACATAGCGCCCTCCCCTGCTCTTTGCGCTCAAACGCACCGAGTTTAAGCCGAAAGTACCTTTGCCCTTTGACCTCAACTTGCTCCACATTAACCGGGTGTTTGCGCAACGCTGGATAATCCTGCAGCAGCCTTCGGTGGACCATTTTTAGCAGGCTTTGCTTTCTGGTGGCAGCCAGTTGCACCGCAAACTCCGCTTTATTGTGATGCTCGACCACAGCCACAGCTTCTTTTTTAATTGTAGCGGGTATCGGCTGATTGGGTTGCGCATTTGCAGCCTGTTGCTCTGCACCCGCCTTTGTCGTGTTACTGTCTTGCTCAACAATTCCCGGAGGCTTGCTGATTTGTGCCACCATCACCTCGCTTTGCGATTCTGTGGGTGCAAGCGCAAGCTGTAACTGGGTGCTCAGCAAATTCAGGTCCTGCTCAATACTTAAAAGTTCATTGACCTGCGGCGCGACTTGCTGCCACTGCGCGATACTCGTCTTCATCTGCTCGACTTGCGTGTTTAACTCCGTCAGCTGCTGCTCCAGCTCTGCCAGACGTTGGCTGTCCTGACCAGTGCTGGCACAGCCGCTAAGCAAACTGAGCAAAGGCCATACCAGATAAGGAAATAACTTCATCGCTTGCTCCTATTATCGTTTTAATTCTGTTTGTTCCAGCTGACACATCACGCCAACCGTTTTCAAGGTTTCACAACGTTGTGTCAGTTGCGTCGTATCGTCAGCATTTTGGGTAAATGCAATACCCAGCACATAGGTTTCAGCCTTTTCGTCAAAAAGATAAAATGGCGGTTCAGGTATCAAATTCGGGTGACGCTTGCGCAACAGCAAGGCATAGGTTTTTAATACTGCCAGCGAGGTAAAGCGCCCGGCAGATAATACTGTGACGTCGACACTTTCGCGCGCTTGCAGTTGCAAATCCACCTCCAGCAGCATATCCCCATGTTGCGATAAAGCGACCTCAGTGACCTCGGCATGTGTCAGGCCGCGTTTTGCCGCATTGGCCACTTGTGCCTGGTAGCGTCCCGGCTTGATCCCGGTGATCACATAATAACCGTCATAGGCACTTTGGGTACTCGCAGCGACCTGCCCTTGCTCATCTATCAGCGTTACTTCGGCATAGGGAAGTGGCGTATTTTCTTCACTTTCTTGCTGGAACACCATGCCCTCTATTTCACTGGTATTCACCATAGGTAGCTCCAGATACTCAACGTAGCCACGTCGGGGCGTGATAGCTAAGCCTTCCATTGCAGGCGCAACGAAAGGTGTTTCCACACTGTCGATATCAATCACCATATCGGTTTTCTGATTTAACGGCATACCACTGAGTAACAGCAGGCCCTGTTCGTCCGTGGTACCCTGCAAATAGTTCTGCAATGCGCGCACGCGCACATCAGGCATCACTTCATCACCCGCATCGAATACCCCATTATTATTATTATCCAGATACACCTTGATAAGCACCGCGCCATTACTTGCCAGGCGTCGACGACTGAGCAATACCTGATCTGTGTGTGGATGATAACCAAAGCTGAACTGACCATTTAATCCCAGCTGCCACTCATCTTCACTGTCGTAACTCAGTAAGCTACTCACGCGCATTTTATCACCCAGCCAGTTAAGCCCGAGTTCCCCTTTATGGTAATCAGTATCGACAGTATCCCGAAAGCCCAATTCCACATTGAACTGCTCGGTGAAGCTACGATACAAGCGGGTTTCATAGGCAACCAGTTCACGCTCGGGATGCAGCTGGTAATCAAAGATTAAGCGTCCAAATACCTGGCCAAACCGACTTTGAAGTCGTACTTGACCATTCAGTAGGTGATCTACCTCGGCACTGTCATTTTGCCAGTGCAATGCGTTGCTTACGTTTATCCCCCAGATAGCGCTGCTCACCTGACTGGTCACCACGGTTTGCTCACGACCTCCGTCATTTTCACGCCATTGCACGCGGTTTTGGTAGTTAACGGCGCCCATGTCACCGCGCACGACACCGGACGTAGTTAACTGCAGTGTTTGAGTATCAGACAGCTCACCGTGACGAGTGCCACCGGTGATAAGGGCGCGCTTGTTAAGCCAACTTGCACTGATGGCCTGTCCAGCCAACTCACTGCGCGCACTGAGTTGTGCCTGTTGTTGTGCCTCATTGTCTCTGTGTAAATCCAGGTTTAGCAGCAATTTTTGCCACAAACTCAGACGTGCACCAGTGGTCAGGGTACTTCTTATGCTGGCAGCATCAGAGAATGCATGTGCAAAGCCGCCATAGAAAGACAGGTTATCGGAAACCCCCTGGTCATAACGGCCATTAAGCTGCCATCCGTTTTGCTCAGATGCAAATGCCTCATTATCCAGTAGGGAGTTGCCCACATCGGTAATAGACACGTCAAAATATCCACGCCCCGATTCAATGCCCGTCCCCTCAACATAGTAATTTCTCGTTTCTCGTTCCACCTGTCCCTGCGGCCCGTATTTCACCAGCTCAAAACGATTCCCGCCAAAATACAAAGGGACCCCTTCAAAATTGAATCGCCCTGTCTGGATCTGCAGCTGCTGCGCAATCATCAAGTTATTGTGATACAGCTCGACGTCCCAGCCAGCCTGGATAGGTCCGCTGATCTGTACGGTATTATCCAGACTGGTACTTTGCAGGGGCGTATCTGACACTCGCAGTCCCAGACCCTGATTACTATTCAAACCTGCGCCTATTCTGCTGGCAACAATATCACCCACCTCCAAACGAGTTGCGGCTATATTGCCCAGCAACTCTCCTTGCGTATCTTCTTTGGTTATTTTAAGACGCCCCTGATCAAGCAACTCCCCTTCTCTGCCGGCAACAAAATATTCGACATTCCAATATGCCAAGTCCTGCGCGCCCAATACTGAGTAATAAAGTGAGTCTGCGGTCTCTTTTTCTGGATCACTGGTGGGAATAGTGAGTGGTTCATTACGGTTAAGTTCACGGCGATATCCAAACTGTACGTCGAGTAAGGGGGAGGACAACGCCAGATAGTCGTTGGGTTTCCAGGGCAAACGAGACTCTCTATTTGCCCACTGATTGGTCGCTTTACGCTTAGCCCGGTTAAGCCTTTGAATGGCTGGTAATGGGAGCTCTGAACGTACATAAAGTTGTTGATCGGTATAATTAAACTGCAAGTCAATACCAAACCACTCCATGAGTTGCTCGGCTTCAACGTAAATGTCTTGGCCTTCACGGCTGATTAGCTCAGGAGCCACGCTCAACTCGCGCTCGTTGAGCTTCACCAGCAAGCGGTTTGCATCGAGAGAAAATGATTGCTCCGGCTTGAGATACCACCCCGATAGTACATTGTCTTCCGTCTCGTCAATGGCAAAATCGAGTACGGCAATCAGACTTTGCAGTTCGACTTGAGCCTCGCGCGCACTTTTTAGTGCAAAGACCTCACCCAGGTATTCTCGATCTGCATAAACAGAAAGAAACAACGCTTCCCCTTCTGGGATGCCTGTTTGTTGTTCTGGGTTTTGTACTGTTACAGACGCTTTTGCTTGTGCAAGCTTAGCCTGTGCACGCTGCAAAGTTTGCAACGCCTGTGTCAACTTGGCCTGCTCTATGGCAGCTACAGGCGCACAAAGCAGCCAGGTTGCCAACAGCCAGATTGGGATCACATTCCGTGTCATCACATGCCTGACTATTGACCTGAGGAAACCGTAAATATCCGCTCAGCAAACTGCTGCTGCGCATATTCCGAGCCACCGTCATAGACAACTTTGAGCTGACCAGAGCGGGGATTTTTAAGCAGTTGTGGTTTTAATATGGTCAATTGCAGTTGAGCCCGACTGACTTCAGGATAGATACTGTAACTATTGGTTAGGGCAATTTGCTGCCACTGGGCCTGCTGATTTTGACGCCACAACACCCTGAGATTACCAAATGAACTGGCGTTGCCATTACGCTTAAGCGTAATGGCAACTTTGTCGTATAAGCCTGTATCACTGCGCAGTATCTGTGCCTGTTCAATCTCAACCTGAGGCAGCGAGGTAGACTGGCGATAAATGACGGGGATACTGTAGCTCATGATCATGTTCAGACGGATCCCTCCCCCAGGTTGGGCTTGTTCTTGTCCATTTGGTAATGCCTGAAAAAACAAATGGGAGCGATATTCTCCTTCGGCCATATCCCTTTTACGCCGCAGTGCCAGCTTCACGACCTGACGCTCACCCGGTGCCAGTCGAACTTGCTTCGGTGTCATTCTCAGCAACTCGCTCAATCGCATTGGATTGTCTTCACTGGCAATATCCTGATAGCCCCCTTGTGGCAATGCGCGCTTCTCCTTAAAACTCAGCCGGTAGGTTTTATACTCCTGACTGCTATTAATAAGAAAAACTTTTGCGTGGCGCTGACGTTCATCAAATACGACGCGTGTGGGTGAGATCATCAAGCTCGCATGGACTTTCAGCGTGCACAAAAGTAACACGGCAAACACGATTCGAAGCGTGACATAATTCATGATTTGGAGCCTTATTTAACTGCATATTGTTGAATAAGCGGTGTAATTTACTTATTCAGTAACTTATTTCAAGGCTGACTGTAGTCTGATAGTTACCATCCAGATAGGCGTGTGCTAAAGGCTGGCTTTGCATGGTACCACCAATCACTAAGCGGGCCCGTCCAAAACTGTCGGTATATACCCTATCGACATGGTGTAGCGCTGTTATCCCCAAGTGTCCTGCTGTACTTTGGCTGGTATGGTTCAATTGATTATTGAGCATGTATGTTGTGACATTCAGGTACACACCAACTGGAAAATCCTCCAGTAATAATTCTGCCGGGTGCCCTTTTTGGATCACATGAATACTACCTGACGAACTGGTGGCCCCCGTCGTTGAGACAGTGACAGATCCAATTTGGTGAGGTGAAGCAACAATAATTTTGCCAAAGTTTAGATCACTATTGAGTGTAATTGCGCCATAGCCAGGCGCACTTAGTAATACACTCAGGATGCATATCAGAGCCTTAGTCATAGTAGCAGGCGGGATATCCCGCCAACACAACTTAGTAGTTGAGCTCTAAGGTGAAACTACCTTCATAGGTACCATTTAGATAGTTACCAGTGGCAGCACTGGTGGTGGTCAGCGTGGCACCTAAATTGAACGCCACTGTACCATTTGCATCAACCTGAATGGTACCGGCAACAGGGCCTGGGGTGCCAGATGTCATATAATAGGTAAAATTACTCAACACAAACCCGGGAGTACCAGGTGGCAAGCTTTTAGGTGACACCAGCGTATTCGTCGGATCCGTAATCGTCAGCGTAGAATATGGCGCAACGCCTTCTACGGTAAACGATGCAGGGGTTCCCGGATTAATAACCGCAATGGTTGCCAGGCTCGCGTTAGTTGAAGCTACGGTGGGCGCGGTAGCAGCGTTCGCCGCGATGGTCAGACTCGCCGTTTCCACACCAGCTGCGTCACCAGATGCTCGGATTGTACCGAAATCCAAGTCATTGACTTTCACAAAGTTGAATGAGTTTGCTACCTCAACCGTTGCCTTAAAATCCGCAGGTTGGGCATGTGATAGAGCTGGCATAACTGCCAAAATTGAGAGCAGAGTGTACTTGTTCATTAACTTATCCATGAGTAGGTCCTTTTTAGTGCCGGCCAAATCCACTTGGCCATATCAATTATTAACCGGTGGCAAATACTATGCTCGCCACCTTTATTACTACTTTATAATGATGCTATTGACGACGTAATTCTGCTCTTCTGAGTACAGTGGGTAGTAAGTGCTCATATTAGAGTAAACGAACTCGTCAGTCCTCTTTGTATCGTACCTAAATACAAAACCTTTAGCTATATTTCAATATTTTTAGTTAGTTAACTAATTTACAGGGCTGGCCACTTGCTTTTATCAAGCGGCAAAACAACTGACTTTCTTGTTTAGACAAGAATCCAGATGCGCGCGTCTCATAAAACCGAGTACCATTTTGCCCAGGTTGTTGCAAAAAAATAGACACGCCTTTAAACATATCCGGGTAGTAACTTTGCATGAGTTGCAAGGATTGTTCAATCTGCCTGTTTTGCGCATTTGCCCGTTCACTTCGCAGGTGACGACCAAATTGCACTAGATGGGTGTGGCTTCCATCAACCTGATGTGTAGCGGAGTTTTCTGACCCAGTTGCTTGATGGGTAATAACAGGCTTATCTGTCTGAGTAAATTGCTGTTCCAGGGAGGAAATCTGATTACTTTCAGACAACAATTGCAGAAGCTGACTGAGATCCTGTTCCATCTGCGCAACACGCTCAATGCGTGCTTTATGCTGGTTATAGGTCTTGATCAGCTCAGCTCTGGCCTGCGCTTCAGCCTCTTGGTCCGGTGCGGGAGCAGTATTACACGCAGACAAACAACACAGTAACACTAACGCAATGGGGATTTTGGACAACAGGCTATTTAAGCCTCGTCTTTTAACACGGGTGTGATACAACATTCCTATCTTCCTTTTTTGCCCTGACGGCCTTCACTGGCCGCCTACAACAGATAATAAGCTAAAAATTCCTTAAATAGCAACGGGTGCCTTAATGTTGGGGTCGGCGTTATAGCCTTCGATGGCAAAATCCTCAAAACGATAGTCATAAATCGACTCGGGCTTGCGTAAAATGTTCAACGTGGGCAGACCCTTTGGCTCACGTTGTAATTGCTGCTCAATCTGTTCCATGTGGTTTGAATAAGCATGTAAGTCGCCAAAGCTGACAATCACTTCGCCAGGCTCAAGGTCGCATTGTTGCGCCAACATATGTACCAGCAAAGACAAACTGGCGATGTTATACGGCAGCCCCAGGAAAATGTCTGAGCTGCGAATATACAGCTGCCCGGATAATTTACCGTCTGCCACGTAGAACTGATAAAGCAAGTGGCAAGGCGGCAAGGCCATACGACCGGCCTGGACATTTTCTTGCGGGCTCATCGACTCATCAGGCAGATACTCCACATTCCAGCCATGGAATAGGATACGACGACTGTTCGGGTTGTTTTTGAGCGTATCAACCACATAATCAATCTGATTAATTTCTCCGCCGTCTTTAGTCGGCCAGGCTGTCCACTGTTTGCCATAAATTGGGCCAAGGTCGCCGTTTTCCAGTGCCCATTCATCCCAAATTTTCACCCCGTTTTCGTTTAACCAGGTTTTATTGGTATCGCCTTTAAGGAACCAGATCAGCTCATTGGCAATGCTCTTAAAGTGCAGCTTTTTGGTGGTCAGCAGCGGAAAACCATCCTGGAGGTTATGACGAATTTGACGGCCAAATACGGAGCGCGTACCAGTACCAGTACGGTCCCCTTTCTGGGTGCCGTTTTCTAATACATCTCGCAACAACTCCAAATACACTTTCATGCTTTACTCCTCAAATGATCTCACTAATGACCCGACTCAGGGCTTATCTGGCACGAAAGTATACTACGTTCGCAAGCTGGGGTAACTAATTCACGATGGGATTTGTTGGCAAGTAAAGCGGGCCCCTGAGATCTGGAGCCCGCCGAAGTTTAAGCTCGTGCTGTTGCAGTACGCTTGTGGCTCCAGAGCATCAGGCCCAGGCCACCGATCACCATAGGTAAAGACAAGATCTGACCCTGAGAAATCATACCTGCATACAAACCGATATGGGCATCCGGTTCACGGAAATACTCAACGATGAAACGGAAAGTACCATATCCAAGCAGGAACAAACCTGCCACGCTGCCAGCCGGCCGTGGCTGCTTTCTGTACCAGATCAGCATAACGAACAACACCAGTCCTTCCAGGAACGCCTCGTAAAGCTGCGACGGATGACGCGCAATCGGGCCTCCCGTTGGGAAAACGACGGCCCAGGGAACATCTGTAGCACGGCCCCACAGCTCACCATTGATAAAGTTACCAATACGTCCTGCCAGCAGGCCTACCGGCACCATGGGAACCACAAAGTCGCCCACCGCCAGCGGAGATTTCTTGAATCGCCAGGCAAAAATAAAGATGCCTGCGATCACACCCAGCGCGCCACCGTGAAAGGACATGCCACCCTGATCAATACGCAGCAGGTACATTGGGTTTTCAAGGAAGTGGCTGAACTGGTAAAACAACACATAGCCAATGCGTCCGCCCAGGATCACCCCGAGCATGCCGTAAAACAGCAGATCACTGACTTCATCTTTGGTCCAGCCCGAGTTGGGCTTGTCGGCTTCTTTATTTGCCCACCACATGGCGAAGGCAAAGCCAATCAGATACATCACGCCATACCAGCGTACACTTAGGGGTCCAATCGAAAAAATAATTGGATCGATTTCTGGAAACTGCAAAGCCATCGCTTTCCCTCAATAAAATAACATTTTTCCCGCAATCACCACGAGCAGTAACGCGAACACTTTCTTAATCACTGGCACCGGCAGAGTGTGTGTTGCTTTGGCCCCAATTGGAGCGACAAACCAGGATGTCAGCACAATACCAAATAATGCCGGTAAATACACAAAACCTGCAAACCCGTCGGTGAGTTTCAAGGCCTGCCCCCCCGATACGACATAACCGACAGAGCCAAACAGCGCAATCACAACACCGCTGACCGCCGCACAGCCTATCGCTTTGCGTATATCCACACCAAAATAGCTCAGCAACGGCACAATCAACACGCCACCGCCTATGCCTATCATGGCAGACAAGGCCCCCATCAAAGTGGTAATGCCTGTCAGCACGGTGCCAGATGGCAGGGCGCGCTTTTTTGTTGTCCTGCTTGAGCGAGTACTAAACACCATCTTAGCGGCGATAAGCAACACCGAAATGACAAAAGTCCACTTAACCCAGTGCACAGGGATCAGCGCGACCATAAAACCACTGACCAAAGCACCCACAGCGACACCTGTCATCACCCAGGGGGCAATCTCCCAGGGCACATTATGATTTCGATGGTGAGCCAGCGCAGAGGAGGTGGACGTAAACAAAATCGACGCCAAAGAGGTGGCAATGGCAACCACTATCACATGCTCATCAGCCAGTACCTCAAAGTACAATAAGATTGCCGACAGCACAGGCACAATGATCAAGCCGCCGCCGATACCGAGTAACCCGGCCAGAAAGCCGACAATACAGCCAAGCAAGGCGCAGCTTAAAATGAGTAACACACTGATTGTCATAAAGACACTCTTATTATTATGGGCGCGTTATAGTAGCGTATCTGTGCGCACGCCTCCAGTCGCGGTTCAGGCCGTATCACTTTTGGTATAAAGTAACTCACTGAGGCCTTGCGCTATCATAAACTCGCGCAGCAGTCTGTGGACCTGCTTGGCGCTGGATGCCGCGAGACACTGAGCAAGCAAAGCCTCCATATCTCTGACAGCCAGCCTGCGCAGTGTCCACTTTATTTTATTTAACGATGAGATGTTCATGCTAAGGCGACGAAATCCCATGGCAACGAGTAAGATCGCGCCTTGCGGCTCACCACCCAGCTCCCCGCATAGACTAAACGGCAACTCCAGCTGCTGACAATCATCGGCTATTTTTTTCAGGACCCGCAGCACACTGGGATGATAAGGTTCAAATAACTCAGCGACCTGGGCATTGGCTCTGTCTACCGCCAGCAGGTATTGCGTCAAGTCGTTGCTACCCACAGAGCAAAAGTCGACCTTGTCGGCCCACTCGGGCAGTAAAAAAATACTTGATGGCACTTCCAGCATCACGCCGATGTCGGGCTTATCTATGGTATAAAACTGATCGGCCCACTCTTCTTGCAGCTCAAAGTACGCCTGCTCCAGCAGCGCCAGTGCTTCGTCGACTTCTTCTGTGTGACTGACCATAGGCAACATGATCCGCAAGTTACCCAGCCCGGCATTGGCTTTGAGCATGGCCTTGAGTTGATCTAAAAACAGCTCGGGATGGTCGAGCGTAACCCGGATCCCACGCCAGCCAAGAAAAGGGTTATCTTCACTAATGTTAAAATAATCCAGGACTTTATCGCCGCCAATATCCAGGGTGCGCATAATGACGGGTTCCGGGTGATAACGCGCCAACACCTCGCGATACCAGTTTTCCTGCTCAGCCTGTGACGGAAACTGTCCGCGCTGCATAAACCAGGCTTCGGTGCGATACAAACCCACGCCATCGCAATATTTGGCGCTGAGGTGCTCGGTAGATAAGTCCAGGCCTGCATTGAGCAACAGGCTGATCCGCTCACCATCGGCAGTGACAGACTCCAAATGATGCTCAGCCTCAAATTTATCGTGCAGCTGACCTTCTTTCAGTTTCAGTGCAGAGTATTCATTACGCAGCACGTCGGAAGGCGAAATATACACCCGCCCGGCATACGCATCGAGGATCATATCTTTGCCGTCGAACTGCAACAGCGGAATATCCTCAATCCCCCAGATTGCGGGGATCCCCATTGCCCGAGTCAGGATCGAAGCATGGGAGTTCGCCGAACCATGGACACTGATCACCCCTTTGAGTTTATCTTTGGGTACTTCGGCCAGCATCGCCGGGGTCAGCTCATTGGCAATTAAAATAGTATTATCAGGGTAACTTTTCACCATGCTTTCTGTGCTGACCAGGTGATGCAATACCCTCAGCCCCAGATCCCTGACATCAACCGCCCGCTCTTTGATATAGGGATCGGACATGGCTTCAAACTGTGTTACCAGCTCGATAATGACATGCTTTAACGCGGATTTGGCATTCCAGCCCTGCTCCAGCTGTTGCTCAACACGCTGACCCAGGCTGCGTGCGTCTAACAGCTGCTGATAGACCTCAAATACGGCCAGTGCTTCTTTGGGTAAGGAGTCACTGAGGGTGTTTTTTAAGACATGAAATTCTTGTCGGGTCGCAGCCACCGCTTGCTGGAACAACTGGCGCTGCTGATGGATTTGCTCACATTGCTGAGATTCAATACTGGCAAAGTCGAGCTTAGGGATCACCACAAAGGCTTCACCCAGCGCTATGCCGGGGGCACTGGCAACACCTTTGAGCACCGAGGTTTTGTGACTGGATGCATCCTGCTTGAGCACAGATTGTAACTCTACCTGAGCAAGCTGTGAGGCCAGTTGCGCAGATAGTGTAATAAGAAAGGATTCTTCATCGTGACTAAACACCCGCTCATCACGCTGCTGAACCACGATGACGCCCAGCACTTTACGTTGATGCACCACTGGGACCGACAAAAAAGCATTGTAGCCTTCTTCGTGCACTTCGGCATGTAGTTTGAATCTGGGATGGCTTTGCGCATGCGCTATGTTGATTGGCTCTTCCCGCTGAGCGACCAGCCCGACCAGACCTTCAGTGAAGCCAACCCGAAACCGTCCGACGGCTTCGGGGTTGAGGCCATCGCTGGCCATCAGTACAAAATTGTCCTGACTATAATCGGCAAAGTAAACCGAGCAACACTCTGTGTGCATTGCTTCCTTAACCATCATCACAAAGCGAGATAAGGCCGTTTCGAGGTTATCCTGCTGAGAGACCATCTCTGCGATGTTTCGTAATGTTGCTAACACACCTGACTCCTAAATTGGTAGAAATCGCTCTGTACTGCTCATTTACTCTTTCTAATTACCCTGATCTGACCTACGCCTGTACTGATTAACGGCGTCGCCAGTGATCTTTATGCGCATGCTCTTTGCGATTAAAGGGCATCGCAAAAGGCGCAAACTCTTTCATCACCCGGCGGTATACATCACGCTTAAACGACACAACCTGACGCACCGGATACCAGTAACTCACCCAACGCCAGTCATCAAATTCGGGATGATGAGTGCGCATTAAGTCTACATCTTCATCTTTGCACTTGAGTTTCAGTAGAAACCATTTTTGTTTCTGGCCAATACACACGGGACTGGAGTCTTTGCGGATCAGTCGCTTTGGCAATTTATAACGTAACCAATGTTTTGAGCTGGCAACAATCTCGACATCTTCCGGTCGTAGCCCAACTTCTTCATGCAGTTCACGGTACATGGTCTGTTCGGGTGTTTCGCCTTCATCCACACCCCCTTGCGGAAACTGCCATGAATGCTGGCCATAGCGCCGCGCCCAAAATACCTGCCCCTGATTGTTACAAATAACAATTCCTACATTGGCACGAAATCCTTCGGCATCAATCACCTTAAGTGCCTCGTATATTTGTTTGATATGATTTTGATTGTTCCACAACTCAGGGCACTGGGCAAATTTAATTCCTGCTTTTACGCAACTTACCCACAACTTGTGCATAAGTTTAATTATTCATGATGATTTTACAGACAAATCCACAATAACACGATGAAATCTGCATCTTCTCCACAGAATCTGTGGATAATTATGTTTATATACTTGTATTTATCCAAAACCTGGCTAATTTCCCCCCTTGTTGATGTGGAGCAAAATTTAAAAAAATCATATAAATCATAAAATTAAACTTAAAGAGTGAGAAAGTCACAGCTTAAAGAGTAACCCACAACGAAGCAGTTCAAAAAACACACAAATCGGTTTTCATCCACATTGTCGATTTATTTTTGTTACCATACGAGGCCAAGCAGAAAAAGACGAGCCAGATTGTGTCAAAGCCAACACCTCCCCACTCCATTGCCGAACTCATGACCCGCGTAGATGCCATCGCCGGACAAACACTCGGAGAGCTTGCGGCGCAGTTTCATTTTAAAACCCCGCAGGATCTGAACCGGGAAAAAGGCTGGCCAGGTCAGCTAATAGAATATGTGCTCGGTGCCAGCGCAGGCTCTAAACCTGTACCCGACTTTGAGTTTATTGGCGTCGAGCTAAAAACCTTGCCCATTGGCTATAACGGCAAACCTCTCGAAACCACCTATGTGTCTGTGGTGCCGCTGACCAACCTGACGGGTTTACGCTGGCAAGACAGTACCGTAAAGAAAAAACTCAATCATGTATTGTGGCTGCCGATTTTAGCGGAGCGGGACATAGCTCCGGTGGACCGGACCATAGGCAGCGGTTTTTTATGGCAACCTAACGCCGTGCAGGAACAGCAGCTACAACGGGACTGGGAAGAGCAAATTGAATTGATTGCGCTGGGGCGGGTCGATGAGATCAGTGGCAAACTGGGCGAGGTCATGCAGATCCGACCAAAAGCGGCCAACAGTAAGGCCCTGACCGATGCGATTGGCCCACAAGGCAAAGTAATCAAAACCCTGCCCCGCGGGTTTTATCTGAAAATGCAGTTTACTCAGAGTATCTTGGCCGAGCAGTTTATCGGGTAAATAAACCAAAATTAACCGGCACAAAAAAGCCGCGTCAGTTACGCGGCTTTTTCAATCAGAGAATATGAATTACTGACCTTTGATCTCGCTGCGACCTTTGTAGATAGCCTTGTCGCCCAGCGCTTCTTCGATACGTAGTAACTGGTTGTACTTAGCAACACGGTCAGAGCGGCATAGTGAGCCAGTCTTGATTTGGCCAGCCGCAGTACCCACTGCTAAATCAGCGATGGTTGCGTCTTCTGTTTCACCTGAACGGTGAGAGATAACCGCAGTGAAGCCTGCATCCTGTGCCATCTTGATTGCGTCCAGAGTTTCAGACAGTGAACCAATTTGGTTAAACTTGATCAGGATAGAGTTACCGATCTGCTCATCGATACCACGCTTAAGGATCTTAGTGTTAGTAACGAACAGGTCGTCACCCACCAGCTGTACTTTGTCACCGATCTTATCGGTCAGGATCTTCCAGCCAGCCCAGTCGCTTTCGTCCAGACCATCTTCGATAGACACGATTGGGTAACGCGCAGCCAGGTCTGCCAGGAAGCCAGCAAAGCCTTCAGAGTCGAACGCTTTACCTTCGCCCTGCAGGTCGTATTTGCCGTCTTTATAGAACTCAGACGCCGCACAATCCAGTGCCAGTGTCACGTCTTTGTTCATTTCATAGCCCGCTGCTGCAACCGCTTCAACGATCACTTCCAGCGCTTCTTCGTTTGACTTAAGATCTGGTGCAAAACCACCTTCATCACCTACCGCGGTGTTGAGGCCACGTGATTTCAATACTTTCTTCAGGCTGTGGAAGATTTCTGCACCCATGCGCAGTGCTTCACGGAAGCTTTTCGCGCCCACTGGCTGAACCATGAACTCCTGAATATCAACGTTGTTGTCAGCGTGCTCGCCGCCGTTCAGGATGTTCATCATAGGTACTGGCATAGAGTACTGGCCAGCTGTACCGTTGATGTCTGCAATGTGCTCGTACAGCGCCACGCCTTTTTCTTGTGCTGCCGCTTTAGCCGTAGCTAAAGACACAGCCAGGATAGCGTTGGCACCCAGCTTTTCTTTGTTTTCAGTGCCATCCAGGTCCAGCATTAGCTGGTCAATTGCACGTTGTTCAAGGGCATTGTGTCCGTTCAGGGCTGCTGCGATTTCGTTGTTAACATAGTTTACCGCGGTCAGTACACCTTTACCCAGGTAACGAGCTTTATCTCCGTCACGTAATTCAAGTGCTTCGCGAGTTCCTGTTGATGCACCTGATGGTGCACACGCGCGGCCCCATGCGCCCGACTCTAAATGAACATCGGCTTCAACGGTAGGGTTACCACGTGAGTCCATAACTTCACGGCCAATCACTTTTACGATTTTTGACATCTTGATTCCTCTTTTCCCAAAGTGGTGAGTGTGTTGTGTGTCTGCTTTCGCATTGCTATATACCCGCTTGTTGCAGTTACATAGCAATACGGTGTTATACCAATTTTACTTAATACCTGGTCAATTTGAAGGAGTAAATATGACGCTAACGGCGTTAAAAATTTCTCATTTAGACCAACTAAATAGCAAGATTTTTGCCTTGTTATCGACCCTATTTTCTCGCCTCAAAATAGAACACTTAATTAAGCAAATTGGTATTACTTTGGCGATTAAAAAAGCCGTGCACTGAGGCACGGCTTTTCATCATTAAGAATCAGCTTTTTGGTAGCTGAACGCAGCTGCAACGAACCCTTCGAACAGCGGGTGGCCGTCGCGTGGCGTTGACGTAAACTCAGGGTGGAACTGAGCCGCAATAAACCAGGGGTGATCTTTGTTTTCGATGATCTCAACCAGTTTCTTGTCTTCCGACAGACCCGTGAAGGCAAGACCTGCCTGCTCAAGGCGCTCAACGTAGTGGTTGTTTACCTCGTAGCGGTGGCGGTGACGCTCAGTGATCTCGGCATTGCCGTATACGTCGCGTACTTTTGAGCCTTCTTTAAGATGACACAGCTGAGCCCCCAGGCGCATCGTACCACCCAAGTCTGACTCTTCAGTACGGGTCTCAACGTTACCGTCGGCATCTAGCCACTCAGTGATCAGACCAACAACCGGATGAGGCGATTTAGCATCAAACTCAGTTGAGTTAGCGCCTTCAAGGCCCGCCACGTTGCGCGCGTATTCAATCAGCGCAACCTGCATGCCTAAACAGATACCTAAGTAAGGCACTTTGTTTTCACGCGCATATTTGGCTGCTAAAATCTTACCTTCAACACCTCGGTTACCAAAGCCGCCCGGTACCAAAATCGCATCCAGGTGGTCCAGCAGTTCAGTGCCTTTACTCTCGATGTCCTGTGAATCAACATATTCGATATTCACGGTTACTCGATTCTTCAGGCCAGCGTGCTTAAGCGCTTCGTTTACTGACTTGTAGGCGTCTGGCAATTCAATGTACTTGCCAACCATGCCAATGGTCACTTCACCTGTTGGGTTTGATTCCTGATATAACACCTGTTCCCATTCAGACAAGTCTGCTTCTGGTACATCCAGATAGAAACGACGACAAACCAGGTCATCCAGTTCCTGTGACTTAAGCAGTGCCGGGATTTTGTAGATGCTGTCTACATCCTGCAATGAGATTACGGCTTTTTCTTCTACGTTAGTGAACAGCGCAATCTTGGCACGCTCGTTAGCTGGCAGTTTACAGTTTGAGCGACAGACCAGGATATCCGGCTGAATACCAATTGAGCGCAGCTCTTTTACCGAGTGCTGAGTTGGCTTGGTTTTTACTTCGCCCGCAGCGCCCAGGAACGGCACTAAGGTCAGGTGCATAAACAAAGCGTGCTCGCGGCCCAGCTCTGTACCCAGCTGACGGATGGCTTCAAGGAAAGGTTGTGACTCAATGTCACCCACAGTACCGCCGATTTCAACGATAGCAATATCGTGGCCTTCAGCCCCTTCCAGAACACGACGCTTGATGTCGTTAGTGATATGTGGGATCACCTGAATGGTCGCGCCCAGGTATTCACCTTTACGCTCACGACGCAGTACATCTTCAAAAACACGACCCTGCGTGAAGTTGTTGCGGCTGGTCATTTTGGTGCGAATGAAACGCTCGTAGTGACCTAAGTCCAGGTCAGTTTCTGCGCCGTCTTCTGTCACAAAGACTTCACCATGTTGGATCGGGCTCATTGTGCCAGGGTCAACATTGATATAAGGATCCAGCTTAAGGATAGTGACGTTTAAACCACGCGCTTCTAATATCGCAGCCAATGAAGCAGCTGCAATACCTTTACCCAAGGAGGAAACAACTCCGCCCGTTACGAAGATAAATTTTGTACTCATGCGAACCCTAGAATATCAGGAAAAATGGAATTTAAATAAGAATCAAGACGGGGCAATAGTATAGCAAAAGCGCAGGGGGCAATCCAGCGAAAAATCACCCCCTTTAATTATTCTCACCTGAACGCTGGCGTCGTTTGACTTCTTCCCATGCGTCATCCATTTGCGCCAGGCTGGCGTCCGACAAGGCGATTTCCCGCTCCGCCAGAATGCCCTCGATGGCACTAAAGCGGGCGATAAATTTGTCACTGGCACGGCGCAAAAGCTGCTCCGGGTCGCGTTTGATATGACGCGCCACATTCACCGTAGCAAACAGCAGATCGCCGAGCTCCTCCGCACTGTGCTCGGAGTCAGGGTCGTGACTGAGTGCCTCACTGACTTCCGTCACTTCCTCAGCTACTTTGTCCAGCGCGCCCTGATAGGTCGGCCAGTCAAACCCCAAAGACGCAGCGCGCTTTTGAATTTTCGCAGCGCGCGATAAGGCGGGTAAATTCAGTGGGACATCGTCGCCAAACCGCACCGGCTTTGCACTGCGCTCTTTATCTTTGATGGCCTGCCACTGCGCACTTAATTCAGCCTCGCTCAACGTGCTATTAGGAGTGTCAAAAACATGAGGATGGCGGCGCACCAGCTTATCATTCAGCCCTTTCACTATGTCTTCAAACTCAAAGAGCCCGGCTTCTTTGCCCAACTGAGCATAAAAAATCACCTGAAACAGTAAATCGCCCAATTCATCTTTGAGCCCGACAAAGTCTTGCTGCTCTATGCTGTCGGCCACTTCGTAGGCTTCTTCAAGGGTGTGGGGCACTATGGTTTCAAAGCTTTGTTGTTGATCCCAGGCGCAACCCTTTTGCGGGTCACGCAGGGTTGCCATAATCTCCAGTAATTGCTGCAACGAGGCGCTCATAGTCAGTGTTGTCTCCGGGCTTCAAATACGCCTTCTATTTGCATTAGCTTGGTCAGTAAGCGGTTCATCGCGGATAAGTCGCCCACTTCGAGTTTCATGGTGAAAATGGCAATGTGCTTATCATCCTGCGTATTGACGTTCATATTCATCACATTGAGTTTTTCGTTGGCCAGTACCGAGCTGATATCGCGGATCAGGCCGTGGCGGTCATTGGCCTCGATATGTAAGGTCACGGCATAACAGGCACGCACATCGTCTGACCAGCTGACGGCAATTTCCCGCTCCGGATGCTGCTCACAAATATGCGCAAAGGAGTCACAATCGGCACGATGCACGGCAATGCCCCGCCCTTGGGTGATATAACCGACAATCTCATCCCCCGGAACCGGCTGACAACACTTGGCAACATGGCTCATCAGATTGCCAACACCTTCAACCACAATGCCATTGCTATCGCCTTTGTGTTTTTTCGGCGTGCTCATTTTGAGCTTAGGCATCGGCTCTGGCTTGTCCTGAACATAATTCAGGAACTGGTTGATGCGAATATCACCAGCACCAATGGCCACCATTAAATCGTCAAGCTCTTTAAAATTAAAGCGCTCAATGGCGGAGTCGAGATCTTTGTAAGTCAGGTCAAGCTTTTGCAGATGACCGTCCAGAATTTCTTTACCCGCCTGCAGATTTTTATCTCTGTCCTGCTGCTTAAACCAGTGATGGATCTTGCTGCGCGCTCTGGATGAGTGCACATAGCCCAGCGACGGGCTGAGCCAATCACGACTTGGCGACGGGTTTTTCTGGGTCAGTATCTCAACCTGATCGCCGGTCGATAGCTTATGGGTAAAGGGCACAATTTTGCCAAATACCTTGGCACCGATGCAGCGGTGTCCAACGTTAGAGTGAATGTAGTAGGCAAAATCCAGTGGCGTCGCGCCTAATGGCAAATCAAAAATATCGCCTTTGGGGGTAAAGACATACACTCTGTCTTCTACAACCTGGTTTTTCAGCTCTTCGGCCAGCTCGCTGCCATCGACCACTTCTTCTTGCCATTGCAGCAGTTTTCTCAGCCAGCTAATCTTTTGTTCATACCCTGAACCACGGCCCGGCAGAGCCCCTTCTTTGTACATCCAGTGCGCCGCCACGCCCAGCTCGGCATCCTGATGCATGGCCTGGGTGCGAATTTGGATCTCCACAGTTTTGCCCTCAGGGCCAAACACCACAGTGTGAATGGACTGATAACCGTTTTGCTTTGGTGTGGCAACATAATCGTCGAACTCTTTGTGCAGATGACGCCAGTTGGTGTGCACTATACCCAGCGCACCGTAGCAGTCCTGAATTTCATTGACCACCACCCGCATCGCGCGGATATCAAAGAGCTGATCAAACTCGTAATTCTTTTGCACCATTTTTTTATAGATACTGTAAATGTGCTTAGGCCGGCCATACACTTCGGCCTCAATACCCGCCTCTTTGAGCTTGCTCTGCACCAGCTCAACCATATTGGCCATATAGGCTTCACGGTCCAGGCGTTTATCCGACAACTGCTTGGCAATGCTCTTGTAGGTTTTTGGGTGCAAATAGCGAAATGAAAGATCTTCGAGCTCCCATTTGAGCTGTCCGATCCCCAGCCGGTTGGCCAGTGGCGCAAAAATATTGGCCGTGGCTTTGGCTGCCACCACCCGCTCTTCCTCAGAGGCGTTTTTAACGGCGCGCAAATAGCAGATCTGCTCCGCCAGCTTGATCACCACGGCGCGGACATCTTCCACCATGGCCAGTAACATGCGCCGAATTTTGTCTATCTGCAAGCTGCCCTTGCCCTGATGGGCCAACGTACTGATGGAGGCCATTTGCTCTACGCCTTTGAGCAGCAGGGCAACATTTTCTCCCTGTGCCTCTTCTATGGCGTCGATCTCAATTTGTCCGGACAGGAAATAAGGAGTCAAAAAAGCCCCGGCCAGCGACTCCGAATCGAAGTTCAGCTCTGCCAGGATCTCAACCATTTCAATGGCTTTGGCCAAAGTGGTGGTCGCCTCATCTTGCGGGCATAAAGCATACACCTGATCCAGCCGGTCGCGCTTTTCCTGCGATAAATTCAGTAACCCAAGCCGGGCATGAAAGTCAGCCGGAAGACCGGATTGATGAGACTGGCGAGTCGCAACCATATGACTACCTCCTTTGGAACAACGCCATGGTTTCTATATGTCCTGTGTGCGGGAACATATTCATTAAACACACTTTATCGACCACAAAGCCCGCTTCCAGTAGCAATGCCGCATCTCTGGCCATAGTCACCGGATCGCAGGACACATATAAAACCTGTTTAAACTGCGTCAACGGCAACTGCCGTAATATCTCGTACGCCCCGGTGCGTGAGGGGTCTAACACCAGCACATCCAGCGCCGCATGAAACCAGTTCGCCGTTGTCAGGGGCTGAGTGAGGTCAAACTGGTGAAAACTGACCGTGTCGATGTGGTTAGTGTGCGCATTTTGCCGTGCCATTGCAACCGACTCTGTCACCCCTTCTACCGCAACCACCTTATTTGCGTGTTTTGCCAGCAATAAGGAGAAGTTACCAATTCCGCAAAACAGATCCAGAACCTGCTCAGTGCCCGTCAACGCTAACCACTCAAGTGCCCTTTGCAGCATTTGCTCATTGATATCGCGGTTAACCTGAATAAAGTTGTCGAGCTTAAACGCAAACGTTACGCCGGCGCTCTCATAGGTTGGCAACAGCGCATATTCTGGCTGCGACTTGCCATCATCCCAGACAAGCTGCCAGTTTTGCCCCGCAAGACGCTCTGCAACCTGTGCTTTAACCTGTGGGCTAATTGCCCGGGTATGACGCAGTAGTACAAACGCCCCATTATCCGCTGCACAGAACTGGATATGGCTGACGCTGCGAAGTTCTGGGTGGGCATTTAGAGCCTGGCGCAGCGCTTCAAAGCCACCAGCAAAGGCATCAACCATGACCGCACAGTGATCAATTTCAATAATTTTCTTTGACCCGGCAGAGCGAAACCCCAGTTTGAGCTGGTTATTTTGTTTGTCATAGATGCAGGCAATACGCCCGGCGCGGCGATAATGGCGCTCAGGCCCAGTCAGTGGTGCCAGCCAGGGCAACTCAGAAGCTTTGGCGAATTTGTTAAATAAGGCCGAAACCGCCTGCTGCTTATGCACCAGCTGCGCATCGGCGTCCAGATGCTGTAACGCGCAGCCACCACATTGTTGATAGTATTCGCAAAACGGCGTAACCCGCTCCTCACTTGGCTCCAGCACCTTGACGGTTTGCGCTTCGAAAACACGACTTTTTTGAGTCTTGATACGTGCTTTAACCCGCTCGGAACTCAGTGCACCATCCACAAAGCCGACTTTTCCCTGGTGTCTGCACACACCGCGCCCCTGATGATCCAGTGAGTCAATTGTCAGCTCAACTGTCTCGACTTGCTTACTACGTTGTTTAGAAGATTTTCCAGCACGAAATATTTGTGCCATATTGCCGCCCCTATAAGATTGCTAAACACCTGTTAACTCGATACTCTAGGGCTCAGACTACTTACTGTTTTACATCCAATTTATGTCTAAATTGAGTTTGCGCGACAGCGTATTAGTGTTGACCCTGATCCCAACGGTGTTAATCGGCCTGGTACTTGGCGGCTATTTTACTATAAATCGTTACGTTGAGCTTGAACAAATCCTCAAGCAACAAGGCACCAGCCTGGCCAATACCCTGGCAATGACGGTGGAACAACCGTTGGCTGAGCGAGATAAAGCCAGGTTGCATCGGGTGATCACCACCACCCACAACCAGCATGGCAGTTTCGTCAATAGCATCGCGCTGTTCAATGAAGACAATCAGTTGCTGTTAACCAGTAACTATCATAACGATTTTAATCAGCTCCATTATCGTGGCAATGTCACGGAATTACATGCCACTGAAATCGTTCAGTACCTCGACAGATACATTATCTTTGCGCCCGTAAAACAGCCGCAACAGCAAGGGACTTCGGATTGGCAAAATGCCCATACCCGCACCACCGCAGTGCTGATGATAGAGCTCAGTAAAGACCAAGCCATTATTGGCCAGCAACAAGCACTGCTGTTCAGTGGCGCCATCATTATGGTGGCTTTGTTGCTGAGTGCCTTTGTCTCGACCCGGCTCAGCCGCATGTTCTCAACACCGCTGTCTCACTTACTGTTGGCCACAGATAAACTGCTTGAGGGCAAAACCAAAATTGGCGTAGAACAGCCGATGCAGGGCGAATTCGACTTACTTCGTGAGGGCCTCATCACCATCAGCGAAAAAATGGTGCTACAACGCGACGAAATGCAAAAGCACATAGATCAGGCCACCAGCGATTACCGGGAAACACTGGAGCAATACGAAACCCAGAATATCCAGCTGAATATTGCGAAAAAAGAAGCCCAGGTGGCCAACCGGGTTAAATCCGACTTCCTCGCTAAGATGAGTCACGAATTAAGAACCCCGCTGAACGGCGTGATTGGCTTTACCCGCCAGCTTTACAAAACGCCCCTTAACAAGCACCAGAAAGACTACTTAGATACCATAGAGCTGTCGGCCAACAGCCTGCTGACCATCATCAGTGATATTCTCGACTTTTCGAAGCTCGAAGCCGGTGCCATGGAGCTGGAAAGTATTCAGTTCCAGCTCAGGGATGCGGTGAATGAAGTGATGACGCTGCTTGCCCCGAGCGCCTATGAAAAACAACTGGAACTGTCGATTGCCATCAATCGCCAGGTGCCGGATAACCTGGTGGGCGATCCGACACGCTTTAAACAGGTCCTGATCAATCTGATCAGCAATGCCATCAAGTTCACCGAAAAAGGTTCAGTGAAAGTCGATATCAGCCATCGACTCAAGGGCGACAGCCAGACCTCGCTGCTGATCTCGGTCAGTGATACGGGGCTCGGCATTGCACAGGAAAAACAAGACACCTTGTTTACCCCATTCGCTCAGGCCGATTCCAGCATTACCCGCAAGTTCGGCGGCACAGGTCTTGGCTTAATCATCACCAAACATATTGTCGAAGCCATGAGTGGCCGCATCACGCTTAACTCTGCACCCGGCAGTGGTTCGTGCTTTACCTTTAATGCCATTTTTAATCTGCCAAGTCGCTTGTTTGATGACGACCTGCCTACCAAGCCACTGGAAAACAAGCGCGTGCTGTACTTTGAGCCACAGGAGCATACCCGCAATGCCGTTAAAGCTCAGCTTGAAGATTGGGCGATGCAAGTGACCTGCTGTAAAAATGAAGAAACCTTTTTGGCCGCACTGGAGCAGGAATTTAAGTATGACATCTGCCTGATCGGTAACATGGCAACGGTGGATGATATGCAAACTGTGAAGGCCTATATTACCCAGGCCAGAGAGATGGCGGATTATCTGTACCTGATGGTCAACACCATTTCTCACAATATGCGTGAATCATTAATTGGCAGTGGCGCCGATGCCTGTATCAGCAAACCTATGCATCACAGAAAGCTGTGCGACATGCTGGCAGCGCCTTATCGCTTAGATCATCCCAGCGTATCAATTGACGACACAGACTTAGCACACCTGCCGCTCAAAGTGCTGATAGCCGATGACAATGACGCCAATTTAAAGCTGCTTTACACCCTGCTGGAAGAGCAGGTCGATACCATAGATACGGCTCACAATGGCGCGCAAGCGGTGAGTTTATGTAAGTCACAAAAGTACGACCTGATCTTTATGGATATTCAGATGCCGATCATGGATGGCATCACTGCGTGCAGAACCATTAAAGAGTCTTCCCTGAATGATGATACGCCTATCATTGCAGTGACGGCGCATGCATTAACGGGTGAAAAAGAGCAGCTGATCAAAGATGGCTTTAATGGCTACATGACAAAACCGATCGACGAAGACATGCTGCGGCAGATCATTTGCGACCACAGCCCGTCATTGCCGCCGGAAAAACAAAAGGCACAACAGCCTCAGGTGGCCAGCATTGCCCCGTTTGAAAGCCACTTGCTGGACTGGGAGCTGGCCCTGCAACGCGCTGGCAATAAACCAGAGCTGGCCCTGGAGATGTTGGATATGCTGTTGCAAAGTGTCCCCGAAACCCTCAGCCAGCTGAGTGAGTCGGCGCAACAGGAAGATACCCAAACGCTGCTAACGGTGATCCACAAGTTTCATGGCGCCTGCTGTTATACCGGTGTGCCGACGCTCAAGAACCTGGCCGAAACGCTGGAAACGGCCTTAAAACAATCCCGTGACTTTGATTATATTGAGCCGGAGTTGCTGGAGCTGATTGATGAGCTGCAACATTTAGAGCGAGATTCACAAGCCGTATCGGGGCCAACGCTTACGCATTAGCGAATGTAATACCAATTTCACTTA
>NZ_PPUZ01000034.1:0-81348 GCF_004212645.1 Pseudoalteromonas rubra | reverse complement strand
ATCTATTAAACCACTACACTTTTTGATAGCGTTATCTTTACTTTTTTCATCACTTTTTCTTATGGTTTTGATTTTTCCAGCACTGTTTTACAAATTTCATTTGTGTATCATTCAAATCTAGATACTTACGGCTTAAAAAACCTTCCTTGAAGCATATCTTTGTTATTTCTGCCTTCTCTTTGTCAGGGATTCTCGTCATTGCTCTGCCAAAGAAATTATTTTTCTTTGTATACATTGATTTAATAATAAATCTATTAAATTCTTCAAATACTTTTGGATTATTAACTAGGCGGTTGCTGTAGTATATCCCTCCCTTTAAAGTTCCATTTCTATTGCGGCTCGAACTTATTGGGTAATTACCAGAAAGAACATCAATTCTCCGTTTCAGAAGACGCTTCTGGTAAAAGCTATTTGGCCTGTGAAAAGAGCGGGCTAACAAAGAGTGGATGATTCTAGTTTTAATTTTTCTTATTTTATCATCCGAAAGAGTGACATCAACCAATCTTTTATTTCCATTTTCTTTAGAACGAACTATATATTTATATCCTAGATAGTCAAAACTGACTTTGGTTTTTTCACTGTCACTTAAAGATGGAATATTCTTAATAAATGTTTTGTTATTGGTTTGAATAGAATGCTCTTTAAGTATTTTATCTAAATTTTCTTTTACTACTTCATATTTTCTAGTGCTTAATATGAATATATCGTCTACATATCTTGAATAGTAATAAACTCCAGGAATCGAGCGAATCAGGTTGTCAATGTTCCTCATGAATATTTCTGAGAGTGCTGGACTGATAGATAAGCCTCTGGGGAGACTATTTGATACAAGGCTAGACAAGGACTGGAGAATAGTATTTGAATTTGATGCTAGCAGTTTATCATCGTAGAGCTTTGATAGTAGCCTTTCATAGTTAATTGACTCATAAAAGCTTTTAATGTCCACTCGAATTATTCCATAACTAGATGATGTTTCTAGTATTCTAAGAACCTGCTCCGAAATCTCGTCTCGATTTGATGTGGTTATTTTATAAAGCCGCTTTAAATCATAGCTGATTTTTTTCAAGCAGTAGTGTTCAACTGGTTCGTCTGTATAATATACAGTTTTTCCAGCTATTATTGTGGTTTTTATATTTTTTATTTCAAAATCATAGGTCTCTATAGATTTTGAAACTTTTTCTAGTTCATTTAAATATTCAGTTCTATTCCGTCCTAGCTGAAATTTAATGATCTCATTTTTAGTTGTAATGTTTAGAAGTGATTTTGCACTGAAATCTTGTCTTAGCATCTTAGCTGGTAACCTTTACTAAAATCGAAAGTATTACACTTAAAGAGACAAACGTAATTAAGTAGTAGGGGAAGAGGCAGAAATGTTGTTTGATATGCTTCTTATAGTAATAATCAGGTTCTTTATTTTTATTGATCTCACACTTAGCAATATGGTAGTCAATGTCTTTGTGATTGACAGGATTTTCAATTAGGATCTTGTTGTATCTATCTACTATCTCTCCATATGAGGCTGAATCTTCGCTTTGTATGTCGACTTGTATCTCCCTTGCTAGCTTGTTGAGTTTCAGGGCTGAATCGTAGATTTTCTCATATTGAACATCCAACCTTGCTGAAGAAATCGCGATGGATAAAGCTAAGATAATTACTGATGAGAGTGTTGTGAATATCCAGCCTGGCAATGTTATTTGTATGAAAAGTAGAGGTTCTATCGACTTTATTCCATAATAGTTCTCGCATATAGTCAGTAAAATCAGAGATATAGAGATTGCCGATATGGAAAACAATGACCACCATGTTTTTTTGTTTAGTCTCTTGCTACAGTTGAACCGAGCGCTGGCAACAATTTTTACGTCTTTTTCTAGTTTTACTAAAGGGTCTTCGTTCATGTCATATAATTCAGGATACAATGCATTCGCTATGCTATCAGTTTCAATGATGATTATCTAGATTTAAGAACTCTCTTCAATTTTAATTACTTTATTTAAATCATAATATTACTTGTTTCATTTAATAGGCTATAACCGTGTTTACAATAAATTCGCGAAAACTTAATGACAGCTGGTTACTTTATGTATAGTCATTGTTCAAAAATTAGAGACGTATACTCATCTACATTTTTTAGGTAACCCTCCCAGCCTTTGGCTATTCTTGTAAAGTACCTTCTCTGAGAGAAACTACAGAAAACCAGCTCAAAATTGAAACTGGCTATCATGCACCAATAAGCACAATTACTAGCCTGGTATCATGACCCAACCTTAACAAAGCACAGGGTGCTTATCAGAAACACGTTTGCAGCTTAACTAGGCGTATTCAGCGCTTCCACCCACAGCACCCCGACGCTTTTTTTGACCACTTTGACTGTGGTGCCTTTTGCAATAGGCGTTTCGCTTTTTAGCTGCCAGGTGATCCCGGAGTAGGCATGGGTGAGCTGGCTTTGCTCGTTGAGGTCGTCGCTGAGTACCAAGGTGATGTCGGCAAAGTCGCTGTTTACTTCTGTGCTTTGTGTTTTAGCCTGCATACGCTTGAGCGGTTGCCAAAGTACAGCTGCCAGAGCGGCGGTTAATACCGCATTGACCCACAGTGCATTCATGAGCGTTGCGTCCAGTAAGCTCACCGACATCATCAGGCCACTCAGGACCAGTGACAGGCCGAGGAAAAACAGTACAAAGGTGGCAAAGCCCAGTACGGCGACTTCTATAATTAAAGCCAGCAGCCCGAGTACAATCAGGATCTGGCTCAGGTGTTCCACAAACAGGCTCACGGTTGCTCCTTCTGCTTTTTATTCAGGCTGTTGATGATCGACATGCCTTGTGCTACCAAAGAGCTGGGATCGGTGCCGCTTTCAGGCAACAAGACCACGGAAGATTCACGGGCAATGGCTTCTTTGGCTACAATAGCTTTGCTGGCCAGGTCGAGCTGAATGGCTTTTTGGCCTTCTTCGGTGTTGGCGGCTTCACCGACTTTTCTCAGTGCATCTGCTTGCGCTTCCGCAACGGCGATAATGGCTTTTGCTTCACCTTCTGCTTTGAGGATCTGCTCGGCTTTTTCTGCCTCTGCGGCCAGTACCTGGGCTTGTTTTTTACCCTCGGCCACGTTGATAGCGGCTTGTCTGTCACCTTCCGATTCCAGGATCTGCGCACGCTTAACCCGCTCTGCTTTCATTTGCGCTTCCATGGCTTCCATTACTGAGTTGGGTGGCACTATGTCTTTGATCTCATATCTGAGTACCTGAATGCCCCAGGGGTCCGACGCGGCATTGATGGCAGAGACAATATTGGTATTGAGCATATCGCGCTCTTCAAAGGTTTTATCCAGCTCCATTTTGCCCAGCTCACTACGCATGGTGGTTTGCGCCAGCTGAGTGACCGCGAAAATGTAATCGTCAACGCCATAAGTAGCCTTGTAGGGGTCCAGCACCCGAAAGTACAGCACGCCGTCTACAATCAAGGAGATGTTGTCGCGGGTGATGGCCGACTGAGAGGGCACATCGACGGCTTGCTCTTTAAGGCTGCGATCGGCAGACACCTGATCGATAAAAGGCACAATAAAGTTCAAACCGGCTTCTTTGGTGGACTGGTATTTACCAAACCTTTCTATGATCCAGGCGCGGTTTTGCGGCACAAATTTAATGCTGCCTTTGAGCACAAAGATGATAAAAATCAGCAAAAAGGCCTCAACGGTGAGGAGGTAGTCGAGAATGAGCGTGATAGGGTCCATGTTTATTCCTTCTTTATTTCCGTGTCTGTACTATAGCAACAATGCTGAATATGGACCATTACCAGCCGCCAAAACGTGGCCAGTAGTCCATTTCATCATCGAAAATCACCTGATACCCCGCATGTTGCGCGGCGGTGGCACAGGCGTGATTTGGCAATATGCGCAGTAAGGTGCCAATGGCAAAATGACTCAGGTCCAGGCCCTCGGGCAGGGCCACAATGCCGTGCTCCTGATTAACGCTGTTTACGCACAGCTCGGGTATAACGTGGCCGGCTTCGTCACACACCAGACCATAACCATACTGAAGCGAGGCAATGCCGGTATCGCGAGACAGCGCCATCCAGCCGGCATCGAGGATCAGCCAGTTTTTCTCGCGGTTATGACCAATCACCCGGGTCAGCACACTCAGTGCGATATCTTGTGAGCGGCAGACGCCCAGACCGGCCATCACCAGATCCATACTGGCATAGACACCAGCGCGTACTTCGGTGATCTGCTCAAACCCATCTCCGAGCATTGCGGTGGGGGTCGAGCCAACACTGATAATGGCACTGTCGATCTGTTGCGCGCTTAACCGGCTCGCCGCATCGCGGACTGCATTTTGCTCTTGTTGTGCCATAGCACGGATCTCATCCAGGCTGTTGCACTCATACGAGCCACCGGCATGTGTCAGCAATCCTGAGTATAACCCGCCGGATGCCAGAATTTTGCCAACGGCAATGAGCTGCGGATCTTCTGGCGCAATACCGGCACGTTTTCCGTCACAGTCTATCTCAATCAGGCAGCTGAGCTTACAGCCATTGTCCTGACAAAAGGCATGGACAAACTGCGCCTGCTCAAAACTGTCGAGCAAAATATGTAGCGTAACGCCCTGATTCTGGATATCCAGGATCTCCGGGAGTTTGTGCTCACTGATCCCCACCGCATAGGTAATGTCTGTAAATCCGGCCTGAGCGAACTGTTTGACTTCTTCAAGGGTAGATACAGTGCAGGGGGCAGATGTGTCTTCCAGCATATATCTGGCTGCGTCTACCGATTTGAGGGTTTTCAGGTGTGGCCGTAACCTGACATCAAATTGTGCCAGGTGCGTGTTTAGCCGCCCAATATTAGTCAGCAGCTTTTTTTTATCCAGCAGCAGACAGGGGGTGTGTAAAGCATTGAGTGACATAAATACTCCTTGTGTAATGGATCACTGACGTCAACCGTTGGCATGCATTTAGGAACAGATCCCGGCATGTTTTCAGATGTTCGAAACCTAAGCTTCCTGTAAAGTGGCGCGTGGTTCGTATTGACCATAATGGATCCACAATCGATCAGCTGTATGGCAACCAATGTATACGCTTTTATCGCTAAATCAAAGCGTTAATCGTGACTGAATCTCAGGCATGTTTAACCAAACTGTCATAATTGTGCCTTGATTATTGTCTATGATGGTCGCGTAACAGGAACACATGAAATTGGTTGGAGCGTAGCAACTATGCCTATGCAATATTACGAAGACAATGCATTACAACTGGCTAAACTTTACCAGTCTTACCGCTTTGAGCTGCTACATGCTTCATGGCTAAAATTTGTTACCCCTTTGATGGAACAAGCGGGTTTAAAGTTTTTGGATATTGGTGCCGGGGCAGGCAGAGACGCCAGGTTTTTTGCCGAGCAGGCAGAGCAGGCACAAGTGGTTGCTGTAGAGCCCGTGTGCTCGTTAAATCGTCTGGGGCAGGCCTATACCCGCGATATGCCGATCAGCTGGTATCAGGACGAGCTGCCTTGCCTTTACAAGGTGCAAAAGGAGCATCACGGTTTTGATGTGATTTTAGTGAGCTCGGTATTCAATTATTTGCAGTCGAGCTCGGGCCAGCAGGCTATGCTCACTTTGCGCAACCTGATGAATCCGGATGCACTGTTGGTAGTGAAGCTGCGCCACTGTAGCGATGAAGAAGCGTTAGAGGTCCGTGGAATGGTCAATTGTACCGTGGATTATCTGCTGGATATCGCGCACAAAGCGGATTTAACCTGCCTGGAGGTAACTGAACCCGAAGAAGATGCCCAGGGCAGAGCATCCGTCACCTGGCAGACACTGTTATTTAAGCCAGCTCAATAGACAAAATCTCCTGGCGGTTACTGCTTGACCAGGCTTGCTCGGCCGCTTGTTGCTGAGTAAGCCAGCGATAAGCCAGGTGTTCCCCCGGTGCAAGCTGCACCTCACATCCTTTTGGCACGCAAACACTGAACACATACTCAGTATTGACCTTGGCACCTGCCACATATCTGTGCCGCCATTGCTCTCTGATGGTGTACTGATTACACTTTTGATGATCTGTGATACTCAGGCCCAGAGTGTGAGCGTCAATGCCGGTTTCTTCTAATAACTCGCGGTATGCTGTCTGGACGGGGGTTTCTCCGGGGTCAATTCCCCCAGTTACAGATTGCCAAAAATCTGGATCATCGGCGCGTTGCAAAAGCAAAAATTCGTTGTGGGTATTATAGATAACGACGAGTACGGAATGCGGTTGTCTGAGTGCCATGGTAGTCACTGTGCTGTTTTTGCCAAATTTACCCAAAAATAAGCCGGGTTGGCAAGTTAATTGGGCCAGGCAGAAGGCAAAAAAAAAGGCAGGAAATGTCCTGCCTAACCTCCAATAGCAACAAAACTGTGCCAGGAAATACCCAATAAACCAACATCCTTGTTGGTAAGCTCTACTTCTCGGGAGTTCATTTGGAATGACTCGTGTGATTAGCCATGCCCTAAGGAACGACTTCATGCTATCGCAGTGTTTTCCAAATGTAAACAAGAAAATGAGATATTTCATATAAAAATATTTATATTTGTGTTTTTCGCTCATTTTTTGTCAATAAAATAAGCTACTTCCCAATTGGTGCTCTAAATGGGTAAAAATGGATGTGAGTAGTTTTATTAACAAATATGTTTTTTTTGTATGCTTTTTGGGTGGTTTTTTGACCTGGTTGTGTCAATAATAGCCAGCTTGGCGCGCGCGGTTATCTGGTATATTAATTGTATCTGTACCATGCTTAACCACATTGTAATTAGGTGTCACCGATTTATGCTCACAAGCTTGCTGTTTTTTGCCGCCGTCGCGTTCACCCCAGCGGAGTTATTCAAAACATTAAACCAGTTAAAGGAGCTTAATGATAAAAATCCGGCTCAGGCTGCTTTGGTGTTTCATCAGGCTCAGGAACGGTTACCTTCAGAGCCCAGCAAAGGTTTGTTGCAGGTGTATCTGGCCGGGCTTGAGTCGGGCGTCAGAGCACATGATCATAAAGTAGTAACGCACATCATAGCGCAACTTAATCAGGACAAGTGGCAGGCATATTTGCAGGGCGAACATGTTCATGTGATAGGCTCTGTGGCTATCTACCATCGTCATATGCATGACTACGACTATGCCGAGCAATTGAATGAGTGTGCTTTGAATTATGTGGCTGATGAGAAGCAGTATGCCCGGATAGCCAACAATCTTGCGGTGGTCTATCGGTTTACTGGTAAGCATAAAAAGGCAACCGGGATCCTCAAAGAAGCCATGATGCTCTCTGATGACAGGGAGATAATCGCAAACATCAAAAACAATCTGGGCAACCTGTACTTCGACAATAACAGCTACCGCAATGCTCAGCTGATGTACATCCGGGCGTTTTTATTCCATTCAGAAACAGAGCAATTTGGCCATGCCGCCGGTACTGGCTTGAACCTGCTTAATACACAAATCCATTTGCGTGACTGGGGTGGCTTTGTGCGTTTTAAGTCTTCTGTTGCAACTCAGATTAACGCCAGCGGGCAAACCGTGTTTAATGACTTTTATCAGTGGCAACTGGCCGTCTTCGACGCGGTGGTCGAGGCCAAGGTTTTACAACCCGAGGTACAAACAAAGTTAATCGCGTCCATGCCGGCTTTGATTGGCTCACAGCTGACCCCATCTGTGGATATGTACGTGCAGTTGCTCAACAACACGGCAATCACGGCCGCCTGGTCGAAGGCCAAAGTAAACCACCCAAAACCGGCGCAGCTCACGCAAACTGGCAGCGGGCGTATCATGCTGCCGCGCTGGTGTGCTCAGGAGCAAAATAACTTGCCTCTATCCGACCTTAGCAAAACTGTGCTCCATAGTATAAACAACCAGCATTGAAGCTGCGGCAAATAAGATGATCACAAAAATTTAAATTTGATAAGTTGTAAATGTAGGGTTAATAATTAAGTTCCTGTTTTCATATCTCTGTTGATATGAAAAAGGTATACCAACATGTAAAGGAACTTAAATATGCAAACACTACACTCTTTGTTGGCCATTGGGACGCTGAGCGTTGCAACGCTTGCCCAGGCCGCTATCCCTTATAACAACACCCGTTACGAGTTTACCCAACCCAACGGCAAGACAGTCACACTCTTTTTGCAAGGTAACGACTATTACGCAGAGCAAAGAACGGCGGATGGTCGCCTGGTCATTTACGATGAAACGCTTAAGGGCATGGCATACGCGCAGGTGAGTGCGGATGGTCGGGAATTGGAGTCTACCGGACAACTGGTTGGCAGCGAAGGCGCACTACGGCCAAGCACTGTCGGCAAGCCTCAGGCCGGACTGACGGATTTGGCCAAAGCGGCGCAGGTTGAAAAAATGCGTGTACAGATGCTAGGCGAACAGGGCGGGTTACACACCGCGATGGTTGATATGAATAGCCCGGAAGAGATCAGTGGTCAGGTAAAGGGCCTGACGATCATCATAGATTTCCCCGATGAACGTGGCACCATTACCAAAGCACAGGTAGAGCGTTTTTTGAACGACTTAAATTACAACGAGTTTGGTAATGCACAATCGGTGCGGGGCTATTTTCGCTCGGTATCGGGCAATAAGCTCGACTATACCAACACAGTGACCCAGTATTACACGGCAAAAAAGAACAAGGCATATTATGCCGACTCCAGCCTCAGCTCGACGGTTCGCTCTCAGGAGCTGATCAACGAAGCGCTGCAATGGCTGGAATACCAGCAAGGATTTGATTTTTCTCAGCTCACCACCAACAACAGTAAACAGATCCGGGGGCTTAATATCTTTTATGCTGGTAATTCAGACAGTGCCTGGTCTAAGGGATTGTGGCCACACATGGCAAGGCTCAGCCCGCGTTTTTGTGCCGATGGCGTGTGTACCGACCGTTATCAGATCACCGATATGCGCGCCAGTCTGGCCATTGGCACTTTTGTCCACGAGTCGGGCCATTTGATCACAAACTGGCCAGATCTTTATGACTACGATGGCAGCTCCGAAGGCTCAGTGGCCAGCTTTGGCGTGATGGGTTACGGGGCCATAGGCACAACCAATCGTTACAAGCCGACGCCGCCCGTCGCACACTTCAGGGCTATTGCAGGCTGGGACACAGTGACTGAGCTGAACCCGGCAATTAATGCCAATGCGCCTTCAGGGCGTTTAAGTCATACCTCGGACAGCGGCACCTCTTATAAATGGACCAATCCGGCAAACAGCAATGAAGCATTTTATATCGAAGCCATTCATAAGTCGGGTCAAAACTCTGAGCAGCTCGATCAAGGGCTGGCCATCTGGCATGTCGACAGTCGTGGTACTAACTCGAATGAATGGTATCCGTACATTCAGATGGAGCACGGTGATGGTAACCGAGACCCGGAATATAAGCGTAATCGCGGCGACGGCAGCGATCTATTTGATGTGGCGGGGGAGTTCACTCAGGCTTTGCCCAATGCACAAACCTCGCGTGGTACGAATGCACTGTGGTGGAACGGCAGTGACTCCGGGCTTAGGATCAGCGATATTTCCGATCCGGCACAAACCATTTCTTTCACCATCGACACTGCAACACAACCCGAACCAGACACCTACACAGGTACACTGAGTGACAAACAAAGTGCCATTGAGCCGAACGGTAGCTGGTTTCAGTACGGCGGCGGTACGATTGGTCTGGGCCTGAGTGGGCCCGCCAGTGCCGATTTTGACCTGAAAATAGAAAAATGGCTAAACGGCGCCTGGCAACAGGTTGCGATTTCTGAATCACCATCCTCCACTGAGTCGATTAACTACAGTGTCGGGTCTGGCTATTACCGCTTTGTGGTGTATTCCTACTCAGGGGCTGGCAGCTACACATTGCGTGTGAGTAAATAATCGGCCACGCTAGTCGCAATTTTGAGTGAGCGTGCAGGCCAGTCTGTGCGCTTACTTGCGCCGCAATGCCCGCTATGAGCAAAAAAACACGCCAGTTTTGCTATGACCTTGAAATCTGCGACTATGATTAAAACAGCAATATTAAAATGCTGTGGGAGTGACACTCCAGGGACACATAGCACTTGAGCAAATTTACCGTCAGCAACAACAAGGTGAAATCATGTGCAACTCCTCGCTCAGAGCCCAGTCTTTGCTATTGCGGACTCTGCCTTTGTTACTTTGTCCCGCGTTAGTCGTTGCCGAAACACCCACCAACGCACAAAGTAACGACCAAAGTGCCATAGAAACTATCACTGTCACGGGGTCGCGGATCAAGCGCTCTATTCAGTCAGAGAGTGCCTCGCCCATTTCCAGCACGGAACTCAGCGACCTGACCGATATTGGCGCAAACAATGTCCGAGATCTGATCGAAGTTTTGCCCTTTAATGCCGGGTCGCAGAACAACTCAGATAACTTGTCGCAAAACTTTACTGCGGGCACCTCGAACGTCAACCTGCGGGGGCTGGGCGTATCGTCAACCTTAGTGTTATTGAATGGGATCCGGCAGGTTACGTCGGCAGTGGTGACCGATCAGGGCGCAAGTTTTGTTGATACCGCATCACTGGTGCCAACTTTGGCCATCAAGCGAGTCGAAATATTAAAAGACGGTGCCTCTGCCATTTACGGTTCAGATGCCGTTGCCGGGGTGGTGAATTTTATTACCCGGGACGACTTAGAAGGGAGCGAGCTGCAATATGAGTATCGCACTCGCTGGAGTGAGGGCGATCAGGAGGATACCAAAATTGACTTTGCCCATGGCGGGTATGTAGGTGATACCGGACACATGCTGTTTGCGGTCAGCTTTCTTGAGCGCTCCAGCTTATTACTTGACGAAGTTGACTGGTTACAGCCCGCCACCAGTAGCTTTGGTAACCCGGGGAGTTTTGTCATTCCTTCGCGTGCGGATGAAAACAATCCCAATGGATTAACGGTCGCAGATCCAAATTGTGTTGCTAATGGCGGGATTTTCTCCGAAGGGAGCAACGGCAATTCGTTTTGTTTGTTTGATTTTGGCCCACAGATCACCGCCGTGCCGAACGAAGACAGGCTGCAAGCCTACGCGCGCGCAACCAGGGACTGGAGCGATACCACGCGCTTATGGGCTGAATTTGGCTACGCCAGAAACAAAATAACTCGGGAAGTGTCACCCAGTTTTCCGGTACTGAACGCCCCCAGTGTGCTGGCAAGTCACCCGGATAACCCCTATGGTGAGGACATCTTCTTTCGTGGCCGGCCTTACGGGGTCGGTAAACCAACCGAAATCAACTATTACGACCACACGACTTCGCGGTTTGCCTTTGGTGGCGATGGTGAAATAACAGAAGGCATTTACTGGCAGTTCTCTTTTGTAGCGGCTGCGAACGACGCCATATTGAATCCAAGAGACGTCATTACCGATAACTTTCAGGCCGCATTGCATGGCTTAGGGGGGATCAAGTGCAGTGGCACCACAGTGGCCGAGGCCGGGCAAGGCGAGTGCTATTACTTCAACCCCTTTGATCCGCAGGACCCGGACAACGAGCTGCTCAGAGACTTTATTATCGGCGATTATCTGGGGGATGCGGAATCGGAAATGCGAGTGTATGAGGCCGTGATCACCGGTGAGTCGTTGTTTGAAGTGGGCGGTGGCGATGTCGGCTATGCGCTCGGTTTTCAGTACCGCGATGAGTCCATTAATAATGTCTATGACTCTTTTACCCAGCAAGACAGCTTTGCTTTTCTCATTGGTAATCAGAATTTTTACGGGGAGCGTGATGTAAAAGCCGTGTTCGCCGAAGTGCTGGTGCCGCTGACAGTCGATTTAGAAATCGGCGCGGCATTACGTTATGAGGATTATGGCGAGTTTGGTGGCGACACCACCAATCCTAAGGTGTCGTTTTTATGGCTGGCCAGCGAGCTGTTTTCATTTCGGGGCACTTACAGCACGTCTTTCCGGGCACCGTCGGTTCATCAGTTACAGGGCGTACAGACCAACTTTGCTAACATCACCGATCCGGAAGATCGCTCTACCACGTTTGGCGGTAACCGAACCGTTGGCGATCCCAACCTGGTCCCGGAGACCTCACAGGCGGTGAATCTTGGCCTGTCTTTCTCTTTGGATGAACTTGCTGTGGACTTGGATTACTGGGATTTTTCATTTGAAGACGTACTGACCCGTGAAAGCCATCAGGCGGTGGTCAACGCCAACCCTAATGATCCAAGCCGGGTGATCCGCACGTCAGCCGGTACCATCTCCATTGTGAATACCAAATTCATCAACGCCGAAGCCATTGATACGTCCGGGCTGGATATTAGCACCACAACCATCTATCGCACTGATATGGGAGATTTCAGGCCGCAACTCAAGGCCTCATATTTGTTGAGTTACGACCTTATGGATGCGTCCGGCAACACCAGCGACGGGCTGGGCAAACTTAACCGTAACACGGTCGGTAATCCGGCTCCGCGGTTACGAGGCAGCATTGGCATGAATTGGTCAGATGGCGAGCACAGTGCCAACATTTATTTTCGTCATGTTGCCAGCTATGAAAACGACGTCAGCGGCGAATCTATCAGCTCGTTCAACACCATTGACTTGCAATACAGCATCAATCTGGGCGACCTGGTGAAGGAGGATTCAGAAACCCGGCTTATCGCTGGTATCGTCAATGCCACCGACGAAGATCCGCCTTATGTCAGCATTGCAGGTAGTTATGACCCCAGAACGGGCGACCCCCGCGGGCGTCGCGCTTATATCAAAGTACAGCTGAGCTTCTGATATATGACTGGCTTTGTGTGGTACACACAGTGTTTATTCGATTGCGCAAACGTGCTTGCCCAGCCTCTGCTCAGGCTGACAGGTGGGGCGTCATGACAGTTTGGTGCAGGGTGTTGTTTTGCCTGGTGGCAGTTTGTCTGTTGGGCGCCAGTACGCCTGAAAAACCGGTTATCAGGCTGGTTACGCTTGAATATCCGCCTTACGAGTTTCAGGGCAAAAATGGTCCCAGCGGCATAGCGGTGGAGCTGGTACGCGAGGTATTCAGGCGTATGGAGCAGCCCTACAGCATCGACATTCTTCCCTGGGGCAGAGCGATTAGAGAAGTGGAAACCGGGCGCTACGATGGTATTTTCACCATTTACAAAACGCCTCAAAGACTGACATTTTTGGATTACTCGGATGAGGTGCTCATTGAGCAGTCAATTGCTTTGTTCACGCTGAGAAAAAACAATATTCACTTTGACGGTCGACTTAACTCACTGGCGCCTTATCGGGTTGGGGTTATGCATAAAGTGAGCTATGGCACAGAAATCGACACGGCGCTAAAAAGAGGCGTGTTTGAAAATGTCGTGACGACAGATACAGGCCGACGGAGCTTTGAGTTGCTGCTAGCAGACAGAGTGGAAGTGGTGGTGATCAACCGACTCGGTGCCCTTGAGATCATCAAGCAGCTCGGCATTGAAGACTTGGTTGCCGAGGTGCCCAGTTACCGCTATGAGATCCCCAGTTATATTGCGTTTTCTAAGGTCCGCGCGCTGGATAAAACCCGGCTGGAGGTGGAGCAGGCGCTGCGGGAAATAAAAAAAGACGGCACCTATGACAAAATACTGCAAGAGTATCTTAAGCACTATAACAAGGAGCAGTCCATCTACGACACGTCGCCACAAACCGGTAAAGCGGTTGAAGAGCGCTCTTAAAGCTGCGCAACAAAGAGGCTGAGCAACATGAAACTCAAAATAAAGTCCAGACTGATATTGTTGTCACTGATCCCCGTGATCATGATTTCCTCCGTGGTGACCTTAATCACCTATCTGGAAGCGAAAAAACTCAACGAGGTGCAAGTTGAGTTGAGTCGCAAAGAAATGATGCGCATGAAGCGCGTGGAGCTAAAAGCGTATCTGGAAATTGCCAAAACAGCCTTGACGCCCTTAATGCAGGGAGACCATCCCCAGTCAGAGGCCATTGCCCTGCTCAAAAACATCAAATTTAGCAAAACCGGCTATCTGTTTGGCTTTAAGCCCGATGGGACACGCGTTATGCAGGGCGACAGCAACCAGGGGATTGGCGAAAACTTTATCGATTTGCAGGATAAGCGGGGTAATTATCTGGTTCGGGATATCATTTCTTCGGCGCAAACGGGGGATGGCTATTCGGTTTACTACTTTCCTAAACTGGGCCAGAGTGAGCCCTTACCTAAGCTGGCATATAGCATCTATTTACCCAAATGGGACCTCATAGTGGGTACCGGCTTTTACACCGATGATGTCGATGCTCTGGTTAAGTCCATGCGGGACAAAAATGAAGTGCAGCTCTATGAGAGCATCGCCAATATTTTGCTGTTCACTGTGATTGTGTCTATCGGGGTGGCCGGGCTCGGCCTTATTATCAGTAAAAGCATCACTGTGCCTTTGTCTAAATTCGAAGATACCATACATATTTATGCTGCCAGAGACGCGGACTTAACGGTGCGCATTCCGGACTTTACCGTACCTGAGTTTGACAGCCTGAGTCGGGACTTTAATATTTTTCTTGGCCAGCTGCATGAGCTGATCAAGAAGGTGGCCAAACTCACCAACGAGGTGGTTGATGAAACCCGACAGATCTCGGGGGCCTCTGGTAATATCAATTCAATCTTGCTACGCCAGCAAACCGAAACTGAATTGATCGCCACGGCGATGACACAGTTGACGGCCTCTGCCGAAGAAATTTCCCGCAATGCCAATGAGGCCGCGACGGCCGCTAAAAATGCCGATAACAGCGCAAATGATACCCGTCACTCAGTTGATGAAGCGATGAATTCAGTGAATACGCTGGCTGAGAAGCTGGATGAGGCAAGCAGTGTGATTCTAAAACTGGAGGGGGATGTGCAGGGGATCTCCGGTTCTTTATCCATTATTCAGGAAATCGCCGAACAAACGAATCTGCTGGCTTTGAATGCGGCCATCGAAGCGGCCCGGGCAGGCGAGCAGGGCAGAGGCTTTGCGGTGGTCGCCGATGAAGTCAGGGAGCTGGCCACGCGCACGCAAAAAAGTGCCTCACAGATCCTGGGTGTGATCAATACGCTGACCGACGGTTCAAAAGAGGCCGTACGTGCCATGGAATCGAGCAAAAGTTATAGCGCCATTACGGTCGATAAGGCAGCCTCGGCGGCCGAGTCTCTGACGCAAATCGTCCAGTTCATCAATGAAATTTTGAGCGTGAATGAGCATATTGCCGATGCGACTAAGGAGCAAAACATTGTTGATAAAGAGATCTCTGAGCGCACCGATTCTATCTCACAGCAAAGCAAGGAGTCGGTGTCGATTGGTACTGAGAACTTAAGTGTCAGTAATAATCTGAGTGAAAAGGCCGGAGAGCTGGCGGCCATTGTGAACCGTTTCAAGATTTAATTAGGAGCAAAGTGAATGCCACAGCATCGGTCAGGAAAGCGTGAGTCATGCTAAAGAAATTTAAAAATCTGGGACCTGGCGTTATTGTGACCGCAGCCTTCATCGGGCCGGGCACCATCACTGCCTGCACACTGGCTGGTGCTCAGTTCGGGTATGCGCTGTTATGGGCGCTGGTGTTTGCAACCCTGGCGACCATTATTTTACAGGAAATGTCGGCGCGGGTAGGGATAGTCACACAGCAAGGGCTTGGCGCCGTGATCCATCAGTCTTTGCAGGACTCTGTGTGGAAATGGCCATTATTTGCTTTGATCATTGTGGCCATTTGTATTGGCAATGCGGCCTATGAGGCGGGTAATCTGGTGGGCGCCGCGCTGGGCATTGAGGCGATCACCACACCCGGAAAATGGGTTTTTCGCAGTTCAATCATCGCGCTTACTGCTCTGGGCGCGGTGATTTTGATTCTCGGGACCTACAAGCAAATTGAGCGTATTTTGATAGCCCTGGTGTTTGTCATGGCGCTGGCATTTGTCGTCACCTTTTTCCTGGTAGATCCGGATTTAACCGTCTTACTTAAAGGGATGGTGACACCTCAGTTACCCGAAGGCTCCTTGCTGACAGTCATTGCATTGATTGGCACAACCGTGGTGCCTTATAACTTGTTTTTACATGCCTCGGCGGCAAAGGCACACTGGTCTGATCCGGATGATATTCCTCAGGCGCGTGCGGACACAGCAATTTCCATTGGCCTGGGCGGCCTTATCGCCATTTTGGTGACCTCTACGGCGGCGGCCAGTATCTTTACACTGGGGTTGAGCGTGAATAATGCCGTTGACATGGCCAAGGTATTTGAGCCCTTGTTTGGTAGCTTGTCTAAGTACCTGCTGGGTATAGGGTTGTTTGCCGCAGGCCTGAGTAGTGTTATCACCGCACCGCTGGCCACCAGTTATGTGGTAACAGAGTTATTACAGCTGGACACCGAAGTGGATGCCAGGCCGTTTCGGTTTATCAGCGTCACTATTATTGTGATTGGGGCGGTGTTATCTATGGCCAATATTAAGCCGATAGAAATTATCTTACTTGCCCAGTTTGCCAATGGCCTGCTGTTGCCTATTATCGCTGGTTTTCTGCTCTATGTAATGAACAATAAACGCATGCTGGGCAAATACTCGAATACCTTAGTGTCCAATATTTTGGGCTTTTCTGTGCTTATTTTAACCGCCATGCTGGGGATCCGCCTGATAGCTAAATCTCTCGGTTGGCTTTGATGTGCGACAAAAATATCTGAGGGTGGACTAAAAGCTGAAGCACTTTACTTGCTTCAGCTTTATTTAACTTGCGGTGATATTAGCTCGGGTTACCTGTGTTTTTGACTTTCCTTTTGGGCCTGGCTCAGTCAGGCCCAAAAGGTATAGTGCGCAGGGAGTTTATGATGGTAAATTACTTTAACTGTGCGTTTAAATAATCGACGGCGGCTTCTAACTGGTTATCTCTTTGCATTCTGATGCTTTCAATGGTTCTGGGCACCCAGATATCAATTTCAACTCCTGCGTTGATCAAGGGATCGCCGTTAAGCCGGTTAGCGAGCATACCGGTAAAGGTAAACAGGTTGTCCCGTGCCATACTTGCCGATAAATCAAAGAAATCAGCATTAAAAATTTCCCCATTGATACCCGATGTCGATTCTCCAAGTACTTTTATGCCGCCACTGCGGGCAAACACCAGCGCATGCTCACTCTGGCTCTGGCTTTCCCGAGATGCCAGCGCAATTGCCGGAATGTTCAGTGCGTCCTGTGCGACACGGATTGTCTGTGTGATGTTTTGTACTTGTGCATCACTTTGGTTGGGCGCGCCCTGCCAGACGTAGGTGAGCGTATCATTGACGGCGTCGCGCTGAATAAACCAGCTGAGTACGCCCTGCCATCCCTGCCAGCTGGTTGGATACTGGCGCATATCCAGTACCACGGCTTTGGCATCTTGTAGCTGAGCACGCAATGAGCTAAGGGCTTGCTGCTCGACATGATAGACGTTGATGCGATATATATTGTCGCCCAGGTGCTCCAGTACCTCAGAGCCAATGGGTACATATCTCATGCCGCTAAACTTGAGCGGGTTATCCCGTTTAAGTGGAGTTACGGTTTGCTGAATTTCGCTGCCATCTGACTTTTTTATCTGATAGCGAACGGGGGTTTCTGAGGTTTTATATAAATGCCAGCGGGCAGCCCAATTTACGCGGTGCAGCTGGTTGCGAAGCGAATCAGCTGCGCGACTTTGCAGGTAGGTTTGCACGGGTTCATCATCAATTGAGAGTATTTCGTCACCAATCTCGATATCCGAGCGATTGTTTTGCTCGGTGCGTGTGATAATGGCTTTTCCTTCGACTATCTCAAATAAGAAGGGCATATAATAATCAAAAGGGGGTAACTCCGGGTCTGGCAACACAATGCTGAGGTGGTTGTCATTTAGTTTTGTAAACTCAGCATAAATCCGCGCGTTTCGCTGAGTCAGGACCGGCTCAGTGCAGGCGCTCAGTAAGGGCTTAAGGCTTTGCGTCCAGTTGATATCGACCTGCTGAAAATAGGGCCAGAAGTGCTGGATCATAGCCCACATACTAGAGACGGTTGCCATACATATTTCCGGCTGCCTGAAATCACTCGTCAGCTGCCAGCGCCCCAGTTGGGAGAAGGTGTCGCCCGTTAGTTGGGTCTGCGTTGGCAGGTATAATGGGAGATAAACGGATTGCTGGCCATAGTCCAGGCTGATATGGCGGTTGCTGGGTAAATACGCCTGGCTGCTTAGCGAGCCGTAGCTGCCCTCAAGCAAGTTTCTCCTGTAGGTCACCTGCGAGAAGGGCGCGTTTTGCCGCCACGCTGCAACCTGTGTTTGTTGATTAATCGTGGGTAACTGGTCCTGCCTGGTTACCAGGTAAGGCGCAATTTGTCGCAATAATTCAATGCCTTTATCGGTCCTGGACCCACCTTCGGTTTGACTCAACTCGACAATACTTTCAGCAATAAAAAGTGGCCAGTCTGAGGCCTGTACCGACTGCGATGGATAAAAGTATTGTACTGAATGGGCCAGTGTGACGAAGTCTTCTACATCTTCAATCAGTGTGTCATCAAAGACCACATCCGGGCGTGCCTGAGGAGAGTTGGGGAGTTGACTAGTATCAGGGGGAGTAACTGGGCTTGGGCTGGCAGTTTGGTCGCTTTGCTTGGTATTGTCTCCACCACCGCCTCCACATGCGGCTAAACAGAGGCTCACGCAGATAAAAATTAACTGATTTCGCATTAGGCCTTTTCCTTGTTTTTATCATTATTAGGTACGAAATTAGCGCTAATTTATGCATATGTAAACCCGCTTTCAGAATGTAAGCTGTGAAAGCATCAGATCGCTGTCGATGTTTTGCCAGTGGGAATAATAATAGATAAAGGCGTTTTGCTCGGAGTAAAACGCGCTGCTAACAAACTGAGCAGACTTGGGCAGCGGTTGTTGAGACAGCAGGTTTAGGTGGGGGTCAAACTCAAGCAGGCGTTGAGCACCCGGCGCTGTGACTTGCACCAGGATACGCTCGCCCACACTGAAGGCATGGCGTATTTGTCCGCTGCCGGGTTGCCAGCTCACTCCGGTAGCGGCTCTGAGCGTATTGTCCTGCCAGCCAATGTGGTGCGTGTTACTTGCATAAATAAAGTGTTCGGGGCCCGGTAATAATTCTGTTTCGCCCGAATCGGTATCATACTTCACCGTGCTTGTCTGTGTGGCATGAGTTAGATAAAGCACATCGGTTCCCGGTAAGTCAGAGGTCTGCCAGTATTCAACCCTGGTTATTGGCTGAGCTATGGGTAACGCCGAAAGCTCGCGAGTTGCGACGTCAAATCGATACACTTTTTTGTCCGCTGCAAATACCAGTTGCCGCGCATTTGGGTGCCAGATAGCGCGAGATATAAAATCTTCCCGCCCGGGGTTGGTAAAAATCACTTCGGGTTGATTGTTCTGAACTGTCATATATAGCTGCGGGTAACCGCTGCGGTTCGAAACAAATACCACACTACGGCCGCTGGGTGATACAGATGCAAGGTAGTCTTCATACTTACTGTGTATCAGCGCCGCGTCCGGGCTTTGGTTGTTGAACACGTTAATGGTTTGATGAGCCCGGCTTGTAAGCAGTTTGTCCTGATATAGGTTTGCATCCAAAACGCCTGTCGACAGAGCGTGCTTAACGGTGACAAGCTGATTATTCGCTTCTAATGTAAATACTGCGGGCTTTAAGCTGTCCAATAATATCAGGCGGTTATGGTGCGAAGACCAGGCCAGTTTATAGCGCCCGTCAAGTTCCGCGTTAATAACGTTGACGCTCAGCGAGTCGGGGTCAATATTAAGCAGTTTGTTGACTTTTCTATTTTCAAATAGTGATACATACAAGCCATCAGGCGTAGCGGCCAGATCGACGATGTCGTGTGCTGCGGGCAGGGTCATCAGCGTTTTTAGCTCAAAACTAATTAAGTCCAGTTGCATGATAACACTTTGTCTTGTGTCGGTTTTCACAGTGTCTGGGTGAGCCGCAACAAAGTAGATGGCCGAGCCTGGCCCTTTGAGCAAATGCCTGATGTTACGCAGGTGCCTGGTTGCGGGCAGGCTGTGCTGTGGTTGAATACCGGATTGCGTCAGCCTGACTCTGATAAGCTTGCCTGCTTCTGAGTCGGTTTGTGCAATCAGCAGCTGCTTGTTTGTCAGCCAGGTAAAGTCGCGGATCTGTACATCGGGCAATAGCAGGTCCTGACCCGGATTTTCGAGTTGCCGTACGACCAATTCCGTTTGCTTATCTGCGCTTTGACGCAAAAAAGCAATGGCCTTACCGTCGGGTGAAAACTGGCCGTTAAATTCTGCCAAAGCGGTAAAGGTAAACGCCTGAGTATCAGAGAGTGTAGGCTGTGGCCTGGAAAAAATATAAGCAACAATAACAAGAGTTAAGAAGAGCATGCTGAACACAGATAGCAAGGTTTTGGCGGGCGTTTTAGTGCCAGTTTGGGGCTTTGAAATAGCCGCTTCTAAACTGTAGCCCTGTTTGGCATGTGTAAAGATGATTTCGGGCGACTTGCTGCTGTCTCTGAGTGCTTTTCTTAGCAGTGCAATCAGGCGCTGCAATGAGCTGGGTGAAAAAACGCGACCGGGCCAGATGGTTTCATACAACGTTTCTTGTGCAATCACCGTATTGGGCTGTCCGGCAAGCACGCATAACAGGGCCATCGCTTTTGGTTCCAGCGAATTTACTCCGTCCGAGTGTTGCACCTGATTCCGCTGTGGGTCAATTATTATGTTGTTGATCACAAAAGCGTGCGTTAATTTTTCCATGCTTAACTTATTGAATTATATGACCTAAGAAATTCCTAAGATAAAAATTAGGACGATTACATCGCCTTCAATGGTTGTTTTTAGTTGTATTGCTGAGCGCAGTCACTCACCTGGATACCGCACAGACAATTTGTCGTTAATACGAGTGAACCCAGAGGTGTCCCCATGTGGGGCATATTTAAGCGCTTTTAAATAATAAATACAATGGAGTAAACAAAAATGAAGTTAGTTTGGCTATTCGCACTGTTATGTGTTTCACACTTATCATGGGGCAATGAAAGGGAGGTTGAGATAGAGCTTTCCTCAGCGGTGTTTAAAGAAACACGTAAGGTACATATTTCGTTACCTGTGGGCTATTTTAATCTGGAGAACAAAGCACGACGCTTTCCCGTGTTATACCTGACGGATGCCGGTAGTCAGATGGACCATGCCGCCAGTATGATCCATTACTTGCAAGGGGGCATCTCTGAAATGATAGTGGTGGGTATTGAGACGCCATCACGCAGTCGGGATTTGAGTCCGTATACCGACGACGGTCAGGTAATGACCGAGCCGGCCAATCACGCGTTGCTGAGCTTTATTCGCACCGAGGTGAAGCCACTGGTCGAGCAGCGTTATCGGACCAACTCGTTCAGCCTGCTCAGCGGTCATTCTCTGGGAGGGCTGTTTACCTTGTACACTATGCTGTCGACCCCTGAGCTATTTGATGTGTACATTGCATTGTCGCCGGCGATGGGCTGGGGCAGTGGTAATATGCTGTCATTCATTGAGCAGCATCCGGAGCGCTTAAAACTGGACAAAACGCTGATCATCGCAACAGAAGCGGATACCCCGTTTGAAAAGCAGATCCCAAACTTTATCCGGCTCAGAAAAAACCTCGATGCACATGCCGGGCCTAAACTTAACTGGCATGCCGACCTGTATGAAGCAGAGGATCATATGACCATTGCCCATATTGGCCTCTATGATGCCGTACGCTATGTATTTCGTAACTGGTGGATCACTGGTGAGAAAATCAAAGGCAAAAAACACGAATTTGATGCACATTATCAGGGGCTGTCAGAGCGCCTTGGTTATGAGGTTGTGCCTGAATTTAATGAGCTTTGGGGGCTGAGCAATTATCTGCTTGTTAAAGAGTATATTGAAGAGGCCGAATATATCGTTAATAAATGGATAGCCTATTATCCGGATACCGCAGAGCCTTACGGTATGTTGAGCCGGGTATTGATGGCTAAGGAAGCGCCACAACAGGCAATGAAAGCCGTGAACAAGGCGATTTCTTTATCTGTGGGTGACGCGTCTCAGCTGGCCTGGCTAAACAAGCAAAAGCAGACAATTCAGCAAACCTTGTGATCCAACTCTGCCGCCAGTCACTCAGTGCCTACCGGTAACTGGCGAATGCCGCCAAAGTGTGGTTACTGGCACTGTTTAACCAGTGTGTTAGTTAAGAACTGATTGACCTGAGCTTGCGTTTCGCGGTTAAAGCTGTAGTGGCCGCCAGGTAACTCTATATGGTCATATAAATAGGCAAAACTAGCCTGCTCAAGGGTGTCGATGATGTTATTTGCCATTACATGAGATGGCCAGATCTCATCCTGTTTGGCTGAGACCAGCAGTACTGGGCCATTGGTTTTTTCTACCGGGATCCGCGCAGCATGCAATGTTTCTGTGTCGGCATTGTCCAGTGCACTTTTGAATGCAGGCGTATATGTGCCGGTGACTAGGCCTTTTTGCATTGACCAGGAAATCAGCGGTGCATTGACATAGGGTAAAGGGGTTTGCTCAAGCTGCCAGCCAGGTTGTGAGGAAACAGTTTTTACCGCGTTCCAGCTAACATGACTGGGCATGACCGCTACCGCATGGTTAATGTGCTCAAAGTGCGCAGCTAGCAGCAGCGCCAGCTCCGCACCTTTGGAAAATCCATAGACCGCAATGCAGTTTGAGTTGATCCTGGGGTCGTCTGCCAGTTTGCTAATTCGCGTGGCAATGTCATCCAGCGACAGCGAAATTTGTCTCGAAGGCGTGCCCGGTGTCCCAAAATAGGCGAGCGACGCAACAGACATACCGTGTTTATGAAAGCTATCCAACAGGGAGTGAAAATGCGGTTTCGCCAGGGTATTACCGCCTTCGCTGCCACCAAGCAGCACAACCAGCGGGTGCGGCTGGTCATCATTAATAAAATGGCGCTTCACATCGGGGTCCGTGGCTGAATTACAGGCACTAAGCAGCCCTGCCAGCAGGACCGGCATTATGTTTTTCATATCAGTTTCCTTTGTTTTTTATTGTTTGGGTGAGCCGCGGGGCTCGGTGTTAAATCTGGAGTTTTTGCCGCAGCAGCTTTGCACCACTGCGACTGCTGATCACCTGTTGCCCACTGTGCGCCATTTTGATCAAATACCCTCCGGTAACCCAACGCTCCAGTGTGCTGATCTTCAGGCGGTTGACAATGGCGTTACGGTGAATGCGAAGAAACACATCGGGCAGTGTGGTCATGAGCTCTTCAAGCGTCAGATCTATGGGGTAAGTGTGTGCGGCGCTATATGCGATGGCATGGCCGTGCTCCAGCTTGATGACTTCAATCTGGCTGGCTTCAATACGGGTTACCTTATCGCCGACTTTGCTGGTCAGCACCAATGGCTCAGTGTCGGCCAGGCTTTGTGCGTTAACCCGAGACAGGGCCAGGGCTAGTCGCTCATTGGTATAGGGCTTGAGCAAGTAGTCCGTTGCGCCAAGTGTAAATGCATCTACGGCAAATTCGCTGTAGGCTGTGGTAAAGATGATCTGGCCTTTGAACCCGGCTGCTTGTAACTGCTGGCTCAGCTGCAGGCCATTCATGCCCGGCAGATTGATATCAACAAAGACCAGATCAATTTGATAATGGCTAAAATCAGCTAAAAAGCGCGCTGGGTCCTCGCCATGATAGACGAGTTGGTAGTGACACAGCTGGCTCAGCTGCGTTTGTAGTTTTTGTAATGCCGGCAATTCATCTTCGATAATGGCGATATTCAGCATTGTGATTCCTCCAGCACAAACTGCGCTTTGGCGCCACCATTGGGCAAGTTAGAGAGCGTCAGCTCAGCATTGGCTTCCAGCTTGAGTCGGGAGCGGGTAATCGCCAGGCCCAGGCCTGTTAGTGCATCACCCGCCAACACAGACTCGGGAAAGCCTACCCCATTGTCAGTGACTGAAATGGCTGCCAAACCCTGCTCAAGGTGTGCTCGAATGGTGATGCACAGCGGGCGTTTCTGACCATGTTTGATGGCATTTTCAATCAGCGGCTGGAGCACCATGGCAGGTAAGGTGAGGTTGAGCAGCGCGTCGTCAATTTTGAACTCAATCTGCAAACTTTCGCCAAAGCGACACTGTTCGATTTCACACCACTTGTGGAGTGTTAATAGTTCATCAGACAGGTTAACGGCGGGCGACTCGGAACGCCCTGATATTGTGTGCCTGAGTGAGTAGCGCAGAATAGCCGACAGGTTATGAACCAGCGTTTCAGCCTGCGCCGGACGAGACGAGGTCAGTGCGGCAATGGTGTTTAAGCTGTTAAACAAAAAGTGTGGATTAAGCTGACTGTGAAGTAACCTGAGTTCAGCCTGCTGGCGCAATAACTGCTCATCTTTGAGGTGTTTTTGGGTAAGGTAAAACTTTGTCAGCACAAATATACCGCTACTCCATGGCAGAGCAATGAAAAGCGCTTCTGCTATTTCCAGGGCGCGGATCCCGAGCAGCTGAGCACGCAGCGCCCCAAATACCAAAGTGCCAGCAACTATGGCCAAATAAAGCAGGCCATATTGTGTAAACCAGTGTGAGATTGCAACGCGCCGTATCAGTAAATAACTGACAAGCATAGGCAACCAATACATAAACAGTACAGCAGCCAGTGAAGAGAAAACAATGGGGGGTGAGAGCGGCAGTGCGCGCTGCACCCAGTCGGTTAAGCTAATCGACAGGCTCACCATGGCGATGATGGCCAGTGCCATGAGCTGCTCACTACGCTGTAAATAAATTACTGACATCTCAATCCACTAGGTAAAAAATCTACGGATAGTTTACCTTATTTGGGGAGCTCTTCAGTAACAAGCTGAGTGAACAGTTATTTTTCCATGGTGAATGGTTCCAAACCAATAGATCAGTTAGATAACTCGGTATGCTAGCCGCGATTTAACATCCTGCGAGTGGCAATCCCGGTTGACGCCGTATCTATGCTGTATAAGCTGCTCACACCCTGGGCAATAGGCGACATCGAAAATTTTTGCGACAGTGCCGAACGCTGGGCTGTACTGGCGAGCGCCTGGCTTGAGGCCAGCATCAAGTTGCCCATTGCAACGGCCGGGGTGTCTCCCAGAACTTTGGTATTCACCTGAGTCACGGCATCTGTGATCTGACTGTTCACTGCGGTTGGAAATGCCATAAAAATACTCCTTTGATAAATGAATATGAACCCAAGACAAGCCTAGCCCGTTTCCTGCTGTCTGACGATTACAGCCGATTACGTATGATGTTAACCATTCGCCTGGGTAGAACAATGGTGTCGTTTTTTACGTAATTACGTTCTCAACTAACTATGCAATCATGTCCTCGGTCTACAGGCACGCGTGCCTATACTTAACGAAAGAAGTGATCACAGATGTTTAGCTGGTTAAAACACAAGTTGCTGGGAAATGCCCCGGTAACGTACGGAGAAACAAAGATGACGAAAGTACTGGTTTTATATTATTCAAGCTATGGCCATATCGAAACCATGGCACATGCCGTTGCAGAAGGCGCAGGCTCGGTCGAGGGCGTAGAGGTGACGATTAAACGAGTAGCCGAATTGATGCCCGAAGAGGTGGCTAAAAACGCGGGGGTTAAGTTGGATCAGGCCGCTGAAATTGCAACCCCGGCAGAGCTTGAGAGCTATGATGCCATTATTTTTGGCACCCCTACACGATTTGGTAATATGGCGTCGCAAATGCGCAACTTCTTAGATCAAACTGGTGGTTTGTGGGCGGCGGGCAAGCTGATTGGCAAAGTCGGCAGTGTCTTTACCTCAACGGGCACCGGTGGCGGGAATGAAACCACCATCCAGTCCTTTCATACCACCTTGTTTCATCATGGCATGGTGGTTGTGGGCTTGCCTTATGCCGCCGCTGAGTTAACGGATATTTCAGAAGTCAGGGGGGGCTCGCCACTTGGGGCTGCCTGTATTGCCGGTGCCGATGGCAGTCGTCAGCCATCAGACAAAGAACTCGCGCTGGCTAAGTTCCAGGGTCAGCACGTGGCTGGCATTGCCGCGAAACTCAAATAACGCGCAGACAAAAAAAGCGTGATTGTCCATCACGCTTTTTAAGGGGAGAAACGTTATTGCTTTTTCAGTGTGGCAAGCGAGAAGCCATGGTTTCTGGGGTCGTCGTTGTCATTACTTACCTCGGGCTCTACAAACGTCAGGTTAAGTACTTTCATGCCATCTTCTGTCTGCCTTGTGGGTGTAATTATCACGCCAAAGGCATACTGGTAATCCGTGGCACTACCGCTAATGAGCAACTGTCCCTGGTTGATGCGCCATGACCCTGTGTGCGCTCTGTCATTGAAAGTGACAGTGGCCGTTTTATCTGCATTCAGTGCCAGTGCAATCGGATGCAGTTTATCGCTGCTGTTGTCCATGGTTAATGTGTAATTCCCCGCCATGGTTTGCTCGTCGAATGCCAGGGGCTCAACCAGGTTAAGTACACGTGTCATAACGCCTCCTTCATCACCGTCTTTGTATTGCAAGGTGTTATTTTGAGCCCGAGCAACAAAGTCTGGATCCCGAGCCAGTCCTAGCTGATCCAGATACAATTCCAGGTGCACTTTGTTGGTTTTACTGTCATAGCTGTAGTTGCTGCCGGACACGCCTTTATTTGATGCAATATATTCCAGCTCGAAGGCATAACCATCTTCTTTGAAGACAACAAGGTAAAACTCACCACTCAGGCTCCCTTCGTAATAAGCACCGACGAGTGGATTGTTTATATCTTCGATGCGGGTAAATGAAATCGACTGCTGTTCCTGTTCAAAGGTTAATACCAGTTTGTCATTCACCACTTCGGCCTTGGTGGTGAGGTCTTCATCCCAGCCAAATACACCATTGGTGTCGTCACTCAATGTCACCGTCATCAGCTTACTGGCCGCATCCCAGTTGAAGTCGCCAATTTCGTAGCCGGGTTGGCCATCTTCTTCATCTTCTTTATGCTTAGTTTGAATATGCACCCACTTACCGTCTTTGATAATAATCGCGACATCGGGTTCACCTTCCAGTTGCCAGGCGCCCTGAAGAGGGTGGTCAGGTGTTGGGCGTGTCCCATCACCGTCAGCATCAATAAGGTTCGGGTCGTTTATGATTTCTTCAATGGTCAGCGCTATGATATCCGGGTCTTTTTCTCTCACCTCAGCTTCAAAAGCCTCGGCCTCGGCTTTGTCATTGGCCAGTGTCCGTGTTGAATTGAGACCCGCTGGCAATGAGTACTCATCGTTGTCTGCCACCAGTTTGAGCAAAGCGGCCAATACCAGCTGCTGCGCCGTGTCAACGCCATTTCGGGCACTGAGCAATTCTTCACCGGTGAGTGGACGCAAGTTAGCTTGTCTGATCAGACCATACTCGGCCGTCGTGACATTGGTGATATTTACGCGGAAATTTTCCCGGCTATTCAAAATACTGTCGTCACCCGCAGTGCTGTACAAAGTATTAAGTGTATTAAGTTGGGATACAAACTGAATTGATTCGTTCTGGGGATCTATGGCAACAAGCTGTACCAGTTGATCCTTATTGGCCTCGTCTATCTCCAAAGTAATGCTGTACTCGCCTTTGGCATTTGATGTGGCTATAAAGCCGATATCACCGACTCTGGCTGATACTTTGGGATTGGCGACCGGTTGGTCGGTAACAATACCTGTCAGGGTAACACTGTTTACCTTGCGTTTAATCTTTATCGTTACTTGTTTGCTTGCAGTTTTGCCTTCATCAGTAATGGTGACTTCTAGCGTCCAGTCCGTGTCTTGTTCGACATTGGGGACGGTGACCTCGAGCGCGCCGGTTGAGTGGTTGCTCAGATCCAATGTAGGCCCGGACAACACTTTCCAGCTAAAGGAGGCGTTGTTATTGCCATCATTGAGCACTTGCACAAATAGCTGCAAATTACTCCCGGCCCATACTTCATTAGGGGCCTCGAAAAGTATGTCAGGGCTATAACTGTTCTGATCATCGACTTGCTGTGCCGGGGCGTCTTTGGGATCCCCTGAGCCGCCACAGCTGACGGCACAAGACAAAATAAAAGGGACGGCAATCAGGTGTCTCATGCAGTTCCACTTGCTGAATTTCATGGGTGCTTCCTCATTATTGGTTGTTCCCGATAACCATAATGATTTTTGCAACTGAGGGTGTATCTATGCGCGACTAAGGTGTAGCTGCTAGCGACATTAGCAAATTTTTCAGCTAGTTACACCTTGCTGTTTTGAAAGTCTTTTGGAGAAGATGCGAATTTTTGTTTGAATAAGCGGGAGAAATGGGTGCGTGATGTAAAGCCGGTTTGACTGGCGACCACACTGATCTGGAGGCCGGTTTTGAGTAAAGAGGCGGCTTTTTCTAACCGGTAGTTACGCAGATATTCAAGCGGGCTGCAACCCACCAGAAGCCGGAGTTTGCGCTGCAGCTGGCGCTCGCTTAATGCGACCGCTTTGGCGAGTGACTGTGGGGAAAGGGCGCTGTCTGAGTAATGACTGGCAAGAAAGTCATTCAGCTGGTTCAGTAAACGCACGTCCTGACGCATAAGCTCTGTGGCATTGTTTTCTCGCATAGCTGTCGGGTAGTGCTCCACATACCTTAGGACATTTGCCACTTTCATAAGTAGCTCGTTGCGTGAAAAGGGTTTAGCCAATACATCCAGGCAGTTTTCTGCAAGGGCGTTTAAACGGGTTTGCTCATCCTGCTTAGCCGTCAATAATAAGGTGGGAATGTGGCTGGTCGCAGGGTGGTTTTTAAGCGCGCTCAGCAAACCCAGGCCATCCAGTTTTGGCATCATAACATCAGACAGAATGAGGTCGGGCACGTGAAACTGTGCCAACTCTAATGCAGCTATACCGTTTTCGGCACACAGTATCTGGCCCAGTTGTGCAAGCTCCTGCGCCAGATACGCACGCAGGTCCGCGTTGTCTTCCGCAATTAAAATCAGCCTGTGACGATTTGATGCTAACGCTTCGGGGGTTGCTAAAGGCGGCGCTTGGTCCGTCACGTCATTTGCCACGCTTTGAGCATCGGGTGTTTTGTGTGCCGGTATCTTAAAGACTACCTCAAAGCGGCTGCCCTGACCTAGCGTACTGGCAACGTTAATTTGTCCTTGCAGCTTGTCAACAATCTCCTTAACGATGCTAAGCCCAATACCAAGGCCTGATTGTGTGTGACTTTGTTCGGCGCGGTAAAATAAAGTGAAAATTGCGTCCAGCTCATTCGCGGCAATGCCTTTACCGCTATCCTCAACACACAGAGAAAGTTGAGACTGTTGCCTGGTAAGGCTGAGGCGTACATGCCCTTGGGTAGTATATTTAAAGGCATTACTAAGCAGATTATTCAGTAAGTCTTTGAGCGCATCTGCAGATGCTGTGACATACAGGTTTGGCTCAATGTCATAATAAAACTGGACATTGTGACTTGGCTGAGAGGCATAAACATGACAAAGGTCAACCGCAATCGCTGAGAAATTACTCACCTGGTTGAGGTCTGGATCATGGTCGTATCTGGCCAGTTGCAGCAGCCGGTCAATGAGTGATTTTAGGTGTAGTGTATGGGTTTGGATCAAGGAAAGTTGCTGACGCTTAAAACCATCTTTTTCTTGCGCCAGCAGGGTTTCACTGGGTGCCAGGATCAGCGACAAAGGGGTACGCAGTTCATGGGAAGCCCGGGTGATAAAGCGGCGTTTATCTGCCAGTGTATCTGCCAGCGTTTGCGCTTGAGATTCAATCAGATATTTCTGCTCGGCTATTTGTGCAGTTCTGAGCGCAACCTGTTTTGCCAGCAGATTTTTTTGCTGGCGTAACCGAGCACTCCAGGCAAAAAACAGCAGTAGTATTAAAACACATACCCCAAGGGCCTGAAGCGCATAGCCCCAGATGCTCTGATACCAGGGGGGAGCTATGACGATGGCACGCTGAAAACTCGCAGCAGTGGTTTTGTCATCGCCCGAGACGCTAACCTGCAAAACATAGTTACCCGGAGGCAGGCCTGTGTAATTGACCAGAAGTTTGTTGCCCCGTACACTTTGCCAATGGTTTTCAAAGCCTTTAAGCCGATATTGAAACTGGTGCAAAGCTGGTGCTTTGAAGTGCAGGTAATCAAATTGCAAGGAAAGGCGCAGGGTATCGTGAGACAGTTTAATGGGCAAACTGGCATTGTCGTTAAGTGCTCTGAGCATGTCCAGCTGTTGCGCAGACTGATCTGCTGTTAACCCCGACAGGATCAGGCGCGCAGGAACCGGGGAGGGGACTTCAAACGGCGGGGCGAGCAGCGTAAGCCCCTGGGTGCCGCCAAAAATGAGCCTCCCGTCAGCCATCGAAAGCGCAGCCCCTGCGTTAAACTCATTGCCCTGTAAGCCATTTTTTGCCTGAAAATGTGTGGTGCTGTTAGTTGTTGTGTCCCAGCGCCACAAGCCCTGATTGGTGCTTATCCAGACAGTGCGCTCGATATCTTGTCTGGCTTCGTAAAGGCTTTGTGCGGCAAAGTATTGGACCGCCGGATGAGCGACAAAACGCCGTGTCTGGAGGTCAAACACACTTAGTCCCCGCGCAGTGGTGAGCCATAGGGTCTGTTGATGGGTTTTGGTTATACCTCTGACGGAATTGTGTGCCAGGCTCAATTTGTCGGGGTCATGGAGGTATTGTTTAACCAGTCCGGAGGCTGGGTCAAAGCGGAGCAAACCACCGCCATCACTGGCTATCCAGATCTGTCCCTTTTCACCTGGATAAATCGCGCTGATGCGACCGTGATTCAGTGCAGGATGCTCAGGAAGAGCGCTGAATGCACGTGTGCTGGTATTCAGATACTGCAATCCTGCATCTCGAGTACCAACCCAGAGACCTCCCTGATTGTCCTCAGCTAAAGTGTAAATGCGGTCACTGCGCAGTGGCGAATTGCCGCTGTTATAGTTTATCACAGAGCCGTCAGGCGTAATCATATCAAGCCCGTTTTGCCAGTGTCCAACCCAGGTATTCCCCTGGCTGTCTTGCGCAAGCGCTTTGATTGCGTTGCTACTGAGCCGGGTAGGCTCAGTTTGATCATCGAAATGGGCTACACGGTTCAACAAATTGTCGAAAATATCAATGCCACCGCCCCAGCTGCCATACCAGAGCCGCTGTTGGGGGTCGACCATCAGGGCCCACGCATCCTTATTACTCAGGCCGTTGGCTTGATTGAGCTTAGTGAAGTTTAATGTCGCCGGGTCGAGTTTACTGACGCCATTCGCCGTGCCAAACCAGACAAATCCGGTGTTATCCACCAGCACGGAATATACCCTGTCATGAGCAAGGCTGTAGGAGTCAAACGGGTCATGCTTAAATACTGCCCAGTGTTGCGATTTGGTATCAAATAAGTAGCCGCCGCCACCCCGACTGGCTATCCACAGTCGGCCCTGAGCATCCAGCGTGACGTCCCTAAGTTCGTTGCTCTGCAGTGGTGAATTCAGGGTGCTAAAGTGAGTAAGTGTTTTTTGGGCTGCGTTAACGTGATAAAGCCCGCCACCCAGGCTGGCTATCCAGAGACCGCCCTGCTTATCAGGCTCAAAAGCAAAGAGGCTAGCGTGGATCTGACTGGCAAGTGGTGTGTTGTTTAACATCACGTGAACCGTCTTATGATTATCCAAATCAAAGTGATGCAGGCCCTGACCATGGCTGCCCACCCATAACAGAGAGTTCTGGATGTGGAGTGCATAAACAGGAGCGTTCCCCACGCTAAATAGGCGCTCTATTTGCTGTGTGTTGAACTGATAACGATACACATCGCCTTTAAAAGTGCCGATATAGGCCGCTTTTTCATGGATCAACAAGGCGCTGATCCGTTGCGCCTTAAGCAAGGGAGGTTGAAACGTCAAATCCGACAATAACAAGCGGTTGATACCGCCGTGCTTGGTGCCCAAAAACAGGTGATTGTCTTCGCTCAGAGCGAGCGGGTATATATAGCCATCCGTCATGTCCGTTGCATTGGCTTGGTTGGGCCTGAATACGGTAAATTCTTTGCCGTCATATCTGTTTAAGCCATCCTGAGTGGCTAACCACAGATAGCCCTGATGGTCCTGCACCATATCAAAAATGATATTCTGTGACAGACCCTGCTCGTTATTAAGGTGCACAAATGCACTGGCTAAAACGCCCTGAGAGACAAAAAACGCAACAAGTGCCGCAATGAGGCCGGGCGCTTTTATGAGTTGGCACAATAACTTGTTAAACACAGGTGCAGTCCTTAGCTGTATCTTTTATTCCCTTTGATATCAATAATTATATATGCAAAAAGTTGTTTAATCACGAAATCCACCGTGAGCTTGAGAGTGTGTACTTTAAAAGAGGCGCCGTGTGGCGATGATTTAGCAGATGTTTAAAGTTTTTTAAATTTTCTTGATCTTTGTTTCACAAGGTCGCGTATTGCTCGAATGTTGACCACCTTGATGGAGAAGAACGTGAAAGCACTAATAAAAATAATGTTAGTAAGTACCCTGGCCTTGCTCGCGGCGTGTTCCGACGACGACAACGAGGTCGTCGTGACACCCCCACCTGAAAACTCGGTGTATGATGCAGCCAAAGCGGCTGGCAGTTTCAACACCCTGGTGGCGGCAATCGACGCTGCGGGTCTGACTGCAACGTTAGACAACACCGACAACACCTTTACTGTGTTTGCACCTACTGATGCAGCTTTCGCTGCGCTAGGCGAAGACACCATCAATAGTTTGCTTGCTGACCCTGACACGCTAAGCAAAATCCTGACCTACCATGTGCTTGATTCAAAAGTGGCAGCAGAAGCGGCGCTCAATTTAGCCGGGCAGACCACCACAACGGTAAACGGCGCTAAGCTTGCCTTGTCTTTGTCGGGTGATAACCTGCTGATCAACACCGCAACGGTAACACAGACGGACATCATGACTGACAACGGCATAATCCACGTTATCGACGCCGTTTTAATGCCGCCAAGCACAGCAACGTCGACAGCGAACATCGCTGAGGTTGCAACACAGGCGGGCAACTTCACAACCTTGCTCAAAGCAGTCGAAACCGCTGGTCTCTCCGGTGCACTTACGGGCGGTGATGATTTGACGGTATTCGCCCCCACAGACGCCGCTTTTGCTGCGCTGGGTACAAAAACCATCAACACCTTACTGGCAAATCCCGATGTACTGGGTAGCATCCTCAAGCAACATATTGTTGCAGGCAAAGTTGACTCAGTAACTGCGATGTCGCTTAACGGCAAAACCGCGACAACGCTTGAGCAGAATCAGCAAAGCGTGGCGATTGATGCCGCAACAGACATGCTTAAATTCGCCGGTGTGACGGTAACGCAAACCGATATTCCAGCGTCAAATGGCGTGATCCATGTGCTCGATGCTGTGGTTGTAGGCAACATCAGTGTGCCCGAGTCGCTGGGTCTGATCCCTGAAGTGGCAGCGGGTGCCGGTTCTTTCAATACCTTATTAAACTTGGTCACCGCGACAGGATTGGACGCGACGCTGGGTGACCCGACAACCAAGTTTACGGTGTTTGCACCGACTGATGCCGCGTTTGCAGCATTAGGCCAGGACACGTTAGATGCATTGGCCGCAGACACAGACAAATTAAAAGACATTTTGCTGTATCACGTGGTGGCGGGGCAGAGCGTAATGTCTGACGCCGCAGCCGGTATTGCCGCTTCAGCTGATAACATGGTGGCGATGGCCAACACAGACAAAAGCGCCCTGAGTATTGTAGACAGCATGTTGTTTATCAATGACGCAGTGATCCGCACAGCCAACGTGCAGGCCGACAATGGCGTAATTCACGTTCTCGATAAAGTGATTATGCCGCCGATGGATAAAATGGCGACGGAGAAAACCATTGTGGACGTAGCAATGGAAACCGATGATTTATCAACGCTTGTGACCGCGCTTGGGGCTGCCAATCTGGTCGACACCTTATCCGACACTAGTAAGCAATTTACTGTCTTTGCGCCGACCAATCGCGCATTCCAGAAAATCCCTGCCGACACTCTGAACGCGCTACTGGCCGATCAGGCAGGTTTAACTCAGGTACTTACCCAGCATGTGTTGGGACTGGAAGCGTCTTCTTCTTTGGCGTTCAGCCTGAATGGTAAGCAGGTTGAAACGCTGGCCACTAACATGTTGGACCTGAAAGTGGTGGATTTTGTTGCAACGGCAAATACAGACAACGACATGGTCGCGTATGATGCGACCAATCAAAGACTGGTGTCTGGTAATGGTGCCGCCGTGGCCGGTAAAACGCTGTACGTATTTGATGACGACCTGACGTTTGCTAACAGTCAATGTGTCGATGCCTGTGCGACCAACTGGCCGCCGGTGATAGCCACACAAGAGCAGATTGCCAATATTCCTGGTTTGTCGCTGATAGCAAGACTCGATGGCAGCATGCAGGCCGCTTATCTTGGTCGTCCGCTGTATATGTTTGCACAAGACACTAATCCGGGTGATGCCATGGGTCAGGGTGTTGGCGGAAAATGGTGGCAGGTGAGCTTGCCAACGTCGGGCTTGCAGGTCGAAGGCAGCAACATTACTCAGGTTGATATTTACACCGCCAATGGCGTGGTGCACCTGATTGATACGGTGATCACCACGGTAAATTAATTCCCTTCCTCACTCCTTTCCTATGAGGTTTGGCGCAACTCCCTGGGTTGCGCCTTTTTTATTTGCCACTATTCATCCAGCGTCAGGACGATCCGACCATTGATTTCACTGTTCAGCATTTGCTCAAACACCTCATTGATGGCTTCAAGGGGTTTGGTCTCGATAATGGCTTTGACCTTGCCCTGTGCGGCAAATTGCAGGCACTCGACCAGGTCCTGGCGTGTACCAACGATACTACCAACCACACTGACGCCCTTGAGCACAGTATCAAAGATAGGAATGGGCATTTCCTCTGGAGGCAGGCCAACGAGCACACACACGCCACCGCGTTTAACACTATGAAAAGATGAGGTAAAAGCGGATTTGGATACGGCCGTACAGACTACAGCCTGAACGCCGCCCAGCTCAGTTTGTATGGTTTGGGCCGGGTCTTGCTGAGTATAGTCCACCACCATGTCGGCGCCCAAATCACGTGCCAGTGCAAGCTTTTCTTCTCCACTGTCTACGGCGACCACATTCAGGCCCATGGCTTTGGCATATTGAATGGCCAGGTGGCCCAGACCGCCTGCGCCGACAATAGAGACCCAGTCACCGGGTTTGGCGCCTGATACTTTGAGTGCTTTGTAGGTGGTCACGCCGGCACAAAATAGTGGAGCTGCTTCAACAAAAGGCACATTATCGGGGATTTTAACCACATAATTGGCGTCAGCTTTGGTAAATTGCGCATAACCCCCATCGACCGAGTAACCGCTGTTTTGCTGTTGCGGACAGAGGTTTTCATCGCCTTTCAGGCAGTGCTCACAATGGCCGCAGGCGCTGTGCAACCAGGGCACGCCAACTCGATCGCCAAGTGCCAGATGGGTTACATCCTGTGCTTTGGCGACCACAGTACCCACCCCTTCATGGCCGGGGATCAAGGGCAGCTTAGGTTTTACTGGCCAGTCTCCGTGGCAGGCATGCAAGTCGGTATGACATACCCCACAGGCGGCAATTTCGACCAGCACTGAGCCCGGAGTCAGAGTTGGTTTGTCGACGGTTTGTATTTCTAACGGCTGTTTAAAGGCATGGACGAGCGCGGCTTTCATATGATTCTCTCCTGGAAGATGTTAGCCACGAGTATAGTGATTTAATACTGACATAATTTGATCCGGCGCAAACTCGTTAGCGACTATGTATTCAATATAGGTATGGCGCTAACCGTAAGCGTTAGCTGGCAATGTAACGATTGTCATACAGCTGGCTCAAGATACCCGTGCGTTTTTAAAATGAGCGACTAAACTTCATGCAAAATAGCAGCTTGTATCAATCTTTGTTTGAATGGCTCAGACCGAAAGCGTCAGCGCAAGTACCTTTATTGGTACGTAAGGGGCTGTAATTTACCAAGGCAACTTACTGAGCTACATTTTGCCTTCAGTCAGACCTGCGATTTGTCGCTAATTACTGCCTGTTTATCGCAGTCAGTATGCGGGGTTCATGGCCAGATCCGCCGAGCAATTTAGGCTTGAGTGGTTGCATATTTGTTAAATTTGTATTTTGTTTTGCTTTATTTTTTAGTGCTTTGTGATAGCATCAATATGAAAATCATCGAACAGGAAACGTTTTAGCTGTTTGCAAAGCAGCGAAAAGAAGAAAATAACAACGTTAGGGAATGGTATTTTTAGTTCAGTTGTCGTCCCGCCAGATTAACACTATCAGAGAATTTAAGCCTGGTTGAAACATCAGCGTTTTGATTATTTATATTTTTAATCAAAAGCTTGTGGAGCCGGGTGTTAAAGGTGTAGTTGATTAGCATCGCTTGCGGTTTTAAGCGGTTAGTTAACCTTTAAAACCACAATGACAGTGTGATGCGACTTTGCGGTTATCCGCAGTCCAAAACCTCGCACTTTATCATTGTGTTTATGTAATTAATTGGTTTTTTCCAATTTTACGGTTCGAGCAGCTGTGCTTAGTACCTGAGGTGATGCCACTTTAACTGCTTACCTTTGGGTTATTGAGTCAGATGTTCTGAGCAAAGGAACTTACTCAATAAACCTTGTATGGGTATGGCATGAATAACGACTTAGTGGCTACATTAGTGACATTGGCCCGGACACGTGGCGATGACATTGCATATCAGTATTTCTTCGAAGACAACCAACCGGCAGTTTCCCTGAGCTACGCAGAGCTCGACTTAAAATCCAGAAAAATAGCGGCCCGTTTGCTGACTTACTTCGACAGAGGCGACAGAGCCTTACTCTTGTACAACTCTGGGTTTGAATTTGTTGAAGCTTTTTTTGCCTGTTTGTACGCTGGCATTGTCGCCGTACCTGTTTATCCGCCGAAAAAGAATCAAAATACCGACAGGCTGAGAAGTATTATTGAAGATGCCGGGGCAACCGGTGCGCTGACCAGCAATAAAATTTACGAGATTGCCCAGCCGTTATTTGAAGCCGAAGCCAGCCTTAGCAATGTGTCTATCATTGCCACCGACAGCGAGGGGGTAGAGCAGGTTGAGCCTATGCCCTGGCAGGATATTCGCATTGCCCCTCAAGACCTGGCGTTTTTGCAGTATACCTCGGGCTCAACGGGCAGCCCCAAAGGGGTCATGGTAAGCCATGCCAACATCATGGATAACGAAGAAATGATGAAGCTTGCCTTTGGCCACAGCAGCGACACACCCATTGTGAGTTGGCTGCCTCATTTCCATGATATGGGGCTGATCTTCGGTATTTTGCACCCTATCTATATTGGTGCACCTGCCGCGCTGATGAATCCCACCTCGTTTTTGCAAAAACCTCTGCGCTGGCTGAAGTTGCTGAGCGAGACCAAAGCCGTTACTTCTAGTGCCCCCAACTTTGCCTACGACCTGTGTGTTGACACCATCAAAGAAGCGGAGCTTGCGAACCTGGATCTATCACACTGGCAAAGTGCGCTTAATGGCGCCGAGCCGGTGCGGGCCAGCACGCTTGAGCGTTTCTATCAGAAATTTAAACGCTGTGGGTTTCGCCGGGAGGCCACCGCTCCCTGTTATGGCATGGCAGAAACCACCTTGTTTGCCACAGGCGGGCGCTTGCTGAAAACTCCGTCAGTATTGCAGCTCGACAGCAAGGACATGCATCAGGGCAAGGCCTCATTATTAACGCCAGCCTCGACCAGCACAGAGTCCTTTTATGATCAAAACGCCACGGATAACAATCCGGCAGATAATCAGCCTTATTATGCGGTGTCGTGTGGCAGCACCTGGCATGGCCATACGCTGGCGATTGTAAACCCGGGCACCAGGCAGCGCTGCGCTGAGGGGCATACCGGAGAGATCTGGGTAAAAGGCGCCAGTGTTGCCCTGGGCTACTGGCGCAAGGCCAAACAAACCGAAGAGATTTTTCAGGCCCGCATTGCCGATGACAATGATGGTCCTTATCTGCGTACCGGCGATTTGGGTTTTGTTTATCAGGACGAACTGTATGTAACCGGGCGTGCCAAAGATGTGATGATCTTCCGTGGTAAAAACTATTACCCGCAGGATATTGAACTGACCGTGGTTGAAGCGCATGCTGCTATGGACAACAACGGTGGCGCGGCGTTTTCTTATTTGTCTGAGCAAGGTGAAGAGCGTCTGGTTATCGTACAGCAGGTAAAACGCACCGCCGTACGCAAGCTCAATGAGCAAGAAATTTTTGCGGCGATCACCTCAGCAATTACCGAGCAGCATGGCATCACGCCGTATGAGGTGGTGTTGATCAAACCCGGCAGGATCCTCAAAACCTCCAGCGGTAAAATTCAGCGACAGGAAAATAAGCGTCATTATCTAGCCGATACCTTTGACGTGCTTGCTCGCTCTCGTGCACCAGAAGCTGCGAGTGAACAACCGTCGCGTAACGCAAACACACTTGATCACTCAGAGCTTGAAGAAACGCTGCGCAAGGTGTTACAGCAAGTAGTGGGCGATGAGGTTGACCGTCAGCCAAATAGCCTGGATGTTGATGCCACCTTTTTATCTTTAGGGGTGGATTCAATGAAGGCCGTGCGGATCTCCGGTGAGTTGATGGAGTTGCATGATATTGAGCTTGAAGCCACGGTGCTTTACGAGCACCCGTCGATTGCCCAGCTTGCCCATTATTTGTGTCAGTTTGAGTCGGTGCGCGAATGCCTTGAAGTAAAGGGGCAATCTTATGTTGAGCACACAAAAGTGCAATCTGAAGCGACGGAGGTTGAGCGAAGCGAGCCCGACACACAAGCGTTGCCAGATACTATGGATGTGGCCGTCATCGGTATGGCCTGTCGTTACCCACAGGCCTCTGATGTCGATGGATACTGGCAGTTATTGGCGGAAAAACGCGATGCCATCAGCGTGCCAGACGCAGTTAGACAGGCACTGTGCCCTGAGCTGGGCCAGGCTCGACTGGGTGGATATCTGGACAACATAGAACAGTTTGATGCCGGGCTGTTTGGGATATCACCGGCAGAGGCCAGATACATAGACCCCCAACATCGCTTGCTGCTTGAAACCAGCTTCCATGCCATTCAGTCGGCCGGGATGATGCCAGCCGAATTGGCCGGTCAGCCCGTTGGCGTATATGTGGGGATTTCTCAGAATGACTACTTTAATATGTCGAATAAGGCGCAACAGGGCAATGCTTATCTCGGCACCGGCACGGCGCTGAGTATTGCGGCAAACCGCTTGTCTTATACCTATAACTTCACCGGCCCGAGCCTCTCTGTCGATACCGCTTGTTCTTCTTCTTTGGTGGCTTTACATCATGCCCTGAGCGGGATCCGCGCAGGCGATATGCCCATGGCACTGGTGAGCGGGGTGAACCTGATCCTCAGCAATGAGGTTACGGACGCCTGCGAAAATGCCCAAATGCTGGCCGAGGATGGTCGTTGCAAAACCTTCTCGCGTGCTGCCGATGGCTATGTGCGCAGCGAAGGTGTTGGCTGTGTGTTACTCAAACCGCTGGCACAGGCGATGGCCGACAGGGACCCAATTTATGGGGTACTGAAGGGCAGCGCGGTTAATCAGGACGGCCGCAGTAATGGCATTACCGCTCCCAACGGCGCTTCACAGCAAAGGGTGATCAGAGCGGCATTACACAGTGCGGCAGTGGCGCCGGCGGATGTGCAGTATATCGAAACCCATGGCACCGGCACTGAGCTGGGCGACCCCATTGAAGTATCGGCACTGGCCAAAGTATATGGTGAAGGGCGTGCGCCCAATCAGCCCTTGCTGTTGGGGTCGGCAAAAGCCAATATTGGCCATCTTGAGTCTGGTGCAGGTCTTGCCGGGCTGATTAAAACATTATTGTGCCTGAATAAAGGCCAGGTGCCGGCCCAGCTGCATACCGCGCAGCTAAATGCCCATATTCCATGGCAAAAGTTGCCGGTACGGGTTGCAACGCAAGCCCAGGGCTGGCCTGAGCAGGGGGATAATCCCAGGCTGGCGGCGGTCAGCTCGTTCGGTTTTGGCGGCACCAATGCTCATGTGATCTGTGCCCAGGCACCTGCTTACCCTGATCAGAATAGCAAAACCTTGTCGGTAAACTCGGGGTATGTGCTGCCATTGTCGGCAAAATCCACCAAATCACTGGCAGCGCTTGCCAGCCGTTATGCCAATGCGCTGAGCATAGCAACGCCATCAAGGTTTGATGCTCTTGTTAGTCAGACCGCGTGTATGCCCCATTACAAAGAAGCGCGTCACGCTTTTGTTGGCGAAACCCGCGAGGCGCTGGTTGCCGCGCTGAATGACTCCACTCAGCTTGCTCACTGTGTAAATGAGCCGCAAGCACCTGCGCATGAACTGGTGTTTTTGTTTACCGGGCAGGGCGCGCAATATCCGGATATGGGCAAAGCCTTGTACGATACCCAAGATGTGTTTCGCGATGCCATTGATGAGTGCGACCAGTTGTTGGGCGATACGCTGGGACCCAGGCTGCTTGAGGTTTTATACAGCGACCCGGACGAGCAATATCTGGCGCAAACTCAGTGGACCCAGGTGTGTTTGTTTGCCATTGAATACGCACAGGCGCAGTTATGGCTTAGCCGTGGCCTGAAACCAGATTATCTGGTAAGTCATAGCGTCGGGGAATATGCCGCAGCCTGTATTGCGGGCGTGTTTTCGCTCGCCGATGCAATCAAGCTGATTAGCGAGCGTGGCCGGCTGATGAATGCACTGGCGGACAATGGCCGCATGGTGACGGCGCGTTGCGACCGCGCGCAGGCCGATGCACTGGTGGCTGACATAAGCGAGCAGGTTTCGGTGTCGGCTTATCATGGCGAGTCGGGCGTGGTATTTTCTGGTCACAACAGCGCCATGGATAAGTTGTGCACGGCGCTGGATAGCGCCAATGTACGCCACAAAGCCATTAACACAGCGCGGGCATTTCATTCACCGCTGATGCAGCCCATGCTCAGTGAATTCGCCAAAGTGGCCGCACAAATCACTTATGCCCAGCCAACAATCCCTTATATTTCGTCTGTGACCGGTCAGCAAGAGGCGCTGCGGGTGTGCGACCCAAGCTACTGGGTTGAACAGATCTGCGCACCGGTGCAGTTTGAAACCTGCATGGCACAACTGGCTCAGTTAGATGCCTATTGTGCCCTTGAACTGGGCCCCAAGCCGGTCTTGTGCGGCTTGTTGCAGGAAAACCGCCCGGCGGAACAGTGCGAGTTTTTGCATGTATTGCACGCCAAAGGGGCAGATCTGCCGCGTTTATTGTCAGCGCAGGGACGCTTGTTTGAACTCGGATTGGCGCTGGACCTGGCGCAGAGCCCGGCAAGTGAGTGCCAGCCCAAAGTACCTTTGCCTTTATACCCGTTTGATCACAGCCCTTACTGGATAGCGGATATACCCGCCGAGTTAGGCGCACAGCAGAGTGCGCAAACTAATACCGAGCAGGTGGCTGGCTCTCGCGAAGAAGCGATCCGCGCTTTTGTACTCAATACCTTATCGCGTTTGTTATCTATGCCAGTCGCTGATATTCAGACCCATGTACCGCTGCTGGAAATGGGTGTTGACTCGCTGATGATCATGAATGCCGTGCGCACCTATGAGCGAGAGTTTGGGCTTGAATTCAGTGTCCGTCAGTTTTATGAAACGCTCAGTACGGTTGACTTGCTGGTGGCCTATATCATCGAACACAGTGACTATCAGGTTACACCCGCACAGGTTACACCCGCACAGGTTACACCCGCACAGGTTACACCCGCACAGGTTACACCCGCACAGGTTACACCGAGCAGCGCAAATAACAGTGAACAAGTACGCGTAGCACCAGTTGAAGCACTGTCAGTTAACGCGCCCACTGAGCTGGTTGCCACGATTTGTCGTGAGCAATTACAGGCCGCTGCGATGGTGACCAACAGCAATGCTGCGCACAGTGTTGAAGCCGTCGCTGCCCGCCAATTGGCCATGTTACAGGGCCGAAATGGCGAACAGCAAACTTCCGCTGCAGCACTGGCATCAACGCCCGCGCCACAAGTGGTAACCACAAAGGCAACGCCAACGTTGCAGACATCAACGCAAAGCGACGCTACCCGAGTATTGCCCGGATTTGGCAACAAGCAGATAACCACGGCTGCCAGCAGCCAGTCCGTGCAACGTCATTTGGCATCGCTCACAGAGCGCTACTGTGCAAAAACGCCACTGTCAAAAGCCATGGTGTCTGAGCACCGGCCGCATCTGGCGGATTGTCGCGCGTCGGCCGGGTTCCGTCTGTCCAGCAAAGAGCTGCTTTATCCGGTATTTGGTAAACGCTGCGAAGGCAGCCGGATCTGGGATATTGACGGTAATGAATATATTGATATCACCATGGACTTTGGCGTCAATTTGTTTGGCCACAAGCCGGCGTTTGTCACTGAGGCGCTGGAGCAACAGATTGAAGACGGTCTGCAACTGGGGCTGGCAAGTCCGCAGGCCTGTGAAGTGGCCGCGCTTATCAGCGAGCTGACCGCCCTGGAGCGCGTGACCTTTTGTAACTCGGGCACTGAGGCTGTGATGACCGCTGTGCGGCTGGCGCGCAATAAAACCCGTCGCAACAAAATTGTGCAGTTCGAGGGCGCTTATCATGGCCATTATGACGGCACGCTGGCGCAAAACGCACCGGGTGGTGACGTGGTTGAAGCTATGTGTGGCGGCGTCAGAGCCGGTGCCATCAGCGACAACTTGGTGCTTGAATACGGCGCAGACTCTGCACTGCAGCGCATCAGAGCGCAGGGCAACGAGATTGCTGCGGTTCTGGTTGAGCCGGTGCAAAGCCGTCATCCATCGCATCAGCCATGGGCATTTTTGCAGGCGCTGAGAGCACTCACGGCTGAGCTGGGTATTGCGCTTATCTTTGATGAAATGATCACTGGATTCAGAGCCCATCCGGGCGGCGTGCAGGCCATGCTGGGGATCCAGGCGGATATGGCAACCTATGGCAAGATTGTCGGTGGCGGCCTGCCAGTAGGCGTGGTTGCGGGCAGCCATGAATTTATGGATGGCATAGATGGCGGCACTTGGCAGTATGGCGATGCGTCTTATCCGCAGGCCGACACGACCTTTTTTGCCGGGACTTTCTGTAAGCATCCGCTGGTTATGGCCAGTGCCAAAGCGGTGCTGAGTGAAATTAAAAAACAAGGCCCGCAGCTGCAAGAGTCGGTCAGTGACAAAACCCAGTATCTGGCGCACACGCTCAATGCATTTTTTGCAAAGCAGAGCATTCCCATGCAAATAGAGCATTTTGCTTCTTTATTCCGGTTTCGTTTTAGCCAGAATCTGGATGTGTTTTTCTATGAAATGCTCAATCGCGGCGTGTTTATCTGGGAAGGGCGTAATTGTTTCCTTTCGGCGGCGCACACCGAGGCCGACGTCAATAGCATAATTCAGACCGTTAAAGACAGTGTGCTGGCATTAAAAGCCGCCGGTTATTTTGGCGAGCCAGATCCGGCTGATGCGCAACCCGAGCAGTTCCCGTTAACGGGGGCGCAGCAGCAACTACTGGCGCTGGCGCTTAAATCTGAGTACGGTGCAAAAGCGTATCACTTGCAAGCTGTGCTGCGTTTGAGCGGAGATCTGGACAAAGCTCGCCTGGCTGAGGCCATCGCGCAGCTGGGCACGGAATATCCCTTGCTGTGTTATTCGGTCGACCCGCTCACTTTGTCTCATGTCAAGCTGGCACAACCGGTTTTAACTCAGCACATCGACAGCGCCACCCTGACTGAGTTGCGTTATCGCCCCTTTGAGTTTGGCGCGCAGCCTTTGTGCCGGTTCGATTTGCTGCAAACTGGTGCGCAAGAACATGTGCTCAGCATTAGTGCACACCATGTGCTTTACGACGGGCTCAGCCTGCAACAGCTGATGCACCGCATTGCCAGTAACTACAGCAGCGCAAACAGTCAGGTAACTCCGCCGCCTGTGGTGCACTTTAGCGCCTATGTTGAAGGTATAGAGCGCTATCTGGAAAGCGCTGATTATGCGCAGGATAAAGCCTACTGGCTGGACCAACTTGCACCTTGCGAAGCGCTGGCGTTACCCACACGTTTTGGCGCTGACAGTCAGGAAAGTTTTTTGGTTGAAAAGCGGGTGTTCAAACTCGATGCGATGTCTGAAATCAAAGCGCTGAGCCAGTCTCAGGGTTGTGGCCAGTTTGCAGCCTTGCTGGCCGTGTACGCCTTGTGGCTACATAAGTTGACGGGCCAAACGCACATTGCCGTAGGTATCCCAGTGTCTGATCGCGGCTTGCTCAGTGATGGCTACAACTCGGACGACCTGGACCTACATTTACCGGGTTACTGCACCAATATTTTGCCTGTGGTGGTGGAGTTCAGTGACTCAGTAACAGTGGGCGAGTTGGTTAAGCAGGTACAGTCCAGCCTGCTTGAAGCCTTCGAGCATCAGCACTTGCCCTACAGTGAATTAACCCATGAGCCGGTGTGTTTGCCACAGACCTTGTTTAACCTGGATAAAGTGCAGCAGCTGCCAGAGTTTTCCGGGCTGAGCGTATCGACCTGTACTACAGATACCCGCTTTGGCCAGTACCCGTTAAGTTGCAACTTATTATGTGTTGATGGCCAGTGGAAGCTGGAGCTGGAATACCTGAGCGCGCGCTACGACAGCGATATGATGGATAATTACGCCCAAGCGCTCATCGCCCTGTTTGCCAAGGTGAAGGGCGCTCAGGCGTGTGCGGATGTAAGCCTGCTCGGCGAGGCTGCGCGGGCACAACTGCTGGGGCAGGCTTTGCAAAGCCCAGCACAACCTCTGCTGCTCGATGCACTGGATGAGCAAGTGAAGCATAGCGCGCAGCGCAGCGCACTGATTTGCTCAGAGCAGTCACTGACTTATGAGCAGCTACAGGCACGTGCCAATCAGCTGGCAAATTACCTGACTGCCCGGGGCGTTGGTCGCGATGCGCTGGTGGCCATTGCACTGCCACGGCGCACGGAACTATTAGTGGCCTTACTGGCGGTACTAAAAACCGGGGCTGCCTTTTTGCCACTGGACTTGAGCTTTCCGCAGGCTCGTTTGCAGGACATGCTGAGCGACAGCAAAGCGGCGTTTTTACTCTGTGATGCGCTGAGTGAGGCGGCAGTGGCCATTGCTAATACCCGACTTGATATTATCGACCTGGACGCCCGTCAAACAGAGATTGCCCGCAGCCCGAATACCTTCGATGCTCAGCCAATCGCGCCGCAGCAACCTGCCTATGTGATTTATACCTCCGGCTCTACCGGTAAGCCCAAAGGCGTTGAAATAAGCCACGGCGCACTGGCAAATCTGTTACATACCATTGCCAAAGAGCCAGGACTTAATCAGTCCGACTGTCTGCTCAGTGTGACCACCATTGCCTTTGATATCGCCCTGTTAGAGTTGTTCGGCCCGCTGACTGTCGGTGCCACGGTATTGCTGGCCAGCGAACAGGCTTGCAGCGACCCGAATGAACTGGTTGCGCTGATAGACCAGCATCCGGTGACTGTGATGCAGGCTACCCCGACTTTGTGGCAGCTCTTGTTGGCGGCAAAACCGGACTGCGTGGCCGGACTCACAATCTGGAGTGGTGGCGAGCCGTTAACCCCGGTCCTTGCGACGCAATTGCTCAGCCATGCAAAAGCGCTGTGGAATATGTACGGACCAACCGAAACCACCATCTGGTCTGCCACAGCGCAGATCTTTGATCCCGATGACATCACTATCGGCAAGCCGGTGGCCAACACGCGCCTGGTGGTACTGAACGAACATGCCAAAGCAGGTGCCGCAGTGCAGCCTGTGGGCGTATGGGGCGAGTTGTGGATCGGCGGGGCTGGTCTGGCTGAGGGATATCTGGCGCGACCTGCACTGACGAAAGAGCGTTTTGTCACTTATCAACTGGAGGGCGGTGGCAGCGAGCGGCTGTATCGCACCGGCGACCGGGCCCGGCGGTTAGCCGATGGCCGGTTTGAGCTGGATGGCCGACTTGATCATCAGGTTAAGCTGCATGGTCATCGAATTGAATTAGGTGAAATAGAAGCGCAGTTACGCAAGGTGCTGGGAGAGGTGGATGTAAGGGTTTTTGTCAAAAACACGGCGCAAGGCCAGTCGGCACTGTGTGCCTACGCCATTGAACAGGACCAGTTGGCACAGCGCTGGACGATTAGTGCCCTGCGCAGTGCGCTGGCAAATCAACTACCGACTTATATGCTGCCCGAGTACCTGTGCTGGCTAACGCAGTGGCCAACCACGGCCAATGGCAAGCTGGACCGCAACGCCCTGATGGTGCCGAGCGCCAATCAGAGCACGCAAACCGAGCTATGTGCGCCGCAAAGTGCAACACAAGAAAAGATCCTGGCCTGTTATTGTGAGCTTTTGAACACTGAACAGCTGGGCACTCGCCACAATTTTTTTGAGAGCGGCGGTAATTCGGTGCTGGCCATGCAGCTGGTGTCGCGGTTAAACCAGCACTTTGCCATCAGCGCCACGGTTGGTGACATCTTTGATAACCCCAGCACAGTGCAACTGGCGGTGCGGGTGGAAGAGCTTATCAGTGCGGGCCCGGCGGACCTGCACAATGGCGTTGAGCGCCTGAGTAACATTGTCAGTGGTCGCGATATCAGTGTGGCATTGGATGATCAATCCATGACGGAGATGGACTTGTAAGTATGGAAAATTCAGCAATTGAAGCATTATTGGCCGAACTGGATGGTCAGGGGATTTATGTTTATTTGCAAGAGGGTCGCCTGAAACTGCGCACTCACCTTGCCACTGTGCCTGCAGCGCAGCTCAATAAAATTAAAGCCAATAAGCCGGCGCTGATTGCGTATATGCAGGCGCACCATCAAAAACAGGGCGCGTTGTCTGCGTCTCAGCAAGGGATCTGGCTTATCGACCAGTACCATGGTGGTGAAGTGGCCTACACCATGGCCGGGTTGCTCAGGCTGTCGCAGCCGGTTGGCAAGGCGCAGCTTGAAGAGGCACTGAATACTCTGCTTGTCCGCCATGATATTTTACGCAGCCAGTTTTTTGCCACAGAGCAGGGCGGATGCCAGCGCGTTAATACCGAGCTGTCTTTAACCTTAGCGCAGCTATCGGTGCCAGCGCCGCTGACCCAGGCGCGGATTGAAAATGAGTTACAACCGCTGTTGCGCCAAGGGTTTGACCTGCAAAAATCGCTGCCGATCCGCGGCGCTTTGATCTGCGAGCCTGACGCAAATGAGGGGCAGTGGGTCTATCTGATGCTGCATCACCTTGTGGCAGATGGCTGGTCGGTGCGGTTACTGGTCAACGAATTGCTGGATGTGTTACAGACACAAGCACCAAAACAGGCCGCGCCGCTGCAATATCTGGATTATGTACACTGGGAAAAGCGCTTTGTTCAGTCCGAGCGTTACCAGCAACAGCATGCTTACTGGCAACAGCAACTCGCCGACTTCTCGGCGTTTTCATTGCCGACCAGCTATACCAGACAGGCTGAGGCCTCGTTTCGCGGGGCAAGCCATTCATTTAAACTGGAAGAGGCACCGTGTCAGCGTTTTGAACACAGTTGTCAGCAGCTGGGGGTGACACCATTTTCTGCGCTGCTGAGTGTTTTTTATGTGCTACTTCATCGCTACAGCCAGCAGCAGGATATTACGGTAGGCGTGCCTGTGCTGGGCCGCGAGCATAGCGAATTCGAGTCGATGATCGGCTGTTTTATCCATACTTTACCGCTGCGCCAGCAGCTCAATGGCGATATGCGGTTTAGCGAATTGACCAACTGCACTCAGGCTCAGATAAGGCAAGCGCTCGACAATCAAAGCGTATCGCAGGACGCACTGGCAAAGCTGGCCGGTACATCCCGGCTGTTTACTGTGCTGTTTAATTATGACGCTGTGCCGCCAGAACCCTTGCGTGCTGGGGAGCTGGAAGCGCAGCTATTCACACTCAATAACCACAGTGCCAAGTTTGACCTGACATTAAATCTGAGTACGCATCATGCAGGCATGGTTGCAGAAATTGAGTACAACGTAGATCTGTTTGCGCCGCAGCTGATTGCTCAGATTGCCGATGATTTTCAGGCCTTGTTGAGTACGCTCAGTGATAACCCGGCCCAGTTGCTCGAAGAGGTTAGACTGCCTTCAGTTGATGCCGCGCAGCTGCTGCTTGGCACCATGCCGGATGCGAGCACTGCCCCTTTGCTGTTCCCGCAAATTCTGGCGCACAGTCAGGCTAAACCCACACACCCCGCAATTGTTGCCGCTAATGACCCGACTCAGTCTGTGAGTTATGCCGAATTAGCCACGCAAACCGCCAACTTTTCCGCTGCGCTCAATGATGTTGCCCCGGGCAACACTGTGGTTGCCGTGCTGGTCAGTCGTAACGTACAGAGTCTGGTTGCTTTACTTGGCGTGATGCGTGCCAAAGCCGCTTATCTGCCCATAGAGCAGGATACGCCGGTTCAGCGGATCATCGAAATCATGGAGCAGGCCGGTTGCCGTACCCTGGTAGTCTGTGATGCCCAGGCAATGACAACACAGGCACAAGCTGCACTCAATGAGCGCGAAATGGTGGTGTGGGAGTATCAGCAGCTGCTACAGCGTAACACGACTGCTCAAGCGCTGGATGCGGCAAAAGAGTTAAACGCCGATGAGCTGGCTTATGTGATCTTCACGTCCGGGTCGACGGGCAAACCAAAAGGGGTGGCAATCAGTCATGGCGCACTGGCCAGCTACTGCGAGTCTGTTACTCATCGTATCGAATTTTCGGGCCACACACGCGCCGGTATTGTGACCGGGCTTGCGACCGATCTGTGCCTGACTGGCATTTATCCTGTTCTCGCGCAGGGCGGCACTGTGGTCATGCCCGGGACGCGTGCGCTGCCAGAGCCGCAACAACTGGTCGACATGCTCACGGAGCAGCAGGTGAACCTGCTGAAGATAACGCCATCATTCGCCCGCGAATTATTGCCGCAAATTGCAGCGCAGGGTGGGCACCTGCCGGCAATTGAACAGTGGATCTTAGGCGGCGAGGCGCTGGATGTGACCTTAGTCGCCGAGTTACAGGAGCACTATCCCACAGCCCACATAGTCAACCACTATGGTCCCAGCGAAACCTGTATCGGGGTGACCACGCATACGATTGCTAAGCGCCCGGATCCGCGCATTGAGCATTACCCCATTGGCAAGCCGCTGGCCCATGTCAGCGTTTTAGTGCTGAACACGCAGGGGCAGCCAGTCCCGCTGGGTATGCCTGGCGAGCTTTACATTGGTGGTGCGTCACTGGCCAGCGGTTATGTGCGTGCGCCCCAGCTGAGCGAGCGCTATTTTGTGCAATGTCAGACCCAAAATGGGCAGTCTGCACGGTTTTATCGCTCCGGCGACCGGGTTCGGTTAACGCACCAGGTAGAGCTGCAATACTTGGGCAGGCTGGATAATCAACCCAAGATCCGCGGCTATCGTGTCGATATCAGTGAAATTGAAGCTAAGCTGGCGGCCCTGCCAGGGGTAAAAGCTGCTGCTGTGATTGCACGTAAACAGGCGGGTATTGACACCTTAGCGGCTTATTATGTTGCAGCTCAAGAGGCGGTCACCTCGGCCAGTTTGCGTGATGCACTCGGTGCACTTTTACCTCAGGTTATGATCCCTAGCCACTTCAAGGCGCTGGCGCAGCTGCCGGTGCTGGGTAATGGTAAGGTCGACCGTAAACAGCTGGCTGCACTGCCTGTATGTGACGAGCGCCAGTACACGCCACCTGAAACACAACTACAGCAGCAGTTAGCCGCCTTGTTCAGTGAATTAACCGGTGTAGCGCAAATCTCTGCTGATGACGACTTCTTTTCAATCGGCGGCCACTCTTTACTGGCCATGCGACTTGCCAATCATATTCGCGCCAGGTTTGAACGGGTGTTGTCGCTGCAAACCATTTTTGCCAATCCCACGGTTGCCAAGCTGGAGCGCTGTTTACTGGCGCAGGATATCCATCTGGGTAACACCTTGGTGACGGTTGAACAGGCAGGTGAGCACCCCTTGTCTTTTGCCCAGCAGCGGATCTGGTTTGTGGATCAGATGCAGGGCCACAGTAAGCAATACAACTTGCAGGGCGCCTTTACCATTAAAGGCGCGCTCAATATTGCGGCGCTGTCACAGGCCTTTGAGCAGGTGGTTCAACAGCACAGCATTTTGCGCTTTAATTATGCTCAAAACGCCCAGGGCGAGGCCGTTCAGTCCTTTAATGACACGCTGAACTTTGTGCTCAAACAACGCGATTTAAGTGAGCTCGATGATGAACAGCAGGCCGATACGCTGCGTCAGTTACTGGCCGAGGATTATCATACCGGGTTCGACCTGAGCCGGGACTTGTTGCTGCGGGCTCAGTTGTTGCAACTCGATGCACAACTGTCTGTGCTGGTCGTCACTATGCATCATATTGTTTCGGATGGCTGGTCAATCGGCGTGTTATGTCGTGCGTTAGAAGCCGCCTATCGCAGTGCCTGTGCAGGTAAGCCGCATGAGACGGGCAGTCTGACACACAGTTATATAGATTATGTGCACTGGCAGCGCAATCTGGCCACCTTGCCTCAGTGGCAAACCAGTTTAGCCTACTGGCAAAAGCAACTGACAGATTTGCCCAAAGTGCATGAGCTGCCTCAGGATAACCCCAGAGAGAATAAGGTGATCAGCGGCGGTGCTTTGTACTGCTACGAATTGCCAGCAAAGCTAAGCCGGACCTTGCGCGGCTTTGTTGCCCGCAGCGGACAAACCCTGTTTGCGGTACTGGAGTGTGCTTTTGCACTGTGGATGAGCCGTCTGTCTGGCCAATCCGATATTGCTCTGGGCACACCGGTTGCCGGTCGTGAGTTCAGCGAGCTGGAAGCTGTGATTGGTAATTTTATCAATACACTGGTGCTGCGCCATCACATCAAGCCCGATATGAGTTTTAGCGATGCACTGACACAGAGTAGCAAGACCCTGCACAGTGCGCTTAATCATCAGCATATTCCCTTTGATGCTCTGGTCGAGGCACTCAACAGCGAGCGAAGTTTAGGCATTCATCCGCTGATCCAGGTAGTGTTCCGGGTTAACAACCAAGTTAATGAAGCGCTACAACTGGATGGGCTGGATGTCACGGTGAATGATACCGGCGTGCGCAGCGCTAAGCTGGACCTGGAAGTGTCTGTGATTGACTGCGGCGATACCATTGCCGTTGAATGGCTATACGACAGCGCCTTGTGGCAGGAGCACAGCATTGAGTCGTTTGCCCGCCAGTATACTCAGTTACTGGGCGCTTGTTTGGATGCGCCGCAGCAGCGCATTGGTGCCCATAGTCTGGTTGATGCGAACCAGCTGACGCAACTACTTGCATTCAGTGCGCCACAAAACCACGAGCCAGGCAGCGATATTGGCTGGCACCACCATTTCAGTGCCATTGCCGAGCTCCAGCCACACAGTGTTGCGTTGCGGTGTAACGGCGAATCCTATACTTACCTTGAAGTAGAACAAAGGGCGAATCAGTTGGCGCACTGCCTGCTTGAGATGGGGTTTGAAGAACAAAGCCGCCTGGCGCTGTTATTGCCCTCCGGCCCCGCCATGGTTATTGCGGTACTGGCTATTCTTAAAGCCCGCCATGTCTATGTGCCTTTACACTACGACACACCGGAAAAACCCCTGTCTTACATCGTTGAAGATGCTGATATTGTTATGATACTGGCACTCAGCGATGACACCGAGAAACTAATCGAAAGTGCCACCGACTTTCTGTTTCTGGATGATTTATTTGACGTTGAGTCTAACTTTTCCGGTTATCCGGTGTCCGTGCCTGGCGTCGAAGAGCTGGGAGAATCAACGCTCACGGATGCACAGCGCTTGTGCTATATCATTTACACCTCGGGCTCTACCGGGCGGCCAAAGGGCGTGATGATCACCCATGGCAACCTGAATGTGTATTTATCTCATGCCATGGATACCTATCTGGATGCCGATACAACCTTGCCGCTGGCGGTGGTGAGCACGCCTTTAGCGTTTGATGCCACTATCACCGCACTGGTGCCGCCGCTGTTGTGCGGCGGTGAGGTTGAAATTGTGACTCAGGGGCCGCACCAGCTGGCGGCCATCACTGAGCTGTTGTTTAATGCCATCCGACCGCGCCTGTTTAAGCTCACACCGGCGCATTTGCGGGCCGTTCAGGCACTGATGGATGAACTGGGCAGTAACAGTGCGCCTCATACGCTGGTGATCGGCGGTGAGGCGCTGGATGCCGATTTACTGCTTGCGCTGCGCGAAAAGCTGCCAGCCTGCACCTGGATAAACGAATATGGCCCAACGGAAGCAACGGTGGGCTGTAGCGTGTTTGCGCTGACCCCGGATCTGAACCCTTACGCGACGTTACGTCATCCGGACGTACCAATCGGCCTGCCCAATGCGGGTGTTGCTATGGTGGTGGTCGATGAATGTGACCAGCCTGTACCGGCCAACACACCCGGGGAGCTGCTGATTGGCGGGGCCGTGGTGAGTCCGGGTTACGTTAACCAGAATGCGCTGAATGAGGAGAAGTTTGTTACCCTGAGCTTTGCCGGGCAACCGCCAGTGCGCTTTTATCGCAGTGGCGACCTGGTAAAGTGGCACAGTGATGAGCAGGGCAGGCTGGCCTACCTGAGATATTATGGTCGTTCAGACGAACAAATTAAGCTGCGCGGCTATCGCATCGACTTGAATGCGATTTGCCATTATCTGCGCGAACTCGATGGCATACGCGACTGCGCGGTGACGGTCGATGAAACCCAGCAATTGTTGCAGGCTCATATTGTCTACCTTAACGGCAAAGTCCCGCCAGACAGTCATTTACGCAATCATTTGGCGCAATATCTGCCGCCGTACATGATCCCGGGGCAGTTCAATCGCGTTGAGGCCATTGTGCTCACGGCCAATGGCAAAGTGGACAGCAAAGCACTCAAAGCGCTGGCGCAGCAACGAGAGGCCAGAGTCAATAAAAGCATCGACCTAGCGGCCCTTACGCCCATGCAGTCTTATTTGTATCAGCTTTACAGCGATGTTTTGCTGACGGAGCATTTTGATCTGGACGACAGCTTTTTTGACCTCGGCGGCCATTCACTGCTGGCCATTAAGCTGATCAGCCAAATACGCCAGCAGAAACACCTGGAGATAACGCTCCCTCAGCTATTTAAAACGCCAACCATTGCGGCGCTGGCCCAGGTGCTGGAGCAGTGTGACCCAATCGCCGCCGCACAAACGATTGTGCCTGTGTCGCGCCAGCAGCCCTTGCCCCTGTCGTTTGCACAGCAAAGATTGTGGCTGATTGAACAGCTTCAGGCGTCCAGCACGCAATATCATATGCCTGCCGGATTTAAGTTCAGCGGCACGCTCGACAAAGCCGCGTTTAGCGAAGCGCTCAATGCCCTGATAACCCGCCATGAGGTGTTACGTTCGCGGATCGTAAAAGTCGCGGACTCAGCTGAACCTGTCCAGCAGGTCAGCAGTCAGTTCGATTTACCGCTGACACAGCTCGATCTCACCAAAATGGGTGAACGTGCCCGTCAGCAGCGCTGGCAGCAGGCTTCGCATGCCAATGCAACCGACCGCTTTGATCTCAGCCAGGATCTGCTGTTGCGGGTCTTGCTGGTTAAGTTTGGCAAAGACGACTATCGGGTGCATTTTAATATGCATCACATTGCCAGCGACGGCTGGTCGATGGCGATTCTGGTGCGAGAGTTCATTGCCTTCTATCGCCATTTTGCCAAAGAAGACGACTATCAGCTGCCTGCAGAGCTCACTCAGCCCTTAGCTGTGCAATATGGCGACTTTGCTTACTGGCAGCGCAATACCTGGGCTAAAGACGGCGGTCAGGCAGATTTGCAATATTGGCTGAAGGCACTGGATGGCTATCCGCCGCTTCATCAGTTGCCGCTCGATTATCCTCGCCCGGCCATGGCCCAGCTCAGCGGTTTACGCCATACCCAACGGCTCAGTGCGGCCCTCACGCGGGCAGTTCACGAGCACTGCAAGGCACAAGGCGTCACCTTGTTTATGTGGCTGCATACGGTGTTTTCACTGTTGATACAGCGCTACAGCCAGACCGACGACGTGGTGATTGGCTCGCCGGTTGCGGGGCGAGAGCACAACGAAGTGGCCAATTTAATTGGCTTCTTTGTCAACACCCTGGTGATACGCACGCGCACTGAGTCAGAGCAAAGCTTTAATCAGTTGCTGGAGCAGCAAAAACAGGTGATCCTGGATGCGTTTAAGCATCAGGCACTGCCCTTTGAGCAACTGGTCGAAGCGCTGAAGCCCGAGCGAAATCTCGCACACCAGCCTGTTTTCCAGATTTTGTTTGCGCTGCAAAACAACGAAACAACTGATCTGGTGCTGCCGCAGCTGCACATTGAAGTCGAAGCGCCAGAACAGCCTATGATGAAGTTTGATCTGGAGGTAAACGCCATCGAAAACGGCGATGGCATAGAGCTGGAGTGGAACTTTAGCTCGGCCCTGTTTAAACCCGCCACCATCGCGGCGCTGGCCGAATCCTTTGAGGTGCTGATCGGCGCCATTTTGAAATCTCCGGAGCACACTGTGCATCGCTTACCTGTGCTCACCCAGTCTCGTCAGCAGCAGCTGGTGAATATTAAGGGCGCAGATAAAACGATTGACTCGCAGTGCATTCACACGCGGGTCAGTGCGCGGGCAAAGCACGATGCAAACGGGCTTGCGGTGCGCGATGCCGATGCCTGTATGCTCAGCTATCAGGCGCTCGAGCATAAGGCCAGTACGTTGGCCAGTTACCTGCTGGAGCAGGGCGTAAAACCGGGCGCGCGCATTGCCCTGTGCCTGAGCGCAGGATGCGACCAGCTGGTGGCCATGCTGGCGGTCTTTAAGGTGCGTGCCGCCTATGTGCCCATTGATCCGACGCTGCCCGCATCCCGATGTCAGTTTATGATCCGTGACAGTGGCGCAAGCTGGTTGCTGACCAGCAGCTCGTTAATAGCGCAGTTAAAACCTGTCATTGATGCCGTGCAGCAGCCACCGCTGTCGGTGCTGGTGATGGATAAGCCAGAGAGTTGGCAGCCTAATCAGGTGCGCGACCACTTTGCCAGCAGCGAGCATTCAGACCTGGCCTATGTGATCTATACCTCGGGCACCACCGGCCAGCCAAAAGGCGTGGCGATCACTCAGGGTAATCTGGTGCTTTATCTTGACCATGCCTGCCATGAGTATGTCGATGAAAACCTCAGCTTTAGTGCCGTGAGCACGCCGCTGGCGTTTGATGCTACGGTAACCGCCGTCTGGCCTGCCTTGTTGCAAGGTGTGTGCATCGACATGCTGGCTGATGACGAGCGCATGTTAAAGCAGCTTGCCAGTCGCTTGTGTGGTGAGGTTGCCGGTCTGTTTAAAGTCACTCCGGCCCATTTACAGGGCGTGGTTGCTGTACTGAAACAATGCGGCTTGTCGGACGAGCGCAGTTTTGCAGCGCCGCACAAGGTGATTGTGGGCGGTGAAGCGCTGCCGGTTGCACTGCTGGTGGAGCTGAGCGCGCGATTACCAAATGTTATCTGGGTCAATGAATACGGCCCGACCGAAGCCACGGTAGGCACCAGCACTTATCACTGCGATAAGTCGGAAATTGCACGGCTTCATGGCCAGTCTCTGGTGCAGGTGCCCATTGGTCAGCCCATCGCCAATACTCATTTGCTGGTGCTGGATGAGCAAATGCAGCCGGTGCCGGTGGGTGTGACGGGCGAGCTGTATATCGGCGGCGATAACCTGGCGCAGGGTTACCTGAATCGCAACGACCTCAGCGCTGAAAAGTTTGTCTGGCTGCCTGTCGGGGCGCAGCAAAGTGAGCAGCGTTTTTATCGCAGTGGCGATCTGGTGCGCTGGTCGGTGAACGACGATGGCACTCCTGGCGCATTGCAGTTTTGCCATCGCCTTGATAGCCAGCTGAAGCTAAGGGGCTATCGCATTGAGCCACAGGAAATTGCTGAGCTGTTGCAGCAAGACCCCCGCATTGAACAGGCTGTGGTGTTGCTCAATGAAACGGCCGATAACCTCGAAGCCTACCTGGTCGTGAGTCCGGATGAAAAAAGTGAACAGCCCGGCGCAGTTGTGCTGGCTGATGCCCAATTGTCTGGCGCCTTGTCGGCGCGCCTCAGCGAGTCTTTACCGGCCTATATGGTGCCGTATCGCTATGTGCTGATCGCTGCACTGCCTTTGACTGTCAACGGCAAGGTTGATGTAAAAGCGCTGCATGCTTTAGGCGCGCAGTGCGACTCGCCGACTGAGAAGATTGCACCGCGCAACGACACCGAAGCAGCCCTTGCCGAGATCCTTGCATCGGTATTAGCGCGCACATCAATCAGCGTAACAGACAACTTCTTTAGCCTGGGCGGCCATTCCTTGCTGGCGACACAATGCATTGGCCTGATTGAGGCACAATTCGGGGTCGGCATGTCGGTCAGAACTCTGTTTGAGCGCCCTACAGTGGCAGCTTTGGCGCAATGGATTGAGATCCATCAGGCCATGGCAGAGCAGGCTCAGGATGATAACGAAAACGACACTTCAGAAGAGATGTTTTTGTAATGACGGAACAGTTGATAGCAATTGAGCAGTTAATCGCGGATGCATTGCGTGCGGGCATTACCTTGTATGAAAAAAACGGGGCATTAGCGTTTAAGCAAAAAGGGGATTTCCCGGCCGATCTTAAACAGCGCATCGTGGCGAATAAAGCCGACATCATCGCGTATTTTCAACAGCAGCGCGGCGCGGCTGAATCGTCGCATACGGCGATTACACCCGTTGACCGTTCAGGACCTTTGCCTGCTAGTTTTGCCCAGCAGGGACTGTGGTTTATCGAGCAGCTGCAAGGCAGCAGCCAGTATTATATGCCCGCTGAATTTGTGCTCACCGGGGCGCTGAATATTGCCGCGCTCAAAGCCAGTATCGCCGCGCTAATTGCCCGTCATGAATCCCTGCGCAGTCACTTTATCGCCAGCAATGAAAGCGAACAGGGCGTAGTTGTAAAGGTGGCCGACACGCTCGACACTCCGTTTGATTGGCGAGATGCCAGTGTGTGGCCCAAAGCGGGCCGTGCGCAGGCTATTCGCGACCAGCTGAGCGAGTTTCTGGCCCAGCCATTTGACTTAAGCCACGATGCGCTGCTGCGGGTGCTGGTGATTTCAGATCAGCAGACCCATTATCTGGCGTTTAACATGCATCATATCGTGTCCGATGGTGCGTCGATGCAAGTACTGGTGAGGGAGCTTGAGGCACTTTACAGTGCAGAGTTAGGGCTGCAGAACGCCCCGCAACTGGCGCCACTGAGCGTCCAGTATGGTGATTATGCCAGCTGGCAGCAAAACACGCTGACGGCTGAGTATCTGGCCGACAAACTTTCGTTTTGGCAGCAAGCGTTGCAAGGTTTGGATCCTATTCAGTCGCTGCCCGGGGACTTTGTTCGCCCGGCGGTGCAAACCCAGTGCGGCCGGGTTTATCGTCAGACATTAAGCGCAGCGCTGACTGGGCACATTCAGGCCCACAGTGCACAACAATCCGTCACGCCGTTTATGTGGTTACTGAGCAGCTTTATGTTGTTTATCGGCCGAGTCACGCAAAACGAGCAGGTGGTGGTTGGTACGCCGGTGCTTGGGCGCGATTATCCTGAGCTGACGCCGATTATTGGCCTGTTCGTCAATACTCTGGTGATCCCCGCCAGTATTGATGAGTCGATGCGTTTTAACGCCTGGCTGGCGCAGCAAAAGGAGCTGATCCTGGCGGCGTTTGAGCATCGTGAGGTGCCGTTTGATAAAGTGGTCGAAGCGCTACAGTGTGAGCGCGATATGAGCCACCATCCCCTGGTGCAGATCCTGTTTACGCTGGAGCAAAATACTTCAGCGCAGGCGCTTAATTTACCCGGCCTGAGCACCCTGGAGCAAACCCAGGCCAGTGATGAGATTGACATTAAATGCGACCTGGAATTGAGCGCCATTCTGGACATTGAAACAAATGCACTGACACTCAACTGGAAGTACGACAGCGACCTGTATCGCAGCGAGACCATCGCCCACTGGGCCGAGAGTTTTGCCGTTATGCTTGAGCAACTGGTTGCTGCGCCGCAAACGCCGATTGGACAAGTTGGGTTGCTCAGCGAGTCGCAAACCGAGGCAATTTTGGCATATGCCCAGTATGCAGACACACACTGGGACACCAGCCAGACGCTGGTTAGCCTGTTTGAGGCGCAGGTGCAAAAATTTGGCCAGCGGATAGCGGTGGTCGATGAGTGCGAACGCCTGAGTTACGAGGCGCTAAATAACCGCGCCAATCGGCTGGCCAGAGTACTGATCGCAAGCGGCATTACACCCCAAGCGATGCTGCCGGTCAGTGTTACCCGCTCGGTGAACATGGTGGTGACTTTACTGGCGATTTTAAAAGCCGGGGCTGCCTATGTGCCCATAGACCCGGATTATCCCAAAGAGCGGATTGAATACATTATTGATGATGTTGGCAGTCGCTGGCTGATAGTCGACAACGACACCCAGGCGCGTTTTGCAAGCTGTGCAGAGCAGATAATCAACATAGACGATGATGCGATTTATCGGGGTATTGCAATTGGCGATGATCTGGCGCTGGATATTCAGCCGCAGCATCTGGCTTATATGATTTACACTTCGGGCACCACAGGGCGCCCCAAAGGTGTGCAGATAGAGCACCGCCATGTGGTGCGTCTGCTGCACGTTGAGCCTGCTTTATTTGATTTTAATGAGCACGATGTGTGGACCCTGTTCCATTCATTTTGCTTTGATTTTTCGGTCTGGGAAATGTACGGCGCTTTGCTGTTTGGCGGCAAACTGGTGGTGGTAAGCAAAGCGGTGAGCCAGGATACGCAGGCCTTTGCCCGCTGCTTACTGAGCGAAAAGGTCACGGTACTCAACCAAACACCGGGCGCTTTTTATGTGTTGCAATCAGCCGTGTGCGCTTTGCCCGAGGCCGAGCAGGCACGATGCCGGGTGCGTTATGTGATTTTTGGCGGTGAGGCCTTACAGCCGGGTAAACTCAAGCCCTGGGCCAGTCGTTTTGATAATTGTCAGCTTATTAATATGTACGGCATTACCGAAACCACAGTGCATGTGACTTTTAAACGCCTCACACAGGCTGATCTGGCGCTGGGCGTAAGCAATATCGGCCATGCCATTCCAACCACCTCATGCTATGTACTGGATAAGCACCAACAGTTGCTGCCCATGGGCGCGGTAGGTGAATTGTATGTGGGTGGCGAGGGCGTATGCCGGGGTTACTGGCAAAGAGAGGCGCTTAATGCCGAGCGCTTTATTGCTGATCCGTTCGCCGCACCTGGCGACAAAAAGCTTTATAAAACCGGCGATCTGGTGCGATTTCTGCCCGATGGTGAGCTGACCTACATCAGTCGCGCCGACGATCAGGTTAAAGTACGTGGTTATCGCATTGAGCTGGGTGAAATTGAAAACCAGCTGCGCCAGCACCCTCAGCTTCAGGCCGTCAGTGTGCTGCTTAATCGTAATGATCAGCAGGGCGCGCGGATCAGCGCTTTTGTGGTCCCTGCTAGTGGCATTCATTTGGATGAACCGCTCACTCAGGTGCAAGCGTATCTGCGCAGCACACTGCCCGAATTTATGCTGCCAACCAATGTGGTGGTGGTGGATGCATTACCCCTGACCAGTAATGGCAAAATTGATAAAAAAGCCCTGCTGGCACTGGACGTATTGCGCCAGGAGGCGGCCTATCGGGCGCCAGGTACACAAACTGAGCGGGCCGTTGCCGGGTGTTTTTCTGCCTTGCTGGGCGTTGAGCAGGTTGGTCTGGACGACCACTTCTTCCGCCTCGGAGGACATTCACTGCTTGCTACTCAGCTGGTTAGCCGGCTCAGGGAAGTGCATGGCCTGCCAGTCACGTTAAAGGATGTGTTTCAAAATCCCGCTGTGGCTGAGCTGGCTAAAGTGATAGAGCAGGGCGACGCCGATATAGCGCTGACTGCGGACATTCCACGAGCTGATACTTCAGCGCCTTTGCCCTTGTCGTTTGCACAGGCGCGGCTGTGGACGGTCGAGCAAATGATGTCAGATTCGGCGCAGTATCATATGCCCGGCACTTTTACGCTCAATGGACCACTGGATTTGGCTGCATTTAAGCAGGCATGGCAGGCTATTCTTAGCCGCCACCAGGTGCTGCGCAGCAAGATAATACAGGATGAGGCGCAAGGGCCACAGCAAGTGGTCAGTGAAGACTTTGCACTGCCGCTGACTTATATTGATGCACGCTCGCTGACCCCGCGCGCGCAGCAGCAACGCTGGCTCAGCGCACAGCGCGACGATGCCATGCAGGCATTTGATTTAAGCCAGGGGTTGATGCTGCGACTGACTGTGATGGCATGCGCCGACGATGTACACAAATTGCGGGTGAATGTGCATCATATCGCTGCCGATGCCCACTCTTTAGCGATTTTAACCGCTGAGTTGGCGGCGTTTTATCAGCATTTTGCCAAAGGCCAGCCGTTACCCGAGTGGCTGTCTCAGCCTTTGCCGCTGCAATATGCTGAGTATGCACAGTGGCAACGCACTAACCTGGATGACGCGTCCTTGCAGGTACACCGAGACTTCTGGCGCGCTAATCTGGCAGATGCCCCGCCACTGCATCAGTTGCCGCTGGACAGAGCCAGAACGCGCACATCCGCAAATCATGGTGCTGTGCATCTTGCACACCTTAATACAGAAGAGTTCGAGCAGATCCAGACGCAGTGCCGTGATAACGACATCACGCTGTTTACCTGGTTGCAAACCGCATTTGCTTTGTTTGTGGGTAAATACAGTCGCAGCGCTGATGTGGTGATCGGTGCGCCATTCTCCGGTCGTGAGCACAGCCAGTTGCAGCCGCTGGTCGGGTTTTTTATTAATACCTTACCTATCCGCACGCGTTTCACGCCAGAAATGACGTTCAGCGAGCTATTGGCGCAGCAAAAAGCGCTGTTGATGGATATTCAGGCGCATCAGGCGATGCCGTTTGAGCAGATCCTGGATGCACTCAATGTGGCACGCGACCTCAGTCATCAGGGCGTATTCCAGTTAAGCTTTGCACTCAACCCGCAGCTGGACACCCAGTTACAGCTGGCTGATATAGCTGTACAGGCTGAGCAGGCGGTGTCTGTGACGGCCAAATTCGACATTGAGCTCAGTGCGGTGCAAACCGATGACGGACTGCGCTTCAGTTGGTGCTACAACACCGCCTTGTTTGATGCCGCCAGTATTGCCCGCATGAGCGAGGCATTCAGCGTGATGCTGGCCGCACTTACTCGCAGCCCCGAGCTGGATATTGCACAAGTCCCGTTAACACAGGCGCGTTATCAGGCCATTAGCGGACAATCGCATCCGGTACCAGACACCACGCTGGTTGAACAACTTGCCCGACATGCACGCCAGACACCCGACAAAGTGGCAATCAAAGCGCCTGAATCTAACAGCACACTCACTTTTGGCGAGCTGGAGCAGCGTGCCTGCACGCTGGCACAGTATCTCGTCGGGCAGGGGCTTAAGCCACAACAAAGGGTGCTGGTTAGTTGCGATGCCGGGATAGACTTAGTGGTGGCCATGCTGGCAACGCTTAAAGCCGGTGGGGCCTATGTGCCCATGTCACCCGACTATCCAGAGGCACGTATTAAGCATATTATCAGAGACAGCGCCAGTCAGTGGCTGTTAACGCAAACGCGCTTTGCCGGACAGTTTGACGCTTACCCGGCCTGCAGACAGGTATGGCTGGACAGCCCTGAACTGCCCGGGCAATGTGCGGTTTATGCGCAGCAGCCGTTACCCGCAATCGACACAAACCTTCTGGCATATGTCATTTATACTTCGGGCACCACAGGGCAGCCCAAGGGCGTGATGATCCCGCATCGCGGGCTTAGCAATTTATGCCACTGGCATCAGCGTGCCTTTGCGCTGGACGAGCATAGCGTTGGCAGTCAGACGGCCAACATCGCCTTTGATGCCGCGACCTGGGAGATCTGGCCTTATCTCAGTGCCAATGCCTCGCTGGTTTTTGTTAGCCGCGACGAGCTGAATGACCCGCAGCGACTATCGGCCGTGCTGAGCCGTGAAGCGGTAAGCCATTGCTTTTTGGCCACGCCAATCGCCGAAGTGATGCTGGCAGACGCCGACTTTGCCCCCACTCAGCTGGAATACTTACTGGTGGGCGGCGACCGGCTCAACCCCGTGCGCGCTCAGCATCACTTTAAATTGATCAATAACTATGGCCCGACTGAGGCCTCTGTGGTTGCAACCTCGGGCGAGGTTGCTCAGCCCTGCGAAGCGCTGCCGGATATCGGCCTGCCGGTTGATAACTGTGCGGTTTATATTATTGACGAGCAAGGTCGCAGTGTACCCGATGGCATGGTTGGCGAGCTCTGTATTGCCGGGCCAGGGCTGGCTTTGGGGTATCTCAATCAACCGCAGCTGAGCGATGCGCAATTCACCGAATTCACTCAGGATAATGGCGAGCGCGTGCGCGTGTATCGCAGTGGCGATTTGGTCCGGCGACTCAACAGCGGCCGCATTGCTTATGTGGGCCGAAACGACGCGCAGGTCAAATTACGCGGTTATCGCATTGAGCTGGCTGAAATTGAACACCAGCTACGCGAGCTTACAGCCGTAGCCGAATGCGCGGTGCTGATAACGCAAACGCAGCCAGGTAATAAACAACTAACGGCGTTTGTGGTGCCAGAGTCGTTGTCGTCCCGGAGCGAACTGGCTGAACATCTGCGCGGTCAGCTGCGCTCACGACTGCCCGAGTATATGGTACCGAGCGCGTTTGTGATGCTGGACGCACTGCCTTTGACGGCCCACGGCAAGCTGGATAGCCGCGCGCTGGTGCAGCTGGCAAAGCAGAAAGGTGGTGAGCAGGTGACGCAGCTAGATACGCCGAGTGCCACAAACGCCGGGCACAACCCGGTTTTAGCGCTGATGCAAACCTTACTGAACAAACCAGACATGCAGGCTCAGGATGACTTTTTTGCCAGTGGTGGCGATTCTATTTTGGCCATTCAGCTTGCCAGCCGGGCCAGAGCCGCGGGCATTAGCCTGTCAGTGGCCGATATTTTTTCGCACAGCACGGCGGCGGCATTGGCGGCGAATTTTGTTAGCGACGATGGGCGTGCACAGCAGAGCGACTGCGAGCAGCAGCATTTCGTTGGTAAATTAACCCCTCATCCCATTGCGCAGTGGTTTTTCGCTCAGGCATTTGCAGTCCCCGAGCACTGGAATCAGGCCGTCATGCTGAGCGTCGATAAATCGCTCTCCTTTAGTCATTTATGTGATGCCATGCAGGGTCTGCTGACCTGTCATGACGCGCTGCGGCTGACGGTCAGGAACCATGCACACTTGTACATTGGCGAGCAGCTCGAGAGCAAACAGGTGTGCCAATGTCACGACCTCAGTGCCTCAGGTGTAGAATGGCGAGAGGCACTTGCTGAGCTCAGTGAGCAAGCGCAGGCTGGCTTTACTTTCGATGGCTCGCCCTTAATGAAAGTGTGTCATATTGCCACGCCCGATACAGAGCAAAGCAATCGGCTGCTGCTGGTTGCCCATCACTTAATAATTGACGGTGTTTCCTGGCGTATTTTACTGGCCGACCTTGAGCAGGCATGTACTCAGGCGCAAAACGCTCAGGCTGTGCACTTGCCACCGGCCAGTGCCTCTTTGGATGCCATCGCGTTTTATCTGCAAGAGCAGGCCCGCGAGAGTCAGTATCTTGCCAGCTGGCAGAAAGCTGCGAAAGCCACACAAAACCAGCGGCCACTGGGGGGCAGCGCCTCGGGTAGCAAGCACAATGCTGCCATCTGCAGTAAAATTCAGCTCAGCCCGGCTCAGACTCAACAGCTGTTAAATGACGCGAACCGGGCATACAAGAGTACCATTCAAACCCTGTTGCTGAGCGCCTGGCAGTGGACGGCACTGCGTTATTACGAGCGTCCAGAGCAGGTGGTTATGCTTGAAAGCCATGGCCGCGCTCAGCTCAAAGGCGCGCTCGATGCCAGTCGCACCATTGGCTGGCTCACCGCGTTATTCCCGCTGCGTATGTGCAGCCCGGTTGGTCAATCTGAGCAGGCGCTGGCCGAGGTGATCTGCACCGTTAAAGAGCAACTGGCCTGGACGACCCGCCATGGCAGCGAATTTGGTGCGCTGTGTTATACCCACCCAGATCCGAAGGTCCGGGCATCACTGACGATAGACACCCGCACGCAAGCTTTCTTTAATTACCTCGGGCAGCTGGACACTGTATTGGAGCACAGCGGGTTGCTTGGTGATGCCTCTGAACCCACGGGCAGTCTTCGAAGCGAAGCCGATGCGGTGTTTGCGGCCTTGCAAATTACCGCTGCGGTGAGCGGGGGGCGTTTGGCTGTGACGCTGGAATGCGCACCAGAATATTATACCGAGCAAAAAGCACAGCGGCTGAGTACGTATTTTGAGCAGGCGATTAAAGAGGTGCTTGCTCACTGTTTAGCACAAACCGAACACTGCCCAACGCCCAGTGACTTCCCGTTACTGCCGCAGCTTGACCGCGCGCAGTTAACCCAGCTGATGGGCAAAGCCGGGCAGGGTGTGGCCGATATTTATCCGATGACGCCATTACAGCAGGGGATGTGGTTTCACGCCCAGGGCACTGACAATAAAGCGTATCTGGAGCAATCTGTGATGCTGCTGGATGGCGCATTGGACACCGAGGCATTCGCCTACGCCTGGACGCAGCTGACTGCCAGCCACTCAATTTTGCGGACGGCGTTTTTTGTCACCGCACATCAGCCCGTGCAGGTGGTTTATGACAAGTGTGCCTTGCCGTTGCAGATGGATGAGCCACAGCCGTTCGATGAACAGGTGAAAGTGCGTTTGGCCGAGATAGCGGCGCAGGAATATCAACAGCCCCTGGACTTGCAACGCGCGCCTTGTATGCGTTTGCGACTGGTGCCCTTTGGCGAGCATTGCCACGGACTGATCTGGACGTATCATCATATGATTATGGATGGCTGGTCGCTGCCGGTGTTGTTTGCCGAGCTGATTGAGCACTACCAGGCCCGGGTACAAACGCGCATGATGCAAACGCTTGCCGACCCTTTTCGCGATTACGTTGAGTATCTTGATAAACGCGACAAACACGCTGAGCAGGCGTTCTGGCAGCAACAGCTGGCACAGGTCGACACACCCACGCTGCTCACTGAGCACCTGGCTATCAGAGACAAACAAAACCACAGCGTCAGTGAGATAACAGAAACACTGAGCGCGGATTTCACCGCCCAGCTAAGTGACTTTGCAAAGCAAAGAGGATTAACGCTTAATCAGGTGATCCAGGGCGCCTGGGCCTACTGGCTGCGCACCTGTTGTCAGAGTGACTATGTGTTGTTTGGTCAGACCGTATCCGGACGTCCGGAATCTCTGCCTCGTGTAGCCGAGCGTGTCGGCCTGTATATTAATACTCAGCCGGTGTTGATTAATACCCCTGGGCAGCTGACGGTTAACGACTACCTGTTGCAGATCAGAGAGCGACAGGCATCATTGGCGCAATATGCCCACACGCCACTGTCACAAATCCAGCAATGGAGCCAGATTGACAACGGCGGTGACCTGTTCGATGCCCTGTATGTATTTGAAAACTTCCCAAGCGATCCGCTGGCGCAAGACTCCGGGCCATTCAAGGTCACAGTCTGCTCGGAGCGGGATCAGACCCATTACCCCGTCACTTTTGTGGTTGGCGTGGCAAGTCAGCTGTCGCTGACCCTCAGCTATCGCGAAGCCCTGCTGACGTGCGAGCAGGCGCAGCAAAGTTTGGCTTTAATCACCGAACTGCTGGCGGTCTTTATGGCTAAACCAGAAGCGACTCTGGCCGGGTTGCCGCTGATAAAGCCACAGCAAATTACACCGCTGGCACAGTTCGAGTTGTCCGGTGCAAAGGCACAGAGCATCGACCATAACACCTTACAACAGGCGTTTGAGCACGTCAGGGCAAGTCATGGGCAGTGCACGGCTATTCGCTACTATCCATCCGGGATTGAGCAGCCCGCTGTAACCCTGACCTATGCCGAACTGGATGACGCCGCAGCAAGGCTCGCGAATTATCTGTTGTCACAGTACAGTATTCAGGCAGGTCAGGCCGTGGTGGCGGTGTGTTTAGCGCCCGGACCACAGCTGATCATTGCTATTTTGGCCGCGCTAAAGCTGGGGGCATGCTACCTGCCGCTGGTCCCCGCGCTGCCCGAGCAAAGACGGCAATATATGCTTAACAATGCAAGCGCTGCGGTGTTGCTCACGACAGAGCAGGATTGGCAGGGCGCAACACCGGGCTGCCCTGTGGTAGACCTGGCTGCGTGTGAGGCAGAAATATCGGCTCAGCCGACGTTGTGTGTGCAGCGCACCTGCCACAGCGATGCGCCTTGTTATGTGATTTACACCTCGGGCACAACCGGGGAGCCGAAGGGCGTGCAAGTGGCGCATCGCAGTGTGCTTAATTATGTGGCTGCTTTGCAAAGCAATTATGCTATTACGCCAGATGACAACTATCTGCAATTTGCCAGCTGTAGCTTTGATGTTTTTGCCGAAGAAGTATTTTGTACCTTACTCAGTGGCGCAACCCTGGTGATGGCCGAGCAGGAACAATTGCTCAATAGTCAGGCGCTGGCGGACTTGGCGCGTCATGCGCAGCTGAGTCTGATGAGCCTGCCAACGGCTTACTGGCAGCAGCTGGCGGTCAATCCAGTTGATTTGGGCAGTGCAATGCGCATCATCACCGTTGGTGGCGAGCAAATGCAAAGCGCGGCACTGCGGGCCTGGCAGGCACATTATGGCGCGTCTGTTCGGGTTATTAACGCTTATGGCCCGACCGAAACCACCATCTCCGCCACGCTTCAGGATGTGACCCACTTCCAGGGCGAGTCTGTGCCCATTGGTTTGCCTCTGGCTGGGGTAACGGCACATGTGCTCGACAGTGAGCTCAGGGCGCTGCCGGACGGCCTTGCCGGTGAGTTGTATATCAGCGGTCCTGCTTTGGCACTGGGTTATCTGGGCGATAAGGAGAAGACAGACAAAGCCTTTGTGCTCAATCCCCATACGCAAACGCGCTGCTATAAAACCGGCGATAAGGTCAGAGTGGTGGACGGTGCATTGCACTTTTTAGGCCGACTGGACGAGCAGGTGAAGGTGCGGGGTTATCGTATTGAGCTGAGCGAAATAGAGCGCGCACTGCTGGCCCAAAGCGGGGTTGATGCCTGTGCGGTGATAGTCAAACACGAGCAGCTGATAGCCTTTATTGAATCTGCTGATGAGCCAGATGTGGCTCTGCTTAAAGCGGCTGTGGCCGAGCTGCTGCCAGCCTACATGGTGCCGCAGTGGATTGTACCGCGAGCCACGCTGCCCCATAACCACAACGGCAAACTGGACAGAAAAGCACTCGAGCGAGAGGCAGATATCCTGACTCTGGCAGAGCCGCAAGACTATGTTGCGCCATCAACACCCCTCGAGCGCCATTTGTGTGACTATCTTGGTGAGTTACTGCACTGCCCACGGGTGGGCCTGAGCGACGACTTTTTTGCCTTAGGTGGCCATTCTTTGTTGCTGATGCGGCTGCACAGCGAATTGTGCGATGCACTGCAGGCACAGGTGCCCATTTCCTTATTGCTACAGCATAGCCGCATTGGTGCGCTGGCCCAGGCGTTAAGTGATTTCCAGCGGGCCAATCAGCAGCAGCCAGAGACGCTTCAGAGCCTGTTGTGCCTGCAAGCTGGCAGTCCGGGCGTGACACCTGTGGTGCTGATAGCCGGAGCCGGTGGTCTGCTGATGGCCTTTCAGTCACTGGTACAAAGGCTGGATAAGCGAGTCCCGGTGTACGGCCTGCAACCGGATGTGGTGGCGCACGACCCCGATGTAGTCGGCTCAGTTGACGCCACGGCGCAGCACTATTTGTCGGCACTTGCGCAGGTGCACTCTGGTCCGGTTCATCTTGTCGGCCACTCCTTTGGCAGCTTTATTGCGCTGGCAATGGCGCAGCGCTTAAGTGTGAATGAAGGCTCTGAAACCGGCTCTCAAAATATCTCAGCGGCATCAGTCACCATACTGGATACGCCCAGACCCACGCAAAGCTCGGTGGCTATCAGCGCCACGCAGGCCAGTAAGCTGATGCTTGAAAACCTCAATACCTTCTTTGCGTTGGGTTTCAGTGCGGCGCAGCTTAGTGAACTCGGTGCTAAAGCGGTTGAGGAACAAACCGTTTGCCTGGCAGATGCCATGGCGCAGTCGGGCTATCACTTTAGCGCCGAGCAACTTCAGCGCTTGCAGGCGGTGTTTCGTGGTCAGCTGATGGCCGATGTGCAGTTGCCCGCAGAGCTAAATTGCCCGCTTTGTGTGATTAAAGCGCGCGAAACCAATGAGTTTGAAGGCCGATCTCTGGCGCCCGATATGGGCTGGCAGGCGTTGTACGGCAAAGTGCGTTGCCACGAAGTAGCGGGCAATCACTTGTCAATTTTGCAGCATCAGCAGGTGGGTGCTGTGGTTGAAATAATAGAGAGCTACTGTGATTTGTAGTCTATTGTTTAGCAATATGTTTTTAAATTGTTTTAATTTGACTTTGGTTGTGCGTAAAAAACAAACAATTAATGTCAAAATTGCGATGTAAATTTTACTTGATACCTTAATTAAAGGATGGGAATAAAATGGATCAGTTACTATCACCAGACATGGACTTAAGCTCCGCCGCTACAGATCAACGGGTCCATGATCTCTCAGGACAAAAGCAAAGTGGTCTTGCCTGGGTCAAGGCGAACGTGAAGGAAATTAATGCCTGGGTTGACCGCGATGGCTTCGCGCTGCTTCGCGGCCTCAACATCGTCAGCACCAATCAGTTCAGTACCATTCTGGAAACGATCTTTGGCGAGCCGTTAAGCCAGTATATTTATCGCTCCTCACCGCGTACCGCGCTGCGAAATAACATTTATACGACCACCGAATATCACGCCGATCAGGTGATCCTGCAACACAACGAAAATGCCTACTCCAATTGCTGGCCAATGCGAATGGGCTTTTTCTGCGTTTTACCCGCCACCACCGGCGGTGATACACCCCTTGCCGACAGCCGTGAAGTTTACAAGCGACTGCCCGAAGCGCTCAGAGCCCGCTTTGAAGAGCGCGGCATTATGTATGTGCGCAATTACGGCGACATAGATTTGCCCTGGCAGGAGGTGTTCCAGACCCAAAGCCGCGATGAAGTAGAAGCATATTGCTGGAAAAACGACATTCAGTGTGAATGGTTCGACGATGGCAGGTTGCAGACCCGACAGTTCCGGCCTGCGGTCATGGCGCATCCGCAAACGGGTGAAAAGGTCTGGTTTAATCAGGCACACCTGTTCCATTGCTCCGCCGTAGACACGGACATGCCCGACAGCATTGGCGCAGACTATTTACCGCGTAACGCTTATTACGGCGATGGCGGCGAGATTGCCAAGGAAGACATTGATGTGATCAATCAGGTTTATCGTGAGCTAACGTTTTCTTACCCCTGGCAGCGCAACGACATTCTGCTGCTGGACAACATGCTATTTACCCATGGCCGTCAGGCTTATACCGGTACCCGCAAGGTGCTGGTGGGAATGGCAAAAGCGGCACGTTAAGGCGTGCAATCCGGGGTTTGTTAGTGGTGCTGAGGTTGACAAACAAAGTGGTCAAATTTGAGGAATCAAAACAATGAAATGGTTAAACCCATCAAGGCTGAATATCATGGTGATGTGCCTGATAAGCCTCGCTCTGGCATCGTGCCTGCAAAACAAAAGTACGGCGAAAGACACCACTATCACCGCATCACAAATAGAAATGATAGACACCTCGGTCAGGCAATACTGCGATGCCATGGTGTTTTTCGGCACTATTTATATTACTTCAATAGACAAAGTGGTGTATGAGTACCACTGCGGCCCGCAAAACATTCAGTACAAGGCGGATAACACGGTTAAGTCTAAGTACCGGATTGGCTCAAATACCAAAGCGTTTGCCGCTGCTATCCTGATGCGCATGCTCGAAGGCAAAGATCTCAGAGCCGAAACCGTGGGCGACTATCTGCCCTGGTATCCAAAGAACCAGTGTGCAGATGTAACCTTGCACAACCTGCTGGCCATGTCGTCGGGTATTCCAAATTACAGCGACAACGAAGAAGTGTACAACAACTGGGGCTGGCGCCCTTATTTGTACGATAAAACCCTGAACCTGAATGGTCCTGAAGGGTTTGGCAATCGCTTTTGTACCTGTGAAGAGCAGGGCGGGCAGCCATCGTTCAGCCAGGGCAGCAAATACGAATACAGTAACTGCAACTACTATCTGGTGGGTAACATCATTGAGCAACTGGCGGCCGGCACGCAAGGCGACATCGACCGCAGTTTCTGGTTCAGTAATATCGTTAAAGAGCAGATCCTCGACCCGCTGGATATGAGCGACAGTGGCTCGTTCAGCGCCATTGGGATCTATTCAGATATGACCACAGGCTATATCTATAAAGACAACCAGTATCTGCCACTGGCCAATGGTCGCCCACCGGCTACGGGCGGGCCAGCCCCTTATGAAGACATTCTGGTTAACCCTTACAGCAATCCGCTCGTGCTTTACTCGGCCGGTGATATGTACTCCACCGTGGAAGACATGCACAAATGGGATCAGGGTTTGTATACCAACAAAATTCTGAATGAAGCACAGAAGCTGGCGGCATTTGCGCCTTATTCCAACACCGGCAGCTCCTCGTCGTGTGAATACTATGGCTACGGCTGGTTTGTCACCTATATCGACCCTAACCAGTACGGCAAAGTGGCGGACTGCCCCGATGATCCAAGTGAAACCAACCTCAGAAAGTACGAAAAATTCTTACAGTATTCAGGCAGCTATCCGTACTCATGGGTCACCAGCTTTAACCGCCTGCTGGAGCGAGATCAAAACGTTATGGTGTTCAGCAACTATGTGAAAACCGGCACTGAGTCGGACTGTATTGCCGAAGAAATTCGCAACATCATCTTTTACAGCGATAAACACCGCACCGAAGCCTGTCAGACGGTGTTAGATGAAGCTTAAACGTGGGGGCGGGAGAGTTAACTAAACCCACGCCGCTGTCATCCCGCACTTGCTGCGGGATCTATTCACAGACCACTGTGTGGCGGTGAGTAAGTACCTAGGGTGAGGTCGAGTTGCGGTCAGATGGTTCCCGGCTCGGAGGCCGGGATGACAGGTGTGGACTGGTACGAAGGATGTAGAGCAAATGTGGTGCATCCGTAGATGTAACGGAATCACAAATGATGAGCAGGTATAACAGGATGCACTGTTGATTGGCATCCACACCGCTGTCATCCCGCACTTGCTGCGGGATCTACTCACAGACCACTGCGGCGGTGAGTAAGCACATTGGATGAGGTCGAGTTGCGGTTAGATGGTTCCCGGCTCGGAGGCCGGGATGACAGGTGTGGACCGGTACGAAGGGTGTAGAGCAAATGTGGTGCATCCGTAGATGTAACGGAATCACAAATGATGAGCAGGTATAACAGGATGCACTGTTGATTGGCATCCACACCGCTGTCATCCCGCACTTGCTGCGGGATCTACTCACAGACCACTGTGGCGGTGAGTAAGCACATTGGGTGAGGTCGAGTTGCGGTTAGATGGTTCCCGGCTCGGAGGCCGGGATGACAGGTAGGGGGCGGTCGAGTTGCGGTTAGATGGTTCCCGGCTCGGGGGCCGGGATGACGAGAGCTCGGGGAGCGGGATGACGAAGAGCTCGGGGGCCGGGTTGACAGGATGCACTGTTGATTAGCATCCACACCGCTGTCATCCCGCACTTGCTGCGGGATCTACTCACAGACCACTGTGGCGGTGAGTAAGCACATTGGGTGAGGTCGAGTTGCGGTTAGATGGTTCCCGGCTCGGAGGCCGGGATGACAGGATGACTGATAGAGGCCCGGAACGACAGATGGGTAATTAAGTGACGGGGCCGAAGTTTGCCATGCAGCCAAAGTGAGGCCCCAATGCAAAAACATAAAAGAGCTGCAGTGAACTAGGGAGCTTGTATCGAATTCACTGCATTTTAAACGCATTTACTTGCTGTGTTTTAGGACATGGAAAGTGAAAAAGGGCAAGTTAGGGTCTAGGCTTTACCTGACTTGGTGGGTTTAACAACTGTTTATGCCAACTGAGTTTTTAACGACGTTGGTACCATTCCAATCATAGAGGAAAAAACATGACAGCGACAAAAACAGCGAAGGATGACAAGGCCACAGCGGCTGCTGAAGCTGCTGCAAAGCAGGATTCAGTCAGTGTTGAGGTTGAGAATCGCGAAGCGGTAGCGCGCATTATTGTCGACAAGTACACCAAATGGTCATTCGGTACAGGGCTTATCCCAGTACCGGCAATCGACTTGGTGGCCCTGACTGGGGTACAAATCAAGATGATCAGTGAGATTGCCAAAGTATACGGTCAGTCTTATAGCGACAATAAGATCCGCGGTACGGTAAGTGCGGTGATTGGCGGCTCATTCCCACAGTCTTTGGGCGGTGCAGGACTTAGTAGCTTCTTAAAGTCAGTACCAATCATTGGCACGCTTAGCGCAATCGCATTTATGCCAGTAGTATCCGCAGCGTCTACCAGTGCGGTAGGTACTACGTTTATCCGACACTTTGAAAACGGCGGTACTTTGCTAGATCTGAATCTGGCAAGTATTAAGGGAGACATCTCTGAAATTGCAGCAAAGTATCGAAAAGATAAAGGCAACAGCACTCAAGACACCCAAGCTACAGCGTAAGTTGAGAGGCTAAAACACAAATAAACCAGCAGCGCGCCTGTTGGTTTATTTGCTCACAGGTTAAACCAAACTGATTGTCAGTTTATAGGAGCAAATTATGTTAGTTACTTTATATCTGGTGTTATGTGTACTTTCTGGCTACTGGGGCCGCAACACGTTTGCAGGCCCTGTGGGTTTCTTTTTCATTGGCCTGTTTTTTACCCCTTTGGTGAGTTTACTGGTGCTATTACTGGCTAAAACACGTCTTGCAGAGCCAAAAGAAGCGGAGGAGCAACAGTAAGTTCAGCATTGCCAGCATTCACAGCTTGATTGCGGGTGAAAAATAGGCAAACTAAAAACCAGAGGAAGTAGATCCTCAAGATAAGATAACAAGGATTGCAGTTCTGACTGCGTCGTAGCGCTCAGTATTATCACCAGTGGCGGACTTTCAGGCCACTGGTAACACAATGAAAAGACAATAAAAATGGTATTATACGATTTAATAAGTCGAAACATTAAAATTAAAAAAAGGACCTTTGTATTACTCGGTTGTATCTCTGGCCTTGCCAATGCACTGGTGCTTGCTCTTATCAATAACGTGGCAGAAAACATTTCTGATATCCACAAAGAAAACCATGTATTTTACTATCTGGTGCTGTTTACTCTGACAGTGCTGATCTACGGCCTAACGCAGCAGCGGCTGATGACCAAAGCCGCAAGAATGGTTGAAAGATCCATTGACCATATGCGTGTTGAGCTGTTTGAGTCGGTGCGACATACCGAGCTATCGACGCTGGAGAAAATCGGCAAAGAGCGCATATTTAATACGCTCAGCAAAGAGCTGCAAACCATTTCTCATTCTGCTCAGCTCTTTGTGATCATCGGGCAGTCGATCAGCCTGGTGTTTTTTACCTCACTCTATATTGCCTATCACTCAGTTATGGCATTTGTGGTTTTGAGTTTGCTGATCATGCTGGGTGGCAGTATTCACAGACTGAGAGCCAACGAAATTCAACGCAATATGGCGCTGGCATTTCAGAGCGAAAACCAGCTAATCCAGCGCCTGTCGGACTTGCTCGACGGTTTTAAGGAAGTAAAACTGAGCGCCCCCAGAGCAGACGATCTGGAACATGAGTTTGCGTTATCATCAGGCAAGGCGCGGCGCGCGCAAACGGTTACCAAAACCTTGTTTGCAACCGACTTTGTGCTTTCGCAGATCACCTTCTTCGCCGCAACTGGTGCCATGGTGTTTTTTGTGCCCGTGTTATCCGATGTTTACCCTGAAGTGGTCATTAAAGTCACCACGGCGTCTTTGTTTTTAATCGGCCCGATCACCAGTATTGTGGGTGGCATTCCGGTCTTCACAACGGCCACAGAGGCGGCGCAAAATGTACTGGCGCTGGAGGCCGACTTAAAACGCGAGCAAGCCGAAACCTCGCCACCTCGCAAAGCACAGGTACAGCCCATTGAGAGTTTTGAAGAGCTCAGGCTGGAAGGGGCGTATTATCAGCATAATCGTAAACCCGGCGACCGTCCGTTTTTTGTTGGTCCGGTCGATTTAACGGTTAAACGTGGACAAATTACCTTTATTACCGGAGGAAACGGCAGCGGTAAAACCACCTTTATTCGCATGTTAACCGGCTTATATGAACTCCAGGCCGGGCAGATCTTTCTTGACGGGCGGCCGATTCACGATGCCGATCGCGAGAGCTTCCGCAGTATTTTTACCTCGGTGTTCGCCGATTTCCATCTGTTTAAACAGCTCTATGGGATCAGAGCCACCTCCCAGGAAGAAATTGACGAATGGCTGGCCTTTTTAGAAATGAACGCCAAGGTTAGCGTGACTGATGGCGAATTCAGTACCATAGACCTCTCATCTGGCCAAAGGAAGCGCCTGGCGCTGCTGAGCACCATATTGGAAAACCGGCCAATTTATATTTTTGATGAATGGGCCGCCGATCAGGACCCCATATTCAGACGAAAATTCTATGAACAGGTACTCCCCAGGCTCAAGGCCCGTGGCAATACCGTGATCGCAATTACACATGACGATGCTTATTTCCACCTGGCAGACGTGCATTTGAAGATGGTAGAAGGACAACTAATGGAACATCATGAAGTAGAAACAGATGGAGTACCGTCATGAATATAATCCTCCCACCTGATCTGATGCTCATTGGGCTGGCTGGCGCCTGCCTGTTGATCCTCATCGCCAACCTGGTCATGCGGGTGCTGCGGCGCTACAAACCCGCCTGGCGCAAACGCATATTGTCCTGGCGCTTCAGGGCCGGCCTTACCTTGTTAATTTGTTTGTTCTTAATTGTGGCACTGGTGCCGTTTATTTTTATCAGAGTCGACTCCGGTGAGGTGGCTGTACTGTGGAAACGCTTTGGTGGGGGTACTTACCTGGACCAGCATTTTAAAGAAGGTACCGTGTTGGTGATGCCCTGGGACAAGCTGATTATTTATAATGGCCGCTTTCAGACTGCACACGAAAGCATTGATGCCATTACCAAAGAGGGGCTCAGGATCACACTCAATGTAACGGTCAGGTATCGGCCAGTTATAGAGCATGTTCCTTATTTACATCAGTTAGTGGGACCAAACTACCTCGAGGAAATGGTGTTGCCCGAAGTCGCTTCTGCGGTACGAATGATAGTGTCTGACTTTCGTGCAGAGGAGGTGTACAGCCATCAACGTATGGCAATTCAAAAACGGTTACTAAAAGATGTGCTTGATGAATTACACATACAAGAAGAATCGATTTTGGAACAAAGTGACCACATGAAAGATGGCCACGCCTTAGTGAACCTGGACGATATGCTGATAAAACGGGTGGATGTGCCAGATAAAGTGCATGAGGCAATTATCTCTAAAGTCAACCAGAGCTATCTGAATGAAGAATATGCAATGCGCCTTGAAGTTGCGAAAAAAGAAGCACAGCGCAAGAAAACCGAAGCACAAGGTATTGCCGACTTTCAGGAAACCGTGGCTGGTGGCATCTCCGAAACCTACCTGAGATGGCGTGGTATCGAAGCCACCATTGAATTGGCGAAATCAAACAATGCCAAGGTGGTAGTAATAGGCAGTGGTAAAGACGGACTCCCCTTAATACTCAACACTGAAAGCAGCCTGAGTGGGCCTGCGCCCAACCTGAGCCAGGAAGTGAGCAATTTAGTAAAGGCAGAAGAGGCAACAAAACCTCAGCCCGGTTACACCAACAGTGTGATTAAGCCCGGTGAGCCCATGAGTAGCCACCATATGACTTCGGCAAAATCGGGAGAGCCTTTACATAAATAACGCAATGAAGCAGGCGGGTTGATAACGGCAAAGCGCTTTTGTAAACCCGCCTGTTTTGTACGTCCGTATGACAGGTAAGGAAACACCTTATTCAAAAGGGGCTCCTGACCAGCGTCGCCAAATTTGCTTTCATTATGATGCGCCAGCGGCCTGCGCGTTCGTAAAGGGGCTTTACACTAATCTTGCACTGGTGATTATCTACTAGCAGCTACAAGCACAGAAATCGAGTAGATGACAAAAAAGAGAAGGGCAGTAAAGGAAAGACATTCATAAAGGCACACCGGCTGTGCCTCTTTCAGGTGTGGCCTTTTAAACTGGGTTGTTACACGTATACACCTGAATATAAGTAAACCAAGGGCAGCCTTTGTTCACTTTAGTTGGTGGAAATGCAACATCAACACCCCCGGCAACTTGCGGAGTTTGCTCTAAGCCTACAGCTTTGCTATTAGATAAGTTTTTGAATTTCTTTTTATTTAAACTTAGCTTCATTTCTATTTCCTTATGATTTATTAGGCAGAATGCCGCATATAGTTATGACACATTGGGTAACACTTGTAAACTACAGGTTTTTTACTGGGAGCGGGCAGGGGAGTCCTGCTAAAGCATGGCTGGGTAAAAGGTGCACTCCAGAGTCAGGTCAAGGCACGCTGGGTGCCCTGGTATTTTCTGTCTATCGCGGGATACAGGTATTCAATGGATAGTACGAGAACCATGGACAAGTCTGTTGCACTCGGGTAGGTGGGATAGCGCTTGCGCCACCTGCGATCAATGGCGTTTGTTCCGCGTCTATTGCTTTTTCATTACATAGGTTTTTGAGATTCTTTTTACTGAGGTGTAGCTTCATACTAATTTCCTTTTGTGACTTGTTAATTGGTTCGGGTTATTTTTTACACAAAACACCCTGTGTGTAAATTGAAAGAATCTAATGCGTGTTTTGCCGACACGCGCCGGGCCCTCGACTCTTGGGTAAAGATATTCGTTGAGTAAAAATAGTCGTCACCCATCCATATTTTGTTCTTATTTATTGGTTAATCTTTCGGGACGGTCTGAGGGAGCACTATCTGCTTGCAAATCGAACTGTTGCCAACGGGCACCCACCTGCGTGGACTTGCTCTGTGTGGCTGTATTATACCAATTTCACTTAATACCTGTTCAATTTGAAGGAGCAAATATGACGCTAACAGTGTTAAAAATTTCTCATTTAGAACAACTAAATAGCAAAATTTTTGCCTTGTTATCGACCATATTTTCTTGCCTCAAAATAGAACACTTAATTAAGCAAATTGGTATTATTCCTGGTAGGAGCATTTCGCGTTTCTATTCGCCCTAATGCAATGGTTCGATAATCTGTCTGCGCTTGATTAAAAGAGTAAATAGAGTAAACAGGTACAGTCTCTGGCCAGGGTAGCCTGAAAAGGTGGCCAGAGTGAAGTGACTGTAATTGAGAGTACTTGTATTAAGGCACAGTGGATGTGCCTTTTTTATTGCTTTTGTCATCCTGAAATAGCGCCTGCTTACCACTTTTTGTAAACAGCTCGACTATTTCCCAACGAACATAAATCATTCTTTATACAACAATGTGTTACGTCGCTATTTTATCCAGTTACACGAATGTATTAGCCGCTATTCATCCTCTGTACAATTAGGGCTTACCAGCAAAGTTGACTTATGATAGGTTACCTGTGCAGACGGCCTGGTCGTATTTTGAATTGCGCCTCCCATGCGTTTACAGAGGATCATATGAACAACCTAAAGGCACTCAGCCAGTCAAGCGGCACTCAAGGAAGCATCAAACCCACCGATCCGCTTCATATTTTGTGGCAGCGAATAGAAAAACACAAAAAGCGCAACCAAAACTACAAAAACAAAGTGGCAGAAAATTATCAGCAATTTTGCGAGTTGGTTTTACCCCATGAACAACGCCAGACTCACTGGCTTTGTCAGCAAGTTATGCATCTGGCGTCCTTTGTTACGCGTAAATCTTTTACCGAACCAGAGCGTGATGCACTGATGGAATGGATCTCGGAAGATATGGATTATCTGGAGCAAAACCCATTTACGGATCAAACCCGGATAACCCAGCTATCTCAGTATATTTTTGAGCAGCTAAAGACTCGTCAGGGGCATTTGGCTGAAAGCGTGTCTGAGTCGCAAATCAATGCGCTGCGTGCGGAGCTGCAACACGAATTTGGTGAGTTGCTCACGCTCAGTGACGAACAGCTGAAAGCCTGTATTGCCGACCCCACTGTCCTGTTCGAGCACCTTGAGGCCATGCAAGCAGCAAGCAGTGAGCAGGAGAGCGAAGCAAACGAGGATCTGGACGAAGAAGCTTTTGATGATGACCCGTTTGCCAACGGGTTTTACAATCAGTTTGAACCCGATGACGATGAGCAGTATCGGGATTTTGCAAAGGTTGAACAAAACAGACTCGACAGACTTTTTAAAGGCAGCCAGCTAAATAAAATGTATAAGCGCCTGGCCTCTAAATTACACCCAGACAAAGAGCCTGATCCGGCGCGAAAAGCACAAAAACATAACCTGATGCACGAGCTTTCTGAGGCGCGCAAAGCAAAAGACGGCTTTACCATTTTACAGCTGTATTTGGCGCATTTTGACGATGACCCGGAATTTGACCAGACCACCAGAGACAACCTGATCCCTTTGCTTGAGCAAAAGGTTAGAGAGTTAAATAGCGAGTATCGCTTTTTACAAGACAACCACGACATTGAGACACTGGTGTGGCGCCAGTTTAAAGATACCAGTAAAAAGCGCATTCGAGAAAACATGGATTGCCACGCCGCAGAATTAAAGGCCGAATGTATTGCCATAGAGTCTTTTATAAACAGTTGCAAAACGGTAAAAGCCATGAAAACAGAGCTAAAAGAGCGAATGAATCGGCCCATGTTCAACCCGTTTTTAGCATTGGGAGACGAGCTGCCGGACTTTTTGTTCAAATAACACAGGCGGTGAGTGACGCGCAAAACGAACCGAGCAGTGAATGCACCCACTTTAGGAGCACGTATTTCGTGTTCAATTGATGCGGTTTTGTAAATTTTTATTTGATATTTATCTTGTTCTTACGTCTTTATTTTTGTTTAATGCCGGTAATTTGTACCAGTTGGGTACAAATTACACCAAAAAAGGAATAATAATGAAGACAAAAGCAACAAAAGCCCTGATTGCAGGGTTATTATTCTCGCCTGTGCTTAGCGCACATGCTGCGCTCGATCCGACCAAAGGATATGCAGATCCGTTTAATTTTAATTCACATAGCAAATGTAGTTATGAGCAAAAAGGTCTGGATTATTCAAATGACTCCGACAGCTACTACAACGCATATTTTCGTAATAAAGTATCGCCATATCACTATCTAAATAAAACCCTGAATGAGCGTTTATTGCGTGGTAGTTACTATAGCCTGGATAATCAGCTGTTTTACGTAGGCGGACAAAACGTACCTAAGTACTCAGGCCCTGCATCGACAGGCTCAGCCAAAGCAGCGCCTATGGCCGTTCAGAAAGGCGACTGGACTTATTACATTATCAATGGTGCGCACTCAGACTGCGCCTTGGATGCGCCGGCGCCAAATAAAGGGTATGAGCGTTTGGTGTACGCAGTGGGTGCCTATAACCATAAATGGGGCATGATTAAAGAGCCGGTGATTGTGCATGTTAAAGATACCAGTGATTTTCATGATACGGCAGTCATCAATGTTGACAGCCAGGGCTATGTGTATGTGTTTATCTCCGGACGTAACTCAACCCGAGGCGGCTTGATTTACCGCTCATCGAACACGCACGACAACTTCAATGGGCATTTGGGCGCGTTTAATCTGGTTGATGCGAATAACGAAGTAGGTAAGGATTTAGATAGCAGCCATAATTGCTCTGGTAGTGGTGATAAGTGCTATAACCTGGGCTTTACCTATCCGCAGGCCTGGTGGGTTAATAATAAGTTTGTACTCCTTAATACCAGATACATTCAGGCGCCAGATGAAATGGTGAGGGATTTTAAACAGACGGCTCGCCGTCAGCTATATATGACAGAATATAAGCTACAGTCTGGTGGGCTGGAAGCGCCGGAAACTAAAAAGCTGGTTGCACTGGATGATAAACTGAGTTTTGGTCACTATTCAGTGAGTACAGAGCGCAATGGCGTATTGGCTATGGCCTTTAATGTACATATACCAGACAGTTGTACATTAAGAAGCGGCGCACGGAGTGAGTGTATTACGCTTGGTAAAAATGAGAAAGAGGAAAACCGACATGTTCCCAACGACAACCGTACCAATCTGTACTTTATGTACTCCAGAGATGGCGGTATAACCTGGAAAAACGCCAAACACAAGACATTGATTGACACAAGCGAAGGTCAATACATTAATACGTTGAGTAAGCTAAACGAAGCCTTGTTATACCAGCCAGATACCAGTGTTGATATCGTCAATGGTTACAACCCCTACAGTACAACCATCAAAAAGCGTATTTATGTTAAAGACCTGGACATTACAACCAATGGCTATGGTGGTTACCTGACATCCTTAAAAGTATTGGTCACTGAAACGGATGGCATTCACGGTTTTGTGCCTAAAACATCGTCTGACTCGCGTCGTATGATCCGTGCATTGGTTATCGACCAAAATGGCAAAAAAGACTATGTAGGCTGTTACAACTCTGCTGATTGCTGGGCCGATCATGCGTATTCATCTGGCACAGTGATCTCTCATGGCCAAAGCGGTTACAGTGAGATAGCGTTTCCTATGTCGAGTGGCGACAAGCTGGCTGGTGGTAAAGTTCACTTGTATAACAGCAACTTGAAAACGGCGGGTGACGTAAAAGTGTGGAGTTACATGGGCGCACAACACTATCGTGATCCGAACGATGTAAACTACATCCGTAAAGTACACAATGCCAAATCAGTCACCGGTCAGGAGCCCGTGTACTTCTGGGCGCAAATGGCGAATAAATCCCGCGTGGACCTGGTGCTATCCGGTCGCTACGGCCAGCAAGTTCAACTGACAGGCAACTTTGGTACAATCAAGAAAATGGCCTGTCCAACGGCCTATGTATTTAACCGTTGTACAACCGCAGATAACACGATGTAATTAAACATTTGCACCGACCCCGATGTCACCGCCGGGGTCGGCTTTATATATCCTCAGCAACTGCCCTTATCACGCCAGCTAACACACCTCTCATGATCCCAGCCTCAGAGCCCGCGACATCAAATCAGCTCAACGTTTCATACTGACTGCCGAGCCCTCCGTCATCCCGGCCTCCGAGCCTATCTCTTAGTCACAT
>NZ_PPUZ01000033.1:0-29385 GCF_004212645.1 Pseudoalteromonas rubra | reverse complement strand
GCGTGAGCGGTGTTATCGAACATATTTTCTCGCCTCAAAATAGAACACTTAATTAAGCAAATTGGTATTACTTGATTTCGACCCGGGCTGAGCGCATTACCACTTCATCATTTAGCTCAATGCCGATGCCTGGTGCTTCAGAGACCTTGAACATGCCTTTTTCCGGCTGTGGATCCTGAAGACACAACTCCCGGTTCCACTTTTTAATCGCATAAGTGTGATGCTCGTGGATCAGGAAGTTAGGAATGGCCGTTTCCAGATGCAAAGAAGCCGCCGTCGCAACCGGGCCACCACACACATGGGCCTGAATGCGGATATCAAAAATATCGGCGTAATCACAGACCTTTTTGGTCTCGGTAAAGCCACCACACAGGCCAATATCTGGCTGCAGAACGTCAATACTTTGATCTTCAAAATAAGGACGCACATCCCAGCGATTATACAAACGCTCACCACCGGCGATTGGCACTGCTGTTTTGTTGGCCACTTTGGCGTGTAACGAATGGTTGAGGTAATTGACCGGCTCTTCGTAATACATGCAGTCAAATTCTTCGGCAATTTCAGCAATCTGAATTGCAGAGGTCGCACCTGGCAAACTGTGACATTCAAAAATAATATCGACTTCGTCACCAACCGCTTCGCGGATCGCTTGCATGCGTGCCCGGTATAATTTCATCTCGCCGCGTGAAATCAGCTTGGTGCGGTCGTAATAAGTATTACCGTCTTTGTCGTACATGATAGGGTCAACTTTAACCGCATCATAGCCTTCTGCCAGCGCTTTGTGGGCTGCCTCAGCATATTCATGTGGCTGCACCAGTGCCTTAAATTCACTGTCCCAGTCAAACTGAAGCTGTGATGCATAAGTGCGTAGCTCATCATTCACTTTACCACCAAGCAGCTGATACACAGGCAGGTTCAGCGCTTTACCTTTGATGTCCCACAGCGCTGTATCAATGGCACTCATGGCCGCATACACCACAGGTCCGCCACCTAAGCCCCAGAAGCTCTCCCGTAACATGCGGGCCCACAGCATTTCAGTCTGGAACGGGTCATGGCCAATCAAAAAGGCTTCCGCCATTTCTTTGATCATGGCCGCAGCGGCGCTGTGGCCAAGATCGTAGGCCAGGCCTGCTTCACCCACTCCCGAAATACCTTCATCGGTGTGAATACGTACAAATACCGGGGTCCAGGCGGGTCTGTCTGGACAGTGAATATCAAACACTTCGACGCGATTAACTTTCATTTTGACTCCTATTCGGCAAAGCCAGGATCCAGGCGGTATGCCTTTCTCAACATGGCAGGCCAGGCTAACTGGCCACCGGTGCTACCACTGTGCACCACCTTTGCCTGATTATAAATATTGTCCTGAATGGGCTGCGGTACCTCTTTTGCAGAGCGGCCGGTCGCCTGAATGGCCACCTGGATCTCACAGGCCCGTTGCAGATCATAAAAACGCATAAAGGCATCACCGACTGTGGGGCCAACGGTTAAACCGCCATGATTGACCAGCAACATATGATTGGTCGTGCCAAGGTCACTTTGCAGGCGAGCTTTTTCTGCTTCGTTCACCGCCAGGCCTTCGTATTCATGGTAAGACAGTGAGGGCAATGAGAACATGCTGTGCTGGCTGAGCGGCAACAGCCCGCCTTCCAGGCTCGCAACGGCGATGGTTTCTTTGGTATGCAGATGGATCACACAATGCGCATCTTCGCGTACTTCATGAATAGCACTGTGAATGGTAAAGCCGGCCGGGTTTATTTCAAAAGGAGTGTCGTCCAGAATATTGCCTTGCAGGTCAACTTTCACCAGGTTAGAGGCGGTGACCTCATCAAAACTCAGTCCAAAAGCATTCACCAGATAATGATCGGTACCTGGTAAGCGGGCAGACATATGCGTATAGATAAGATCGCCCCAGCGAAAATGCTCTACGAGACGGTAGCACGCCGCCAGATCAACACGCAGTCGCCACTCTTGCTCACTGACTTTGTCTTTTACGTTGAGTTTCGGCAATTCAAACATGGCCCTTCCTTTTATTATAAAGCCCAATTTATTTTGGATGTATAGAAGTCTAAAACACTCACTTGTGGGATGCAATGGTTCAATGCACAAGAGAGCATAATCATCGATGTGGATCAAAAAACCACCGACAAGCGGTGGCTTTTTTATTTACTGCCAGTGTTACTGCACTTTAGACAGATAATCAGCAATGGCTTCAAACTCTGCGTCAGACACGTTTGCTGTCATTGCTTTCATCGCAGCCGACATGCCATTGCTACGCGCGCCCGATTTGATGTCTTTCATCTGAGCCAGCAAGTATTCTTTGTTCTGACCTGCCAATTTTGGATATAAAGGCATGATAGGTGCTTTACCTTCTGCGCCATGACAGGTCTGACACATTTTTGCGGTGTAAAGCGCTTTACCATCGGCTGCACTGGCAGTACCAGCAGACAGGGCTGCAACGGCCAGGCCGCAGGCTAACGTTAGTTGTTTCATCTTGCTCATATCTTTTCTCTTCTTATATAACGGATCAATTCAAGTGTAGTCTATGCCGCACTGTTATCCATACTCTCATGACGGTGAGCTTACAGGTACGGCTACTGTGCCTACCAGATCAGATCATCCGGGACTTCGAAGTCTGCATACGGATCATCTTCGTCTTTGTCTTTCTGATCATCTTCAACATGAAAGACAATGTACTTTTCATCGACTTCAGCGATCTTACGTGCTGGCTCGTCTTGTAAGACATAAAACTGACCTTCGAGTACACAAATCGCCAGTCTGCCTTTGGCTAATGCCTGCTGAGTTTGTGCGTTCACATCCAGCTCTTTAATTTTACTTTCATAAGTAAAGTTAAAGGTCACATTACCCCGGATCTCATCCTGGTTATGGTGCTCCAGAATTTGTTTTACTCTGGCAACCTGCTCACGCTCTTTGAGCTCAGCCTGCTTTGCCTTATTCAGCTCTTCCGCTTTTTGCTGCTGAGCCTGTTTAGTTTGCTCAATGTGTTTTTGCAGATCGCTGACGTCGCTGGTCGCGCCTTTTTTCTTCTTTTTCTTTTGCGCTTTGCGTTTTTCGCTCTTCGCAACTTTGGCTTTGTGCTCGGTGGTCAGGCCCGCTTTCAAAAGTTGATCTTGTAGAGATCCCATAATGCCACTCCATAAATCTAGACTGACGCTATTTTAACGCAGTGGACGAATTTGACCACAGCTGGTGAACATTCCGGATGAAAAATTTTGCACCTCAAAATCTAGCAGAGTCGGCACTAAAAAATATGATTTAACGCAAGTTTTCTGTGATTTGCTTCGCAATTGTGCGATTCGGCAGGCATAATTTGGACGCGATTTGATCATTATGGATAGATTATGTCTCTGCCGCACTTGCTGCTGTGCTCTATTGCCATTTTTTGTGTGTTGTACGCCCCTCAACCCTTATTGTCTTTATTTGCAGAGTCTTATCAGGTCGCCCCGGCAAAAGCTGGCATGCTGATGTCTTTGACCATGCTGCCACTGGCTATTGCGCCTATTTGCTACGGGTTGTTATTTACGAAACGTAACCCGTTGCGGATCATCAAAGCCAGCATGCTGATGCTGGCACTGTGCTGTATCGGTTTCGCATTCAGCGGGGATTTCCAATGGATGATGGCGATACGCTTTGTGCAAGGCTTGTTACTCCCGGCTGCGCTCACCGCCATGACAGGTTATCTTGGCCGAACCTATCAACACAGTCAGCTGAAGCGTTCAATGAGCTGGTACATTGGCAGTACCATTGCCGGTGGCTACCTCGGCCGCACATTAGCAGCCAACTTTGCGGTGTGGTTTGACTGGCAGAGCTTTTACCTGCTCAATGCTATCACCCTGATAATACTGGCTTTGTGGATAAAGCCCCAGCGAGCTCAGGTCGTCAGCAGCGCGGCCAATCATCCTTTGGCATATCTCAAACCACTCAGACAGGCCGATTTGTTGGGTCTCTATGGGGCTGTTTTTTGTATGTTTTTTTGCTTTGCCGCGCTACTAAATTACCTGCCCTTTATTCTCAGTAACGACTACAAGATTAGCGATCCTCGCCTGATCGGCTGGGTCTACACAGGTTATCTGGTTGGCGCCTGTCTGTCTTTGTCTACTCCCTTGCTGAGTAAGCTAAGAGCCAGCATGTGGCAGATCCTCAGTGGCTTATTTGCCGTGTATTGCCTGACGATTGCGGGCATGTTGTGGCATAGCTTCTGGCTGTTTCTGATGTTATTCACCCTGTTTTGTGCCTGCATGTTTATGATCCATGCCAGTGCCGCGCCGCTGGCGAACCAGCTAAGCAAGGCCGAGGCCACCGTGACCAATGGCGCGTATGTGTCATTCTATTACTGCGGCGGTGCGCTGGGTTCCTACCTGCCAGGTCTCATCTATCAGCGCTGGGGACTGAGTTATTTTTTGCTCTCGCTGCTGCTCGTTTGCAGCACCGGTTTACTGCTGGTGTGGCGAAATCACTCCCGAGCACGACCCGACAAAACTGCGCTGTCACCTAAGTTTTAGTCACCGGCTTTAGCGTGTCACTGCGCGCTCTGGTTGTGTCAGCCACACATTCCCGGGCACGACCCGACAAAACGGCGATACAGTCTAAGTTTTAGTCACCGGCTTTAGCGTGTCACTGTGCGCTCTGGTAGTGTCAGCCACACCGGCTGATGACCCGTGTGCTGCCAAAAACGTTGTAAGTCGGATAAAGATAACACCCAGGTTTTGTCATTTTCAAAGGGGTGGCACTGCCATAAAGCGGCCTCGCACAACGCCTCATCAAGCCATAGTTGCACCTGCTGCTGTGGATCGTTAACGGTTGCCAGTGCCGACACACAGCCGGGTTTTATCCCCAGATAGTGTTCCAAGCGGTTATCAGACGCAAATCCCAACCGGGATAGCCCTTGTTGTTTAGACAATGCCTTGAGGTCCAGTTGTTTATCTGCGGTTGTGATCAGTAAAAAATGCTGCCGTCCGTAGTTGTCTCGCAAAAACAGGTTTTTCAGCCGCGTGCCCTCACGCTCCAGCGCCAGCTTGTCGGCATCCTGACAGGTTGCCAGCGGCGGATGCTGATAACTCTGGTAGGTGATACCGAGTGAACTGAGCAACTTAGCCAGTTGCGCTACAGAGGCTGTACTCATTGGCAGATCCCCCGCAGCTGCACACTGCGGTCGCGCCAGAATACCCGCTCAATCTTGTAGCCAGACTCGCAATATCGTGCCTCTTTGAGTGCCTTTTTGAGCCGGACAACCGCTTCATCTTCCAGCTGAAGTTTCAACTCAGACGAGTCCTCCACTCTTTGCTGCTCTGCAAAGCGCTTCAGCTCGCGTCGCGATACTGGTTTACTGGTATCCAACTTCATTTGTGGGGTGGCTTTAACGGTAACAACAAACGCAAACTCATCCTGCCCTTTGCCATTCACGCGTTGGTGTAGTTGTTGACTTTCGACTGCCAGCACTGGCGCATCGGGCATGCTACTACAAGCACTGAGCAACAGGGTGCCACCAATCAGTAGACTCGCACGTATCATAAAATTCTCTGTGTTTTTTGCCCAGTGTAACAAAGCAAAGCGGCTGTTTGGCAAGTTTTTTATGGCCAGGACTTGACGCTCGGTAGAAAAATGTTTTAAATTCTCAGCGTCAAATCGACACCGGAAGTGGGGCTATAGCTCAGCTGGGAGAGCGCCTGCCTTGCACGCAGGAGGTCAGCAGTTCGATCCTGCTTAGCTCCACCACTTTCCGCCTTTCCTTGCTTATCAATCCCAAGCTCAAAAACCACACAAACAGGCAGTCTGTTAGGCGATATTTCAGGGCACATCCGTGTACCCAATAACGTATTAATCTCTTATCTGACCTTCACCATTGACCAGATATTTCTCTGTTGTCAGCGACTCCAGACCCATCGGACCGTAAGCATGCAGTTTGGTCGTTGCAATGCCAATCTCTGCGCCTAAGCCCAGCTGACCCCCATCACTGAAACGTGACGACGCATTCACCATAACAACAGAGGCATCAACACTGCGCTGGAACAGTTCAGCGGTCTGCATATTCTGCGTGCAGATCACTTCGGTATGATGACTGCCAAAGCGATCTATGTGTGCCACTGCCGCACTGAAGTCCGCCACCTGTTTCACTGCAATCTCCAGGCTCAGGTACTCTTCGCCAAACGCATCGTCAGCCAGTACAGTGGCATTATCGAAGTATCCGGCACTCGCCTGATCAGCATTGATCTTAACGCCACGCTGCTGCAGAGCTTGTGCAGCTTGTGGTAAAAACTGCTCAGCGATATCCTGATGGACAATCAAACCTTCGAGGGCATTACAGACGCCGGTGCGCTGGGTTTTACCATTGAGCAGCAGTTGCAGCGCCTTGTCGAGATCAGCGTCTTTATCCACGTACAGGTGACACACCCCTTTAAAGTGTTGGATCACCGGTACTGTACTGTTTTGTGTGACGAACTGGATCAGGCCTTCACCACCACGTGGAATGATCAGATCTATGTAATCTTTTTGCTGCATCAGCTCCATCATCAGACTGCGATCCGGGTCTGGGATCACACTGATCAGCGCAGTCGGCAGACTGTGGGTTTCCAGCACGCCGTGCAGTACTTTGGCGATGGCCAGTGAGCTTTGCAGTGCTTCTTTACCACCGCGCAGGATCACGCCATTGCCCGATTTAAAACACAAAGCGCCGGCATCTGCTGTCACATTCGGACGGGCTTCATAAATCATACAGACCACACCCAGTGGCACGCGCATTTTTCTGATTTCAATGCCGTTAGGTCGCGTGCCCAAATCCCTGGTTGTACCAACCGGATCGGGTAATTCGATAATGGTTTCAATGCCCTGTGCCATGTCTTCAATGCGCTCTGGCGTGAGCGTCAGACGGTCGACCATCGCAGCTGGCAACTGGTTTTCGCGCGCCGCCTCCAGATCCTGCTGATTGGCATGGATGATTTCATCCATACTGGCTCTGAGTGCGCCCGCCATGCCGCGTAATACCGCGTCTTTTTGTGGCGTTGATAGCAACGCTAAAGTTTTTGCCGCCTGCGCTGCATTATGTGCAATTTCTGTAATTAAGCTCATGATTTTCTTTCCTCAAATACTGCAATATCATTTTGTGAGATGACCGGGCCTATGCTGTCCTGAACTTTCTCTGTCACTATATCTTTATCCTGCTGGGCAATGAAGTTAAGCAAACAGCTGCTGTAATTACTGTTTGCCTTGGCCAGTTTCTGACCGTCTTCGTTTCTCACCAATACGGTTTCGCCCGCCGAGAAGTCGCCATTGACTGCGACTATGTCATCACAGCTCAGTTCATCACAGCTCAGCTCATCAAATTCACTAGCCTCAACGATCAGCTCACCTTGTTCCGATGCGGTGTGCGTCATCCAGTGCACAGCCTCTTGCATCGGCGTGTCGTAAGGCAGAAAACGCGTTCCCGGGTTCGCCCCATTGAGCAGCTCTGAGAAAGTATCTTCGTTAAAGCCATTCACTATGTACGTCACAATGCCATGGGATGTGGCCTTTTCCGCCGCTTGTAGCTTAGTTCTCATACCACCAGTACCCACACTGCTGGTTGGCCCGCCAGTCATGGCATAAATTTCCGGGGTCAGCTCACCCACAGTGTCCAGCAATCTGGCATCCGGGTTCTTATTGGGATCTTTATCGTACAGGCCGTTCACGTCAGAGCAGATGATCAGGCAATCGGCATCCGCCGCCGCCGCTACCATGGCAGATAAGTTGTCGTTATCACCGACCTTCAGATCGTCCGTCGTCACCGCATCATTTTCGTTGATAATAGGCAGGATCCCTTGCTCCAGTAAAGTGAACAATGTTTCACGAATACTGTTGTAACGATCGCGGTCGCGCAAGTCGCCATGGGTCAGCAGCAACTGGGCCGACGGAAAGTCAAAAAAACGCTCCCAGGTCGAGATCATTTCTGTTTGCCCTGCCGCCGCCATGGCCTTTTTCACCGCCACTGAGCTTTTGTCTTTATTTTTGAACAGGTGCGACCCGGCAGCCACAGCACCGGATGACACCAGCAGCACCTCTTTGCCTTTGGCGCGACACTGCACAATAAACTGTGCAATGTTAAGCAGGTAACGTGAGCGGCAACCGTCCTGCTCTGGTGCGATTAACGCACTGCCGATTTTTATTACGATGCGTTGAGATGTTTCAATTGACATGTTTTTTCCGTTTTACCTTATATCCTCATGCGCGCAGTATCCAGGTTGATACTACAACGCTTCTTTGTCAGCATACGCGACCACAAAAAATAAGATAACAACGGCTTCGAAATACCCACTCACACGAATACAGCATACATTTCGAAACGGCAAACAGACAGACCTCTGACATGCACGCACTGATTTATTCAGTACTAACAAGCAACTGTGGCTGCGAAAACTAAGAAAGATTGATTGTGACCTGAGAGACATGCTCTGCTGGTCGAGCCGTTTTTTGCAGGCTCACCATGGTTTGGTGCGGCAAAAAAGGCCTGATCGCAATGAATAATTGCGCACATGAGTAGATTGATGATGGGCGCAAAGCCCGCTCGAATAAACGCCATATACCTTAACGCGGATCCGGTTTAAATTGCAACCCATTCGGATGCAATTGATTTATGGTCGCCATAAATACAATTGATAGTACTTATTTATCAGGTTGCTACCACAATCACTTTCAGTTATTTTCTACACAAATAGACGGTGAAAAACAGACATTGATTGACATTGTAAAGCGCACTAACACTTTATTTGTGGTTTGACTGTGCTATAACCAAGCAAACACTATAATTAAATTTACCCCAACCTGCGGGAGCAGCTATGTCAGCTATTTATATTGCCGGGATTGCGTTATTTTCTGTTTTAGCCCAATGGCTTGCCTGGGTGTGCCGGGTGCCGGCTATTTTATTTTTACTTCTTACCGGCTTGTTGCTGGGCCCTGTTTCTGGTCAGTTACAGCCGGATCAATTGCTCGGCGATTTGCTTTTCCCTGTGGTCTCGCTGTCCGTTGCCATTATCTTGTTCGAGGGGGCATTAACACTACATTTTCATGAACTGAAAGGCATAGGAAAAGTCGTGCGCAACTTGTGCTCCATCGGCATGCTGACCACCTTTGCAATCCTCACTGCCAGTGCTATCTGGCTGCTGGAGCTGGACTGGCGGGTGGCTGCGGTACTTGGGGCGGTACTGGTGGTCACAGGTCCAACGGTGATAGCCCCGATGCTTAATGCCATGCGACCGGAAAAAGACATTGATCGGATCCTGCGCTGGGAAGGCATCGTTATCGACCCCATAGGCGCCTTGTTTGCCGTGTTGGTGTTCGAGGCGGTCAACCAGGTAGGAGAAGCCGCCGTGTTCAGCCATACGATGCTGGCGCTGTTTTCAACGCTGGGTGTCGGAACCTCTGTGGGGATTGTGGCAGGCTGGCTAACCACCACCATCATCCGCCGGGAGTGGTTACCGTACGAGCTACACAAGTTTGGTATTCTTGCGCTGGTGCTGTTCAGCTTTACCCTGGCAAACCACCTGAGCCACGAATCCGGGCTGCTGGCCGTCACTATTTTTGGGATCTGGCTCGCCAATCAGGACGATTTAGAAATTGACTCAGTACTGGAGTTCAAAGAAGACTTATCGATGATCCTGATCTCCAGTTTATTTATTCTGCTCGCAGCTCGTCTGCAACTGGAAGATCTGATGCTGCTTGACGGTGACGTGTTTATCTTCCTGGCCATTGTGTTATTTGTTGCCCGGCCCCTGAGTATCGCGGTCTCTACCTTTGGCAGCGATCTGCCACTGCGCTCGCGGCTGCTGCTTGCCTGGATTGCACCGCGGGGTATCGTTGCGGCGGCCGTCGGCTCTGTATTCGCGCTGAGTATGATGCAGTCGGGTTACCCCGATGCCAACAAAATGGTGCCGCTGATCTTTACCGTGATCATAGTGACTGTGATCTTACAAAGCCTCACTGCAACCCCGCTGGCCCGTTTACTGAAAGTGCGTCAGCCAGCCCCCAATACGCTATTACTGATTGGTGCCAACCACGTCTCCCGCGCGATCGCTCGGGGTTTGAAAGAGCAAAATGTCGATGTTTACCTGTCTGATCCGGCATGGGAAAACTGTAAGATGGCGCGCATGGATGGCCTGCCCTGCTATTATGGTAACCCGCAGTCTGAACATGCCGAGCGTTACCTGCCACTGACCAGTCTTAAGTCGGTGATGGCACTGTCGCCCAACCGTCACCACAACGCACTGGGTGTACAGTATTTTTCACACCTGCTGGGGGAGCAGAACGTCTTCTCACTGAAGTCTTCAACAAACCATGCCAAAGCCAATAAAGACAGCGCCACATTCCTGTCTCGCCAGTTGCTGTTTGGTGATGAAGGCAATTATGCCAAGCTAAGTAGCATGATGGCCAAAGGGGGCAAAGTCAGCGTGACCCGGCTATCGGAAGAGTTTACCTGGGCGCAATATCAGGAAGTGAACAAAGAAGCGATACCGCTGTTTATCATAGGGGAGGCAGGCAAAAACGACGATGGCCTGCCAGTACGACCCTTTACCACGCAGATGAAAAATGCCCCCGACAGCGGAGAGCGGGTATTGGCATTACAACCGCCCAAATTGTCGGTGCTCAAAGATCCCGCGCAAAAAGAAGCGCCCATCGGAGAAAAGCTGGGCGATTAGTCTTACATCGGTAGCCGGGCACGTTTCACCACGCTGTCCGGCATTTTCTGCGCTAATAACGCCAGCGCCGTTTCGATGCGCTTGTGCAGTTTTTTGTCTGCGACTGCGGCGTGGAACAGCCAGCGATAGGCGTCCTCATAATCTCTTGGACTGCCGTACCCCTTATTGAACAAATCGACCAGCCGCAGCTGAGCTTTTAAATTTCCCAGCACCGAGGCCTCACGCAAGTAGGTAATGGCCATCCGCTTGTCCATTTGCACCAGCTTACCAAGATCATAATAGCGGCCAAGCTGCTCCAGCGCCGGTGCTAAGCCCTGTTCAGCCGCCTTGCGCATATAATACAGGCCAAGCTCAACGTTACGGTCAACACAGACCGCGTAGGCCAGCATATCGCCATACAGGAACTGGTACGACGGCAGCGCCATTATTTCGGCGCGTGCTTCGATATCCTGAACCAACTGGCACTCATCGTCTTTCACGCGTTTCAGATGCGCATTGCGACTGATCAGCTCCAGCAGCTCCGCCTGGCTATAAAGGGGAACGGCTTCAATCGGCTCATCGCCTTTAGAATGAGGGCTGATAAATAAGCAAGCGCTTACAATCAGCGCAGATATCATACTTAGATGCTTGTTCATATTCGATACGTACCAATGACACACTAACATTAAGTATACAATAAATGTGCCACTGAGAAGGATTGTATTGGAGAAACTAGGCTGAGCCGAAGCAAGTGAAGACAAGCATAATGCATTTTACAGACATAAAAAAAGCTGCCGTAGCAGCTTTTTTTACACTTAATTATTCGCCGAATGGGTTGCGAACAATCATAGTCTCAACGCGGTCAGGGCCCGTTGAGATGATGTCGATTGGTACACCTGTCAGCTCTTCAAGACGCTTGATGTAGTTGATAGCCGCTTCTGGCAGGGCTTCAACGGTTGTTGCACCAAAGGTGTTCTCAGACCAGCCTGGCATTTCTTCGTAAACCGGCGTCACTTTCTCGTAGCCTTCCGCTGCCAGTGGCGTCACGTTAGTGACTGTGCCATCTTCCAGCTGGTAACCAGTACAGATCTTGATGGTTTCAAGACCATCCAGTACATCCAGCTTAGTCAGACAGAAACCTGAGATACTATTGATCTGGATTGCACGACGCATTGCAACTGCGTCAAACCAACCAGTACGACGCAAACGACCCGTCGTTGCACCGAACTCGTGACCTTTCTCACCTAAGTGCTTACCAACCGGATCTTGCTTGTCCAGACCATCGTAAAGTTCTGTCGGGAACGGACCTGAACCTACACGCGTGGTGTACGCTTTAACAATACCCAGCACATAGTCCAGGTGTAATGGACCAAAGCCCGCACCTGTTGCCACACCACCGGCAGTGGTGTTAGAAGAAGTTACATATGGGTATGTACCGTGGTCGATATCAAGCAAAGTACCCTGAGCACCTTCAAACAGGATGTTGTCGCCATTCAGACGCGTTTGATCCAGCAGCTCAGTAACGTCAACCACCATAGACTTCAGGATTTGTGCAATTTCCATCGCTTCATCATAGGTCTTCTGGAAATCGACCGGGTCTACTTTGTAGTAGTTAACCAGGGTGAAGTTATGGTACTCAAGCACCTCTTTCAGCTTAGCTGCAAACTGCTCTGGGTTGAACAGGTCGCCAACGCGCAGACCACGACGTGCTACTTTGTCTTCGTAAGCAGGGCCGATACCACGACCGGTTGTACCGATTGCTTTATTGCCACGAGCCAATTCACGTGCCTGATCCAAAGCAACATGGTAAGGCAGGATCAACGGACATGCTTCACTGATAAGCAAGCGCTCACGAACTGGTACACCACGCTCTTCCAGCATACGCACTTCTTTCATGAGTGCGTCTGGTGCCAATACCACACCGTTACCGATAATGCATTTTACGTTGTCACGTAGAATGCCTGACGGGATCAGGTGCAGGACGGTTTTCTCACCGTTGATCACCAGCGTGTGGCCCGCGTTATGTCCGCCCTGATAGCGAACAACCAAAGAAGCTTTATCTGTCAGCAGGTCTACAACCTTGCCTTTACCTTCGTCACCCCACTGGGTGCCCAATACAACGACGTTTTTACCCATTGCAAAATCACTTAGAAAAAATTAGGCGCAGATTTTATCAGAAAAGCACGTTCAAAACACCCCATTACGGCTATTTTTTCCGCACTCACCGGGATCCTAATGAAATTAAGAGGGTTTCTTTAACTCGTCTGATCAGGTGGTATTGCCCGCAGGCGTGTCTGAACAGGGTTAGAGAGCAAAAAACCCCGCTGCTGCGGGGTTTTCAATTCGGACTTTAGTCACGCCATTACAATAACAAGAGCGCCGACTTATTCGCCTTTTTTGTTCTTCATATAATCGAAGAACTCGCTATCCGGTGATAATACCATCACATCGCCTTTGCTGGTGAAAGTATTCTTATATGCTTCCAGCGAGCGAACAAAGCCGAAGAACTCCGGATCCTTGTTGTACGCATCAGCATAAATTTTTGCCGCCAGTGCATCGCCCTGACCGCGCACAGCACGGGCATTACGCTCCGCATCTGCCAGCATAACGGTAACCCGACGGTCAACTTCAGCACGAATGATCTCCGCCTTTTCCTGACCTTCTGAGCGGTGCTCTTTCGCCACTGCGGTACGCTCAGCACGCATCCGCTGGAAGATTGAGTTACTGACTTCGTTTGGCAGGTTGATTTGCTTAACCCGCACATCCAGCACCTCAATACCCAGCTCCTGAGCACTCTCAGAGGCTTGTACCAGCGCTTCTTCCATCAGCTCGCTACGTTCACCCGACACAATCTCTTTAATGGTACGCGAACCAAAGTTGGTTCTCAGACCATTGTTCACTTTCTGCTTAAGCAGGGTTTCAGCGTATTGCTTATCACCTCTGGCACGCAGATAGTAGGCCGAGAAATCGTTGACACGCCACTTCACGAATGAATCAACGATCAAGTCTTTTTTCTCACTGGTAACGAAACGATCCGGTGCACCATCCAGCGTCTGAATACGCGCGTCAATGCGACGTACCTGACTGAAAAATGGTACTTTCAGGTGCAGACCTGGCTCGTATACCACGGCATTGTCCTGGCTGTCTTTTTGTACTTTACTGAACAGTAAAACGATGGCGCGTTGACCTTCTGTGACAACAAACACCGACGAAAAAGCCAAAAATGCGGCAATGATCAATCCTACGACAGTCATGTTTTTCATGTCAGTTACCTCCCACCATTGTTAAAACGGTCACGTGAAAAACGATCATCACTGCTGTTCACTGTGCTGTTGCGTGACTGACCCAGTGACTGACGCAGCTGGTTGATGTCGTTCTGGCTTGACAGGGTAACCTGCGTGCCCGACTTGCTTTGCTGCATAATCTTATCCAGTGGCAGATACATCATGTTGTTGCCACCTTTTACGTCAACCAACACTTTAGAGCTGTTACCCAGCACTTGCTCCATGGTTTCGATGTACAAACGTTCACGGGTAACCTGCTTGGCTGCCTGATACTCTGGCAATAGCTTTTCAAAACGCTCAACCTCACCCTGCGCTTCCAGAGTGATACGCTCTCGGTACGCTTCTGCTTCTTGCGTCATACGCGTTACCTGACCTCGGGCACGCGGCTCGATTTCTCTTGCGTATGCTTCAGCTTCACGAATGAAACGCTCTTCATCCTCTTGTGCTGCAATGGCGTCATCAAATGCATCTTTTACTTCCGCAGGCGGACGTGAGTCTTTAAAGTTCACATCGGTGACGATAATACCCAGGTTGTATGGCTCGATGATCTTGGTCAGTTCATCCCAAGTTCGCTGACGTACCAATTCACGGCCCGTGGTTAATACCTGGTCCATGCGAGAGTGACCCACAACATAGCGCAACGCACTATCCAGTGCCTGCTGTAAGCTGTGATCGGCATCGGTTACGCTGAAGCGATATAAGGTCGGATCAACCACCCGATACTGAACCTCGAACTCAACGCTCACCACATTCTCGTCTTCAGTCAGCATAAACCCTGATGCCGACAAAGAGCGAACCGCTTCAATATCAATGGGGATAACGCGTTCAATAAAGGTCATTTTCCAGCGCAGACCCGGCTCGGCGATACGGTTAAATTCACCGAATTGCAGCACTATGCCACGCTCGGCTTCTTTCACTGTGTAAATACCGCTTAACGCCCAAACAACAAAAGCAATTAACAGCACAAACACCATACCGGCACCGCCGATACCGCCGCCTTTGCCTGGCTTACCGCCAAACATGCCGCCAAATTTGTTGTTGAATTTGCGGAATACTTCGTCTAAGTCAGGTGGCCCCTGATCACGACCACCACGGTTCTTCCACGGGTCGTTATCATTGCCATTATTACCCGGTTCGTTCCAGGCCATAGCTATACTCCATTGTTATAAAATGAATTAATCTAAATCTAACAAAAAACACAGAGATCTAATAGAGAAATGCGTGCAATAAGCGGCTTTTTCAATCTTCCACCACAAATTGCGCTATTTCCTGCCCCTGCTCTTTCTTTAATCTTTCCCAATCTGCCTGCGGTAATCTGACGTCCAACAGCCAGTTTCCAGCCTCGTCATAGGACTCGCCATTTACCGCATTAAGGTTAAACAGCGCGCCGCGCAGCTTACCAAATGCAGGCGGTACCAAAAGCTTACTGGCAAAAATTTTCTTCGCCAGCAGCTCTGAAATTGCCTGCTCAAGCAACTCAATGCCTTCACCCGTATGTGCCGATAACCACACACGCACTGGCACGCCCTGATCGTCTCTGTCTATTTTAGGGTTGATCTCGTCAACCAGATCAATTTTGTTGTAAACCAACAGCTGAGGGATCTCATCCGCCTCAATTTCTTTGAGGACCGATTGTACCTCTTCTATGTTCTCTTTTCTTCTCTGATCTGCCACATCGACAACATGCAGCTGTAAGTCTGCTTCCCGGGTTTCGGTCAAAGTCGCTTTAAAAGCGGCAACCAAATCATGGGGTAAATGGCGGATAAAGCCAACCGTATCGGCAAAGATGACCGGGCCAACATCGGTAATTTCCAGCTTACGCAACGTTGGATCCAAAGTCGCAAAAAGCTGATCCGCCGCATACACATCAGCATTGGTGACGTGATTAAACAAGGTTGATTTGCCCGCATTGGTATAACCAACCAAAGACACTGTCGGAATTTCATTGCGGCTGCGGGCACGACGCCCTTGCTCTCGCACTGTTGCCACTTTTTCGAGTCGCTTACGGATGCTTTTTATCCGCTCCCGGAGTAACCGTCGGTCAGTTTCCAGCTGGGTTTCACCCGGTCCACGCAAGCCTATCCCGCCCTTTTGTCTTTCAAGGTGGGTCCAGCCGCGGATCAGGCGAGTTGAAATATGCCGTAACTGCGCCAGCTCAACCTGCAACTTACCTTCGTGGGTGCGGGCACGCTGAGCAAAAATATCTAAAATTAAGGTCGTTCTATCTAATACCCGGCAACGGCAGACACGCTCTAAGTTGCGCTCTTGAGAGGGACTGAGTTGATGATTAAAGATGATGACATCTGCATTGTGAGTTCTGACAATCTCAGCGATTTCTTCTGCTTTCCCCGTCCCGACAAATAATTTCGGGTGAGGGGCCTGACGGCTGCCTTGCACAACCGTCAAACAACTAACACCAGCAGAAGACACTAGCATTTCCAGCTCACGAAGATCTTCTCGATCTCCTTCATTTGGAAACTCTATATGTACTAAGACTGCCTGTTCGCCGGCTTCATAACGGTCAAACAAGCATTACGCTCCTACTATCGACTAAAAACGATTAAAAGTTACCATCTTCGCCATTTTCTGCGCTGTCATTGCCCTGAGTATTCTGGAAATTTACAGCACGAGCAGGCACAACAGTCGAGATGGCGTGTTTATAAACCATTTGATTTACAGTGTTTTCAAGCAAGATCACGAACTGGTCAAAAGACTGGATCTTGCCTTGTAATTTGATACCGTTAACTAAAAAGATGGAAACGGGAATGCGCTCACGACGTAAGACATTCAAAAATGGGTCTTGTAACGATTGGCCTTTTGCCATGTTCTTATCCTTCGTTCTAGGTGTTATTATGTTGAGATAGTTGAGGTAATCTAAATAAAAAAATTTCCCCAACCACTATTAGCTTAGCGAACTTAATACACGTTGCAAGTTTTCTTGCTCGTCGGTTTCAAGCCAGGTGACATCTGGCCAACTACGTAACCAGGTTAATTGGCGCTTCGCTAACTGCCTGGTTGCTGCGATCCCCTTGAAGAGCATTTCTTCATAATCGCACTCACCAGCCAAATGCTCCCACATCTGCCGATATCCCACACAACGAATGGAAGGCAAATCCGGATGCAAATCATTTCGCTGATATAAGGCCAAAACTTCGTTTTTAAAGCCCTGATCCAGCATTATTTTAAATCTTTTTTCTATCCTTTCGTGCAGTATCTTACGATCCTGCGGCGCAATTGCAAACTGATGAAACTGATAGGGCAACGGCGCTTGTTTGGCTTTTTGCAATTCAGTCATGGTTTTACCCGTCAGACGATAGACTTCCAGTGCTCTGTTGATCCGCTGTGAATCGTTTTCACTGATTTTACTCGCCGCTTGCGGGTCAATCGCCATCAGCTGGGCATGCAATGCTGGCCAGCCCAGTGCTTTCGCTTCTTGTTCCAACGTCTCGCGCACCTTTGGGCACGCCTCTGGCAAAGGTGATAAGCCCTCTATCAGCCCTTTAAAGTACATCATAGTGCCGCCAACCAGCACCGGGACTTTGCCCTGGCGGTGTAAACGGTCAATACAGTCAATGGCATCTCGACGAAAGTCTGCAACAGAATAGCTTTCGGCCGGATCCAGTATGTCTATCAGGTGATGCGGGGCCAATGCCTGCTCAGCAGCATCAGGCTTGGCCGTTCCTATATCCATACCTTTATAAACCAGTGCGGAGTCCACACTGATGATCTCACTGTTTAACTGTTGACAGAGCTCAATGGCCAACGCGGTTTTACCGGCGGCGGTTGGCCCCATCAAGGTAATAACGGGTTTTGCTTGCACACTGTTTCTCTACTGCTGTTGGTGCTGTAACGCATCTAAGGTTACAGCAGGACAAGAACTCATGATTCTTGCTGGGACAAGCTTAATAACTTGCTTTGATCTATTGTAACCGCTTTTGCTTCGATTTGAGCACAGCTTCTGGCATTTTTTATGATTTTTTCTACCACCGCAGCAAAGTGTTGCGAATTAAAATATCCCTCAGGCGTAGTGGCTTGTAGCCAGTTTAGCCAGGCTTCCAGGCTGGCTTCCTGTGCCAAACAGGCACTGAGCACTTTGTCCAGGCACTGCGGTACATCCAGGCTATACAAACTCAGTGGTAGCTTTTTCACCATCACATATCGCTCATGGGCCACAATGGTGAAGCCCAGCAATGTCAGCCAGGATTCCTGCTGCACGACTGAGGCTATTTCATCGGCGCTCAAGTTAACCCGCACCGGCAACAGCAGTGCTTTGCCCTGCAAAGTCCCATCCTGCTCAATCTGTGCCAGCCAGGTTTCAACCAGTCCATCCCGGCAATGTCCTAACTTGAGCTCTCCTGCCTGAGTAAACAACACAGCCCCTTGTGCAAGCGGTAAAAAACGCGTGACTTCGGCCTGCTGCGGTTGCGCCTGATACTCAAACTCTGTACTTACCTGCGGCATATCCGCTGGCTGCGCCATGCCCTGATATAGCTCGTTGACATTAACCTGCCGCGACTTAGCAGAGCCTGAACTGTTGCTGCTTTTGCCACCACTGCGATAACTGGAACTTGCGCCAAACGCAGGCGCGGAAGCTGGGGGATAGGCGCTGTCCTGCACCGTATCATACTCACTTTGCAGCGGTGAACGATATGCCTGGTGCTGACGCACATCCTGTAGTGTGAACTGCTCAGATACAGGCTCTGTCATTGGCGCTGCAACTGGCCCTGCCTGAGCGCTGCTATGCGCGACGTCACTGGTGCCTGAGTCAGATAAAGGCAACTCAGGTCGCTCACTGAGGACCACTTGTTTAACGGCCTGCACGATGAAGTCGTGGATCAGCCGCGCCTGATGAAAACGCACCTCGTGCTTGGCAGGATGCACATTGACATCAACCTGGGTGGGGTCGAGCTCGAGGTAGATAACAAACCCGGGCGTATCAACCGCGCCAGCAGTTTCTTCAAATGCCTGGCGGATCGCATGCAAGATTAATTTGTCTCGCATCATTCGCCCGTTCACATAAGTGTACTGAGTCTGATTGCTGCACCCTACCGGCAACACCCAGCCATACAACTTCAGACCGTCATGACCGGATTCAACAAAACTGGCCTGTTGTGAGAACACTTTACCGGCCACCTGTGCCACCCGCTCCACACTGTATGGATCGGGTCGGGCGCGAAACTGTCGGATCACTTTTTGGTTATGTGTCAGCGTCAGTGCCAGATCAAAACGGCTCAGCGCAATGCGTTTGATCAACTCATCAATATGACTGAATTCGGTTTTCTCGGTACGTAAAAACTTACGTCTCGCCGGGGTGTTAAAGAAGAGATCTTTAACTTCTATGGTGGTGCCATCGGGGTGTGCGGTTGGCTGGATCTGAACCGTCATATCACGCCCTTCGGCAAACGCCTGCCAGGCGGTTTCCTGATCGGCTGGCTTAGAGCTTAATGTCAGTCTGGATACCGAACTGATCGACGCCAGCGCCTCACCGCGAAAACCCAGCGATGAAATACATTCCAGATCGTCCAGAGTTTTCAGCTTACTGGTTGCATGGCGGGACAGCGCCAGGGTCAGCTCATCTTTGACGATGCCCGCACCATTGTCCCTGATCCGGATCAGCTTATGACCACCCCGCTCTATGTCTATCTGAATGCGTGTTGCCCCGGCATCAATGCTGTTTTCAACCAGCTCCTTCACCACGGAAGCGGGCCGCTCGACCACTTCTCCCGCTGCTATTTGGTTGGCCAGTCTGGCTGGTAAAATTTCAATGCTCACGGTCTAGGCCTTAGGAATAGTCAGCACCTGACCAATATACAAAGTATTTTTGGTCAAGCGGTTGGCCTTTTTCAGCGCCGACACTGTGGTGCCATAGCGCGCGGCCAGGACACTCAAAGACTCGCCCCGCTGCACTTTATGACGCACCGGTTTGTTGTTTTTCAGGCTCGCAAATAAGGTATTATCTGGCGGATTTTGCTGATAGTAACGCTTGATTGACTTAAAAATGGCGTTCGCCAGACGCTGCTGGTGATAACTGGTTTTAAGCTGCTTTTCTTCCTGTGGGTTAGAAATAAACCCGGTTTCAACCAAAATAGACGGAATATCCGGTGACTTCAGTACCCCAAAGTTGGCCGCCTGAGGGCGCTTTTTATGCAACTTAGTGACTTTTTTCAGCTCACTCACCACTTCTTCCGCCACAGTAAAGCCGGTTTTCATCGAGTGGTCCATCGACATATCCAGCAGGGCTTTGGCCAGGTATTTTTCGTTCGCCGTGTCTTTAATTACGTCCGCCGCACCACCCAGTAGCTGAGAGTGCTTTTCTTTGTCTTCCAGCCATTTACCGACTTCGGAATTGGCCCGGCGTAATGACAAGATCCAAACCGAAGCACCGCGAGGTTCCGGGCGCGAAAAAGCATCGGCGTGGATAGACACAAAGAAATCGGCCTGACGCTCTCTGGCTCGCGCGGTACGGGTGTTAAGCTTGATGTAGTAATCACCGGTACGGGTCAGGCGTGCCTGCATGCCCGGCTCTTTGTCAATTAAGCGCGCCAGTCGTTTAGCAATAGGCAGTGTGATGTTTTTTTCATAGGTCCCGGAGGGCCCGATTGAACCTGGATCTTCCCCACCGTGGCCGGCATCGATGGCAATGATGATGTCTCTGTCTTTTACCAGCTCACGCTTTTTGCTTTGTTTAGACTTACTGGCATAGAGGCTTTTTTGCTGCCCGTACAGGTCGACCACCAGGCGGTCTTTGTATGGTCCGGTTGGCGCCAGAGCAAAAATCACCGGTTTAGCGGTGCGGCTCAACTCCATTACCACTCGGGTGCTATTGCGGCTCTTGGCCTGACTGTAACGCAGTTTTTCGACGATTTTATGTTCTTTAGGCAAGCTCGGGAGCTGCTTGAGCTTGCTGGTATTTTCCAGGTCGATCACCAGTCGCAGCGGGTTTTTCAGCATAAAATAGCTGTATTCGGGTTTTTCTGACAGGTCAAACACCACGCGTGTGCTTTCTGGTGAAGGCCAGACACGCACACCATTGATTTTGTTTTTTGCCTGCGCTGCGCTGGCGAGCAATAACGCGCTCAGCGCAAACAGGGTAAAGCTAATTTTTATTATCGCACTACGCATATCGACTTATAGCTTGAGCAAGCTGCCTTCCTCGTTCTGTATGTGGCCTTAATACGGCGCGGCGCCCTTCGCCATGATAAGCCAGGTCAATGTCCATATCTGCCGTTGGGATCACGCCTGCGCCCTTTTCTGGCCATTCAACAATACAAACGGCATGCGGCGCAAAATAATCCCGGATCCCCATAAATTCCAGCTCTTCCGGGTCACCCAGGCGATACAAATCAAAATGATAAATACAGACCTCACCCAGCTCATAAGGTTCAACTAAGGTATAGGTCGGACTTTTAACATTCCCCTGATGACCCAGCCCCTGCACGATACCGCGTGTCAGTGTCGTTTTACCGGCGCCTAAATCACCATGCAAATAAAATACCGCACCTGAATCAATTAACTTAGCCAGCTGGCTTCCCAGGGCAATCGTTGCGGCTTCGTCAGCCAGATCAATTTCTAATGTCGTATCGACACTCATCCGATAATACCTCTAATATGGACAAATAAATCACTTGCCAGCAACCCATGTGCGCCGTCATGTGCCGCTTTTTCGGCCGCAAGACCATGAATATACACCGCCAGCATAGCCGCATCAAATTTACTCAAGCCCTGCGCAAGCAAAGCGGCAATTATACCAGATAATACATCGCCCATCCCAGCGCTGGCCATGGCTGCACACCCCGAGCGATTGATATTTAAGCGCTGCGCTTGCTGAACCAAAGTACCGGGCCCTTTGAGCACCACACATGCCTGATAATATTGCGCGAGCGCATTGCTCATACCGAAGCGGTTGCTAATTTCAGGGTCCGTTTCTATGCCCGTGCACAAGCGCTTTGCTTCTCCCCAATGCGGGGTCAAAACGGCATTTTGCCACTGCCCGGGTTGTCCTGCCAGTAAATTCAGTCCGTCAGCGTCGACCACCACGCTCTGAGTGCACTGGCGCACTGCATCAAACAAAGCGCGTGCCCACGGTGACTGACCCAGCCCAGGACCAATCACTATAGTATCGGCTTTTTCCAGCAGCGGTTGCAGTGCATCGGCGTTGGCAACGCCATGTACCATCAGCTCATAGCGCCCCTGCAATACCATGGCCTGATTATCTGGGTGCGTTGCCACACTGACCAGCCCTGCGCCGGCCCGTAAACAGGCTTCGCCAGCCAGGCGTATTGCCCCAGCCATCCCCGGCCCGCCGCCAATTAACAGCACATGACCACAGCGGTTTTTATAGGCATCCGCAGCGCGCACTGGGCGCTTTGCCAGTAAAGACTCTCCTGATAAATAGTGGCAGGAAGCAGACACCAGCTGCGCAAACTCCTGGCCAACGCCCAGTTCGGCCAGATACACTTGCCCGGCATGCTGTTTGGCAGAGCCGCTGAGCAGTCCCTGCTTTAACGCAATAAAGGTCATAGTCACGTCGGCAACAAAGGCATCCCGGGCCACTTCACTGGTCGAGCCATTCACGCCACTGGGGATATCAACGGCAAGCCGGTGCGCCGAACACGATGCAAGTTGGCGAAACACCTCAGCGACCTTATCTGGCAACTGACCACGAAAGCCGCTGCCAAATACCGCATCGACAATTAAAGCCGGTGTGCTTTGCATCTGCACAGCGTTTGATATGACTCCCCCACCGTCGAGATAGGCCTGATATGCCTGCTGCGCGTCCCCTTGCAACTGACTCGGGTCGAACAAAGCGAGTACCTCGACGGCCATGCCTGCCTGATGGCACAAGCGCGCCAGCACATAACCATCGCCGCCGTTATTCCCCTTTCCGGTCAAAATCAAAATGGGGCCGCTGAGCGACAAACGACTGACATAATCAAACAAAGCGGCGCCGGCGCGCTGCATCAGCGCGCTTAAGGTCGACCCGGCGAGGCGCGCGGCCTCGGCTTCATTCGCTTGTACCGCTTGGGCCGTATAGGCAACTTGTGGTAAATTAGTCAGGTATTTTGCTTGTGATATAGACATGCCGTGACGACCACTACTCATTCTTCTGTTGATATTAACTATACTGAACTTGCGCAAAAAATTAAGCTTTGGGGCAAAGAACTTGGCTTTGCCGAGGTTGGTATTACCGACATAGACCTGAGCGAACACGAAGCGCAATTGCAGCGCTGGCTCGATAATGGCTATCATGGCGAGATGGAATACATGGCGGCACATGGTATGAAGCGTGCCCGTCCAGCCGAGCTGGTGCCTGGGACACAACGGGTGATCTCAGTCAAAATGAACTATCTGCCACCCGATGCCAGTTTCGCCCGGGCGCTCAAAAGCAAGCAAACCGCCTATATCAGCCGCTATGCACTGGGGCGCGACTATCACAAAGTGATCCGCAACCGTTTAAAAAAACTCGGACAACGCATCGAGCAGGAAGTCGGCCAGTTTGGTTTTCGTCCTTTCGTTGACTCAGCCCCCGTGCTGGAACGCCAGCTCGCCGAAAAAGCCGGGTTAGGCTGGCGCGGTAAAAACAGTCTGCTGATCCACAAACAAGCCGGCTCCTGGTTTTTTCTGGGTGAGTTGTTTGTCGACCTGCCCCTGCCGGTGGATAACAACCCCCAGGAGGAAGGCTGTGGCAAGTGTAACGCCTGTATGACTTTGTGTCCGACGGGGGCGATTGTCGAACCCTATGTGGTTGATGCCCGCAAATGCATTTCTTATCTGACCATCGAATTACAGGGCCCGATCCCCGAGCAGTATCGCCCATTGCTCGGCAATCGAGTCTATGGTTGCGACGACTGCCAGCTGGTGTGCCCCTGGAATCGCTATGGTCAGCTTACCGATGAGCAGGATTTTCACCCCCGCAAGCAACTCAAAGATCAGGAGCTGTTAACCTTATTTCTGTGGGACGAAGAAACCTTTTTAAAACATACCGAAGGCAGTCCCATTAGGCGCATTGGCCACGAGCGTTGGCTGCGTAATCTGGCCGTTGGCTTGGGCAATGCGCAGCCCGATGCACAGATCATCGAAGCGCTGGAGGCGCGCCTTGCGTCTGCATCTGAGCTGGTTCGGGAGCATATTAACTGGGCACTGACACAACAGCGTAGCAAGCAGGCTCAGCAGCAACGCAAACAGGCGCGGCTGATCCGAATCATCGAAAAAGGCCTGCCACGGGATGCCTGAACGCGCTCTGGCACTCCCCTTGCCAGCACCTTGGTGGTGCTAACACAGCATTATATCAGGATGGCTTTTCCACGCTGCTCAACAGCGACAGGTCACTTTCAATTTCACTAAAGGCCTCACGAACCTGCATGATGGCCTCTTCCCGGGCAATAGAACTTTGGATCGCTTCATCTATGTGCTGATAAATAAACACTTCCTGATCTTCATCCAATCCCATGGTGGGGATCCGCTGCTCAAACACCTCCTGAAGATTGCGAAAAATCGACTCATTCTGGCTGCGGTTATTATTCAGCAGCGACAGTAATCCGGTAAACTTACTGTGGATCATGGTAATGGCTTCATTCAGTTCTGCCTGCTGGCAGACAAGTTGTTTGCGCGTCAAAATAGCCAATAATTGTTGCTCGGTCACGCTGGCAATAAAGCAGATATGATCTCTGAGCCGGCCATGCTTGTCGGCATCTTCTGAGGGCATATTCAAAATCAGCACACTGACCAGGTTGTAATTGACCAAAATCCGACTGGTAAACTCATGCAAGCGGCCTTTGGCGCGCAAAATTTCAAATAGTTCCAGTACAATGGGAGAGCACAATCCGGCGGTGGCAAAGTGGTGACGCTGCTCGTCCACCCGAAACTCAATATTGCAGCTTAGCCCTAAGTTATTGAGGCACTGGATCAAGGCCTTGGCCAGCGCCTGAATGTCATCAATCACACCTATCTGCTCGATGTAATTAACGATAAAACCCATTTCACTGCTGGTCGCCATGGCATTAAACGCCGTGGAGGTTGCATCTTCTACCTGCTGCTCCAAAATATCGCGCTCGAGTAACATTTGCCCTAAGTTGAGCAGTTTCGATTTCAGTTCATTGTGACCGAAAGGCTTAACGATATAATCCTCGGCACCCACCGCATAACCTTCCATGCGCTCTTCAACCGAGCCCCGCGCCGACACAAACATCACTATGATGTCCTGAGTCGCCAGGTTTGACTTAATTTTTTTACACACCTCATAGCCATTCATTTTTGGCATGCTGACATCCAGCAACACAACCTGAGGTGCAAACTCCTCAATGACATCCAGGCATTGTTGCCCACTGGTCACCGTCAACAGGTCAAAGTCCAGATCTTCGAGGATCTCTTCAATGATCTCGAGGTTGAAAGGTTCATCATCCACTGCCAGGATTCGCTGCAATGCCATAACACAGTTCCTTTTCCGTTGCCAAAGCGTCGCCATCTGCTTGCCTGTAATATCATCACGAGGCCAGCAATGACACCTACTTTTAGTTATAGACAGAGATCCACAATGGCGCTAGTGCTCGGCCTGAATTGGCAATTCAATATGAATGCAGGCGCCCTGATCCGGGTTATTTTCGGCATAAATACAGCCTTTGTGCAGCAACACAAACTCCTTGCAAATAGCCAGACCCAGTCCGGTGCCACCGGCACCACTGTTGGTTTTGCTGCTCTGGGCAAACTTATCAAATATGTGCTCCAGCTCATCCTCTGGTATGCCAACCCCTTTGTCGCACACCAGGATATGCACGTATCCGGCTTTGGGTGTCACCGTCACGGTCACTTCACTGTGTTCGGGACTGAATTTCAGGGCGTTGCCAAGTAAGTTTCTGATCACCTGAGTGAGCTGCTCAGCATCGCAAAACAACATGATGGTGTCGTCCTGCGCTTCCAGTTCAATGTGGATATGGCGCGCCATCGCCAGACCCGACACATCTTCTTTGGCGGTATGAATTAGGGTCAGCAAGTTATACGACGAAGGATTAAACGGAAAGCGACCGGCATCCAGTTTAGATAAATCGAGCAGGTTGTTAAGCAACAAAAGTAATCGCTCGCCGCTGGTTTCAATGCGCGACAGGTACTTCTCCAACTTGTTCACCGGGATCTCGCCGCATGCCAGCTTATCTAAGCCAAAACGGGCGAAGCTCAGGATAGAGTGCATCGGGGTTCTGAGTTCATGAGACATATTGGCCAGGAACTCGGATTTACTGATGTTAGCAGCCTCGGCGGCTTCTTTGGCCGACTGAAGCTGCGCCGTACGTGCCTGTACTTCGACTTCCAATACTTCTTTGGCTTCTTCCAGCAGCTGTTGTTTGCGCTTCAGCTGAGCCACATTCTTAAAAATAGCAGCCAGCGCAATTTCTCCGTGATGATCGATTTCAATAAAAGTGCCCATCAGGGGAATACTGGGCCCATCCTCCTGCGGCAGCACCAGTTCACAGTTAAAATGGCGCAGGATCCCGCCATTATTAATCGCTTCTTTGAGTGCTGCGACCGATGAAGGCTCAAATAAATCAAATATCGAATGCTGCTGTAACTGATCACTGGGCAGGCGCAGCAAGGTCGTACAGCCGTCGTTGGCTTCAATCACATAACCATCCAGATTAAATAGCATGATGGGGTCCGGGGTATGCTTGTAAATCACTCGCAGCAAGCTGTCTCTTTCAATCAGTGCATCCACCGTATCCTGTAATCGTTCAACCAGTTCCTGATTATTGCGGCGCAGTAGCTCACTTTGCCACAATTTATGTAAAGATTGCAGCAGTGCCCCTTCGTCTATGGGCTTGGTCAACACATCTTCTACACCCTGGCGGATCGCTTCCATCATATCAACCTGATCTTGCCGTGATGTCATTAATAAACAGCGCGCGTCACGATGGATCTGGCGGACTTTTTTAAACACATCCAGCCCACTGCCCTGCTCCAGATTAAAATCGCAGATCAACAGGTCAACTTCATGGCTACTCGCTTGCAGCATCGCCTCTGAAAGACACCGCGCAGTTACCACGGTAAGTTGTGCCCCTCGCAAACTGGCCGTCAACCGTTCGAGTCGCTCTTCGCGGTGATCTACCAGGAGAATTTTTGGCAGCTCCAGGTGGCCATGTTCGCCGGTTTCTAGCACCCGCTCCAGTAATCCGGTAATTTCTTTATTGCCAAAAAAGGGGTAGATCACAATCGCATTGCACAACATTCGATTCAGGCGGCTGAATGCATCAACGTGCTCTGAATTTTCGGGTTTCGGGGCAAGTAAAATCAGGCGGTCATGATCTTTAAGCGCAGACAAGGCATCAAAGGCGCTGTCGGGCAGCCCATGGGCAATGGCAACCACATGGTAACTAGAGAAGTCTTTGACCTTGTGCAGCATCTGAAAGTGTAAATGTACTACCTCACAACCAAGCAGCTCAAACAGGACTTTAAGTCGCATGGCCAGCACACTGCTGCTATCTATTATCAGTACCTTGTTGTTTTCCATAACGAAACCCTATTGTGGTAAGGCGACTTACCGCAGTTGTTTAGCGGACAGATAGCATTCAGTTTAGTCAATAATCGCCACTTGCATACTCCGCTTAGTTGAATCGGCCTGTGCAGCGGTTACACTGTGAACTGAGACAGTGCGTTTCTCGTATAGTCAGGCATTGCATTTAAAATTCGTATCAGGGAGCCCCTTATGATTAGACCACTTTTGATATCCATGGCATTGCTTGCCGGCAGCGGCGTGCACGCCAGCGAGACGCCGGACTTCGCTAAAAGTGCAGCGTGTGATGACTTCACAGGCTATGAGTTCAGAAAACTGAGATCCAAAGAGACAGTGGATCTGTGCGCCTTCAAGGGTAAGCCTTTATTGGTGGTCAACACGGCCAGCAACTGTGGTTTTACCGGTCAGTTTGACGGTCTGGAGAAACTCCATAAAGCCTATGCCGACAAAGGACTGGTTGTACTCGGGTTTCCGTCAGACGATTTCTTTCAGGAAGAGAATGACGAGAAAGATACCGCCGAGGTCTGTTTTATTAACTATGGCGTGACCTTTACCATGCTGGCAACCGGCGCCGTGCGCGGCAGCGATGCCAACCCAGTGTTTCAGCACCTGGGCGAACAAAGCGGGGCCCCAATGTGGAACTTCTATAAGTACCTGATCTCGGCCGACCGTAAGACAATCCAACAGTTCAACAGCCGCACCAAACCAATGTCGGAACCTATGATTGCCGCCATCGAAAAAGAACTTGATCTTAAATAATGCGCTTTAAATCTAAGTATATTAGAATAATGTATGAGCAATAATTAACCACCCATGGAGAGATAATGACACTAGCCAGCGCAAGACACATATTAGTCGATAACGAAGCCCAATGCCTTGAACTTAAGCAACGTATTGCTGCCGGTGAAGACTTTGCCGACATCGCCAAACAGTATTCCAGCTGCCCGTCGGGTCAGGACGGTGGCGATCTGGGCGAATTTGGTCCCGGAATGATGGTGCCTGAATTCGATAAGGTGGTTTTTTCGGCGCCGCTTAATGAAGTACAGGGACCGGTTCAAACCCAGTTTGGTTATCATCTACTTGAGGTGACCAGCCGGGTCGATTAAGCAACTCACGCCCATTTGCTACTGGCAGCTTGCTGCTGGTAGCGCTGCTCGATATTTCAGAAGTCTGTCCTGCCCTGATTTTACCCATCTGAAAGTAGTGCTATAGTCATTACGCATCTAACCACAACTAAGGATTGAGTGATGATCTTATACGGCTCGGACACTTCTCCGTACGTCAGGCGCATCCGCATTTACTGCCTTCGCCATGACATTACCCTGGATTACCGCAAACTGGATATCTTCAGTGAACAAGGCAGAGCGATTCTGAACCAGCACAACCCGGCGCGTAAATTGCCGTTTCTGCTGGCCGACGATCAGGCTATACTGGACTCCAATGTCATTGCCCGCTATCTGCAACAAAAATTCTCTTTACCTCATCTCAACTGGGCGCAGGAAAACCTGCTCACTATCATCAATGCCTGCAACGATTCACTGGTTGAGTTATTACTGTGCCAGCGTTCACAGTTTAATACGGATGACGATAAGCTGTTTTTTAATCTGCAACGAGGGCGAATAGCCGAAACCCTACGCGTATTAGATCAAAGCTGTCATGAAAGTGTATTTTTAAACTGCGAGTATATTCAGATCAGTTTATACTGCCTGCTGGATTGGATCCGCTTCAGAAGCCTGTTCGACCTAACACCGTACACCGCGCTGGAGCAGTTTTATGACCAATGGCAGCCTCTTGACGAGGCACGTCTTACAGATCCCAGGGCATAATACCAATTTACTTAATTAAGTGTTCTATCTTGAGGCGAGAAAATAGGGTCGATAACAAGGCGAAAATTTGAGAGCTTGTACTTTAGGTAAAGGTTCTAAATGAGAAATTTTTA
>NZ_PPUZ01000032.1:0-177007 GCF_004212645.1 Pseudoalteromonas rubra | reverse complement strand
ATAATTCCTAGTTATCCTTACAATATACTGAGAAATAATTTACCAAAAAAACACCATAGAACTCAACAAAACCCTAACCAAGCTTATTCCCATTTCCACAATTCACCGCGTTGAACCCACACTTTGAAACTCACAAACATATAAAATACAATAAGTTATAAATAACACATGACTTGTAACGACCATCCCCAAATACCCACAGAAGCATGGTATGGACATACAGAGCGAGCAGAAAAAGAGCACAAAAGTAAACTGGTTGTGGCTGGGTGGTATTGCGTTGTTTGTCATTGTGACAGGCCGGCTGCTTGCTCAGCCAACAGCATAGGTGCCTTTTGCAGCCAGTGAGGCCACGGTTGAAGAGGTTGTGACGCGTCCGGGTGCTAAGGCCACACCCGACAGGATGATTATGCAGCTTCAGGATGCCAATCTGGCGCAGTTTCTTAAAGATGCAAAACGGGCGCCGCAACAGTAGAAAGATCAGTAATTGCAGGTGGATATAAATCAACAGCGAGAAATACTGTCGCATCAGACGAGCCTGGAGATCTTAAAATCTGAGCTGGAAAGCACAGAGCTAGAGGTCTGGTTTAGTTGAAAATGGTCCGGTGTCTAAGCTAGGTTTTCAGCGCAAGGAGCCGGAACATAGTCAGCTTAAGCGGCTTATTGAGATTAAGGAGCGCTGAGTCAATCAACTTAAATCTTGCATCAGGCCAATTTGTTGTTTCGGCTGATTGAGCAGCTGCCCACCCCGATTGCCTCTTTTGACAAAAGCAATACACTGGAGATCTGTGACGAACCGGCCGTGTTGAGATTGTCGTCAGCAAGACCACCCGTATACCTTTATCGACATTCAGGCTCAGAGAGTGAGTAATCCAGACAATCCGTTTGCGCCTTTTTAGACAACAAAAGTAAATCACAAAGGCATTGGTCTGCTGCTGTGCAAAAATATTGGTGAGCGGCACAACGGCCAGCTGACGCTGGTCAATTGCACGGTTCAGCGCAGTGCCAGGATTCAGTTGCCGCTAGGTTAGCGCCGAGCGTGCTAAGTTACTGCGCTACAAAAATCAGTGAATCGGTATCAAAGCCGCGCTCATCCGCCATACGCACAAACTTGTCGATAATAGCCTGGTCCACTTGCGGAGTCCTTGAAAGCAGCCACAAATAATCGGTGTCCGGGCCTGAGACAAAGGCGTACTGGTAGTTGTCGTGATCCAGTTCAAACACCACATAGGCGCCATAAAACGGACCGAAGAAAGAGACTTTCAGATAAGCTTCATCATCCTGATTGACGAAAAATGCTTTGCCCTCGGCTTCGCGCCACTGGTTTTCCTCGGCATTAAAACCACGATTGATGACCTTTACGCCGCCATCATCGCGCATGCTGTACTGGGCCGTGACTTTGCTCAGCCCACGCTCAAAAGAATGATCCAGACGGGCAATTTCATACCACTTCCCCAGATAGCGATTAAGCTCAAAATTCCCCACAGGCTGCACGCCCTGCGGCATGCCCAGACAGCTGCTAAGGACCAGCGTCATCATAATAATTAACAGTGTTTTCAATGTGTGCTCCTTCTAAACCAACAGGCTTTATTACGGCTAAGAAAACGCGCCGGTTCACTGTTTGGTGCGTTTTTCACGGCGCTCCACAATCCAGAAATACAGATTATAACAGGCACCCGCAATGCAGATCAGAGTGATAAGCACAGCCGGAACAAATATCAGCAACATATTGGCCTTAAACCCAGCAATGGCGATAACACAACATATAGCACCAATGATAAGTTCAATGGCAACCGTTTCCCAATCCATGGTGTTGGAGCGACTGATTGTTTTCGCGGCGTAATGATTTACTTTGAACCCCATAACAGACCTTCTGACTATTTGGTTAATTTACCCTAACACAAATAGGTGCCGGTCACATCACAGCCGGAGATCATCAAATTGCAATATCAGGAGCCAGAGTTAACTGAGGTGTTGTTGGTGAGCAGATCCCGTGTCGGAGCACGGGATGACTAAGGGGGCGTCGGGCATTGAGTCGCTCTAAACGCCGTCATCCTGGCCTACGAGCCGGGAACCACTAAGCGCAGCGTTAATATCAAAGGGAACTAAAGAGGTGTCGGTAGACAGATCCCGTGTCGGAGCACGGGATGACCGAGAGGGCGTCGGGAATATACGCGCTCTAAACGACATCACCCCGGCCCCCGTGCTGAGATAGACAATCAGGCTTTTTTCACGAACTTAGCAGTGACCATCATTTCGCCCACGCCATCGACCTTACAATCCAATTCATGGTCTTTTTTGTCCAGCACACGGCGGACCAGGGCTTTGGTGCCAATTTTGATCACCTGAGAGCTGCCTTTGATTTTCAGATCTTTGACAACCGTCACCTTGTCGCCGTCGGCCAGCAATGCGCCGTTGGCATCTTTTACCTGGATCAGATCGTCTTCATTGACTTCATTTGGGTTCCACTCATAGGCACACTCAGGACAAACCAGATTACTCTGGTCCTGATAAACATATTCAGAGTTACATTTTGGGCAAGGAGGTAAAGACATAATTACTTACTACGTATTGATTCATTTGGTCTGCATAGTAATGGCTCAGCCCCGGATGTGCCAGTGCTAAGCCCATATTTATTGATTTAGTGCAGGTGAGAATAAACGCGTTGCGATTATAGGCCGCTTTTGGCCTGCGCTATCACAGTGTGTACTCTGGCAGGCAAGCGGCCCCGCCGCGCTGTGCACAGGTAAATAGTTTCACTTACGGGGTGTTCCAGCGAATGAACACGTATTTGTTCCTGCCGGGCGAAGGCCTCGACCGCAAAAGCAGGCAACACAGTAAACCCTATCCCCCGGCTTACAGGCTCCAGGATCAGATTGATCTGGTTAGAAAAGCCTTTGCATGCAAACTGAGCACAGTGCTGAAATTGCGCAAAATTGGCATTGAGCAACAGCTGGCTGTGATGTGCGCCATCGGGATGGTCGATAAATCCCAGCGATTCCAGATTTTCCCAGCTTGGCGTATGTACCTTTGCAGGTGTTACCAATAGCAAAGGCTCGGTGGCGATTGCCTCACATCTGACCTCAGCCGATTTAGCCTTTAACGTGGTCAGGCCAAGTTCTGCACTGCCCTGTGCCACCGCCTTGATGATTGTCTCATTCGGTGCAAAACGGTGATCGATGACAAGTTCAGGATGGCGCGTCTGCAATGCCAGCAAGTGCGGATATAACCTGAGCCCGACACTGCCGGGTGACATCACGCTGACTGCGCCCTCAAACGGCGGATCCTCACCTATACTGGACTCAAGGTCCGACAAACTTTGCAAAATTTGCTTTGCCTGCGTGTGCAGCCGGTGCCCGGCCTCCGTCAGCACAACCTGCTTGCCGTCGCGCAGCAGCAAAGCAACGCCAAAGTGCGCCTCTAACTTTTGCACATGCTGGCTCACGCCCGATTGCGTCATATGCAGTTGCTCAGCCGTGCGAGTAAAGTGCCCAATCCGAGCAAGGGCGCAAAATGTTCGCAGCCAGGTGTTATTGATCATTACAAAATGTACTTATTTTGATTATTTTTAATAATTTTACTTGATAGCTGAGTCTTTGTAACCTGCACAGTATTCAAACAGAGGAGAGCATTCTATGAGCCAAGTTTATCCACGTAATTTTTCGCATATTGGCATCTCAGTCCCCGACCTGGAAAAGGCCGTTGAGTTTTACACTCAGGTAATGGGCTGGTATGTCATTATGCCCCCCACCGACATTGTTGAAGACGACAGCGCCATCGGAGAAATGTGCACCGACGTATTCGGCGCGGGCTGGAAGCGCTTTCGCATTGCGCACTTGTCTACCGGCGATCGTATTGGCGTAGAGCTATTTCAGTTCGATAACCAGACCAATCCTGATAATAATTTTGAATACTGGAAAACCGGTGTCTTTCATTTTTGCGTGCAAGATCCGGATGTGGAAGGCCTGGCAGATAAAATCGTGGCCGCAGGTGGTAAACGAAGAATGGAAAAGCCGCGCTATTACTACCCCGGCGAAAAGCCCTATCGGATGATTTATATGGAAGACCCATTTGGCAACATCGTTGAGATTTACAGCCACAGTTATGAGCTGATCTACAGCGCAGGCGCCTATCAGGAATAGCACCGCACGGGGCTGGACCTACCGGCCCTGTTTATTTACCGGCTTGCTTGTTAGCGCCCCACAGCGCAACACCCAGGGCTATGCCAGCGCCCGCGCACGGAGCAATGGAAAAAGCCAGAATATCAAAAGTTACCCCAACCGTAGCGCCAATGGCAGTCCCAATACCTGCGCCAATTCCAATATACAGGCCCGGGTTAGGCCCGGCTTCGACTTGTTTGTCTGTCATATGTATTTCCTTATGCTCATTATAGATTGGCTTAAATTTATACACAGGCGCAAAAAAAGCACAATACAAAATTGTATGCCAAAGCGGCGCAAAAATACGATATGCTTTAATACAGTGACGCTAACCTCAAGTTTGTATGCATATTTTATTAGTTGAAGATGACCCGGATACAGCTGAGTTTATCTGCGCCGGGCTGGCGCAGCACAATGCCCGCGTGCAGCATTGCAATAATGCTGAGCAGGCTATGCTCAGCGCCTCGGCCACTGCCTTTGATGTGATTATTTTTGACCGCTTGTTGCCCAACATGGACGGTCTGGACGCGGTCAGGGTGTTGCGCGCCAGTAAAGTCAGAACACCCATCATCATGCTCACCGCACTGAGTGATACCGCCGATCGAGTCGCTGGGCTTGAAGCCGGTGCCGACGATTATCTGGTCAAACCCTTTGCATTCGCCGAGCTATATGCCCGTTTAAAAGCCCTTGCCAGGCGTCAGCCGCTCAGAGCTGATACTCTGGAGCTGGTGATTGGCGAACTGCGGCTCAACCGCACGTCGCGCCGGGTATACAGGGCCGGACAAGAAATTGAGCTGATGCCTAAGGAATATCAGATCCTGGAATTCATGATGCAAAATCCCGAGCAGCTAATCACCAAAACCATGTTACTGGAACAAGTCTGGGGATTTAGTTTCGACCCCAAAACCAGCCTGGTGCAAACCCATGTCAGCCGCCTGCGCAATAAGCTGGATAAGCCCTTTGCCTTTGACATGATCAAAACCATTCGTGGCAGCGGTTACCTGCTGACGGGCAGTCACTATGATTAGCCGTTATCATCTTAAGCACACAGCACTGCTTGGCGGCGCGCTCTGGGCCACTCTGCTGTTGATGCTGTGGCTCACAGGTCAGCTGTTGGTGTGGCAGGATAAACAGGTGCAACAACACGAGTTTGAGGAGTTTCTGGGCGAGATTGAGAGCGCACTGGAAGAGCATGGCCTGGAACACGTGTTAGAGGAATTTGAGCTGGAGGAAGATGAAGTCTGGCCCGATAACGAAGCGCAGGCCCATTTGTTCGACGAAGGCTGGCTGGTTGCGCTGTTTAAGCAAGAGCGGTTACTGTTGGGCGCCAATACCAAGCTAACCGTGACCTCAACGCCACAGTGGCAAAGTGTATCACTTGGCGAGGAAGGCAATGTAGAACTGCTGTCAGCTTCGGTGAACTTATCCGACGAGCTGCAACTACATTACTGGCAAAAACGAGACGAATTGCACGCCCACAGGGCCGAATTTTATCGCCAAATAACATACTGGTTTGCCCTGCTCAGCCTGCCGCTGATTTTGGCTGCCATTGCCTGGTTGCAGTACAAGCGCACCCGCACTTTGCAGGCATTATCCGAGCAACTGGCTCAGGTAGCTCACTCGCCGGATTCAAAGCGCACCAAAGTGAGCACCTCAAACCCGGACATAGTTGCGCTCAGCCTTGCCATTAACCGCATGCTGGATGAAATCACCCGGCTGCATGGCAATCTGAAAACCATGTCGGTGGGGATAGCCCATGACCTGAAAACGCCTTTATCGCGCATTTCAAATCGCCTGCAAAGCATGGTTCAGGACCTCGACAACCCGGCAATCCTCGAAGGCCATATCGACAAAGCCAACAATGAACTGGCGCAGGTTATCAATACCTTTAACAACCTGGTGCGTCTAAATGCCATCGAATCGGGTAAGCATATTCAGGGCTTTAAAACCTTTGATTTATCGGCCCTGATTGACGAGCTGGCACAAAGCTACCAGCCGGTTTTTGAAGACAGCGGCCGACGCTTTGAGGTGTCAATTGTGCCCGCCGTGCATTGCCATGGCGATCGAGACTTGCTGGGTCAGTTGATCTGTAATTTGCTGGAAAATGCACTGGAACACAGCCACAGCGATGCCCATGTATGGCTGCGGCTACAAAGTCATACCGACAGCGCCCTGCTGCAAGTTGGTGACGATGGCCCCGGGATCCCTTTGGGCGACCAGCCAAAAGTCTTTGATAAGTTCTATCGTGCCGATATCAGCCGTGGCCGCCCTGGCAATGGCCTTGGACTCAGCATAGTGCGGGCTATTTGCGACGTACATAAAGCGCAGCTATGCCTGCTTGAACAGCAGCCCGGTGCCGTATTTAATATTGAGATCCCCACACGCTCTGCACGGAGCGATTAGTCATCGCTGGTGTGAGTCACTTATTTACTTCCTAAGCACACTTCTCTATATCGACATCCAGGCTTGTGCGTCGGGATCCACCAAGCGTAGCGTTCATACCAAAGGGAACAAAAGAGGTGTCGGTAAGCAGATCCCGTGTCGGAGCACGGGATGACCGAGGGGGCGTTGGGAGCAGAGTCGCTCTAAACACCGTCATCCCGGCCTGCGAGCCGGGAACCACCAAGCATACAATTTTGTATTAAAGCCGTATGGCAACTGTATAACCTTTCAAAGCAGTTTCGCTCTAGACTTAAAGCATCCCTAAGTAAGAGAGTAAAACCATGTTTAGACTAACCCCGCTTAACATACTGCTGCTCAGTGTTTGTCTGGGCCTTGCAGGGTGTGGTGGCAGTGACAGTAGCCAACCCACCACGAATAGCCCAACACCGGTATCAGCACCTTCGCCGGATACCGGAGATTCAGGCAACGGCAATAACGATGCCGGTACTGGCGATAACAACAACAGTGACGATAATAACAACGAAACACCGGACGACAATGCACCCGAAACCGATCCAACCTTTGCCACCGCCATCAATACCTCACGTTTTTTACAACAGGCCACCTTTGGGACCCGGCCACAGGACTTAGACGCACTGACAGGAACAAGCGCATCAAACTGGTTTAAAGCGCAGCTTAAGGTACCGCCCAGCCTGATCATGCCCGTGGTGAGCGAGTTTACTCCATCACCCACTGCAGAAGATGATTTTAATGCACTGTACATCGAATCGACCAGTGTCGCCTTCTGGCGCCATGCCATTGCCGGTGAAGATCAATTGCGTCAGCGCATGGCGTTTGCCCTGTCTGAGCTATTGGTGGTCTCCAATGCGGGTGGCGAAGAGCTGACCGACATACCAGAGGCCGTTGCCTCGTATCAGGATATCCTGATCCAGCATGCCTTTGGTAACTACCGGGAGCTGCTCGAAGCAGTCACCTACTCTCCCGCGATGGGCTTTTACCTCACCTATATGGGCAACCTCAAAGGCGATGAGGTTACCGGCAGAATGCCCGACGAAAACTACGCTCGCGAACTACTGCAACTGTTCACCATTGGCGTGGTGGCTCTGAACCCGGACGGCACCGAGCAAAAAGATGACAATGGCGCAACAAAAGAGCTTTATACCAATCAGGACATCACCGGACTGGCACGGGTATTTACCGGCCTGGATATGGACTATGACACCTCTGACGCAAAAGAAATCAACGAATTTGCACTGCCCATGGCCGTCTATCCGGAGAATCACAGCGAAAAAAGCAAGACCTTTCTGGGCACCACCATCGCCGCAGGCACAGGACCCAAAGCGTCGGTCACACAAGCGCTGGACCATATTTTTGCTCATCCCAATGTACCGCCGTTTGTGTCTAAGCAGCTGATCCAGAGACTGGTCACGTCTAACCCTTCACCCGCTTACGTCGCGCGCGTTTCCGGCGCGTTTAGCAACGGTCAGGCCACTTTGCCCGATGGCAGTAGTGTGGGAGACGGCCGTCGTGGCGATTTAACCGCAACCCTCGCCGCCATTTTGTTTGACCCAGAAGCCAGAGCAGAGGCCACCGAGCGCGGCGGTAAGATCCGCGAACCCATAGTGCGCTTTACTCAATGGGCACGGGCATTCTCAGTCAAAAACATCACCCCCGAGTATCAGGAAATGCTCTGGGATACCCGAGACGCCAGCATGCTGGGCCAGCACCCGTACCGCTCACCCAGTGTGTTCAACTTCTTCCGCCCGGGTTACACCGCGCCGGGCAGCCTGAGTGCGGCCAGTGACATGGTGGCGCCCGAGCTGCAGATCACCAACGCCAGCACCATTACCGGCTACGCCAACTTTATGACTTACTACATTACCGGGTTACAGCAGGAAGTGGATGTTGAAGACTTACAGGCCAGCTATGACGAGGAAAACATTCCGCTCAATGCCGAAAACGCCGTAGAAAGCTTTCTGGCAAGCTACGATGCCGAGCAGGCACTGGCGGGCGAACCCGATGCCTTAATCGACCGCCTGGATCTGCTACTCTGCGCCGGACAGCTCAGTGCCACCAGCAAACAGGAGATTAAACAAATCTTGCAAACGGTGGCGCAAAACGACGAAGCCGAGCCACTGAGACTGGTGCACCTGGCCGTTTTACTGGTGATGACCTCACCTGATTATTTAGTCCAGAAATAGGAGCAAAGCCCATGAACAGACGTGATTTTATCAAACTCGGTGGGGCCTCCTTAATGGCGTCCTCTATGTTTCGGTTAGGTCAGGCACTGGCAAACAGTCCGGCTCAAAACAGCGATTACAAAGCCCTGGTATGCGTGTTTTTATACGGCGGCATGGACAACCACGACACCATTATTCCTTACGATGCGCCCAGTTATACGCAGTGGGCCAGTCACCGACAAAGCTTGCTGGGCAAATATACGACACCGCGCACGCAGGCAAATCTGTTACCCATAGCAACGCCAGGTCGATTTGACTCACGCCGTTTCGCTCTGCCCCCGGAGTTAGCCGGGTTGGCGGGCCTGTATCAGCAAAATAAAGTGGCCGTGGTGGGCAACGTCGGGCCTTTGTTGCGCCCGGTGACCGCCAGCATGATTGCGCAGGACACCGCCAGGTTGCCGGCCCGCTTGTTCTCACACAACGATCAGCAGTCAACCTGGATGTCGGGTGCCGCCGAGGGCGCCCAGTTTGGTTGGGGAGGGTTAATGAATGACGCCCTGATGACGCAGGGTTTGACGGGTAATACGCCGTTTAATGCCATCACCACCGCCGATGGTGCCCTGTGGCTGACCGGCAAACAAACTGCCCCATATCATGTCAGTGATGGTCAGGCTGCCACCATAGAAGCACTGGAAGAATTTGACCATCATCCTGAGCTGATCGCCCATTTCAGTAATCAGGCACAGAACTCACAGAACCTGCTGCAACAGGACCTGACCAATGCCATCAACAACGCCTATGAGGCAAACAGTCAGTTTAATGCCGCCCAGGCTAATACTACAGTGACCCTGCCAGAGTTCCCGGCCACGGGTTTGGGCAAACAGCTGCAAACGGTGAGCAAAAGCATTGCTGCACGCCAGCAACTGGGCGCATCAAGGCAGGTTTATGTGGTTGCCATGGGCGGATTCGACACCCATTCGGGGCAGGCGCAAAACCTGCCTAAGTTGCAGGCCACGCTGGACAGCGCGCTGGTGGCCTTTAATAATGCGATGGAAAGCCTCGGCCTCAGTGAGCAGGTTACCCTGTTTACGGCGTCGGACTTTGGCCGTACGCTGGCGATCAACGGCGATGGTACCGACCATGGCTGGGCCGGGCATCATTTTGTGATGGGCGGCGCAGTCAATGGCGGCACAATCTTTGGCGATATTCCTAAGTCGGAGCTCAACCATGAGCTGGACGCCGGTGGCGGACGCCTTATTCCAACCACCTCTGTGGATCAATATGCCGCCAGCCTGGGACAATGGATGGGCCTGGACACAGGCACGCTCAACGGTATCTTCCCCAACCTGGCGCACTTCAACGGTCCACTTTCTTTATTTAAGTGACATCAAGACTAAACGTTCCTTGTCTATAGTTCGTAGAAGAAGCCTGACGCATCGTTCAGGCTTGCGCTCATCATGTCACCTTGATGAGCGGATAATAAACTCAGATAAGGACACTCTATGTTAAAACACGCACTTTGTATTGGCGCCTTATTGGCCGCCGCGCTGCCACTGCAGGCGCAAACCGACGAACGGGGCGCGGCACGAGCCCAGTTAGAACCGAAAGGATTTTTATATGGCATCGGGATCGGTGTCAGTGAAGAAATTTATCAGGGCTACGACAGACGCGTGATCCCGCTTCCCATCCTCGGCTATCGGGGCGACAAACTCTCCGTTTTGGGGCCTTTCATCAGCTATGAGGTGCTGGAAGTCAATGACATTGAGATCCTGCTGCAAGCCGCCCCGCGTTTCCAGGGCTTTGACGAATCAGACAGCGATGTGTTTAAGGGCATGGCCGAGCGTGACTTTTCAATGGATGCCGGTATCGGCATCAAGTACGAGCGAAGCAACTGGAAGCTCAATGTCTCTGCGGTTCACGATGTGCTGGATAAGTCGGACGGCTACGAGTTATCGGGTGGTGTTGCCAAAGTATTTAAGTCAGGTCCTATTTTCTATGAGCCCAGCCTCAAGGTAAGTTATCTGGATAGCAATCATGTAGACTATTATTACGGCGTCAGACAAGCCGAAGTCACCAATACCCGCGCCTATTACCAGGGTGACAATGCCACCAATGTGGCACTGGGATTTTCAGTCTCAACGCCCATGTTCTTTGACGGCTTTACTCAGCTCATGTTTGATTACACCTGGTTTGACGACAGTATCACCGACAGTCCCCTAGTAGACAGCGATAGCAGTTTTGCCGTGCGTCTGTTGTTCAGTAAGTTCTTTTAAACACAAAAAAGCCGCAGCTCAGACTGAAAGCTGCGGCTTTAACTATAGGTTAAGGTTAAATTTGTCGGATCAGATGCTCGCCGGCATACCCATACAGCTTGCATAGTAGGTTGTTGTGGCCGGCCAGTCAGAGAATACGCCCATTACGCCCACGTCTTTAGCCAGTACATCCAGTAGCTTAAAGGTATCACCGTCGTTGTTGATCATGCCATCGCCACGGTGTGCGCCATTAACACTCTGATAGTACCAGCCACCCCCTTCTGCAAGGTGACCAGAGCGCTCCAGAGTCCAGGTGATGATCCCAAGTCCCGCCTCACGGGCAGCCTTGGCATAGGCCGATGGCACCATTTCACCGTTTTCTTCGGTGACCAGCACCCACATAGGGGGTGCAATGATCTTCACGCCATCGGCTGCTAACTCGGCCATGGTCGGTACAAGCAATTCAGGATTGTTGACCAGCTGCTGAGCGGTCACGCCCTGCTCGTTCGCCACGTTTTGCGCGTCATAGCGGTCATCCAGATACACGGCCTGCGCGCCAAACTCCGGAGTTTGTGCAATCCAGTAGTTGATGTCGTCACGGTTGAACGACTGCGCCCAGACATGCTTAGGCTCTACACCTGCGGCCTTATATTCATCGATCATCTTCTGTGCATAGTCCTGCTGCGAGAAGCCATCGAACGGCATAGTCACAGAAGGCGACTTCAGTTCCGGCGTCATTTTTACACCCAGCGCTTTAAATAAATCAATACTCTCAGCATGGGTCATCAGTGTGCCACGGCTGGCATACAAGTCGGTGCGCCACTTAGACGTGCCATTCATGTACTCAGCCACTGTGGTGCCATTTGAGTTGGCCGCGTCCATTTTGCCTTCCAGCGTTTTAAATTCCGCCAGGGTAATGTCGCTGGTACAACACTTAGCCTGCGCCACAACTCCATTTTCAGGGTCAGCCGGTACAAACGGGATTGAACATTTCTCGGCTAAGTCGGTTTCAAGAATATTGGTGGTGGTGTGTAAGTCGCACTGAGAGTGGCGGCACACCAGCTCTTTGTCTTTGGTGAAGGTCACGTCACATTCCAAAATACCCGCGCCCATTTTGGCCGCCGCCAGGTAAGACTCTTTGGTGTGCTCAGGGAACTGCATCGGCGCACCACGGTGGCCAATCGAGAAGTCGGTTTTGTAAAACGGGCCATTTGCACATTGGGCCAGTTTGTCTTTCAGCTCACCTTCATCCATATCCTGTACCAGAAAATCCGGGCGCGTACCCACTTGCATGTTGTTGGCACCACCAGCCGGTACTTCAACAACCACCGGTACTTCTACTGTTTTGATTTCCGTCACTGTGTCGGTGACGACCACCGTTTTTTCGACTTCCACAACCTGAGTTTTGGTATCTGTGGTCACGACCGCTTTTTCTACCTCAACCACTTCGGTGTTGTCATCATCACAGCCAGTCAACAGCAAAGCCGCCATAACAGCAGAGAGATAAGTTATTTTTTTCATTGTTATTCCTAAGTTTACGCCAAAAGAAAACGTTTTTATTGTTAAGGAAAACAACCTTAGAGGGGCTCTATTACCGAAGTGGGAACAGTGGATGATAGTTTTATTAATGTCCGCTTTAACCTATGTGCATTGTCAGCACCCTAGGTCAAGCCAACCCCTTGAGCAACTGCTCAGCATATTCAGGGTCTGTACTTTGCACCTCTTTCAGGGCGCTGATAATTTTTGCTTTCTCAAATCGGTTGTCCAGCGCAGCGCTGGCATCGCACACAATAGACTGCATGTACAGAAACAACACCTCCTGCTTCTGGGGATCATCAACAGATATCAGTACCCTGTGCACCGAGCGGATCAGCTTGCACACCACAAACACATCACTTTTGGCGTATGATTTTATCTGTACCAGGTTATCGAATACGATACGTTCAAAGGAAGGTTCACAGCAGAACATGGCAGGTGCTTCACTGTCTTCTTCGTCTATGCAGGTGTAGCCTGCCAGGGGCAATGCGCGGATCAGCAACACACATAATATATCGATGGCTTTTGCAGCGGTGCCCGGGTCGTTGATCCCCGGGCTGAGCGCCTTCACGGCAATTTCTGAGATCTGTTTCAGTCCATAGCTATAGTGATCGCTCACGTATTCTTCGACATAAAAAATGATGCAGGCATTGATCTCCTGATGCAGTTCATCCTGTGCGCCGATGTCTTCATTACACAGCAAAATGGTCTGCCCTTTAAAGACAAAATCAGATTGGGCAATGGTGATATACAAAGTCAGGTTGTGCTTTTTTGCCACCTTAAGCAGCCTGGATTTATCCATGCCCTTGTAATAGCCATCGGACAAGCTGGTTAACGGATACCAGTGGCTCACATCCGGTAAATCATGTCCTTTGCTCTTTGCCTGCTGCGCAATCACCTCGGTAATACCCTGCTTGGTTTTGCGAAACAAACGGTCGAGTACGTTGTCGACCTGTACTTCACGCGAAATGGAGTGAATAAAATACACGAATAAAATCAGTGAGACTAAACCCATCAACAGCGCAAACAAGATCCCCAGAGAGGGGATCTTGGCCACATCAGAGACAGAGCCTTGCTTATCCAGATTGATCAACATTATCGTCGAAAAGATGATCGTGCCCAGGTAGAAGCCCAGTACCAGCTGGTGTGGCTTTCTGGTAACCAGCCCGGGGATCAAACGCGGTGACAGGTTGGAACCGGCGGTGTTGAGCACCACCATCACCATAGAGAAACTAAATACAGTGAGAGAAATGACACTCCCGATTAACACCGTCAGTATTGCTCTGGCATTTTCTTCCGTGTCTACCAGGAAAAAGGCCATGCGCGCTTTTAAAGCCTGAATAAAGCCCAGGTACTCCACGGAGACAAAAGCAATCGACAAAATCATAGAGATGACAACCAAGAGCGCCGGGTAAAATCCGATGCTATTGATCACCCTAAGGTATAAGCCCCTGAGCTGAATGGACTCAAACATGATCACTCCCCTGAACAGGCTGCGGTTTTACTTTGTAATGCTCGAGTAACTTAAAGACACAATAGCTGGTCAGGCTCAGCACAATGGCAATTTCATAGCGGCTGTATGCCACCGAGATCCCAATCGCCCCGGTCAGCCAGATCCCTGCGGCTGTTGCCGTCCCTTCTATATGATGGTCACATTTGTAAATCGCCCCACCACCGATAAAACCAATTCCGGTGATCACGCCATAGACGACTCTAGCCTGAGCATCACCCTGCTCAAAAACATCAATACCAACCAGTACAAAGGCGCAGCACGCTATGGTGACGAGTGGAAAAGTTCTAAGCCCGGCACTGTCTGACTTTTTTTCACGATTTACGGCCATTGGCAAAGTCAGTATAAACGCCACGCCTATCTTAAAAAGATGATAGATGATCAGATCAAAATCTACACCCGACATACCTGCTCGCTTTAAAGTTACTGAGTCCTTGCAAAGTAAGGAGCAATTTTCAGTCCACCCTGTAACTGGTATAAGTCCTGCTTAAGTCAGGGGGTCAATCGCACACTGTTTCGTTCAATATTAGGAGGAATTATGGATATTCTCAGAGTGATTATTGCAATCCTGCTGCCGCCGCTGGGCGTATTTCTGCAAGTGGGGCTGGGCGCATCGTTTTGGCTCAACTTGCTTCTGACACTATTAGGCTATTTCCCGGGCGTGCTCCATGCAGTCTGGGTGATTGCGAAAAAGTAACAATTCAAGTGGGAAAAGTTTACGGCGTAACCTGTAAACTTTTCCCGGCTTTTCTTCAACAAGCGCAGTCTACTGATACTGTGCCGCCGTAATAAACTCGCCAAAAGCCTCACACCAGACAATCACCGTATTGTAATCTGCCGGATTGATTTGCTCAGGTACATCAACCACAAAGTTACTAAAGGTTTTAATGTCGCCCACCTCAACCATGCTGGCTTTGAGACGGTTAAATTCGGCTTCTGTTTCAACAAACTTAGGAGACAGATATAAGCGATAGTCGGGCCCGGGCGCGAGCTCTCCAAGCAGGGTAATGTGCTCTTTGCTGATGGACACCATGCCCTCGCCCCAGTGCAATGCATCGCTGTCTTGCAGAGATTTGCGAAATTGTGCTGAGAAGTCGGCGCCCAGAGAGGCCGCCATAACGGCCCCCTCATTCGGCGCTGGGGGCGCAGTTAAAATAGGCAGCATATAAATGCCGCCCGCGAAGCCGGCAAAGCCAACCAGGCCATGGGTGATTATCAGAGTGAACGCACGTAATGTCATTATGTCTTTTCCTTAATGGCAGATGAGCTAAAGTGTAGTACAACTGGGCGCACTGCCGGATAATACCCACAGTGTTTTGACTGGAAGGTGTAACCGAGGTGAGCTAAGCGGCTTACTTCACTTCTGTCTTGAGCTCTGTGTAAACCGCCAATACAGGCGTTTGCGTAATTAAACTCGATAATAGGCCAAAAAGAAGGCCACGGTTTCAGCTGCGAGCGTGTCTATTTGGTCGCTGCTCAGCACCGGCTGTTGATGCAAAATCTGCGGCCAGAAAGCCTGCCCCTTCAGCAAGCTGATCAGCTGAGCATGCGCTACCTTAGGGTCAACCTGACGTAGGCGGCCTTGCAACATGGCCTGTTTGATCCAGCGAATTAACGCGGTTTCCTGGTCAAAAAACTCGCTCATTTCAGCCGTAAAAATATCGGGGTTAAACAGACAATACCCAATCGCGACCCGGATCAGCTCCTGCAAATTTTGGTTACTCAGAAAGTCCAGCTCATTTTTAAGTAACGCCGTCAGCTGTTCGTCCAGCGCACTGTCAGCGTCGTATTCGATATCACACGTGAGTATATTCTGCTGCCAGATCTCTTTAATGATATGCGTGACTAACTGCTCTTTGCTCTCAAAGTGATTGTAAACGGTGCGCTTTGAAACCTGGGCTGTTTCGGCAATTTTGTCCATGCTGGTATCACTGACACCATATTGCTGAAAGGCGCTCAGAGCACCATCTATAATGGCCTGGCGCTTCAGCATACTGCGGGTAACTTTAACGGTCATTGTGCGGGTTCATTTTATCTCACTGTCCTTTGGGTATTTTTGCACTAACCAGTTTACTTTTCAATAAAGTGCGTAATTAAGCGGTCTAGGACGACATCAAACTACCGGTAACTGTGAAGATCCCTTAACTTCTTTGAGTGAAATGCTCGATCGAATCGATGAAACCCCTTTGAGTTTTCTGAGCACAGAATCAACAAACTTACTGTAATCATCAAGGTCGCATGCAACAACGTGTAGCAAAAAGTCCGCCTCCCCTGTTGTATTGTGGCATGACAGTACATAGTCACAATGTCGGATAACTTGCTCAAAGGCATAGGTTGTTTCCTCATCATGTGCAATATAGGTTAGCTGAACGAATGCGACAACGCCAAAGCCCAGGCTCTGTCGATTCAGACGAGCCTGATATCCTTCGATCACACCCGCTTCTTCCAGCTTTTTTACCCGACGCCAGCATGGTGTTTCACTCAGTGACAGCTCATCCGCCAGCTTAGCGTTGGTCAGTCGACCATCTTGCTGCAAACGCGCCAAGATTTGTTTATCTATCTTATCTAAGGCGTACATAGAAAGAACTCTCTAATTTAACCAATCTTAATAGAAGAGTATTTCACAACTGATGTCTTTTCCACTTTCAAAAGCAAGGTAATTTCACATCGCTGACGTATAGTTTTTAAACACTCAATCAGCTTGTCCTTACAGGAGCCACAAATGAAAGCCATTGTTTACGAGAGTTTTTCAGCTTTACCGATACTCACTCAAGTACCAGACCCTGAGCCAGCCTCACACGGTGTTGTGGTTAAAGTAAAAGCGACTGGAATTTGCCGGAGTGACTGGCACGGGTGGATGGGACATGATCCAGGTATTGAATTACCCCATGTGCCTGGGCATGAATTTTCAGGTGTCATTGAAGCAGTGGGCAAAGAGGTAAGACATTTCAAGGTAGGTGAGCGCGTCACAGTTCCTTTTATCAATGCCTGTGGAACCTGTGTCGATTGTAACGCAGGTGACCATCAGGTCTGCCCAAATCAAACCCAGCCCGGATTTACTCACTGGGGCTCTTTTGCAGAATATGTCACGGTAGACCACGCAGATACGAATCTAGTCCATCTTCCTCAACAGATAGACTTTGCAACAGCAGCCAGTTTAGGCTGCCGATTTGTTACTTCGTTCAGAGCGGTTGTAGACCAAGGTAAGGTTCAAGCCGGACAGTGGGTCGTTGTACATGGTTGCGGAGGGGTTGGGCTTTCAGCAATAATGATAGCCAATGCAGCAGGCGCTAATGTCATTGCTGTCGATATCTCAGACCAAGCTCTATTGCTTGCAAAACAGGTAGGTGCTGCGATTACATTGAACGCAAGAACAACACAAAACCTACCGCAAGCTATCATCGAATTAACACAAGGTGGTGCGCATGTATCGCTCGACGCACTTGGACATTCAACCACCTGCATAAACTCAATCAACAGTCTGCGTAACCGTGGCAAACATATTCAGGTAGGATTATTAATGGCTGACCATGCGAAACCAAACCTGCCAATGGACAAAGTGATCGCCCAAGAGCTTGAAATCTTAGGCAGTCATGGTATGCAGGCATACCGCTATGAGGCAATGTTGCAGATGATCTTGTCAGGAAAATTACAGCCCGAACAGCTGATTGGCCGTAAGGTTGATCTGGCCAGTTCAATTAACATCCTGACGACCATGGATGAAATAAGGCTACCTGGTGTCACCGTAATCACTGAGTTTTAAATTCGAGTGTATTTCACTCAGCTCCTGCAAGATGCGCACAAATATGGTTGTCAGAGTAGTGTTAATGCCAACTCCCACAATCATATTTGTATTCGTCATTAAGCTGAGTTTAACACAGCCAAGCGCGTACGGGTGCTGAGCGACTTTTTATTGGCCCACAGTGGACGAGCAGCATGTTCGAAAACCCGGTAACTGAACGTCTGATTTTTTGATGAATCTAACGCATATGTTCTAACTTGTATCATCAAATGGCAATAATCTTGATACACTATATCACTATTGCAATTTTATGAATTTAGACGTTTTATGACTCCCTCTATGCTAAAACCTGCTGCGGCGTTGTGTGCGCTGCTTTGTACAGCCCCCGCACTGTCGCATTCTCACCAGGAACAGACAACATCTAAGCAAATGTTGCGCGTTGCAACCTGGAATATTGAACACCTTTCTGCATCAGACAACACTGGCTGTAAGCCTCGAAGTGCCAAAGACATCCAGGCCCTTAAACAGTATGCACAGTCGCTTAATGCCGATGTGATTGCACTCCAGGAAGTGGCCTCTGCCGCGGCGGTGCAACAGGTATTCAATGAGCAAGACTGGCATGTTGTGATGTCAGACAGAGCCGACAGCAAGACATATACCTGCCGCAAAAGCGGTAATAAGTCGACACAGCAAAAAATCGCCTTTGTGGTCAAAAAGCCACTGACCATTGATAAAGTGGTGCAGCACGGCGCTTTTTCAGCTGTAAAGCCGGGCCTCAGAAACGGGCTTGAGATCCAGCTGACCCACCGGGGTGAAGCACTGCACCTGTTAAATGTGCACCTCAAAAGCGGCTGTTTTGTTGATGACTACCAGCGTTCAGACAAAGAAGCCTGTAAACTGCTGTCCAAACAGGCACCCATTTTGGATAACTGGGTAGAGGAAAAAGCCAAAGCGAAGACCGACTTTATTGTTTTGGGCGACTTTAATCACCGCCTGACGGCCCCATACAACCGCCTTAGCCGGGATCTGTATTTTCCGCAGGGAGCGGCAAATGCACAGCCTAACAATGTAGACAAGGCGCCAGTATTTAACGCCAACCAGATGCTGACCGGTTGCCACCCCTACTACCCGGCGCCTATCGACCATATTCTTGTTGCCAAAACCATGCAAGACCACTACCAATCGGGCAGTGCTCAGTTCCACTATTTTGCCGACATGGATCCAGACAAGATGCTGGCAGATCACTGCGCCTTGAGTATCGACCTAAAATAGTTAAGTAACAAAAGGCCCGCGCCAGCGGGCCTGCATTTTAGCCGGGTGCAAGCACCTGATGCACCTTGCGCGATTGTATGGTGCTGTAAACAAGCCAGGCTCCCACCACAAAATTAGCCAGTGCCAGTGCCCAGACAATGCCCTGGAAGCCATTGAGCTGAGCACCGAGATAGGCACCGGGCAAGGAAAGCACAAACAAGCGCACTAAGGTCACATTCAGCGCCAGAGCACTTCGGCCAATCGCGTTACAGCAACTCACATACAGCATAACGCCTGCCAGTGCCGCATAGGACACAGGTAAAATGCACATGGCCAGCTCAATAGATTGGCTGACAAAAGACTGTTTACAGAACCCCACTCCCAGCATGTCGGCGCCCCAAAAGAGCACCAGCGCAATTACAGATTGCCAGACCAGACAAGCGGCCAGTGCCTGTTTGATCCCCCTGCGTACCCGCAGTGATTTATTCGCCGCCCAGTTTTGACCAACAAAGATAGGCAATGACGTAGTCAGCACCATGGGCAGTAACAAGGCAAGCGGCTCTATTCGCATCACCACGCCAAAGGCAGCAACGGCATCACTGCCTTGCGAGGCCACAATCATCATCAGTAACGACTGGGCCAGTGGCGTGAGCAGCTGCATAGCCACAACAGGCACAAACAGCCTGAACAAGCGGCGAAATGCCTGCCGACTGCGTTGTGATAGTAAGCCCACTTTGAGCGAAATATTTTCTTTGATACGCAATAAATAGAGCGCATATAAGCTGGCACTCACCGCCGCAATAAAGTGTGCAACCCCAAGGCGCTCCAGACCACTCAGTGGTAACGCAGAGTGTGCCCAGGGTGTGAACAAACCGGCGCTAATAACAATTTGCAATCCGGCAAAAGTAACCAGCAACTGCGCTGCACCGCGCATATTGCCAAATGCCCGCAGCACCCCAAACACCACCATCACAATAAAGAAGAACACCACGGCACCGAGGCGATACTGCATATAACGCTCAAGCGTCGGCCAGACTTGCTCACGCGCAGCAAATTCGGCAAACCCAAGCAAAGTCAACAGAGGCTGTAAACCCAGCCAGATGACAGCCGCAAGCGTGGCGCCGACCAGTACCGTAAAAATCAGGCTAACCGCAGCCAGCTGCTCTACCTCTTTTGCCTGCGTCAATCGGGTTGCCACGACAATACCCAGGCCAATGGCAAAAGCGAACAAGGTCGCCTGAATAGGCAAGGTAAAGCTCATCGCGGTCAGCTCTTCAACACCCAGACGCGAGGCAAAATAGAGTTCAATCAAGTCTGCGCTGAATAACGCCAAAATCGCCCATAGCATAGGCAGGGTCAGTTGTTTTAAAACCGCGCTGGTGGAGCCGGTTAAGATCCAGCGCTTGCGCACCGCCCGCTTTCTTTGCTTATCACATACCTGGAGCGGCTCGCCCAGGCTCAGTGCCGGTGAATTGTCAGAACCCATAATTGAGAAGTTACTCCCTGAATAACGCGGTATAATTTGGTGCTTCGCCAGCAGTTAACCTGATTGTCACTGGCTACCAATAAACCTGACCCGGATCCAGGGTAATAGTTCACACAGTGTAAGAGGGAATTCGATTAACGAACAAGATTGGAGGGTGAATAACTTATGGGTGTCACAACCGTCTATTCTTGCCGGTAACAAGTCGGATAGAAATAACGAACAGAAAGTACTGAGCGAAACTGGGAACACAGACCAGTTTCGCTCGAATAGTTTATCGCTGACCTATGACAGAAATTGAGTCTATCGATTTAAGGCGCAGCAGCAAGTCTTCGTCCACTTGAGTGTCGTGCAAATATAGAGCTAATGGCCTGCCACTTTCGATGAAAGCATCAAGCCCATGAATCGCATTGAGCGTATTGTATTGAAAAGTCACGTAAACTAACTGTGTATTGTCAGGAATAGTGAATTCTGTCATTGGGATGCGGGATGCATGTAAGCTACTCAGGCTAGCAGGCAAGGTTGCATGCGCAATATTAGTCTCAGATATATCTAGGTAGTCAAGATGCTTCACTGCTGCCAAATCGAGCGCGGTCAATTTGGTACCACTCAGGACTAAACTATCGGCATCAAGCTTATTGGCAATAAACTCCGTCAAGGGATTGTTCAGCAAATTCACGGTTGGAATATTGCCCCCCTCTTCAGGCATGATAATGCTCGTTAATTGAGCGTCTGCTAGCAGGATTAACGACAACTCAGAATTGAGTGATAAGTCGAGACTCGAGAGCATCGAGCGCGTCGCATCAAGTTTGCGTAATTTTTTCATGAACTGAGTATTTAGTTGCGTTAGAGGGGCATTATCAATTTCCAAACGAGTCATATTTGACTCTCCATTGAGTGTCAGAACACTCAGTGGCGTATCTGACGCTTTCAGCTCAGCCAGGTTTTGTGCAAAAGTAATATCCAGTGAGGTAACCTGCGTCCTTCTAATATCCAGTTTTTCAAGATGTATGAATTGACTTAGATCCAGATAGTTTAACTGGGAGTTTATAGCCGACAGGGATTCAAGCATGTGCTCTTGTGTCACACCAACCACTTCTAGTACCTGAGAATAAGATATGTCCAATTCAGTTAACTGCGTATTGTGGCTGATATCCAAACTGGTCGCGTTCATTCCCGATGCAAAGAGAATTTGTAGTCCCGTAGCTTCTGCTATATCAAGCTCGCTGACTTCAGACCCAGAGACATTTAGCTCTGTGAGTAAGTGTGCATTGTGCAACGTGACCGAACCAAAGCTACCGTGACTCAAGTCAATTGTTCGAAGAGACTGTAGGTTAGCTAGATCCATCTCAAACACCCCATCGTCCTTTTCGCCACCTCGGACAGTCAGCTCTTTTAAATTTGCCAGTTTTTCAATTGTTCGCAGCGCATTCGAACTCAATACTGACTCTTCTAGGTACAACTTTTCCAGGTACGGAAGCTTCTCTATGCCAGTTAAATCTGTTAATTGTTTTTCTTGTTGATAGCAAGACAACCCGGAACCATAGTCAACATAATTGCCTGGTTGAGCATCAATACAATCGCGCAGGTAGTCATCTGTGATACCTAACCTGTCAGCGTGCGACTCCGGCTCTTGTGCCACGGTTATCCTGAAATCGCAAGACTCGGTAACCGAATCGACTCTGAAAGTTAACCTGTTGCCAGAAATATACCTGGGCTTTTCAATACCACAGCCTTCGAAAGACGACACAAACAAACCACTGTCCCAATCAAGAGAAACATAGGCCTCAAAATGATCACCATATTGGATATAAGGTAAAGTGAGGTTACTTGATAAGTTTACACTTTGTGGTGCATTAATAGCCACCTCAACCATGGCAGGCTGGTAGTACAAGATAACGTGCTCATCAGAATCGCATTGACCATTCGTTAATCGACACAAGGTAATAGAGTCAATGTCATTATCGATTACTTTATACTGGTCTATTAACTCGCCTCTCAGATCCAATAACTCAATAATACCATCTTGCTCGCCGACGAGATATTTGGTCTGTGGGTATTTACCTTCGATCCACAAAGTACCATGTGAATAACCTCTTTGGTGATAGAATGACCACTTTCGAAGTGAGGACCCTGTTTTCTGATAATAATGGCTGTTAGATCGCAAGGGTTTATCAAGCCCTTTAAGTTTGCCGTGGACATCAATATCTACCTTTACCAGATTACCAACTGCTCCCGAATCGTTATGCTCGTAAACATACGCACGACCTGAGATCATCGCCAACACGGTGTATGAGCCAACTGTTTGCTGTTCGCATTCATCTCTGTCAGCGCTACATAACGCATCATGTCTTCTCAAAACGCGATTGTAAAAAGCAGTCACTGTCAGTTGATGGTTGTCCAACTTGGCTGTAGCGGCGCCGCTAAAGCGACCCGAGCGCAATTCTCCCCCCTTATACAATTCAAAACCATAGTCAATACGACCTATGCTGTACCGCCAGCTACCAGCCAGGTCATCCATAGTCATGCCTGTAAACGGAACCAGCAAACCAGCTCCGTAGCTCAACCAGGTTAGATCGGTATCATCTGACCTACCGTCAAATTCAACCTGCTCGATGGCAAATGCATAGCCGCCTTCCCTTTGTTCAAATAGCTTCACTGTGGCTGAATCACCAGACTGTTCTCCATACAAACGGATCTCATTCTGTGCGGTCAACTCCCAGGTAAACTGTGACGGTGTGCCCAAGCCAGTCTCAAATCTTGAGACTGTTCCGGTATGGTCATCATTGAGAGTCAGTCGAATTGTTTTTCCATGCTCAATAGAGGTGACTGCCCATTCGCCGATTAAGTCATCTCTTTCTATGTCAAGTGACGCCAGATAGCGACTAGGGTGTACCGAGCGCGCGTCCGTCATACTGGCCTTCTCACCGTGCCAGTAAGACGCACTCCAGCGAATATCCACATCCTGGCCCTGATGAGTGAGTGTGAACCCATTCACCCACTTTAACTCGCTGTCGGTGAGTTGTACGAGGATTTTCGTCTCATCATCAAAGGTAAAAGTAGAGCTATTATCATTTAATTGTGTCAATGAGAAATTAACGGTAGCGTCTGCACCATAAAATACCCCACGATTATCACCCGTCATTTCATAGTACCAGCCAGTTGGTATAACCTTCGCGCTTGTATCGACCAATAAGGTTGACGCTGTCGGCACAAAATCCTCAATAAAGCTGGCGCTGATTTCACAATCTGAAACTGGATTATTTACCCGATAGTAAGCTTGTCCCTGAAGTTCAGTAAGATAACCATTACACCCTTCAATATTTACCAGGCGTGAACCTTCCTGCACGTTCACAGCAACTAAGAACGCTTCACCATAATAATAGTCAGAGGTACTTGGCGATAACTCACCCGGGCCTTCAATAGCAAAGCTAATGTTTAATGCTGGCTTGGTGTAGCTAAAGCGGAACGTATTATTGGCATTACAAGATTCTCCCTCTGTAACATGACACAATACCAGTTCAGACTCAGATTCGTCCTGGATCAGTAATTGCGAGTGTTCTCCGGTAACAAGGTGCTCAAGCTCGATTCGAGCGCCATCCAGCCGCGCCTTGTACTCAACCCCATTGATAATTAGGGTGTCAGAACATAAGTGAGCTGGAGACGGCCTAGTCGGACAATGAAGGTCTCGCTCAATATGCGACACACCATTATCGGTTACATGATAAAGACCCAGACCATGATCTAGTACTCGTCTCAAGCGATCATTCTTGTAGAGCGACTTATCAAACTGACCCAGTTTCCAGTCCCTGTCAGACAGGCGATAGAAATGTATACGCCTGGTGCTATCCGACCTATTTACTACACTTGTAGCAAATTCCACTGCAATTTTGTCCTCATGCATCGCTAGCAGCTTATAGCGGGTCGTTTTACTGATAGCGCATGCACTAAGGCTGGTATCACATTGCGCGACGTCCGCGCCTGTAAACTCATAGTCATACTGATACAAAGCACCGCTTGCTTTAATGCCTTCAATGTCTCTGTGCCAGCGGTACTGGAAGTTGTCGTTACTGTCTATTTTAAATTTGCTTTGTGAGCCTTTGTTACCTACCTGGCGCCACATTTTCTGGTAATCAATATCATCAAAACTTATGTCCTGATGTTTGATAAGAGTAGCCTGAATAAATCGCTTATCTTCGCGGTAGCCCTGAACCATCAAGCCCTGATAACCAAACTCAGTCTCTCTGACTGGCACAAAGCCAAAGTTGAATAAATACTCAGTATTAATTCTAACCTCTTCCCAGGGCCAGCTGTAATACCAGGTCCCAACATCAGCCCAGTCTTCTCTGCCAGGATTGAGGTTTGAACCATCTATATATACCTTACTCTGATTACCGGCATTCATATCAAAACGAAAACGCCTTTGCTCACTATGGTCATCACTGTATAGCAGCGACCATTGACCAATAAACGCATCGTCTGCTAGCTGAGTGATCTTGTTGCTATCAAACAACTGAGCATTAACAGAAACGGTGCCTTCTGGAGCCTGGGGCAGTTCCTGAGTTGGCACAAAATCAATGGTGACAGCCTGTGCGTGCTCCGCACTGTCGAAAATAGTCAGGGTAAGCTGGGTCGTCTTAAATCCCGTGCGGGTGCTAAATTGACTGGTATTGACATCAAGTTCGTTATTCAGGTAGATGTGGATTTGTTGCCCCTGCACTTCCCAGATAAAGTTGGACAGAGATCTGCCTGCGAGATAGCCAGTCCGATCTTCATTAAACTCTATGCTGGCGCCAAAACCGTCAGCCACTGAGGTTTCAAGTAAGTAATAAGTGCCTGAAGGCGAAAAACTGGAAACATCAACTAAGGTATCATCCTGTTTAATTTCCTCTTCAATTTGCGCCAGTAACGCAGGCTGCTCTGTGTCCAGAGAGTCCGTCAGCTGATCGAGCAACTCGGCATTTTGTGCAAGCGCCAGTGTCGAAGTTGCTCCTTCTGGTAGTGCAACCCCATGATCAATCACCGCTTTTAATAGTGACGCAATCGACAGTTTTTCGCCTGCGGCTATGTGTTTGCGCGCTTCTTTCAGCTCGTTCGCATCATTGAATCCGGCCGAATGCATCCGCCGCAATAAGGCGTACTCGGCTGTGGTCACGTTAGTGACATTCACATCGAATAGCTCATCACTGTTGAGTGTGCTGTCTTCTCCGGCAGCCTCCTGAAGCTCTGACACGGCGCCCAGCTGCGATACCAACTCTACACGCCCCTGGGTTGTGGTGTCAGTGGCGCGCAAAGTACCCAGCGCATTTACTTCACTCTCATCGACACTGAAGGTCAGCTGGTAATCGCCCTGTTCATCTGCCTGCGCGGTAAAGCTATTCTGTGCGACGTCCAGCACGACATCGGCAAATGGGATCGGCGCATCCGTCACCTTACCCTGTATGGTGAGTTCGACCTTATTGGGTTCAATGGTTACCCGGTGAGTATAACTGGATTGCGCTTGCTGATTATCCGTCACGGTCAGGGTAAATGTAACCTCTTGCACTTGCTGGATATCCGGGCTGGTCACTGACAGGCTGGCGCGCTCGCGACCGTCCAATACCAGCGCCAAATCAGAATCATGCTGCCACTGATAAGCCACGATTTCGCCATCCGAGTCTTTCGCATCACCAAGCAAAGAGAAAGCCGTGCGTTCGCTGGCCTGAGCAGGGCCACTTATGCTCACCTGGGGTACAACGTTTGGCAGCGCTTGTATCTCAATGTTATGTGCAACCTGGGTAACCGCGCCTTGATTATCGGTGACTTCAAGGTACACAGTGGCAGTACTGTCGGCCATAATATCGGGGGTTGAAAGGGTAAGCTGCCCCTCAACTGTGGTGTCTAATAGCAGATCAACAGATGCTGTATGACTCCAGCTATACTGCTCAATTTGGCCATCACTGTCACTGGCCTGTGCTGTGAGTATTAGCTGTTGCCCTTCAAGCAAAGTTGACTCGCCCTGAATGACAGCCGTTGGCGCAACGTTAGGCAATGCCCGAACCACGACCGAATGCGAAGCCGTCGCCGTTGCCCCCTGATTGTCTTCCACTGTTACACTAAAGTGAGCTGTCTTGTCTGAGATAATATCGGGCGCAGTTACCTGTAAGGTTCGTTCTGTCACCTCTGACACTACCAGTTGCAGCTCAGAGCTATATGACCAGGAGTAGCGCGCAATCTGACCATCGCTATCAGACGCATCCGCTGCCAGCATGAAGGTAACGCCCTCTGTCACTGCTTCATCCGCAGACACAGAAACCGTCGGTGAGACATTCGGTAGCGCCTGGATCTGTACCCAATGCGACTCAGATTGCACCCGACCATCAATGTGCTCAACATTGACCGTGAAATTCACACCCAGGTTATCCGTCAGATCCGGGGCGCTAACGGTGAGCTCAGGCGTATCAGCTCCACTGAGCAGCAACTCAATCGCGGCATCGTGCGTCCAGGTGATCTGTGAGATTTGACTGGCATCTACAGAAGGCACAACAGTGAGTATGAAATCGGTTTGTTCTGTATATGCGCTTTCTCCGGTTACCTCAATCGAGAATGGTTCCAATACATTCTTAATAGTCACCGGATAAGTGGCTGTTGCCCGTGCGCCCAGGTTATCAGTAACGGTCAGAGAGACTGTTACCTGGGTATCTTCATCGACACCTTTAGTGATGATCTCAAGCGTCGGGCTGTCTTCACCACTTAGCTGCAATTGAGCATCAGACTGATATGACCACGCATAACGACTAATCTGGCCATCTCGATCATCGGCAACGGCAGTTAGAGTCAAGGTTTCATTTTCGTTTACGCTTTGCGCTCCGGTGATTGACACAGTAGGTACTCTGTTTTCCGGAGAAACTGTAGACCCACCATTGCTTGTTTGAGTATTTGTTTGGGATCCAGTTGATGAATCACCGCCACCTCCTCCACAAGCACTTAGCCCCAGCCCAAGCAGCGAGATCACCAAGGACCTTCTCACTACACCAACGATATTGTTTACCACTATGCCATGCCTCACTTTCAGCAACAGATACTCGAACAAAAAAGAGGCGATTCTAATTGAATCGCCGTACAGGTCAAATAAAAACTATGCAATTTTTCGCAATATTTTGTTGTGAAAAGTCACCAGGATCGACAACAGCGGCCCTTTTTATAATATATACAAGGGGGTGCGTATAAAATACAATCGGCTGGCCTGTGTTCAACCTGCGAAGGCTTATGTAGTACTATTTGTGCAATGCTCTAGGCATACCCGGTTACAAACGCCCTGCTTTAGACCACCCTTTAACGGGTAGCTTCGAATTACCTACCTCAATCGAACGTCTGACAAAGCCGGCTGCTGGCTTTTCAATACACACAAAAGATACAAATGCGATAGCAATGCTGAACAATAACGAAGCTATAAGTTTAACCTCAACAGCCCAGTCAAATTGATGTATAAAAGTGATCACTGGCATGTGTAACAAGTACAGGGAATAAGAGATCTTGCCAAGAAAGTCCCCAACCTTGTTGGCCAGCAGGATATTGTTGTCGGGAACCAGAAAAACCACACAAAAGAACACACTACTCATAACCAGCAGCACCTCGTAGCTGAGCCACATGCGGGTTTTAGCATCTGACGTAATGGGCGACAATTCAGGATACATCAGGGGAATTAAACACAATACAAACACAAACCGATGTTTTTTCAGATATGCGGGAATGGTCAGGGTTTTGTAATGTAACCCGCATATCACGCCAACAAAGAAATAAGGCAGACTGCGCAGCACAGTGAACTGGTTATACGGCACACCGTAAATGTAGCCATAGATACGAGGGAAGTTTGTAAAAAATAGCAGCAACAGGCCCCCGACAATCAGCAGGTAAATATAACCACGCCGGTTCGCGGCGAGCGCCCACAGTAGCACAAACAAACAATAAAACTGAACTTCGGGTGGAATAGACCAGAGCACGCTGTCGCCGTAAAGGAACAAAAGGTGCCCGACCAAAGCCTGATGATCGGGAATATGATAGAGCAGATCGCTGCCAGCCTTTGTCAGCGTATACGACGCAAAAACCACCAACACATAAAGCGGCACAACACGAGCAAAGCGCGCCACCAGGTAGCGCTTTACACTGTGTGTACCAAAGTCCTTATCCAGATAAAGGTAAGACATCAAAAAGCCGCTGAGCATAAAGAACAACATCACACCGTATGCACCTGCCCCGCCTCCCAGCAAGCCATCCAGCCAATGTGTGATATCACTGAAGTGCGTTAAAAAGACGATGAGGGCGGCCAGGCCTCTCAGCGTATTGAGTTTTCTGATCTCCATGATGAGGTCCTGTTATTATTGTTATTGTCCTTAGGGGGCACTTTATACCCAATTGAGGCATTGTATTGGATCTACAGGATTAAACAACACAGACACTTTATACACAAATACGCATCAATACGTTGCACAAACTAGCCGGGCAAATTTATCAACACCACAGTTTTGAAGGTCCAGCTCCAGCTCTTTGACCTCGCTCACTTTTTATTCATCCCAGGATAGCTCAGAACCAAAAAAACACACAAATAAGGTACAAGATCAAAGAAAAGTGCAGACAAATTAGTATAAAAGAACTAGAATAGGCGAATTTTTGACAAGGCAGCTGCACTTTAACACCTGTGCAGGCCTAACTCGTGGAGAACTTAATGAAGAAAAAGCTGTTCGCAAGCGCACTGGTTGCTTGTGCATTTTCGGTAAGTGCATCATCTGAGCACGACCTGGATAAAGGCTATGCCGCACTGGTTTTTGATGACTTTTATTCAACATCAGGAAATGCACTGGGTGCCGTGTTCGCAGGCGATGACGTCAGCCTCAATGGTTATTCTATTGGGTATGGCCATCAAAGTGCACTGAACGCCCATTACCTGGTTGCCGGCGGAGACATTCAGTACATCAATGGCAGACAGTATGTCGGTAATATCATTGCCGGTGGTCAGACCTCCCAAATCAGTGAAGCAGTGCGTTTAGGTTTGGAAGCCGGTGCTCAGGTTATTGCTAACGCCCCTGCCCTGCCTGTAGATTTTGCAGATGCTCAGTCTGATATGCTGGCACTTTCAACGAGCCTGGCAGCACTGCCACAAACAGGCGAAACCGTTAAACAATGGGGTGGCCTTTATCTGACTGGTGACAACACCAGCGAGCTGCAGGTATTTAACTTGTCTGGTCAGGACGTGCAGTCGAGCCATACATTCGATGTCTCGGGTATTCCAGACAATGCCACCATCGTATTCAATATCTCAGGCAATGGAGATAATTTTGCGCCGCTGAACAACAAAAGCTACGCAACATTAAGTGCACACAGACAACGCACCATTTTTAATTTCCCGGATGCAACAGCGCTAAACCTGGCAGGCCTGCAAACTGAAGGCGTGATCTTAGCACCTAAAGCGGATATCACAGCGCCTCATGGCACTGCAACTATGCCGGTCGTAGCAAACAGCTTCACAGGCTCAATGGAACTACGTGGCGGAGCGTTTATTGGTCAGCTCCCTAATGACAACGCTGTCTGCGAAGGCGGATTGTATGCCATCAACTATTACGGCGATGCTGAACAAGGTTATGTGCACCAGATTGACCCTCGCTCAGGTAAATCCGACAAAGTGATCAACCTGAACAACACGGCATCAAATATCGCTGCTCATAACGGTAAACTGTATTTTATTGACCAGCAAAGCGCTAAAACCCGCGCATCGCACATTTACAGTTATGATCTGGCAACACAAACGCAAACGCTGGAGTCGGTGACTGATGGCTACAAAATCATTCGCCTGGCCTATGATGTGTCGGGTGACGTATTGAAAGCCACCAGCCGTACCTATGCTTACGACTACGATGTAGCCACAGGCGAAAAACGCGTGCTGGGCAAAATGAAGGCGGCAAACGAAAACTTCAAAAACGGTGACCTTGCTTACTCGGCAGACGGCAACACGCTTTACGTACTCACAGGCACCGCCCTGTATAGCGCCGATGCAAACCTGGAGCTGACACTGATCGGCAAACATGGCATTAACTGGGCATCTGGTTTGGCTGTTTCACCACAAGGCACCTTGTATGTGTCGGGCCGTGAACCTAATGCCGATGCCGCAATCTTCACCATTGATCCGCAAACGGCACAAGCGACTAAGCTATTTCATGTTCCGCACCGCGTGAATGACCTGACCTGGGTTAAGAACTTCTGTAACTAACCCTCAATCACAGTCAGATTAAAAAGAAGCTGCGCAATGCGGCTTCTTTTTTGCCCCATACTCGCCTCAGTCTAAAGTTGCCCTGCACACCCGCTTTGCCTTACACTCAAGCCATTCGTTGTTTAGAACTACAGGGGACAAAGTGTCGTCGTCCAATAAGAAACAAAGCGGCTTTTTCAGCCAAATGATTTTTAACATTATTATTCCGGTGGTGATCCTGACTAAGTTTTCGGGTGAGCAACATCTGGGCCCGGCACTCGGTGTTGTCGTTGCACTGGCTTTTCCGCTCGGGTTTGGCCTGTGGGAGCGTAAAAACACCGGTAAATTCAGTTTTATCTCGGGTCTTGGGATTGTCTCGGTACTGCTCACCGGTGGGATAAGCCTGCTAGAGTTGGATGCCAAGTACATAGCGATTAAAGAAGCGCTGATCCCGGGCCTTATCGGCATTGGTATTATCGTCAGCCAGTACACTAAGTACCCCTTGCTGAAGACGCTGATGTTCAACGATACTGTGATGGATATAGAAGGGATTGAAAAAGCCTTAGCTGACAAGGGCAACAGCGATAAATTAGCCAAGGTGCAGCTGGTAGCCTCTAAGATCCTTGCCAGTGCGTTTTTCTTGTCTTCGGCTCTGAACTATATTCTGGCAAAAATGATTGTGGTCAGCCCCGCGGGCACAGAAGCCTATAATAACGAACTGGGCCGAATGACCGCACTGAGTTATCCGGTGATCATGGTCCCCACCATGATTGTCTTTTTTATCGCGCTCTACTACCTGCTTAACTCGTTGAAAAAGCTCACCGGGCTGAAACTTGAAGATCTGTTTCACGACCAGGAGTGAGCGTCGCAATAACTGACAAACTGTGAGCAATGTGAAGGGATGCCTGATTTGGCATCCCTTTTCGTTGGAATTTGAGGCTTTCGATACTTTGATTACATATCAAACAGGCCGCTTGCCAAGCCAATCAATGCGCTAATACAAAAGCGCTTATTCCGGCTTTGATAAGTAAAAGTGACTGACAGAATAAACCACCTCAGCATTTTTAGAAATGCCGTAGTTAAGCTTGGTTTTCTCAATCAGCACGTCTAATTTGCCTGCCATCGCCTTTTTTACACCAGCTAACTCTGTCAGCTTAATATTGGGGTTTTCAAGTACCGTTTGTATTGCTGGCTCACGCCACTGGATGCGTAGACGATCGATCAACTCTTCGTAGCTGTCGGTGTCATAGGGCTTTTTGTCGTAAGGTCGGGTCATAAACTCAACCCCAATCACTAAGTTGTACAGCCCCTCATCAGCCAGTTTAACCGGCACGACGACACTGCCAGCAGCAGATGAATTTGAGTATCTAAACCCGGCATAGGTATTAAAGGAGAGTAGTATTAACAATAAAACGGTGAATGTTTTCATCAGATTCCCTCTGTGAGATGTCAATGTTGTGGCCCGGCTCAACCCGCCGCCCGTAGGTCTGGTTTTGCTTATACCAATTTTCTTAATAAAGCGTACCATTTTAAGGTAAAAAACGCGCTCATTACTATCAATTAAGCACCTGGCATGTCACAGTGTATATAGCGCAGGCCATATAACTTTCGGCGCTGTTGAGCATGATTTTTACTTGACCTGTAAAGCCCAGTCTTGCCAGCCAATGGTACGTCCGGGAAAGGCCGCTTTATGAAAAGGCCAGTCAGCCTCTAGCCAGGCTTGAACACTCTGATACAAAACTTGGTCAAGTGCCTGACTATCAGCTCGAACCCACAAATAAACCTCGCAGTCGTACTGAGGTGAGCGGCTGGGGTCGATATACACAGAACCCAAACATCTGCTCTGTTGGGGATCAAAAACGCTGTAGGCAAATGCCGCTCGGGTATCAAACTCGTGCCTGTGAACTTTGAGGCTGTCAATGCTCTCATTCAGGGTCATATTCGCGCTCGGCCAGTCAAAATCAGGACCGAAAATTCCCTGCAGGCTTTGCAGGCTCGACATCACCGCTTCATAATCCTGCTCTGCCACCCGGGTGTCCAGCACTGTAAAGTGAAAATGCTCGGTATCATAACGGACAGGCGGCTGAAATGATTGCGGGATAAACTGCTTATTCATTTATATTTCTTATAGTTATAATTAAGTTAGCCAACTCGCTGGGTGGTTAGTTATAACTCACTTTGCGGTTGTGGCGAGAAAGCACCCAGCCCCGATAAAGGTTGAACCAAAGAGTTTTCCCAGCCAGGAGCCGGAAATCAACTTGGGGGTTTTATTTTTCACACTTTGCGCCGCCAAAGCATAACTAGACAAGCACAGCACCGACAAAGACATAAAACTGAACACCAGCACAGAAAACTGAGCCATCAGTGGCTCTGATACAAGGATAAACTGTGGGAAAAGCGCCGTGGTAAACACGATTGCCTTAGGGTTGGTAAGCGCAACCAGCACCCCCTGGCAATATAAACTGAGCACATTGCCACTGGTACTGGCAGGTCCACTCACATCTACCTTCCCAAGCCCATGCCGCCACAGCTTTACCCCTAAATAAATCAGGTAGAGTGCGCCCAACACTTTGATGACAGTAAAAGCCACGGCAGAATGCAGCACGATTGTACTCAAGCCAAGTACAGATAGCCCGGACATGATAAACAAACCAGTGACATTGCCCAGCACGGTACATAACGACTTTCTAAAACCAAAAGTTAAGCTGTGCACAGATACCAGCAAAGCCGCGGGCCCTGGCGTTGCAGTCGCCAATAACGCGATTGAGCAAAAGGTTATCCAACTTTCTAACTGCATGTGCTTCTCCTTATCATTGATAGCCCAGGTACTATTAAATACTAGCTCTGGCTAGGATAGCACTGCATCGACTTCCGTTTCTACTAACCACTGTGGATCAATAAAGCCTTTCACTTCAACGAAGGTACAGGCCGGGCGCTGTCCGGAAAATAACTCCCCATGCGCCTTAGCCGCTTGCTCCCAGGTGGCAATATCGGTGAGCATTATTCTGGTGCGAATGACATCCCTGAGACTTCCCCCCGCCTCTTCAATGGCCCGCAGCGACAACGTCAGGCAATATTTTGTCTGCTCGTAAACATCTCCGACAAAAACCGTTTTGCCATTGTCTATCGGCGCGGTGCCGGAAACCGCAATATGATCACCAATACGCGTTGCCCGGGAAAAGCCAATCGGCGCCTCGAGGTGAGAGCCTGAACTAATGAATTTTCGCATCTACTTTCCTTAGAGTTATAGAGAACACATTGTTTAAATCAGTTATAAACACCCGCTTCCTACTATAATCCACAGTCAGACATAATGATATTATCCTCAAGCCCAATGACGATATTTGGACTCACGCTTTGCTCAGGCAAAAATATTGAAATGCAAAAGCGCCCTTACATTTGCTAGGTGCCCACATTTTTCATTGGGCAGCGTCTGATAAGGGGAAAGTCTGAGTGTTAAAGACCGGCAACGATTTAAGCACCGGCAATCGTAGCTGGCTTGCGTGCGTATTATCATGCCATAACGTGACTTTTGCAGCCCTGGCATCTTTTACAGTTTGGTATGCAACTGCGCCGGGCCCGTTATAGTGTTTTTGGTGATACCAGCTACTTGATGAAACCACAAAACGTACTTTGCAGCCTTTAGATAGCACCCTGCTCACATAATTGAAGTCGTTCATAGCTAGCCTAAACGGTTGTTCAGAGGTAGCAACCGACTGATTTTGCAGACCAGAGCTATATCTGGCGCGCTTTATTGCAAACGCCAACAAAAGCGGCTTCGTTTGCGGGCATACTTCAAACACTCTGGCGTGGAAATCAGTATCTGGCACATCAATACTGAGCCACAGCTCTGCCTGTATCTGACCAGACAGCACCAAATCTGCTTTAAGCGCGGCGCTGTCAAAGTTAAGCTGATCGCCATTGTTCGGGCTTAGCGGCATTTCTGCACTGAGATCAAATTCAATAGGGGCCGATTCTTTTATCATCGGATCGTATACATACTGAGAGCGCCGATGGGCCTCTTTGACAAACACATTAGGATTATCCGATAGCTCATTGTAGGTGAAATAAAGTGTGTGCCAGTTCCCCTGCTCCAGCTGCTCGCTGGTATACCAGTTGCCCGACTTTTGCATATAGTGACTAATCTTCCCCTGAAGATATATTGGTTTAGGTTTGCCCTTTAACGTCCAGTCAAACCAGTCGAGATAAACCTGATTCATATCCAATATACTAGGCTCTCCCAGTGCCAAGTCGCCCAGAGTAGCTTCTGGATAACGCGTGCCACTGTGATCCCACGGGCCGATAAGCAGGTAATGCTGGTCGAATACCGCTGAATCTCCCCACTTTTGGTGGTGCTTGTAATAACTAAGGGTACCGTACTGATCGCCGTCATAATGACCCGTCACAGACAAAATGGGAAAATTGATGGCTTTGTAATCTGCCGCAGCTGGCACAAATTCGCGCCAATAATCATCATAGCTTGGATGCTGTAACCAGGTTTTATATACCGTTGATTGATTGCCCACCAGCTTTTCCAGATCTGCAAACGCTAACCCCTCATTTTTCTGTTTGAGGTAGAGTGTGTTCCATTGCTCACCGCCATATGCAGCTCCCTTACCTGCTTTTGAGACCATGTTTAACCAGGACATAGTGTAGTTCGCAAAGATGTTATTTCTGAAAGGGAAATCCTTACCAGGATATACCGGTGCAATCGCAATCATGGACTTCAGCGATGGAGGTGAAAACTTTTGCATTGCCCATTGTGTAAAGCCACGATAAGACCCACCTAAAGTGGCCACCTGTCCATTACTAAACGGCTGCTTTGCAAGCCACTCGACAATATCGTAGCCGTCTTTTCCATCATCAACAAACGGCGTAAAGTGGCCTTGAGAGGTGCCCCTTCCGCGACTATCAACTGAGACAAATACATAACCATGATTACTGAAAAACTGCCCCCGCTTCTTGGCTTCCTCTCGCCCATACGGCGTGATCTGTACCACAACGGGTGATGCCTTAATTGGTATGGCGTTATCAATATTGGGCAAAAATACTGTACCGCTCAATAATGTACCGTCAGACATGGGGATAGTTATGGGTTTCACCAACTCCTTTGCCATCACGTGACCACTGACCACAGTGCAGAGCAACATGGCCAGGTGGCTGTTAATCGTTTTCATATCGCGCTTCCTTGGTTACTATTTGCCAAGCATCAATGCTACGTTATAACACACGATTTGTAACTAAAAACGGAAAGCTCAGACAAAACACAGGCTCTAACGGCTAACACGCGAGGAAAATATGGGGTTAATAAAGAACACAGCTAAGCCCGATTGGTTTCGTCGAATAAAACGCTCACGCGCATATTTCCTTGAACCCCTCTGACTTTGGATAGGTTCCCTGCAAAAATGGTAACAAGACCAGAAACCTGACTGGTCAGCTAACTTAGTGAAGTAAAACCTTTCGCCAGGGTTTTACAAGCCACAAACACCTCAAGCAGAGGTCTCAGCGTTGCTGACATTCTACACTTTGCACTTTAAATTCATTACACCTTTTCGGCAAAGTAAGCCATGCTCTCGTCCGCGGTCATTTCCTTAGTCTCGTTGGCAAAGCAATAGTAACCCGGGGCGATTCATCCACATCAAAAATTACCGCTTACATCAACAAACCATTCTCTAGATAGAGATCGCTGCCTATCTTCAACAAACGCTAGTATCGATGCGTTTCTTGAGCCTTCAAAAACGCTTCGCTCTCTACTGGGGCCATGCCTAAAAGCATTTTCAACTCCGAATCGGACGCGGATATCAGAAAATGCGCGTACCTCGATGAATGCATCAATATCGAAATACCCGCCTTGAATGTCTATTTCATCCAGACCAAATTGCGGTAGGTCATCAAAAGCGGAAACAGTAATGCTCCACGCCAGATTTCTTTCAGTAATATCTTGCCTGAGCGTAGCTTCTGCCTCCCATTGCCGCTCATTGGATAGCACACGCTTACTACCAGTGAGTGGGTCAGTTACTTCAGTATCTTGCCAGCGGCCTGATACGTCCAAACGTCCTTGTTTTAAGAGAATTGCGTCTAAAGGAAGTGTTATCTCAGTTGTGAATCCAGATCTACGCCCATCTCCAATATTGCCTGGGATTTCGAGCACGCCCTCTAGCGGCAATAGGTCAATTACATCACTTATCTCATCGTAAAACGCAGAAATACTTATTAATCCAAGCTCGCCAAAGCGAGTTTCAATATCGAGGCCGAATGTAATGGTCGTTTGTGGCTCAAGCGTTGGGTTGCCTAAAGATAATTCGACGTCACCTAAATCGGCTTGGCTAACAAAGTCGAAAAAATCCAGTTGACCGATCTCTCTAAATAATCGACTACGGATCAGCGTCGAGGGATTAACGTTGTAGGAGGCAGACAGATTGGGTTTCCAGAAAAAAAAGTTTCGCTTTTCTGCGAAACCGCCTGTTTGCGAAATATTGGAGTACTCTGCACCCATGAGTGCATCGAGATTAATTTCTCCCAGTTTAAAGGCGTTAGAGGCACCAAAATCAACGCGCTCTTCCTTTACGGTAGTCACCGCACCGGGAACATCAATGTCGATCAACCTGTCTTTGTCATCAACCCGTTCTGAGAGTGCAAATTGGCTCTCCAACTCATTAACTGTGCCTTCGGCGAATATCTCAATGAGTTGTCCTTGAATCCCCGTATAGTCAAGCTCTAACCTTACAATGGTCTCTGTTTCGACCGTATCAAAAGTTGTACGTGTAAATATTGTGCCTAACGCTTCTGGCTGACCAACACTTAATGCCCCTGTCGAATCAATGTTATCGCGCGTATGCACGCCTATAAGCTTGGTATTCCATTCTTTGCCGAGCGTCTTTTCGTAATCAAGCCCCACCTCAAACGAAGATGATCTCTCACTCGATGCTTCAAATAGGCTGGACGCTATGCCATTAGCAGGACGACGTATCGATGTTTCACCACCCGTTTCATCAAAGTAATCGAATGAAGTATTAAAGCTGAATTTGCCAAGGTGGTTATCAAGCGTTGCATTGAGCGAGAATGAAAAATCTTCACCATCAACATCTAACTTTTCTTCCCGTCTTTCAGTCACGCCTCCCTGTCCATTAACTATATTTTCGTTACTTTCGTTAATTACTTTATATTTGCCGCCAGACAAGGCAACCGTGTAGTTGAGGTCATCAATCATATCAGTGAACGTCACTTCCAAAAACGGCTGAAAGTCCGTGTCAGGCGCGTTGATAGCACCGTAGAAGTTCCATGTCCCGGAGGCGCCCTTGCCTTTTCTGACAACATTGGCAACGACTGATTGTCCTACCAAGTCAAGACCGCCAGTTTGCCCGCGTATCACCACAACCTCCTTAACGTCGGCAGCCGGAATACGCGCTAAGATATCAGAAATACTGTCATTTTTTGTCGATATTCGTTCACCGCTAATCAGCACATTCCCTGCGCTCCCACCAAACCCTCTTGATTCAGAATCGCCATTATCCAACTCAAATCCGGGTAGGTTACGCACCATGTCAAGCGCAGATACAGGGGCGTAAATATCAAAAAAACTCACAGGGTAGCTGGTCGAGCAGGTGTTTTCTTGACAAGCTTCGCTTGATTGCGCAGATACCCTTAGAGACGATGTAACCATAAGCGCGAATAACAACAGGATACTCGCCGACAAACACGCAGGCCTAAAGGCCGCAAATGTATGACGTTTTGTCATATATAAGCCTTATTTAAATTGTTGAATCTGAAAAACGGTGAAGAGCAATAAAGCGATCAAGATTGATTACATTAAGTCATTCTTCGAAGGATGCGGTCTTTCAACCAGAATTGGTGATATATAACCGCCGCCAAATGCAAGGCAATGAAGAAAATCAATGCATAGCTTGCGTAGATATGGACGGATGTCATCATGACAGCAAGGTCCGGATACGTGCCAAAAATCGGTGGGATAGTGATGACAGAAAAATAGCTGAATGCCACTCCATCTAAAGCCGAGCCAAGCCACCCGCTGATAGGGGTGATAAGCGCCAGTGCATACAAAGAGAAATGCGCTGCAAAAGCAACTTTTTTGAGGTGCACTGTACTATCAGCGCTTGCTGTGGGACTATTTAATGCCCGCCAGACAAGCCGTGGAAGCATTAATATTATGACTGTTAGGCCAAAGTTGGCGTGCCAGCCAATAAGTTGTTCGAACTGTTCCCATCCTGAGTCGGTATCAAGATCAACCCATATCCACCAGATACCAATAACCATCGCGGGAATAATAAAAAATACACTTGCCCAGTGAAACACCTTCGCTACTTGCCCATAGCCCTGATTATCATTTTTCAATGTCGTCGCCTTGTTAATTAGGTTGATAACCAGTCGGCGGCTGCACTTAGTGTTGTCGGCTAAGTAACCACGTTATTCTGTTCATCAACGGTCGTATCAAAAATTCCGCGAGCATGACTGCGTAAAGCAGGCTTTGCATCGAGAACAATATGTCGTTCAGGGACATTGAATTGTTAGAAGTCTGGCTGCCGTAAAAGCCAGCCTCGACTACTTCGGTCAATGTCCAAATAACGCCAGCGGTGTAGCAATAAACAAGTGCACGTCTTAATACTGGCAAATGCGCCTGTACCAGCAGTTGGTCTTGTGGCTGTTTGAATATCCAAATAATCGTACCAAACGCATTCACTGTTGCTTTAAAACCACTGCTCATCATAGACAACCCAAAAACCGTCAAACCGATGAATAATGCATTCATCGGATTGATGAAAATCTCCGGGTTCTTCCACTCCCACGCAACAAGCAAACTGCACAAACCCACAATACTTAATAAACCGACCATTCCGCCGTAGTTAAGCGTGCCATCACCCACTTTCTCAGGATAATCATGCAATAATTCAGATGGCGTCATGTTTAAGGCTGCCGCAATAGCCAGCTTTGACTCCACTGAACATTTGCCGTCTTTTTCAATACGCTGAATGGTCCTCAGACTTAACCCTGTTACGGACGCTAGTTTTTCTTGCGACCAGCCATTTTCAACACGCATTGATTTGAGCTTGGTTGGCGACAAATTCGATTTAACTGCTTCTTGCATTATAGTTACCTCACTGACCTAATTTTTATAGCTAAAAAGGGTATGACAGCGTTACGACAAACATACGTCATTGGCCGCCAAACAGCACACTCGAGACACTAAATAGGAGTAAATGCTGATTTGTCACCCCACTCAACCTAGTACAGCTCATTAGTAGAATTATGCAGCGTCACAAGCAAGTGCCGCACTTACCTCATACTGCTCAAGGAAGTGTTCAACCCACACTCTACGCCAGCTTGTGCTCGCAGCTTTTCTTTGCAACGATTTCATCAGCATAGAGCGTTTCAAACTCAGTGCTGAAAACATGTCCTTGAGCTTATGATTCTTTTCTTCAAGCTCTTTCTCTCACTTTGCAACCGACACTTACACGCCGCTATATTTGAAGCGCCACTTATAAAATGTGGTTTATCCAATGTTTGTGTTTTCGGCAAAGATCTGGAACCAATATACCCGGTTCAGCTTCTTTGATCGTGGCAGCAATTTGTGACTCGTGAACTTCCTTCTTTTGTTGATGGAAACTCTACTCAAGATCTGTTGCAGTTTATGAGGGAGTAACAGAGTCATCACCGCTGCATTTAGACACTTTCCGGATCGCAGACGCTCGATATGGCAGCAATGCCTGTTAGGTTCATGGCAAAGAAAGTGCCAGACAAATACCAATAGAGATCATTTTGTACAGTCAGGGGCCAGGCCTAGTAAAGAGTTTAAGCAACGAAGCAATAATGTTATCAAAGGGAAGCTGTTGCACTGGGCTATACACGAATATATACACTTGAAAAATCGGAATTATGAAGCGTTTGCCCAGCACCTTTACTATTGACTGGCTAGAATTGGCAGCGAATGCTGTTTTACGCCCCGTAATTGGAGCACTTGCTATAGGTATGCATCGCTCCACTGTGTAATTAAATTCCAGTCGATTTCTGACTCAACAACTTTGCCATTCCCATGATAAGTTTTGTTATAAGTGAAGATATTATTTTTCAGTTTAAAGCTGTCGACAAACCCTTTTTTCACAGTTGCTAATCGAGTTACAAGCTTATTCTCCAAGTCAAATATCGCTACTCGTGTAATTGGCCCCTTTTGATAATCAGTAGTAAGCCATTCTTCGATTGCTAAATAGCGTCCATCTTGTAACTCACTGCGTGTGAATCCATAAACAAAATTAGGCACTTTTTTATCCGCAACTGTCAGTAAGTAATAAGCTGGGCCAAATTTAATTTCGCTCAAATACTTCAGTTCATACTGCATATTCTGATTTACTCATAATTTTTTACCGCGTGCGACCACAATATAGAAGATAAAAATTCAACCAAAGGGTCAAAGCCTGCTCTTTTTCTCCTTGGTTGAATCGTTTTTTAGGATTTTTGCTATAAACACTTATTACTACGTGTTCTGCGTACTTTACGCCCTTCACTTGAGATAAAAACAAATGAATTATCATCGATAGTGACAATTTTGTCTGTAACTACTATACCTATAGGAAAAGGGTTTTTACCTTTACTTTCTGTTACTGTGAGCGTGAGCTGCCCGTCTTTAATCAACCAACTACCGTTCGTCATTGAGTCGATTGAATTACATTTTCCAGAAGTATATTGAATATGCTGTAAAGTTCCGTCTTTTCTATATGTACTAACATGCCCTTCTTGTCCATAATAAGCATCAGATTTTGACACTGTCCATGATCCAACTAGGCTTTGCGAGAGTTGAAGATCTGTAATTGGTTGAGCGGTAATATCAGCAGATATAGATAACAGAAGCGCTGCTATTCCATATTTCAATTTAAGCACCATCTTAAAACACCCTCCAGCATAATGACAAGCACGTAGAGTTAAGCTGCGAACGTAAAGAAATAATCGCGTTCGAACATTTACTATAAAGAAAAATAAGCTATTGAATATACCAAGCTTAAAAAGCTCCTGACTTAAGCGAGGTGGTCGAGCATGGAAGTGGATACCCTGCACCACCTTAAGTCACTAGCTGGCTAGGTTTCCTAACGCCTTAAGCTTATGCTTTCATCTAAAGGGTACATTGCAAGCCACTCCATAATTGCTTGTGATGTTTGTTTATCCTACGACACAAGAAAGCTTAACCGGTTGTCAGCTTTCTTCGGATCAATTTCTAAGATTTCAGCCGATACAACATCATGTTTTACAAAGGGATCTGCATTAACTAAAACCTCTAAATCTTCCTTCGATATATTATGGGCAATGACTGAGCCACCTAGACCAGGTTGAAGTGAGCCCACCAACAGGAAAACGCCATCCTCGAAGCCCTGTTTTATCCAATCATTATGGCTTGCCATATATTCACTAGCTTGCGACTTATTCTCTGAAAACTTAAGTAAAATAATAAACATTGAAAACTCCTTTTTAAAAACAACTGACATCATATTAAAAACCACTTAAGCGATAAGTGATTGTTGACGACAATTTGAAACAAAGAGGAACCGAGCCAATTATTACGGTTCAGAATTTAAGGCCTTGCCAGCACTAAGTTGATAGTAAAAGAACCATAAGGAAACAAATCGAATAAGCTTCATTGAGATTGATTTCCCTTATTTCAAATAAATCACAAATCAACCGATTCCAAATTTCTTTAAATATAAAAGAGGCTGTTATAGCTAACCCCACAAGTAAAAACAAAAGAAATATAATTTTATATTCTGCTTGGGTAAACATTAGTCCAACTAAAGAGTTGTCTTCATAAGGACCCGACACATCGATAGTGAAAAACTCAAACACAAAAATAACAAACAACAATGTACCCGTTACCAGTAGGTTAAAGTTCGTTGAGATTTCTTTTTCATACATTTAACTTCCTTTTAATACCAAAGCCCAAATAAGAGGCTAAAAATCGGCTGGTTATACTTTAACGAGGTGAGAGCAACAAACCAACTGTTTTTTGTCACACCACTTTATTGACTCGATATGTGAGTCTACAACGAGCGCGCCCTTTGCCAAAAATTGTCAGTGCCAGAGTCCTTGTTCCAGCGCTCAAACTCATCACGGTAGCTTTCCCATGGCTCGCCTAAAGCCTCACGCTCATCAGTAAGCGAATAAGCCATACCTTCCATAAACCATTGAGGCGTATCAAACCAGACTTCCAAATTGCCAAGTTTTTCATGCTGTAAGTGGTGAACAAACTCGTGAGCAAGAAAACTCGATTCCCAGCCCCTGGGGCCAAGCACAACGCCAAATGTACTGACCGTTACAGCTCTCATATCGTTAAGACCGAAAGAGTTAAAACAGGATTTGCTGGAACAAAAAATAACTCTGGGATTTGTCTCAAACGGGGCCACATGTTTCTCAACGAAAACATGCGCTGAAGAATAAAGCTCTGATGCAGTATCAAGCTGAGAAATATCATCTATGCAGATAGTGGCGCTGACGCAGTCCAACCCATTGAGCTCAGGAGCCAATATACGGATCGGTTTGTAACCAAACCAAAGAGCCAATGGGCTTAAGGCTATAATAAGAAGTAGCAATCTCAATTTCATATCAATCCATTCATATAGTTCTTTCCGTAAACGTCACAAAATTGCAGGTTAAAATTGGCGACGACGGTGAGCAAGCTAAGTGTTTTGCGTCCTCGGGTGAAGCACTTTTTATACAGATTTTCAAAGTCCTTTTTGCCAGCGCTGCGGATATAAACTCTTAAATGCAATGTCTTTTAGCTCTGACTTAGTTATATAACCTTTTTTGTATTTATTTCGATAATAGAGTAATGCTGTAAGTGCACAAAATACGTAAAGGCAAACTAGCAATGTGATGAAGTAACTCACAAAAAGTACAACTATAACCGATTGCTCATATTGCCTCATCGGTACATCACTTTCTATACCAAAATACGAGTTAATGACAAACATCAGATAGAATGCAAGACTGCCACCAAGCAAACAACCAACACCACCTACTTTTGTAGACTCAGCATAAAAGTGTGGTTTTAGATTTAGCTGACTTCTAATACCCCGAATTAAAATACCAATTCCTCCAATCTTTACAACGCGGCACTCAGCCCGCATACAATAATGGCGCTGGTTTTGCGGTACGCAAAACGAGTGACAAGTTTGCCTGTCAGTTGCAGCGCTTTGTTAGCATTATTATTTACACGGTATTGCAAAATCAACATGGTAGTGCTCATCATGCCTGACCCATGACCTTTTTTTAGAAAACTGGATGTTTTCTTTCAAATACTGTGCATATTTATAGACCTTTGTTGGCTGTTCAATCTCTAAGTCTTTATATGCTGATACGACAATATCTCTCACTTCAGAATGAACATAGGTGCGGCCAGCCAATCTCGCCACTGTACTGTAGCCGACATAGTTTTTTCCTTCTGATGGAAGTTTCACTCCATTAGTAAGACTGCCATTGGAAGTCGTCCCAAAGCATGTACTAGTTTCAGCCAAAGCTATCAGCGGAATCAAAAATGTAATAATTAGAAGGTACTTCATACTTAATATGGGTGCTAACGCCCGGCTCAGGCGCAAACAACCAGAGCGGGATTTGTGCCAAAATTGGCACTCGCGCCATAGGCACAAATGACGCGGCGGTTGGTTGTCGCTTGGAGCCGTTTGTTAGCATTTACTGCCTGCTCAAATGGGCTTTATACTCCCTAGCTTTAGCAACTAGGTCAAGATGACTATACCTTTGGCTTGAAACCACGGGATAAGTTGAATATACAAGTTGAATAAACTCATCATAATGCTTGTCTTTAGTCGCACTAATAACAAAGTCAACTACACCCCTTTCAAATACACCTATGTATATGTCATTAGATGAATATTGTTCAAGCCTTAGCATCTGCTTATACCCACCATAAAACGTCGTGGCTTCCTCTATTACAATATCTCTATCCAACCTGGCCATTTCAATAAAATCTTCAACGTATGGGCCATAGTGATTAAAAAACCAATTAGCATTTGTTATCTGACGATTACTATCAAGAGAACTCTTCCAATCAACTAAATACAACATTTTAGTAAGCCTTGAGGCCGAGAGCTCGTCCTTGTGGGGGTAGTTCAGCAGAATATACTTAATTATATTGATTGTAGGATTTTTCATTAGAAGCCCTCCGCACGAGCAATCTGTAGGTTAGGCATGTGACTTTCAAGAGACTCAAACAAGTGACATAGGTTATTTTTTTCGACAGTGTTGACTGATTTTTGTATCTTACTAAACTTTAGCCCATTATCATTTATAGACTCAAAAATAAGAACAGCAATCGTTTCTTGCTTAGAATTTTGTATTCTAATTCCCAAGAAAGCTCTACTCTTCATGTTGATTTGTCTCACCGTTTCTTCATCAAAACTATGCTTTTCAACGTTGTAACTAACCCAACCTTCTAGATCTAATGAAGGATCAAAAGGAATAACATCTTGATATACCCCTCGTTGCCAGACTTTTGCAATGCAACCTTCGTTTCTTGAGTAAACTCTGCTTGGTCTTTGTTTATATTCTTCATTGTCAGAATACCTACCTACGCACACAAAAAGATCTAAATCTAGCCTATAAAGACTAACCCGTTCGTCAATGCTCAAACCTAACTTTGAAAAATAATTGTTATGCAAATAGTAACTAAAAAAATCGTAGCAGTTTACAACTTTGCTATCAATTTCCTGTTTCAATCTTCCCTTACATTCTTTAACTCTTCTATTTTCTTCTTTGACCTTTTCATAGTGTTTCTTAATCAAAGAAGTCCTCAGGTGTGACCCGACTCCTCCCCAAACTACCCCCAAAACCGCCAGTCCCAGCAACAATGTAAACCATTGTTCGAGGTTCAATAATTCCAAAAGATAAGAACGCCACCCCTCTGGCAATTGACGACGTATCATCTCTTGAATATTTGTGGGAATGCCAATATAACCAAACGAAATCGCACCAAAAATGCTAGGATATAGTCCTTTACACAGATACTTGTAAAACCACCGTTTGAAACAGTTTGATTCACTCAGTATGTCGTCCAAACCGTAACCTCCCCCTTCTTATTACCTGTAACATGGTTATCCAATGATAAAGCTAGTAGTGTCATGAATCGGATGCTAACGCCCGCAACACCGGACAAATTGGAGCGCAGCGGAAAATTGGTCCGCGTGCTTGCGTTTGTTAAGTGTTTTTTGTTGCTTCATCGTAAGCATCTAATCGAGACTCAAACTCAACCACTAATGGTTCAATGGCGTCAGCCACTTCCTTCGGAGACTTGAAGCCATCGGAAAACCCAGGAGTAACCAGAGCAGCCAAATGGTCGCTTATTAGTGGATATACCCCTCTAAATGCCCTCATCAATATATCACTGCACAACTCAACAACTCTGGCGCCTGAAAAATCCCACGCTCCTACCTCAGGTCGTAATCCATGTTCAATTCTCACTCCTTTTGGTATATCCCAGTACCGCTCTTTACAGCTCTCTACACGGTCATAAAGCTCTCTAAGCCGCATCGAGTATATATCACTACTTGCAGACAATCTGAACTCTTCAAGAGATGTAACATGAACATTTGTTAAATTGGCTGCCTCAATCGCACCGCTTTGAAACCCAGATTCAGACAGTAAGATTCCTCGATCTGCTCCTGTGTCTGAAACTATCTCACGAAGCCCTAATACATGAAGTTTGGAAACTGGTTTTTGCCAATGCTTACACTCAACAATCCAAGTAATATCAAAACCAGCATGATGTGACTTCACTAGAACATCGATATCATGCTTTGTTCTCACGCCCTCAATAGTGACATCCGTTTCCGCTTCCAAGCCTAATGATCTAAAGAATTCGGCGGCTTCCTCTTGGTACTCTTTCCAGTTGATACTCATATCGCTTCTTAAATTTACTACGGCATTCAGATTTCAGGACACTTAACGCTTTAGTATTCATGCGTACGCAGTACGCATAATCGTTTGTTGAACTGGGCCGCTACCTGCACGCCGTATCCGGCTGGTGTGGTTTATGCTATGGACATTTGCTTTTGATGAGTAACTTCTGTTCTGAACCGTTTGTGACTTAAACCGTTACAACCTGACTCATTCCCTGCCTGAACAACGTTATTTATGCCTATTATTAGACCCATTTTTTTCCTATTTGGCAAGGTGTTGTGATTTCGACACAGCACGGCTCACTCCCCCTTGCATGTTGCATTGGCAGAGTCGCTTCACCGCTATATTCATTTGTCAGGCAACCACGTCGGGTCGCTATCTCGTTCGCTCTGGTTCTCCTTCTCGCCAGTTATCTTCGCGCCCATTGCACCTCTCAACCAGCAACACCGACATCAAGTACACTCGCCCGGTTTGGCAACACTTGCACGGCCAGCTTGGTGGGCTTGCACACGTCCAGAATGACGGAGTGGTTTGTAAGGTTCGTTTAAAACGAGTTACAACTGCGTGATTGTAGGTAGATCCCGGCTCGCAAGCGTCCGGGATGACGGTTGAAGCTGTAGGTTTTGCATTTTGTGGATACAACTGGCTTGTATTTGAGAAGAGCTCGGGATTACGTTGTATTTATCCGGCTTGCTTGCAACGAGGCACTACAGTGTAGTGTGCTTGGCTTTGCTTGGCCTGCCCTACTCAATAAAACGTTGAGTAGGGCAGTTTCGAACATGCATTAAAACTCAAAGTTAACTTGTACCGGGTAGTGATCAGACAACTCGTTGTAGTAGCCGTTGTGATAATGGTGGCCGCTGCTTAGGTTCCAGTTACCGCGCAGGTAGCTCCAGTACCAGTTTTGCTGTGCTTTGGGATAACGTACTTTCATGCTGGGTGTGTTGCTTGGCTGTTTATGGTCGCGGTGCCAGAAAACGTAATCGAGTGTGTCGTTGTAATCCAGGCTGTAGTCAAAGTAGTAGGCGTTGGCTTTGGTGAACCAGTTGTACTTTGCCGGGAATGAGCCTATCTGTGGTGTTTCGAAGTTTAGCACTGCGCGTGACGTTGCAAGCATATCGGCCACTTCATCTTGCTTGCTCCATTCTACGTTCATATCGCCACCAATGATGACCGGCTCGCTGGCAGGAATATTTTCGGCGCTAATAAACGACTGAATTTCACTTAACTGGCCCATGCGCACACGGTGCTCCTGAGCGGTGTCGCCGTCGTGAGTTGCCTGCAAATGTGTGCCTATCAGGTGATAACGTTGATTGTCTTTTTCTATCACTACGTAGGCAAACCCTTTGTTTGACAGATAGTCCCAGCTGCCGCTCAGGCTGTTTTTAAACACGTGGGCTTTTTGGGTGATGATTGGGTATTTAGACAAAATAACCACGCCGCCACGGATCACAAAAGGACTGTTCGAGCAGTTGCCCGTTAATCCATCCCAGCCGCTGCCACTGCAGTCCTGGCCAACGTTAGGCGTCTGATAAGGATATATTGCCGAAAGCGCATCCAGCGCCTGCTCGGCATCGCTGTTAAAGGCTTCACTGATCAGGATCACGTCCGGGCGGTCGCTCATAGACGCTAACACCGAAGGTAAACGTTCAGCCCGGTTCTCCTGATCCCAATCCTGTACGTTAAGTTGCATAATATTGTATGCCATCACCTTCAGCGAATCGGCCATACTGTGGGTGCTCATCAGCATCAGTGCACAAAGCAGCGCGTGCTTAGCTTTCATTTTACGTCTCCGAAATCTCATTGTTATTTTTGTGTTGTTAATAATTTTTTACACCTGACTTCTGCACATCAGTACCTGTGAGTAAAAAATTTCGCAGCACACATTAGTCACAATAAGTGACACTCAGATTTCTACAAACCTTTATTTTTATTAAACTTTAATTTTATCTGCATGACGTTTTTAAGACTTTTCAATGACTACAGCAGAAAGCGCCGCAGCCAGGCAGGAGATCGATTAACTTTATACATAAGCCTAAATTAACTTTGCATTTACTCAGGCGCTTGGATTGATCCTCACAGACAAACACAATACAATAATGATTCTCATTTGCATAAAAGGAAACATTACAAAATGAAAATACTCTCTGTCCTGCTGCTTTTGCTGTGCTCACTGCCGGCTTTTGCTAAAAAACCCATCCGTGTTGTTGATGTGGGTGTGATGGGGCTCGCCTCACACGATTTGTTCCAGTGGAATACCCAAGCCCGCGAAAATGAAGAAAACGGCCGTTTTGACCTGAGTACAATTTTTGACTACGCCGATGGCACCCGAATTCACCAAGGCGGTAACCCTAAAAACTCATCGAATGCTGCGGTGTATTCAATCACTCAGAATCTGGTGAGCTTTTATGCCGGTAAAAAAGCCGCACTGTTGATGTCCAGAACGGTTACTGAAGAGCAGGCTCACATCATCGCGCGCCAGCAAACGGTTGCCTTCTTTATGGGGATGGTCAAAGAGTCTTATGAGCGCTTTACCAATGCCAGATTCCCAGACTATGCACTGGCGCAAACCGTCACGGACGATGAGCAAGGCGTAATGCGCGCACTGCATGACATTCTGCCTGGCAAAATCTACGTGAACCGTAACCTGACGCACGAAGTGTTTGAAGTCACCGACTTCAGACTGGCCATGACTCAGCTGTCACCAACTGAAATGATGAAGCCAGTGAAGTTTTACGACGGTAAATACGATGAAGAATACCTGCATGTCGTCGTCCCCGGCTTCCCGGATCCAACCATCATCAACCTGCAGGCCATTGACCAAAGCTTTATTGCAGAGCAAACGAATTATAACCTCGACGACATGCTCGTCGAGCTACAATTCTATGGCCAGTTCCCTTTCTTCGGCAACCTGGTGCACTTCACCAGCTTCGGTTACCACCTGGAAAACCTGTTTGCCAAAGGCATTTGTAACAAGTACGTCGATGGTAGCCCGAATACCTGGAATACCGTTGCAGTTGAGTGTTATTGATCCACTTGATTAATATGCTCTATTGATGGAGCTAAATGGCGCACTTGTTCTTTGGAGGGCAAGTGCGTTTTTTGAGCTGATAATTGAAAGGTCGATAATTCAAACTGTGGCTTGTGACCATATGAGGCTGAGCCTGTTCAAATAACGGGACCTGAGTCAATAATTGATAAAACTACTTCGGCGCTAAATGTAGCCAACTTCTATCAGAGCTATCTAAGGTAGATTTCCCCATGTAACAGCCATTTGTCCTGAATTGAATCGCAACATTATTTAAATAAGCTTTTGTTGCAATATTCAGCCAATTGGTAAGTTCTGGATGATTTGCCCTGACAAAAATGCGATCGCTTTAACACCCGCTTTGATTTATCGATCTATTTACATTGATAAAAAGCTCACCATTACCATATGTTCCAACATAAGAAACATTCGCAACTAAGTTATCGGATGCACAAACCGTAAAACAGCTACCTAGCATCATGCCACCAACCAGATGTTTTAAGTCTCATATAAAGGTCCTTTTTCAAAACATAAAAGAATCAAAATATTTAACATCAAGCAAATCAGTGTGAATTCGTCCGACTGCTTGTGTGGGCAGTCTGAAACGGTTGCAAGCATTTACCCGGACACCGAAGTGCAGCAATGTAGTAAGCCACTAAGCTCGTCACTCACTGAAATATGTTGTGTTAAAACATCAAAAAGAATTCATGGCAGATTTAAAGCTAGATAACCTAGCTGTCAGCAAGGTAACGACAGAGATTGAGCTGGGCAGGCTGGAAGAAAAATGGGATGAGCAATACTCAATAGTGCTGCGCTTTTGACGCATTAAGTGGGCGAATTTATCGGTCTTCTTCAAATATCCAGAGTACATCAGAAAAGCAATCTATACGACCAATGCCGCTTAAGCGTTACATCGCCAATTACGCAAGTTGACCTAAGTGAAAGGAGGATTCCCCAATGAACGCAGTTTGCTAAAGCTACTGTACGTGGGATATTGAATGCTTCGGACAGTGGACGATACCAATCCAAAATTGGAATGTTACTCTATCTCAGTTGCGACTCACTTAGAAGGGCATCTTAATAACGCCCTAGATCTGTGATTTAAATTAGTAGAAACAGAATATTGAACAGCCCACCTTATGCAGGCTGCTTCTTTTCCAGGCGCTCTGTATCCAGCTTTGTCACAAATAGCATGGATAAAACGACACCACTTACAAATGCTCGAAGTGGATATATAGCGAACTCATAATTATCATAGACAAACCTCCAGTTTTGAAATAGATTAGATATTTCATTGTTTATACCCAACTGGTCTAGATTCCTAAGGATATATTCTGCAAGTGCCAGCCACATCACTATCGTGATTATTCGGTATGTTCCAGCAAGAATCCCTTCAGCATGAGTCAAATTAACATCACCAACTTTGTCGCTATTATACTTAATGAGGTACTTTCTTGATAGATACGTTCTGAGTACTAATACCCTTATGGTGATGTAGCATATTAAAATTTGCGCCCCAAAAATAAAGGTCCCCCAGTACACCGTAGGTATATCACCCCGAAGTGGTACAAGCAATATGATGACGTACTCCAAGAGTGCTGTTATCAATACGATCCCACCTATGTGGAGCACATTGATGTTCTTTCTTTTTATATACATAACTGCTGCTGTTAAAGCTAACATAGCAAGCACATATGCATTTGCATCCGCAAATAGTATCCCTGTAAATGCCGTTGCAGCTACAGCCACAATCAGAAAATTTAACGCATTCATTCCTTTACCTTATATATTACATTGTGTAGTTACCCGTGGGGGACTGATTCTTGCTTGAAAAGGGTCATCTGGTTTCCCCGTTCCGGTCCCAGCAGCAACTTGCTTGACTTCTGTGCTCGTTAATTTTTTTAGGTTGCGCTTCTTAAGTGATGGCCTAGGATTTTTCTTCATTCTGATTTCCCTTATAGCGTCTTTTCCCGACTAAAATACCCTTCGATGCAACGCTAATTTTGCAATCAGCTAGTTGTCTAAAGATAGAAGTGAAGTCAATCTTACATGCCTTGCTCCACACAATGAAGTACTCCAATGGTATCTTGCTGACTTCTTTTTCGTAGTTAATAAATGTATCTCTGGAAATCTCGACCATATCAGCCATTTCCTGTTGAGTTTTCCCGGCGAGAAGACGCATATTTTTTAAGTCTTCTCCAGTTATCATATTTGGTCTGCTCCTATCTGTCACTATCCTTTATCCCTATTGATGCAAGTACTTACACGGTACTTTTGATTTTTACCACATTATGTGAATTATTTGAGCACAGTAATTCAAACGGTTTGTGCACTTTCTTCGTCCCGATTTTAATACTAAAAATAAAACTCATGTATCTGCTTTTTGCGCCACCGAATCAACCCGTTTTTATTGTTTTTCCAATAATGAGAGTAAAACGCCTTCTGACTCTCATGTGTGACCAGTAAAGCCCTATTCATAGGCCTTGAACTAGGGAATAAATGTAAATAGGGAGCTTAACCACAAATGCAAAAGTAACTAAAAAAAAACTATTTTGCAACATTCAATGTGGTAGGTAGCCACTAGTTAATAGGACGCCCCATCAGAACCCTAGCGCCTTACACCGATTCACAATGTCTCGTTATAGGTCATGTCATCAGCATTGGCCAAACTAGAACCTACTGATATAGATTGGAGCACGCAATTTGAGTCTCTGCATCCAACCTACCCTGTTTAATCGCAGATAAGTATGCGAGACAGGCATTGGACTCTTCGGCAATTTGATCTGCCAACCATATGTCAGCCAACAAATTCGAGATCCCTGCTTTTTCGCGGATCTGGTTCTGAGTTACACTAGATGAACTTTCTGAATGTTCGAAACCAACACAGAAAATATGAGGACAAAGTAAAAGGGTGACTGGAAAATATTTTTAGCTTTATAAGAGTTTTGATTTTGGAGTGAAATCTGACACCGCAAACTTGGAGTTTGGGTGGCAGTCTTACCAGCCACATCCCGGCACACGAGTCATCCGCTGTGGCTGCTTCCTTCCGGACCTGACCAGGTTCACGAACTATCGTTGCGAGAGGACCAATAAGACTACCATTGAGGGCCTTGTTTGGCGCGGGATGAATTATCGCGAGTTTCGCGTTGGGTTGCAAGGGTAAATGTGAAAAAGCCCGGCTAACTGCTTAGTGAGTATACAATTAGACGGGCTTTGCTGTTTTGGTTGGTTTTTTCTTGGGTTGTTAGCTTACTTTGCCAGCGCAACTTTTAGATCTTGCAGGCGCTTTTTCATCTTCTTCATGTTTTCCGGGCCCATGCGCAGGAATAGCTTTTGCGCATCAGACAGTTGCTCCCACTCTGCATAAGCGTACTTATAAGTCACGGATTCTTGCAGCAGTGGCAGGCTGGTTTCCGGGATAGGTGTTTCCAGCAGCTCGCCAATGGCTTCTTGCAGGGTCAGGTCGAATTCGCCGCCGTCGTAACCTATTTCTTCATAGGCTTCACCTATCAATGGTCTGAATTTATTGTACGTACGTACCAGCTGCGCAGTACTCATGGCATTAAGCATGTTGACGTAAGGCGTGTAACGCTCAAAGCTGTTTGGGTCTGTAATGATGATGTCGTCTTCAATCACCATAAAGCTGTCTTTTGGCTTGCTAACCGGGAAGTGATTTTTAGCCACTTTACCTTGTGCCAGGTTGTCGACAAATACCACGCTGCGGCGGATCATGTCGTCAGTGACCACCAAATCCATGGCTGTGTCGTTCAGATAGTTGCTAATCTGCTCGCTCAGGGCTACGTCGCTTTCATCCAGTGACGGAAGCGGCGCAGCTACTGGTTGCTCGGGTTCACGCTGTGGCAGTGGCTCAGGTTCCGTTACAGGCTCAGGCTCTACAATTGGTTCAGGCGCTGCGGGCTCTTCAACCTCAGTAGCTGGCTCTGGGCGTGCAGTGTTGACCACTTCCGCTGGGGTTTTCTCCGGCACCACAACGTCTTGTTTAAACTTGGCGTTTTCCTGCTGATTGTCCCGGTTTGAAAGCACAAATATGGCCACAATAACGAGGGCCACGACCACGCTTACGGCAAGCAATAAGTGGCTGTTAGACGGCTTGCTGTTCCTTGATTCTGCTGAGTTGTGCTCTGACATGGAAGCTCCATTAAATTTGCTAAACGAATTAGTTGCACTTACGGTGATTAAAGTGCCAGATTGGGCGCTTGGCCGCGTCTCAGGCAACAAAAATAATCTATAATATACAAAAGATTATAGCTTATCGCTGGGCCCTTTGACGACCTTTGCGTTTGCAACCTATGGCATTTTTAGTCTCTTTAAACGCGTATACTCACAAATGCATCCAATATTGGTGAGTATTCATTAAAAGATATCGCATCCGCGACAAGGTGCAATATCAATTACTGCTTAGTGAGCATATGGGCGCAATATGAATCGTCAATGAATTTGTTTCTGAATCGCGATGTATTGCTGTTTTACTAAGTTAAACAAATCGTTATAGTAAGTGTGTTAGGCTTCTCAAGGCCTGAAATTTTTTCTCAAATCAACCTTTGTAAATTGCGTGGTTAAGGAAGCATATGAGTCAGCAGCACAGTTCGCGTTCATGTCCTCGTTCAGCACTGTTATTAACCGGTGGTGGGGCCCGGGCTGCCTACCAGGTTGGCGTGCTAAAAGCGCTGGCGCACAGCCTGCCCAGAACCGCCCCGCTGCCCTTTCGGATTATAAACGGCACCTCGGCGGGCGCCATCAACTCCGCGGGCCTGGCTTGTTATGCCTCGAATATGCATCTGGCGATCCGTAAAATAGAGTCAATCTGGAAAAACTTTCATACCGATATGGTGTACGAGAGTGGTTTTGTCGGTGCGTTTGGCCACATTTTGGGTAATATGATGCGCAGTTTTCAGGCTGAATATATCAATCAGCCACCAGCCAGTTTGCTGGATAACACACCTCTGCGCCACCTGCTGCGCGAGGTGCTCGACCTGTCAAGGATCGACCGTAACATTCAGCGCGGCTATCTGGATGCCTTGTCGGTAACCGTATCCAGCTACTCAACCGGCCGCTCTGTGGCGTTTTATCAGGCAAAGGACGCGCGCCCGTGGCAACGCGCCAAGCGCATTGGTGTGCCCGACCATATCACCCTGGATCACCTGATGGCCTCCAGTGCCATTCCTATGGTGTTTCCCAGTGTGCGGGTCAGGCATCATTATTACGGTGATGGTTCAATCCACCAGCTGTCGCCACTGAGCCCGTCAATCCATCTGGGGGCCGAGAAGATTTTCGTCATTGGTGTTGAGCAGCCAAAAATTCCGACCCCGCTTGGCTACGAGCCGCACTTTCCCGGCATGTCGGTGGTTGCGGGTCACCTGCTCGATAGCGTATTCAGCGATACCTTACAATCGGATCTGGAACGGCTGGAGCGGGTAAACCGCACGGTCGGGTTGCTGCCCGCCAGAGATAAACACAAAGAGCTGAAACACATTAAAACCTTAGTGGTCAATCCCACTCATAATTTCAATGAGCTGGCTTTACATTATTACGATGAGTTGCCGATGGCTATTAAGCTCTTACTGCGCTCTATCGGGGTAAGGCGGCACTCGCCATCGAGTTTGACCAGTTACTTGTTGTTCGAAAAAGCCTATACCCGGGAGTTGATCGAGTATGGTTATCAGGACGGGCTTGCCCGGCTGGACGAAATTCGTGCCTTTCTGGAGCTGGATTAACCCACGGCCTGCGCTAAGGCAGGCCGTCTAGCAGGAATTGCTCGGCCCGCTCCACTCGCCGCGGCTTGCCTTTAAGCAGTAATACATCGCTGGCACATAAGGTGATCTCTTCATCCGGCATAGAGATTTCTTCGCCGTTACGCCGCAGTGCTTTTACCACCACTTTATGACGTGCCAGGTCCAGCGCGGCAATCGACTTATCGACCGCAAAGGCATCGTCCGGCAGTGCTATGGCATGCAAATACTCCAGCCTGTCTGAGCTGTAGCTGGCACCGTCTGCGCCCGCGTATTCTTTCATTTCCTGGCTGTCGCCGGTAAAAAAGCCGTGCAAATATTCGTAGCGGTTTTGCCTTTCAATACTGACCCGCTTGAGGATCCGGCGCATCGGCACGCCAGACATATACAACACATGCGATACCATCATCAAGCTGGCCTCCAGCGACTCTGGCACAACTTCGGTGGCACCGAGCTCTTTGAGTGCCTCCAGGTGGGTATCGTCCTTCATTCGCACCAGAATTTTTACCTCAGGGGCAAAGCGCTTCACGGCGTCTATCACGGCCTGGGCTTTATCGAAATCATTCAGTGACACAATTACCAGGCGAGCTTCACTGACATTGGCGGATTTCAGTACTTCCTGCTGGGTTGGATCGCCAAATACCACGGGTTCGCCGGCGGTTATCGCTTCCTGAACAATGGCCGGGTTACGCTCTACGGCAATATATGGAATGGCTTCCGGGCGCAAAAACCGGGCAATGGTCTGCCCCACCCGCGCATAACCAAAGATCACCACATGGTTTTTAACCTTGCTGGAGTCTATAAAACCCTGCTCGTGTGGCTCTGGGCGCCCGTCGCTGTCGATACCAAACAGCTTGATAAGCCGATCTGTTTCGCTGATCAAATACGGGGTTAATGCCATAGACAACACCCCCAGCGCTATCAGGAACGAGGCTACCTCGGCACTGAGCAACTGGTGTTTGCCGGCCAGCGCCACCAGTACAAAGCCGAATTCGCCCATTTGCCACAGCAACACACCGGCTGCAAAGGCATCTTTACGGCGCTCGCCCATCAGCTGGGCCAGCAGGAAAATAATGGCCAGTTTCAGTACAATCAGCAGCGCCAGAACCAGCACAATATAGATAAACGACTGGATCACATACGATACATCGAGCTGTGTGCCCACAGTCACAAAGAACAGCCCCATCAGAATATCGCGAAAGGGCCGTATCTCAGCTTCGAGCTGGTGCCTGAACTGGCTTTCGCCGAGCATCATTCCGGCCAGAAATGCGCCCAGCGCCATGGAAAGGCCAAACGCATAGGTCAGCGCCCCGGCACACAGCGCCACCACCAGAGTGGTCAGTACAAATAGCTCATCGGTGCGGGCCATCGCCACTTCGTTAAAGACTTTGGGCAACACCCACTTGCCAATGGCCCACAACAACATACAGACAAACGCGCCTTTGGCGAGCGCTAGAATAAGCGCGCCGACTAATACCTGGTTATCAGACTGGCTTAATAAAGGAATGGTGATCAACAGCGGGACCACCGCAATGTCCTGGAATAGTAAAACCCCCACTGCCAGCTGACCACGGCGAATATTCAATATGCCCCGCTCTTTGAGCTCTTTCACCACAACGGCTGTAGAAGACAAGGCTATCAGGCTGGCAATGATCAGGGCTTCAATCCAGTTAAATCCCAGATACTTTAAGATCACCGCCAGCACAACGGTGGTGACCAGCACCTGTAAGCTGCCGAGCCCAAATACCACGCTGCGCATTGCCATCAGTTTGGGGATCGAAAACTCCAACCCCAGACTAAACAGCAAAAACACAATGCCCAGCTCGGCTATCAGTTGGATCTCATGGCTATTGTTGATCCAGCCAAAGCCATAGCTGCCCGCCAGCAGGCCGGTTAACAAGTAAGCCAGAATAGGCGGCAATCCAACCCGCTTAAACGACCATACCAGCGCCACGGCACAGAGCAATAAGGCTATCAACCCGGTAAACTGGCCCTCCAGGGCGGCAACTAGCGTACTGGTGACATCCTCACCTAAAAACCCGGCAAAATTTTGCTGCAAAGCGCCTCCCAAGCGTCAATAAAATAGTGGTGAGCATTTTTTATTCACTACTAAATATAGCAAGCAGCTGTTTTTCAGCCAGTTTAAATTTTTGGCATGAAACTCGCTTAGAACAGACTGAATGTTGTACTTTAGGGGAATACTAGATGGAAAATGTCCATATTTTGACACAGCGGGCACCGACGCGCGGGGATTTTTTGCCGTTTAACGCGCAAATGCAAATGTCGCACGTCCCCGAAAACCCAATGAGCCTGACTGAAAAATTACAAACAACGCTCGATGTAAATGGACTACTCGACATCTTTGCTGGTTATATTAAGCGCATTATCAACCTCGCCGGATTGCAGTTTCACTCCAGTGAAGGCGTGTTTCAGATGCAGCAAAGCAACAACCAACTGAGCCCTTATACTTTTGATCTGGAGTTAAACAACCAGCATCTGGGTCAAATTGTGTATTTTAGTAAATATCGCCTGAGCGAGGCGTTGCAGGCACGGCTTATTCAGCTGCATACCTGCTTATTGTATCCACTCAGAAACGCCTTGATGTATCAGCGGGTACTCAAGCTGGCCACCAAAGATTCGCTGACTGGCTTGTCTAATCGCAGCCAGTTTAATGAGTTTTTGGCCAAAAAGCTTGAACGCAGCCGCCGTCATCACTGCAATTTTAGCCTGATGCTGCTGGATTTGGATAACTTTAAGCAAGTGAATGACCTGTACGGCCATAAAATGGGTGACGATGTTTTAATTGAATTTGCGCGCATTCTGGAGTCGTCCGTGCGGGCAACAGACACCGTGTTTCGTTTTGGCGGCGATGAGTTTGCGATCCTGATTGACGACCCGGCCTTTACCACCAATAAAGTGATTGCGGAGCGCATCATGGCGTCTGTCAGATGCTGTACTATCATGAAGAGCCATAATGTTACCACCAGCATTGGCTTTACGCTGGCAACCAGCCAGGATTGCCCGAATGAAATTTTCTCGCGGGCGGATAAGGGGCTGTATCGCGCTAAGGACGCCGGCAGAGACTGCGCCCGGACAATCTAAACAACAAACTGCCTGACCATATTGCGTCCCCTAACGCAATATGGTCCTTACTTACGCAGTAAAACCAGCTTATACAGCAACAGTAGCAGTGCAAAACCCGCGAAGAAGCTGTTGATCACCCAAGCCAGTGACAAAAAGTTGGGTAGGTCGCTGAAAATAACGGCCAGCATAGGGGCACCCAGGCCAAAGATAAAAAAGCTCCCCCCCTTGCCGTGCCAGTAGGCCAGTAACAGCGCCGCACTCAGCCCGCCCACGCTCAGACTGAGCACAAGATTGCCGATATTCAGGCCACCATTCATTGCCAGAATAAAAAACAAAGCACCGCAGCCAAGCACTGCCCAGATAGCTTTGTTTGCCAGCGATTCACCGATCTTGTGTGTTTCTTGCATCTTCTAACTTCCAATTGAGTCCCTGAGACGATGCATACGCCTCATTGACGAAAAATCCCACCACCTGCACTAATTCATCGTTGTAATAAATCAGCGGCACATGGCCACGCTCCCAGGTGGGGACACCATAATCTTTTAGCCAGTGCTTGAGGGTATTACGGCCACTACGCCCAAGCGGTTTAACTTTCTCGCTCAGGCAGTTAAATCGCACCGACACCTCTTCATCGGGCATTGGATGGCGAACCCCCTTCCCCTCAATAACACATAATGTCGTGCTTTCATCCAGCATCACAGGCGTCAGAGCGATATTGCTGTGCGACTGCCTGGGTGCCTGCTCACAGACCCAGTATAAGTTGTCTCTGAAACGCCTAACCTGCCCGGCAGGCAAAGTAACTGCCATTTGTGCGTCCGCTTTGGCATTCAATGCCTGTGTCAGGATCTGAACCAGCTGTTTTTGCGACGGCATCTGAACGCCCTGCTCGGCCAGCCAGGCACGCACCAGGTTTTGCTGGCGTAATGGCGCAAACTCTGCAAGGCGCTTAACAGACAAGCTTTGCTCATCCAGGCAATGCAAAAGATCGGCCCGGGTGATTTCATCCAGCAATGCCTGCTGCCCTTGTAACAGCTCGATGGTGCGCATAACGCTGGGAACAAAGCCCGTAAAGCGGGATTTTAGCAGGGGCAATATCTGGTTACGCAAGAAGTTGCGGTCAAAGCGGTCGCTGAGGTTTGACTCATCTTCTATGTGAGAAATCCCAAATGTCTGGGCAAACGCTTCTATGTCTGCACGCTGGGATGTGAGCAAGGGCCTCAGACACACCCGACCGGATGGCAACTCAGTGCGTGCCTGCATGGCGCCCAGTCCTTTAAGACCAGAGCCCCGTTTGAGGCGCAGCAGAAAGGTTTCAACCTGATCGTCTGCGTGCTGCCCCAGTACCAATGCATGATGCGGATAAGCCTGCCTGTCCAGTGCCTCGTAACGTGCTGCACGGGCCTGCGCTTCAAGGCTCTGACGACTTTGTGCCACCACCTTGACCGAAACCGGGGTAAAGTCGATGGCCAGCGCCTCACATTGTGCCTTACAAAACGCCTGCCACTTTAGAGAATTAGGCGACAAACCATGATCAACATAAATTGCCTGCAACGCCAGCCGAGAATTGCACTGCACATAATGATGGCACAGGTGCAGCAGCACCACAGAGTCTACCCCGCCGGAGAGCGCCACAGTGAGGCCACGCGTTAGCGTCTGCGTTTTAGCATGCGCTGACTCATCAGCCAGTAAGTTATCCAGGCTGGCAGCAAAACGTTTATATAGCGGGGTCTGAATCATAATCACGGACGTTGTCGGTACTTAGGTCGTATTATCCCGGTTTCGCAGGTACAAAAAAAGCCGCAATGCGGCTTTTTTCAGTCTTGCTGTGTCACAGTGGCTTAGCAATAACCAAATGACATCAGACGCTGGTAACGTTGCTCCAGCATTTCTTCTGTGCTCAGCGCTTCCAGTTCGCCCAGGTCACGCTTAAGCTGTGCTTTGAGGTTCTTCGCCATCGTGTCGTAGTTACGATGTGCGCCACCCATAGGCTCATCAATAATGGTATTGATGAGATCCAGCTCTTTAACGCGTGCTGCAGATACACCCATGGCTTCTGCGGCCAGAGGAGCTTTTTCTGCACTCTTCCACAGGATAGAGGCACACCCTTCCGGTGAGATTACAGAGTAAGTGCTGTACTGAAGCATGTTAACGCGGTCGCCCACACCAATGGCCAGTGCACCACCAGAACCACCCTCACCAATCACGGTACAGATGGTCGGCACTTTCAGTGCAGCCATCACTTTAAGGTTACGTGCAATTGCTTCACTCTGGCCACGCTCTTCGGCGCCAACACCCGGATAGGCACCCGGGGTGTCGATGAAAGTGATGATTGGCATTTTAAAACGCTCAGCCATTTCCATCAGACGCAGGGCTTTACGATAGCCTTCAGGCTTTGGCATACCAAAGTTACGCTTGATTTTTTCAGCCGTGTCGCGGCCTTTTTGCTGGCCGATAACCATAACGGGTTTGTCGTCTAGACGTGCAACCCCACCCAGAATAGCCGGGTCATTTGCGAATGTACGGTCGCCCGCAAACTCGTCAAATTCAGTGAAAATACGCTCGATATAATCGCGTGTATAAGGACGAAGCGGATGACGCGCCAACTGAGATACCTGCCAGGCACCCAGGTTGTCGAAGATCTTTTTCGTTTGCTCTACGCTTTTTTCCTTGAGGCGGCTGATCTCTTCTTCAAGGCTGAGATCAAGACTGCCAGAGCGGCTTACGTTTTGTAATTCATTGATTTTTGCTTCTAATTCTGCAATCGGAAGCTCAAATTCAAGATAATTGAGGCTCATGCTCTAAACTACCTGTTTAATTAAATTCTAGTTCTATTTCCTGCGCCGCCATCTTGGATAATCGTCTGAGGAGATCATCACTGGGCGTCACACACCATTGCATACCTAATGTCACTTCCGCTATCGCGTCCGGGCGCTGATATTGGATTTTGACCGGACATGTACCGAATTTGTACGGTTCCAGTACTTTTTTCAGATTATCTATGAAGTTCGTGTCAATTTGCACCATATTCAGGGTCATTTTTATCGCACTGATCCGCTTTTCGCGGGCCTGAGCTATGGTGCAGACTTCTCTGGCGGTCATTGTAATGCCGCCGGAGAAGTTATCAAAGCTGACCTGTCCGGATATTACCAAGATTTGGTTCATTTGCAGCATATCTTGGTACATTTCAAACTGTTCAGGGAATAAGCGTACATCAATTCGTGCGCTCTTGTCATCTAAAGTTATCAGACCCCAACGCTTGCCTTTTTTGTTGACCAATACCCTTGCATTGATAACCAATCCCGCAGCCGTCGATTGCACATCGCGATTCGTCGGCTGTAATTCTACTAGACGACCAGAAGTGTAATTTTTTAACTCTTTTCTGTACTGATTTATTGGGTGACCGGTCAGATATAAGCCCAGGGTGTCTTTTTCACCCTGCAACCATTCATCATCCGACAGCGGGGCCGCTTTAACAAATGCCTGCTCAACTTCGTCTGGCTCAACGGCCAGCAGGCCAAACAAATCGCTTTGCCCCAGTGACTCGGCCTTATGGTGTTGCTCAGCAGACTTCATGGCGTCTTTCAGGCTAGCCAATAAGGTGGCACGCCCTGGCTGGGTTTTCTCCGGACCCAGCTGGTCCAGCGCGCCTGCGTAAATCAGTTTTTCAATCACCCTGCGGTTCAGGCGTTTAAGGTCAACCCGGGCACAAAAATCGAATAAGTCTTTAAATGGGCCGCCCTGCTCACGGGCTTCCAGAATGGCTTCAACCGGGCCTTCACCTACGCCTTTGATGGCGCCGATACCATAGACGATTTCGCCCTGGCGGTTTACCGCAAACTTATACACACCCGCGTTGACGTCCGGTGGCAGCAGCGTCAACTTCATGTTTTCGCATTCATCTACCAGGGTCACGATTTTGTCGGTGTTATCCATATCCGCCGACATTACCGCTGCCATAAACTCGGCCGGATAATGGGTCTTCATCCACAGCGTCTGATATGATACCAGTGCATATGCAGCAGAGTGTGACTTGTTAAAGCCGTAACCCGCGAACTTCTCTACCAGATCGAAGATCTTCATTGCCAGTTCGCCGTCAACGCCGTTGTCTCTGGCACCGTCTTCGAAGGTGCTACGCTGCTTGGCCATTTCCTCGGGCTTTTTCTTACCCATGGCTCGACGCAGCAAGTCTGCGCCACCCAGGCTATACCCTGCCAGGACCTGGGCTATCTGCATTACCTGCTCCTGATACAGGATGATCCCGTAAGTGGGCTCCAGGATAGGTTGCAGACTCTCGTGCTGATACTGTGCGTCCGGGTAAGAGATCTCTTCGCGGCCATGCTTACGGTCGATAAAGTTATCTACCATCCCCGATTGTAGCGGACCCGGACGGAACAGGGCTACAAGTGCGATCATATCTTCGAAGCAGTCCGGCTTCAAACGGCGGATCAAGTCTTTCATCCCGCGCGATTCCAGCTGGAATACCGCGGTGGTTTCGGCTCTGAGCAGCACTTCGAAGCTGGCCGGATCATCTAACGGAATAGCCGCTATATCGACCGGCTCAATGCCATCGCGCGCCAGTCGCTCGTTGGTCATATCGAGCGCCCACTGCAGGATAGTCAGTGTACGTAGACCCAGGAAGTCGAATTTAACCAGACCGGCCGTTTCAACGTCGTTTTTATCAAACTGGGTGACCGGAAACTTACCTTCTTCATCGCAATACAGCGCGGCAAAGTCGGTGATACTGGTCGGCGAGATAACCACGCCCCCGGCGTGCTTACCGGCGTTACGGGTACAACCTTCAAGAATACGACACTTGTCTATCAGCTCTCGAACTTCTTCATCGCCGTCGTACACTTCAGGCAGACGCGGCTCCACCTCAAAGGCTTTGGCCAGGGTCATACCCGGATCGCCCGGGACGAGCTTAGAAATACGGTCGACAAAACCATAAGGGTGACCAAGCACCCGACCCACGTCGCGAATTACCGCCTTGGCGGCCATAGTACCAAAGGTGATGATCTGGGATACCGCCTGACGACCATACAACTTAGATACGTGGTCGATGACTTCATCCCGGCGGTCCATACAGAAGTCGACGTCGAAGTCAGGCATCGAGACACGTTCCGGGTTAAGGAAACGTTCGAATAGCAGGTCAAATTCCAGCGGGTCCAGATCGGTAATTTTTAGTGCATACGCCACCAGTGAGCCCGCACCGGAACCCCGCCCCGGCCCTACCGGTATATCGTTATCCTTACTCCACTGAATGAACTCCATTACGATCAGGAAGTAGCCCGGGAATCCCATCTGGTTGATTACGTCGAGCTCAATTTGCAGACGCTCATCATACGGACCGCGTTTTTCTTCGCGCTCGGCATCGTCCGGGAATAGAAACTGTAAACGCTCTTCCAGACCATCACGGGACACCTTCACCAGGAAGTCTTCGATTTTTAAATCGCCGGTCGGATAATCTGGCAGGAAGTAAGTGCCCAGCTGAACGGTGACGTTACAACGCTTGGCTATCTCCACTGTGTTTTGCAGCGCTTCCGGAATATCACTGAATAGCTCCTGCATTTGTTCAGGGGTTTTCAGATACTGCTCTTTGGAGAAGCGTCTGGGGCGGTTTTTATCTTCCAGTGTGTAGCCGTCGTGGATCGCCACACGAATTTCGTGGGGTTCGAAGTCGTGTTCATGGAGGAACACCACTTCGTTGGTTGCCACAACCGGCAAGCCTCTTTCTGTCGCCAGCGCGACCGCCGCATGCAGGTATTCCTCTTCCTGCTCACGTCCGGTTCGGTGTAGTTCAAGATAATAATGGTCGGCAAAATGGGTTTCGTAGAATTCCACCGTGTCGGCAATCAGTTGCGGGTTGCCCTTTAATAGCGCTTTACCCACGTCGCCGTCTTTGGCACCGGACAATAAGATCAGGCCTTCTTTGTATTTGGCCAGCCAAGCTTTGTCTATCACAGGGCGGTGAAATACGTGACCCCGTAAATAAGCCTCGGAGATCAATAAGGTGAGGTTTTTATACCCTTCGTTATTTTTGGCCAGCACCACAATGCGGCTAGGCTCGTCCGGAAACTGATCGCTCTTAAGCCAGAAGTCGGCCCCAACCAGGGGTTTAATACCCGCACCGTGGGCCGCGCCGTAAAAGCGCACCAGGCCACATAAGTTCATCTGATCGGTGATGGCAAACGCGGGCATGCCCAGCTCGGCGGCACGCGCCACGATGGGCTTGGTTTTTGCCAGCCCATCGACCATAGAAAAGTCGCTGTGTACTCTTAAATGAACAAACTCAGGTGCTGCCATAACTAAGATTTCTCCGCCAGAATACGCTGTACCGGTTTGAAACTGGTTCTGTGATGCGGTGTTGCGCCGTGTTCGCTGAGCGCTGCAAAATGTGCTTTGGTCGGGTAGCCCTTGTGCGCCGCAAAACCATAGTGTGGATATTGCTTATCCAGCTCCAGCATTTCCTGATCGCGGGTCACTTTTGCCAGGATAGAGGCGGCACTGATCTCGGCGACCAGGCTGTCGCCTTTAACCACCGCCTGAGCAGGCACACTCAGTTCGGGCAAGCGATTGCCGTCAACAAATACAAACTCGGCTTTCACTGCTAAGCCTTCTACCGCGCGCGTCATGGCCAGCATAGTGGCATGCAGGATATTCAGCTCATCAATTTCGCTCACCGTAGCACGTGCCACGTGGTAGCACAGTGCTTTTTGTTTGATCTCCTCAGCCAGCAGCAAGCGCTTTTTCTCGGTAAGTTTTTTGGAATCCGTAAGCCCTTCTATCGGGTTGGCCGGGTCCAGGATCACCGCCGCTGTGACCACATCACCCACCAAAGGGCCACGGCCTACTTCATCTACGCCTGCAATATACTGCACATCAGGACGTTCAATTTGCATCAATTAACTCCACTACAGCCTGTGCCGCCTGTTTGCTGGCGTCACGGCGAATATTCTGGTGAATATCATAAAAACGTTGGATAAGCGCTGAGTTGTCTCCTTTCAGCAAAGGCAGCAATGCATCTGTGAGTGCATCGGGGTTACAATCCTGTTGTAAAAACTCTTCAACCAGGGCTTCATCTGCCAACAGATTTGGCAAAGAAAAGTGCTTAATGTTGAAGGTAAAAAAGGTATTAAAAATCCAATAACTGAGCGGCTTGAGCTTATAACCGACCACCATTGGCTTTTTATACAGCATGGCCTCCAGTGTTGCTGTACCCGAGGCGAGCAAAACGGCTGTTGCCGCCGTCATCGCCAGCGAGGACTGACCATCGAGTAAAATGGTTCTCAGCTCAGGGGCAACCTGGGCCTGAATAGCCTGGAACTGCGCTTTGCGCTTGTCGTTCACCAGAGGCACAAGAATTTTCAGGTTGGGGATCTTATCCGCCAACGCTTTGGCGGTCAGTAAATAGGTTTCACTGAGCTGGCTCACTTCTGAGCCGCGACTGCCTGGCAACAAAGCCAGCACAGTATCTGAGTCTTTCAGGCCCAGCTTCGCGCGTGCGGCTGACACATCCACATCCAGCGGGATTTCATCCGCCAGCGTGTGGCCCACAAAAGTACACGGCACTTCGTGCTTATCGTAAAAAGCTTTTTCGAATGGCAGCAGGGATAACACCAGGTTGGTGGCTTCTGCGATTTTAAAAATGCGTTTTTGTCGCCAGGCCCAGACCGACGGACTGACGTACTGGACAGTTTTAATGCCGGCCGCTTTAAGTGGCTTTTCTACGCGCAGGTTGAAGTCGGGCGCATCAATACCGATATAAATATCCGGCTTATGAGCGATAAAATGCTCGACCAGTTGTTTGCGGATTTTCAGCAAGCGTGGCAAACGCCCTAATACTTCCACCAGGCCCATCACGGCCAGCTCTTCCATATCGAATAAGGTTTCGCATCCGGCCGCCAGCATTTTTGGACCGGCAATACCGATAAATCGGGCATTAGGATAATGTTCGCGCAGTGCATGGATAAGCCCAGCACCTAAGATGTCGCCAGACAGCTCGCCGGCAACAATCCCTATCGTAATTTCTTTTTCGTTGGCCATGTGATTCATTTTAGAATAAAAAAACGCCATACAGGCTGTATGGCGTTAGTATATCAGATACAGATATGCGATGTAGAAAGGTTATCGGCCGTTATCAAAATTTAACGTACCAGCCCTCTTTCTGAGGTCGCAATAAAGTCAATCATGTCCTGAACACCGGCAAACTTTGCGGCATCCTCACGCATGACTTCCAGCGCTTCATCCAGCTTAAGACCTTTACGGAACAAAGTCTTATAAGCACGACGAATGGCCATGATCTCATCCGATTCATAGCCCCGGCGCTTCAACCCTTCTGTATTTACAGCTGCGGGACGCGCAGGCGTGCCGGTGGTCGTTACAAATGGCGGTACGTCCTGATTCACTCCGCTGTACATGCCAACAAAGGCATGAGCGCCGATTTTACAGAACTGATGGACACCTGAATTACCAGCTAAAATCACAAAGTCGCCGACATGTACATGCCCAGCCACACTCGCATTGTTAGCGAAAATCACGTTGTTGCCAATGACAGCATCGTGCGCAACATGGGTGTATGCCATAAACAGGTTATTGCTGCCTATCTGAGTGATGCCTTTATCCTGAATGGTGCCACGGTGGATAGTGGCGCATTCGCGGATAATGTTGTTGTCACCAATCACCAGCTTGGTGGGTTCATCCTTGTACTTTTTATCTTGGCAGGCTTCGCCGACTGATGCGAACTGAAAAATATGGTTACCAGAACCAATCAAGCTGGGTCCTTTGATCACCACGTGAGACTCTATTTTACAGTTGTCTCCGATAACAACATCGTTGCCGATATAGCTATAGGGACCAACCGATACGTTGTCGCCCAGTTGAGCACCTGACTCAATAATTGCAGTAGGATGGATCACGCTTAAAACTCTCTTCTTGCACACATTAGTTCAGCGCTACATACGACCTTGCCGTCGACCTTTGCAACACCAGAAAACTTCCAAATATTGCGGCGCTCTTTCACAAATTCAACATGCAAATGCATGGTATCACCCGGTACGACCGGCTGCTTGAAGCGCGCATTATCTATCGCTGCAAACAAGTATAGTTCATTATCACCGCGATTCTCGACGGTCTTAAACCCAAGCAGGCCAGTCGCCTGAGCCATGGCTTCTAAAATCATCACGCCTGGGAAAATAGGCTGATCAGGAAAGTGGCCTGTAAAAATAGGCTCGTTAGCAGTCACATTTTTGACTGCATGTAAGTATTCGCCAGGTTTATAATCAATGACCTTGTCTACCAGCAGCATCGGGTAACGATGAGGCAGTAGCTTGAGGATTTCTTGAATATCGAAGCTATTTAATTCGTTGGCCAAAATAACATCCTTTAGTTATCAGTATGTTTAAGCTGTTCAGTGAGGCTTTCCAGCGCTTTTAATCGCGCCTTAAAATCCGAAAGGTTACGCAGGTGAGCAATGTTTTTACGCCACTCTTTGTTTGTGGTGTGTGGCATACCTGATGAGTAAATCCCCGGCTCGGAGATCCCCTTGGTTACCATGCTCATGCCTGTAATGACGACTCCGTCACACACTTCATTGTGTCCGTTGACAGCTACCATACCGCCAATTTGGCAATGTTTGCCGATTTTCACGCTACCGGCCATCACGCTACACCCCGCAATGGCGGTACCATAACCAATCTCAACATTGTGTGCGATTTGAATTTGGTTATCCAAAATCACATTGTCGTGGATCACCGTGTCATCCAGCGCACCACGATCTATGGTCGTGCTCGCCCCGACTTCTACACGGTTACCAATAATGACGCTGCCAAGCTGAGGAATTTTAATCCATTCGCCGCCTTCGTTAGCATAACCAAAGCCATCGCTACCGATCACAGCGCCAGACTGAAATAAACACGACTCGCCGATAACCACTTCATGGTAAATCGTCACGTTAGCCCAGAGCTTAGTTTTTGCACCAATACGGGTATGTTTACCAACAAAGCAACCCGGGCCTATCTGTACGTCATCACCCAGTTCAACGCCTGCTTCTATCACGGCATTTGCACCAATGCTGACATTTTTCCCAAGTGTCACCGACTCATGGACTGAGGCTCGCTCATGAATTCCCTGCGCAGAATCTGGCGTGGTATCCATATATTGCGCAAGCTTGGCATACGCGACGTAAGGGTTGTCACAGACTAACTTGTTACCCGGGAAGTGTTCAGCCTCAGAGGGCGCCAGTATGACTGCCCCTGCTTGCGTAGTGGCAAGCTGGCTGCGGTATTTTTTGTTTGCCAGGAACGCGATATCCTGGCCACCTGCATTAAGCAAAGTGGCTATTTTCTCAATTGGCTGAGACGGATCGCCCTGTAAATCGGCGCCCACAGCGTCAGCCAATTGCGACAAAGTGTAGTGTTTGGTCATTACTTTTTACTGACTACTTCAACAATTTTATCAGACAGGTCAGAAACTTTATCAGGGTTAAAGTAAATTGTCGTATCTTTTACACGAACTTCGTCGTATTTTTCTTTTTTGGCAACTTCTTCAATGGCATCAACGATCAGTTTCTGTACTTTTGCCAGTTCCTGATTTTGACGCGTTTTGATTTCTTGCTCTAAAGGACGACCCTTTTCAGCCAGCTCTTGCTGCATGCCCTGGATTTTCTGACGCAGTGCTGTTTTTTGATCTTCGCTCATGGTTGCGCTTTCACGCTTGAACTTTTCAGCTTCGAAACGAATGTCACCTTGTAGTTTTTCTAGTTCTTGACGACGCTCGGCGAACTCTGACTTTAACGTTTGCTCAATTTTAGCCATTTGCGGCAGTTTTGAGTAAATGCTTTGCATGTCGATCAGGCCAACTTTGTGTGCAAAAGCAGACGCAGAAGCCCCCATCATGAGTGTTGCCATCAGCGCCATGGCCGAAGTTTTGAATAGTTTTTTCACAATTAGCTCCTTAGAAAGTATTACTTATGTTAAAGCTGATGAAGTCAGTTTCATCATCTTCTTCTTTTTTCAGTGGGTAGGCAAAGCTGATCAACATAGGTCCCATTGGCGAGATCCACTGTACAGATAAGCCTGTAGACACTCTGAATCGACTTGGATCTGAGTAGTCTGATAATGTTTTGTATACATCTGGTGACAAGTTCGTATAACGGTCAGCATCGAACTCGGTATCCCAGACGTTCGCAGCATCAACAAAGAAGCTGGTACGTACTGAACTGGTATTTTCCTCATCCATGAATGGCGTCGGTACAATCATCTCAATACCGGCCAGCGCTTTTGCGTTACCACCGATACGACCACCCTGGATCAGGTTGTCAAACTGCGGATCGCCACCAATTGAGCCAGGCACGGTACCATCAGGTAACGGTGTGCCACCAATTGAGGAAGGTGAACGCTGCAATGCGCGCGGCAAAATGGTATTACGGTCAAAGCCACGCAATTCCATCTCGGTAATGCGATAGAACTCCTGGAATGGCAAGGTTTGTTCAAAGCCATTGATTTCGCCGTAACCATTACCATAAGCAAGTCCCGCGCGGGCAGAGAATACCCAGCGATGGTCGTTACTGACAGGCCAGTAGAAGCGTGAATCATAGTTTACTTTGAAGAAGTTCAGATCCGAGTTAGGTGTTGTCACCCTGAAAGTGGCGCTCTGTCGAGAGCCGTCTGTCGGGAACATACCACGGTTAACCGTGATCCGTGACCAGCCCACACTCAGCTCGTACTTGGTAAAGTCGAACCCTGCATCCGGGTTTTCCGGATCGGTAAAGGCCAAACGCATCACCCGTGATTGCTCGTAATCCGGGATACGATCCAGTTCTTCTTCAATCCAGCGTACACCAAAGTTAATCCGGTTCACCGCATCGATTGGGAAACCGAAATTGGTGCCAATACCATAGTTAGTCTGGTCGTAATCGATCAGGCCCAGCTTGCTGCCGTCAAAGTCGCTGTAGAAGATGCTGCTACCCTGCGACACACCATCCGGCGTGAAGTAAGGGTTAGTATAAGACACCGTATAACGCTTCGAGCCGCGGCCCGTGTTAATGTTAAACGCCAGCTGATTACCCGTACCCAGGAAGTTAGATTCACTGACCCCAACGTTAAATTGCAAGCCGCCGTATGAACCGTAGGCCACACCGGCCTGGAAGCTCCCCGCAGGCTGCTCTTTCACTTTAAAGTCAACGTCAACCTGGTCGTCAATGCCTGGAATAGGCTTAACTTCAAAGTCAACACTTTCCATGTAGGGCAGACGTTGGATCTGCAGTTTAGAGCGCTCCAGGCTCTGGTTAGACAACCAGGCGCCTTCAAGCTGTGTCATTTCACGACGCACTACGTGGTCGGCAGTGACCTGGTTACCATTAACCGCAATGCGACGCACGTAAACACGCTTGCCGGGATCAACTGCCAGGGTAAGTTTTACTTCTTTGTTTTCGTCATCAATGTCGGGCACGGTGCGTACCTCGGCATTAGCATAACCAAAGCGTGCCAGGTAGCTTTTGATGAATTCTTCGGTGGCCGTTACGATTGAACCATTGTAAAGCTCGCCGCTTTTCAGTGGCACAACACTGCGGATCAAGTCTTCACGGCCCAGCAGATCGCCAATGAATTCGAAGTCTTTAACCATATACTGCTCGCCTTCGGTCAGGTTGGCAGTGACATAGACAGACTCACGCTCTGGGCTCACGGATACCTGAGTTGAATCTATATTGAAACGCAGATAGCCACGGTCAAGATAGTAGCTGCGGATCTTTTCCAGATCGCCTTCAATGGTTTGCTTCTGGTATCGGTCGCTCGACAGGAACTTCCACCAGGGTAAGTCTTGTTGCGATTCAACCAGCTTCAATAATTCTTCGTCAGAGAATAACTCGTTACCAACCAGGTTAATCTGCCTGACCGATGCTGCATCTCCCTCTTTGAAGTCTAGCTTTAAGCGGACTCGGTTACGAGGCAGCTCAACAATGCTCATTTCAATTTTGGCATTGTATTTACCGATACTATGAAAGAACTCGATCAGACCTTTTTCGACGCTGTCGATGACCGTTCTGTCGAGGGTTTCACCGGCACGGATATTCTGCTGATCTAAGCTTTCCTGCAACTGCTCATCTTTGATGTCTTTGTTACCATCAAATTCGATTGATGCAATGGTTGGACGCTCTTTAACTTTGAAAATAACCTGATTGCCGTCACGGTATGCAGAGATATCGTCGAAGTGACCAGACGCAAACAGCGCCTTAATTGTCTTGGACACCGTGTAGTCATCAACTTGATCACCCACGTTAATAGGAATATGTGTTAACGCCGCGCCCAGCGCAACGCGCTGCAGGCCTTCAACTTTCAAATCTTCTACGATAAAGGAGTTTTGCCCCAGAGCAGCAAAGCTCGCGCCCAGTAAACTCGTTACAGCTAAATGTTTTTTTATAGGCATTTTATTATCTTTATCCTTTACAGCTTACGGCGAACAGTGCGCCTCAATTGCTATCGCACCTTGCGGCCTAAAGCCTCGATACATCGTTAAGTAGTGCAAAACAAGTTAGCGCCAGGAGCACAACTGCACCCACCTTGTAGCCTAACTCTTGTGTCTTTTCAGAGACCGGTTTTTTGCGAATAAGTTCAATAAAGTAATACATTAAGTGCCCGCCATCTAAGACCGGCAGGGGTAAAAGGTTAAAAACCCCCAGGTTGACGCTGATTAAAGCCAAAAAGCCTAAAAATGCGACAAACCCGTAACTGACACTATTTCCGGCCCCAACGGCAATACCAACCGGCCCGCTGAGATTTTTAACCGATACCTGCCCGGTCAATAAATTACCAATCATCTCAAAACTGAGCGCCGTTAAGTCGTAGGTCTTTTTAACGCCCAGCACGATACTATCGAACACCCCGTATTGTCTAGTTTCAATATACCCTTCTGGCCAGGGCTCAAGCACCGGCACCACGCCCAGATAGCCGATGAGGATACCGTTATTATCTTCACGGCCCTGAGGCGTCGGGTAAAGATCAACCTCTTCGCCGGCTCTTTGCACCACCAAATGGCTGCGTTGTTGTGCTGAGGTTTGTACCAGCTGAACGAATTGCTCCCAGGAATGCAGAGCTTCATTGTTATAACGCAGCAGCTTGTCGCCGTTGGCTAATCCGGCTTGCTCAGCAGCAGAGCCTTTAGCTACCTGTGCAATTTCCAGTTTAAGGTCCGGACGGTAGGGTTGAACGCCAACTGAGGTCAACGGGGGGACGTCCTGCTCGTCCAGCCGCCACTGTCGAGTGTCGAGCTGGCGCAATGCCAGTTGGCCTTTGCTGTCTTGTACTTTGAGTATGATTTCAGATTCGCCCAGGCCGCTCATCAGTGCAAAGGTAACTTCCTGCCAAGACTGAACAAGCTGCTCATCAACACTGATAATGCGATCGCCCGGCTGCACCTGAGCTTGAGCGGCGATGCTGTTTTCGGCCACCCCGCCGACGATCGGTTTGGCATTTTGCACCCCAATCATGTACATCACCGCGAGGACCAAGATAGCGAATAAAAAGTTAGCAAGGGGTCCGGCTGCGGCAATGGCGATTCTGGACAGTACAGGCTTGTTGTTAAATGAGAGATGTTGCTCTGAAGCGGGTACCTCATCGACACGTTCATCTAACATGCGAACGTATCCACCGAGCGGAATAGCGGCAATGACATATTCAGTGCCCAGCTTGTCATACCAACGGATCAGGGGTTTACCAAACCCGATGGAAAAACGCAGCACTTTCACGCCGGCTTTTCTGGCAACCCAAAAATGGCCATATTCATGTACGGCCACCAAGATCCCCAGCGCGACGATGAAAGAACCCAGGTTCCAGAAAAATTCCAACATAATGACTCCTACTTAGTGATCAGTTCCCTGGCCAGTCTGCGGGCTTGCGCATCCTGTGCCATAATCGCGTCCACAGAGTGTAAAGGCTCCAGGTGGCAACGTTCAAGCACTTCGGCGTTAATGCGATAAATATCGCAAAAACCAATTTGCTCGCTTAAAAAGGCCGCGACAGCGATTTCATTTGCCGCGTTTAATGTTGTTGTTGCAGATTGACCACTACGGCAGGCATCGATTGCCAGCTTTAAGTTTGGATAACGGTTGAAATCGGGCTTAGTAAAGGTGAAGTCGACGATATCGGCAAAGTCGAGCGGCCTGACGCCCGCTTCAATACGCTCAGGATAAGCCAGACCATAAGCAATGGGCGTGCGCATATCGGGCTGACCCATTTGCGCGATCACCGAGCCATCGATGTACTGCACCATGGAATGGATCATGCTTTGCGGGTGGATGACCACTTCTATGTCGTCGGCCTGGCAATGAAACAGCCACTTTGCTTCGACAAATTCCAGCCCTTTATTCATCATGGTGGCAGAATCCACCGAAATCTTCTGCCCCATTGACCAGTTAGGATGTGCGACAGCCTCAGCCACGGTCACATCAGCCAGCGTATCAATGTCGCGGTTTAAAAAGGGTCCACCGGAGCCGGTTAGCAGGATTTTGCGGATCCCTTGTGCATCCAGGGCGGTGTTGTCACCGTTTTGCAGTGAGCCTGGCAAACACTGAAAGATGGCATTGTGTTCGCTGTCTATGGGCAGCAAAGTGGCACCGTGGCGCTCTACTTTGTCCATAAACAGCTGGCCAGACATGACCAGAGATTCTTTATTGGCCAGCAGCACTTTTTTGCCCTGCTCTACCGCCGCCAGTGTTGGCAATAATCCCGCCGCACCGACGATGGCCGACATCACGATATCGACGTCGGGGTGAGCCGCCATATCACACATGGCCCCAGTGCCACTGAGCACCTCAATTTGCGACGAATTCAAAGCCGCAATCACTTCTTTGGCAGCCTGTTCTGAGCCCATAACAACATAACGGGGCTGATGCTTTAGCGCCTGCTCAACAACCCGCGCCACGTTGCGCCCGGCAACCAGCGCAAAAACCTGATATCGCGTTTGATTTCGCTCAACGACATCCAGCGTTGATGTGCCAATAGAGCCTGTAGACCCTAAAATAACCAGGTTTTTTTTGTCACTCATAAGGTTACCGTCCAGGCATACAGCAGAGCAAAAATCGGCGCGGCAGCCGTTAAGCTGTCGATACGGTCGAGAATGCCACCATGTCCTGGCAGGCATTTACCTGAATCTTTTAAACCGGCTTCGCGCTTGAACATGCTCTCGAGCAGATCGCCAATTGCAGAAAACAAGGCAATCACAACAGTCAGCCCGGCATACAGCAACCACTGGTGCTGCTCTACATCGCTGCAATAACAGAAGATGACGACAAACACGACAGAGGTCAGTAAACCGCCCAGCAAGCCTTCAATGGTTTTATTCGGGCTGACATTGGGCATCAGTTTGTGTTTGCCAAAGTTTTTACCGGCGAAGTAAGCGCCGATGTCGGCACTCCAGACAATGCCCAGCACCACCATAATTAGCACTGAGCCATATTGCTCTGCCTGATGATACTCCGCACTGCGCAGCACATTGAGTGCCAGCCACAGGGGAATAAGCGTCAGGAATCCGGCGATGGTACGCATGATCATGCCGTCGTTCCAGGCTCTGGCCATACGCGGGTAATTCATAACCAGGATGGTTGCGACCAGCCACCAGGCGGCGGCTAATGTAAAGACATAATTTGCGTCGGCGACCAGACGGCCCTGGTGCCACAGCTCAGTGATCGGCCAGTGCATATGCAGGCCAGCCAAAACGGCGGCCATCATGGCAACATAAACACCTTTGTGCATGCGGTTAGTCAAACCAATAAATGCGGCCCATTCCCAGGCACCCATTAAGATAATGGCGCCGGCGATCACGCTAAATAAATTAAGCGGTGTAAAAAACACCAATAGTAAAGCCAGTGGCGCCAGCACCACCGACGTCATAACACGTTGTTTTAACAAACTTTATACCTTCAACTTGTTGTTTTGCGCTCGGCGAGTAATTGTTTTATTTGTTCGCCGGTACAACCGAAACGTCGTTCTCTGGACACATAACAGGCCAGCGCTTCTGAAAACGCTTCTTCATTAAAGTCGGGCCATAATGTTTCGGTAAAATAGAGCTCAGCATACGCTGCCTGCCACAGTAGGAAATTACTGATGCGGTAATCTCCACCGGTGCGGATCAATAGATCAAGCGGGCTTTGATCCGCCATGGTGAGCTGCGATGAAATCGCGTCTTCAGTAATGTCGCTCGCCTGGATGGCGCCATCAGCGACCTGCTCAGCCAATGACTGGGCTGCCTGCATGATATCCCAGCGACCACCATAATTGGCCGCAATATTCAACTTTAGCCCCGAGTTGTGCTCGGTTAATTGTTCTGCATCGGCAACTTTTTGCTGTAACCCGGCAGGAAAACGCGAGATGTCACCAATGATTGTCAGCTTCACATTATTCTTATGAAGCTTCTTAACTTCTTTACTCAATACAAACAGGAATAATTCCATCAAAGTGCTGACCTCGTCCTCAGGACGACGCCAGTTTTCACTACTGAAAGCGAACAACGTCAATGACTCTATCCCTAGCTTAGAGCAAAACTGCACAGCATTGCGAACTGAATCTACCCCTTTTTTATGTCCGTATGCACGGGGACGCTTACGCGCCTGGGCCCAGCGGCCATTTCCATCCATAATGATAGCGACATGTTTGGGCAGAGATTGCTGTGAAATTGCGTCAGCGGTTAAAATCATAATGCCTATTTAAGTAAAAAAAAACGCCGTCTAGTATACCTTAGACGGCGCTGCAAACCTAATAAATTTGTGGCTGCTTAGATTTCCATCAGCTCGGCTTCTTTGGCGCTCAGCTGGGTGTCCATCTCTTTGATAAACTTATCAGTTAGCTTCTGGATCTCGTCTTCTGCCTGACGTGCTTCGTCTTCAGAAATCTCTTTATCCTTCAGCAATGACTTCACGTCACCGTTGGCGTCACGACGAATGTTACGAACCGCAACACGGCCGCCTTCTACTTCGCCACGTACGATCTTGATCAGGTCCTTACGACGCTCTTCCGTCAGCGGAGGCAGAGGTACACGGATAACCGTACCGGCAGACATTGGGTTAAGACCCAAGTCAGATGCCATAATGGCCTTTTCTACCGCTTGTGCCAGAGACTTGTCGAATACGCTGATAGCCAGAGTACGAGAGTCTTCTACTGTCACGTTGGCAACCTGGTTCAGAGGCGTATCAGCACCGTAGTAAGATACTGAAATACCATCAAGTAGTGCCGGGTGTGCACGGCCAGTGCGGATTTTAGACAGCTGGCTTGCCAGCGCAGCTACACTTTTAGTCATACGCTCTTGCGCATCTTTTTTAATATCATCAATCACAGTGCTATCCTATTCTTTACTGTATTAATCGGACTCAGCTGGCGAGTTTAATTACTGTTTTGCAAAGGCTTATCGCCTAAGCCCTTACTCCGCAGCTGGTTGTGTACTGATTAAAGTGCCTTCTTCTTCACCCATGATAACACGCTTTAGCGCGCCTGGTTTGTTCATGTTGAATACGCTCAAAGGCATGTTGTGGTCACGAGCCAGGGTAAATGCCGCCAGGTCCATAACCTTTAATTCTCTTTCAATCACTTCATTGTACGTCAGGTGACGGTGTAATTCTGCCTCTGGATTTTTCACCGGATCATCACTAAATACGCCATCTACTTTAGTGGCCTTGATCACCGTATCGGCTTCAATTTCGATACCGCGCAGACAGGCTGCTGAATCTGTGGTGAAGAACGGATTACCAGTACCTGCAGAGAAGATCACGACGCGGCCTGATTTCAACAAGCTAATTGCTTCTGCCCAGTTGTATGCATCACATACACCATTGAGTGGAATGGCAGACATCAGACGGGCATTCACAAACGCTCTGTGCAGTGCGTCACGCATCGCCAGACCATTCATCACAGTTGCCAGCATGCCCATGTGGTCACCCACTACGCGGTTCATACCCGCTTCGGCCAAAGAGCCGCCACGTAAGAAGTTACCGCCGCCGATAACCAAACCCACTTCTACGTCGAGTTCTACAAGTTCTTTTATTTCTTGGGCCATACGATCCAATACTTTAGGATCGATTCCAAAGCCTTCATCTCCCATCAAAGCTTCGCCGCTAAGTTTAAGAAGAACGCGTCTAAAAACAGGTTTTCGATTGATAGTCATAATTTCCGGGCCAAATTAAAAGTGAGATACAAAATAACCGCGCTTATGAAAGACATAAATGCGCGGTTATTTTAGAGAATTTTGTGCAGTGACGCAAAAGCAAATCTCATCTCGAGGGGGCTTTTGCATCACTTAATCACCTAAGCGTGATTATTCGCCTTTCGCAGCTGCGATTTGAGCAGCAACTTCAGCAGCGAAGTCTTCTTCTTTCTTCTCGATACCTTCACCAACTTCAAGGCGAATGAATGAAGAAACAGAAGCACCTTTCTCTTTCAGGTACTCGCCAACAGACTTCTTAGGCTCCATGATGAACGCTTGACCAGTAAGAGAGATCTCACCAGTGAACTTCTTCATGCGGCCAACAACCATTTTCTCAGCGATTTCAGCAGGCTTGCCTTCGTTCATAGCGATTTCAACCTGAACCGCTTTTTCTTTCTCTACAACCTCAGCAGGTACGTCTTCTGGGTTTAGGTAGTCAGGCTTAGAAGCAGCAACGTGCATTGCAACGTGCTTCAGAGTCTCTTCGTCAGCATCACCAGTTACAACAACACCGATACGGTCGCCGTGACGGTATGCAGAGATGTTTTCGCCGTCGATGTACTCAACGCGACGAACGTTGATGTTTTCACCGATTTTAGCAACTAGTGCAACACGTGTTTCTTCGAACTGAGCTTTCAAAGTTTCGATGTCTGTCTTAGCTTCAGCAGCAGCGTCAAGAACAGCGTTAGCGAAACCCAGGAAGTTTTCGTCTTTAGCAACGAAGTCAGTTTGACAGTTAACTTCAAGAAGTGCAGCGAAACCTTCACCTTGCTTGATCAGGATTGTACCTTCAGCAGCAATGTTACCAGCTTTTTTAGCCGCTTTAGCAGCACCGCTCTTACGCATGTTCTCGATCGCCAGATCGATGTCACCGTTAGTTTCAGTCAGTGCTTTTTTACAATCCATCATGCCAGCGCCAGTACGCTCGCGAAGTTCTTTAACTAGGGCAGCAGTTACAGCCATTAGAATATCCTCAATTCTGAATTCGGTTTTTTGATAAGCGAATTACCGCTTGTAAAGAATATCAAGTCTTCGGAAAAATAAGATGAAGACTTGATGACAGCTTAGTGCGTTACAACCGGCCACCCGCACACCTGTGTTGCCAGTGGCACGGTTTGTAATCTATTACTCAGCTTCTACGAAGTCGTCGCTTTCAGCTTGAGCAACGATGTTGCTTTCACGACCTTCAGTGATAGCAGTTGCAACAGCACCAGTGTAAAGCTGGATAGCGCGGATCGCGTCATCGTTACCTGGGATGATGAAGTCAACGCCGTCTGGGTTAGAGTTAGTATCAACAACAGATACTACTGGAATGCCCAGGTTGTTTGCTTCACGGATAGCGATGTGCTCGTGGTCAGCATCGATGATGAAGATAGCGTCTGGAAGACCGCCCATATCTTTGATACCACCAAGGCTCTTCTCAAGCTTTTCCATTTCACGAGTTTTCATCAAAGCTTCTTTTTTAGTCAGCTTCTCGAAAGTACCGTCTTGGCTTTGAGTCTCAAGGTCTTTAAGACGCTTGATTGACTGACGAACTGTTTTCCAGTTAGTCAGCATACCACCTAACCAACGGTGATTTACGTAGAACTGCTCGCTTTGAATAGCTGCTTCTTTAACTGCTTCGCTTGCAGCGCGCTTAGTACCTACGAAAAGGATTTTACCTTTGTTAGATGCAACGTTCGAAAGGAACTTAAGTGCATCGTTGAACATAGGAACAGTCTTTTCCAGGTTGATGATATGTACACGGTTACGAGCGCCGAAGATGAAAGGCTTCATCTTAGGGTTCCAGTAACGAGCCTGGTGACCGAAGTGAACACCAGCTTGAAGCATATCGCGCATTGAAACGTTTGCCATTTGTATTTTCCTCTAATTTAGTTAGGGTTAGGCCTCCACATATCCCATAACACCAACAAGTTCGAAAATTCGGTTACCCGATAATTTGTTCCAAGCTTGCACCCAAGTGTATGTGTCGATATGTGTGTGTGTTAAAATTAAATTTCGTGTTGTCTTCGTTACAAACAACCTGTGGACCAAATCGGCCTGAAAGATTTATTTGTAAAAAGACGGCGCGCTTTATACCATATAAAAGAAATTAACTCAACGTTTGGGCTAAAAATCGTTCATAAACTAGCCTGGTGTTGTCGCGTCGAAACTATGACTTGGAGTCTCAATGAGTGCAGTGATCAAAACCCCTGAAGAAATCGAAAAAATGCGTGTTGCCGGTAAGTTAGCCGCTGAAGTATTGGAAATGATTGAACCTTATGTCAAACCAGGGGTGACAACTGATGAGCTGAATACCATTTGTCATAATTATATTGTGGATGTGCAGCAGGCAGTGCCGGCACCACTTAACTACCACGGTTTCCCTAAGTCTATTTGTACCTCAGTGAACCACGTAATTTGCCACGGTATTCCAAACGACAAACCGCTTAAAGAAGGCGACATCATCAACATTGATGTGACAGTCATCAAAGACGGTTACCATGGCGATACTTCAAAAATGTTCTTTGTAGGTAAGCCCAGCATTCAGGGTAAGCGCCTGAGCGAAGTGACTCAGGAAGCCCTGTATATCGGCATCCGTATGGTGAAACCGGGCGTACGCATTGGCGACATTGGCGCTGCGATTCAAAAATATGCCGAGGGCTTTAACTACTCTATCGTGCGTGAATATTGCGGCCATGGCATTGGCGCCGAATTCCACGAAGAGCCGCAAATTGTTCATTATGGCAAGCCAGGCACAGGTGAAGCCCTGCAAGCCGGCATGTGTCTGACTATTGAACCTATGGTCAATGCGGGCAAGCGCCACTGTAAACTGCTCAAAGACGACTGGACTGTAGTAACGAAAGACCGCAGCCTGTCTGCCCAGTGGGAACACACTCTGCTGGTGACTGAAAACGGCGTAGAAGTTCTGACGCTGCGCAGCGATGACACCATTGAGCGGATAATCGAGCACACCGCTTAATTGAACCCTGAGACGCCACCAGCCGGTGGCGTTTTGCTTTACTGACTTGTATGCTGGCTTTTCACCCAGTTAACCACCCACTCTCTATCACTTTCTCGCATTTTTTTGCCACTTAGTGTAAAACTGAGCTGTGAGTTTTGCGCGCAACATAGGGAGCCCAGGTGGCACTACCAAACAAAGTAAAAACGCTTCTCGACGAAGCGCAAACCTTGAATGACTATAAAAACTGCCAGGCCTATTTTTACAAGTGGCTGAATAATCAGTTTTCCAAACAACCCGTCAGACAGTTGATCAATGGCCGAGCTGAGTTTATAGACAGGCTGCTGATCAAGCTCTACTCCGACACCGGATTGGCGCAGTTCCCGGATCTGGCGCTGATTGGTGTGGGAGGCTATGGCCGTGGCGAGTTGCACCCGTATTCCGACATAGACTTCCTGCTGCTGTGTAAGCAAGAGCCCGGCGCAGAACTAACCGGCTCGCTGGAGTCATTTATGACGTTGCTGTGGGATCTGAACCTGGATATTGGCCACAGCGTAAGAACCCACGAGCAGGTGCTGGAACAAAAACGCGAAGACGTGCACTTTACCACCAGCTTGCTGGAAAGCCGCTTGATTTGTGGTAATCACGTAGAGTTCGAGCGACTGAAAAGCCATATTGTCGAAACGCCCATCTGGCAGTCGGATGAGTTCTTTATCGCCAAGGTCAAAGAGCAGCGTCTGCGACGCAAAAAATGCCACGGTACGGCTTATAACCTTGAGCCTAATATCAAAGAGAACCCCGGTGGCCTGCGCGACCTTCAGACCATCTTTTGGGTGGCTAAAAAGCACTTTCACGCCGAAACGCTGGAAGAGCTTATAAGCCATGGTTACCTGACCCATGAAGAATATCAGGAGCTGCTGGAGTGCCTGGAAAACCTCTGGAACATCCGTTTTGCATTGCATCTGGCCGCCGGACGCAGCGAAAACCGCCTACTGTTTGACTATCAGCCTCATGCCGCGGAGCTATTAGGGTTTGGCTCCGAAGGTAAAGCCTCGGTTGAGCGTATGATGAAACGCCTGTTTCGGATCATGAGCCGGGTGCGGGAAATGAATCAGATGCTGCTATCTTATTTTGAGCAGAGCATTTTACCGGATCAAAGCGAACAGACCGTAGTGCCACTCGATAACCACTTTGAGCGTGTTGGCAAAAGAATCCGGGTCAAGAACCCCTCTGTGTTCTTTCGTCGGGAAAACCTGATCTTATTGTTCGAGCACATTGCCGACAACCCTGAGATCACAGATATCGACCCTAGCACCATACGCACGGTGCGCCAGGTAAGACGCCGTTTGCTCGGTGACTTACAGGATTATGCCGCCTGTCGCGACGCACTGATGCGGCTACTCAAGCATCCCAACGGCATGGGCCGCGCATTTACCCTGATGCACAAGCACGGGATCATCGCCGCCTATTTGCCACAGTGGCGTAACATCTTTGGCCAGATGCAGTTCGACTTGTTCCACGCCTATACCGTGGATGAACACACCCATAAGCTGATCAACAACATTTATCGCTACTTCAGCCATGAACATCAAAATGAGTTTCCGCTGTGTTCGGAAATTGTCACCCGCATGGATAAACCCGAACTACTCTATCTGGCGGGGATTTTCCACGATATTGCTAAAGGTCGTGGTGGCGACCATTCGGAGCTGGGGGCGGTTGATGCCTCGGCGTTTGCACGTATGCATGGTTTTTCCTCGTCCGACAGCAAACTGGTCGCGTGGCTGGTTGAAAATCACCTGCTGATGTCGGTTACCGCGCAGCGTAAGGACATTAATGATCCGGATGTGATCAACGAATTTGCTTCTCGCATCAAAAATGAGCGCCAGCTTGATTATCTCTATTGTCTGACGGTGGCGGATATTCGTGCAACTAACGACAATCTCTGGAATGACTGGAAAAACACCCTGCTGCGGGAGTTGTATTTACATACGCAGCGTGCATTGCGACTGGGGCTTGAGAACCCCATGGATATGCGAGATCAAATTCGCGATAAAAAGCAACAGGCGAAGCAGCGGCTTATTAATAAAGACTATCGCGAAGATCTGATTGATATGATCTGGGCGCGCTTTAAGGCCAACTATTTTACTGCCTTTAGCGAGCAGCAAATTTCCTGGCATACCGAGTACCTGCTCGGCCGCGACGATTTAAGTAAGCCTTGCGTGGTGGTCTCAGAACAACCGATGCACGGCGGCACCCAGGTCTTTGTTTATGCGCCTTATGAAGCCACCCTGTTTGCTAAACTCGTGGCGGTGATTGGCTCCAAAAAAGCCCAGATCCAGCATGCTCAGGTGCTGACCACCAAAGATGGCTATGTGGTCTTTAGCTTTGTCATTTTGGAAGTCGATGGCCGCCCTATCAGTGGCAGCCGGGCCAAAGCCCTGCGCCGCAGTCTGGAAGTGATCCTGACCGATCCGAAAAAGAAAATCCGGCTTAAAAAGAACCGCTCTCAGCGCTTTAAAGACTTTAATATTAAACCTAAGGTAGTGGTCCGCCCCCACGCCCGTAGTGACAGAAACTTGATAGAGATCCAGGCAGTGGATATTCCCGGCTTGTTGACTAAAATAGCCGAGGTATTTCAATTGCATTCACTGCATATTCACGCCGCACGTATTACCACAGTGGGCGAACGTGCGGAGGATTTCTTTGTGGTTTCGGACAAAGATTATCAACGTCTCAGTGAAGATGCCAAAGCGTCGTTACACCGTTCACTGATGAAAAAACTCAATGCAGAATCTGAATAAATGAGGACACTATGTCGGATTTAAAAACCATAATTGAACAGGCCTGGGAACAACGCGACACCATCACACCCAGTGATGTGTCACCTCAGGTTAAAAATGCCATTATTGATGCGCTGGCCATGCTGGACTCGGGTGCCGCCCGTGTTGCTGAAAAAATCAGTGGCGAGTGGGTTGTACACCAGTGGCTGAAAAAGGCGGTTCTGCTGTCATTTCGTATTCGCGATAATCAGCCGCTGCATGATGGCGTTAACCAGTTTTACGATAAAGTGCCGCTTAAATTCAGCGACTATACGCCAGAGCAGTTTCAGCAAGGCGGCATGCGTGTTGTGCCTAACGCCGTCGCACGTCAGGGCAGCTTTGTTGGCAAAAACGTAGTCCTGATGCCCTCTTATGTGAATATTGGCGCGTACGTTGACGAAGGCACTATGGTTGATACCTGGGCCACCGTTGGCTCTTGTGCGCAGATCGGTAAAAATGTGCACCTGTCAGGCGGTGTGGGTATTGGCGGTGTGCTGGAACCATTGCAGGCCAATCCTACCATCATTGAAGACAACTGCTTCATCGGCGCCCGCTCTGAGATTGTGGAGGGCGTGATTGTCGAAGAAGGCGCTGTCATTTCTATGGGCGTGTATATTTCACAAAGTACCCGTATTTACGACCGTGAAACCGGCGAGATCCACTACGGTCGAGTGCCAGCTGGCGCCGTGGTCGTCCCGGGCTCTTTGCCAAGCAAAGATGGCACACACAGCCTGTATGCGGCCATTATCGTGAAGAAAGTGGACCAGCAGACACGCGAAAAAGTTGGTATTAACGCCCTGCTTCGCTCAGTGCAGGATTAATACGCATCCCGGGCTTTGTTATAGAGCCCGGGATCACAACTATGCCGTGACATTAAGCCCCTCGCTAGCCTCTGACGGCATGTAGCTTTGCCCGTGTAGCGCCCTAACAGCCGCCAGCCTTTCCTTCAAAAAATCCACCTGACCCAAATCACCAATGCTCTCGCTAAACTCGATGGACTGTTCAATCTGCCCAATATAGTCTGTTTTTACATCGCCCATTTGGGCCTGCTGACCATCCAGGTGTACCCGGCCACCGGGTAAAACCATAGGAACAGCCAAGTCGGCAACACCCGAACGTACCAGAGCATTGTATTGATTAGGAGAAATATTGTGCATATCAATCGTCTGCTCGGCCTGACCGCCCGACGAAGTCTTGGCAGCGTCAGTTTGCTGATAAGCCGACACCTGAGATTTGCCGGCCGTGCTGTATTGATTTGTGTTTGTGACGGCAAAGTTTTGCCCCATTCCTTGAATATTCATAGTACACCTTTGTACTTTTATTGATCGCAATCAACACAGTGCATATTTTGAACCACAATTACATTAAATTTTAATTTACTTTTTATAAACATTGTGAAAACATAAAAAACAGCGAACAAAGTCGCTTCAAGCCCAGTAAATTCAATAATTTACCTGTATTACTTTATTAAATAATGACTGTGTTTATCCAAGGAAAAACCATATTAAGAGGAAATTTATGTTTAATTTTAAAAAAGTATCACTTGGTATTGCGCTGCTGAGCAGCTCAGTTATTGCCGGTCAGGCCACCGCCGCAAATGTTGAACGTGGTGTTGCCGTTGATGTCCAGGAAGTAAAATTGCCAACCCTGAACGGTATGCAACTTGACCTGAGCCATCTGCAGGGTCGTACACAGTCTAAGGCCAGTAAATCAGACGTGACCATAATGGGACCTGCCAGTGGCATCAGCTATTACGAAGTCTTTGCGGTCGGTTCAACAGATAAAGGCTGGGAATATCCACCTGCATCACAGTTTTCAACGACAGAAGATCATGGTGGCAATCAACTGCTGGTCGCAGTGATCCAGTATGGATATGGAAACCCAAATCAGGCAACCATGAATGGCCAGCAAAAGAGCTATAACAGCCGCGAATATTTGTGTGGTTCTATGAGTAACCTGCATATCTGCAATACGGGAGAAACCGTGACAGGCTTCCTGTATTACTTTGATTTTAGCGGTCAACAAAGTGGCCAGTTTAACACCTCTTCTAACTCAACAGCATCGCCGTTTGGGTACTGGAGCGATTCAATCTATATCAAGTAACGCGCATTATACGCCCAACTTGAACTAGTCTCAGGGGATATTTGGTCCCCTGATATTATTACGCTCCGCACTTATAATGGTATTAACCGCAAACACCTCCCTTCCCTAAAGAGGCAATTATTTAGATATCCACCTTTTCCAGAGTATTAATACTGATATGCGGCCAACGGATCAGCTCACCGGGCCTGTCTTTACGATTAAAAAAGTCTAGAATCACTGTCTGGGAATACTGTAACCAAAGTTTCGGATTACCACTTCTATCAGTCTCTGTTAGCTCGTAAATCCAGAATGTAGAATGTACCTCAGCGGCATTCGCCTGGCGCGTGACAAAAGGGATATTGTTGACAGAGCCCGACGCCGCAGTTGTGCGAACTTCAAGTTTGGTCGTATTTTTCACTTTGCCGTCACTGAATAAGGGAGCAATGGCTTTTTGCAGCAGCGCATTGGCCTGAGTGGGGTCAAAGAGACCTTCGAAAGGCTGATCCCTAAAGTGCTTGTAAGGCACCAGGTAAGGATTTGAGTCAATATCGCCCGACACACCTATGGGCAAGCCATTCAGGGCTGGGATTTCAAACCCAGACTGTGATTGTGCGCTCTTACCCAATGCGATCACTGCATCGCCATGAGGAATACTGGACAGACGGGCGATATCCAAATCATCCGTCAACTGGTCACGCATGTGCAGCCACAAACCAGGCTCATGATGAATTGCCAGGCCTGGTTTACCTTCGAGACCGGAAGGTGGGTAATCCTTTGCTGCTATCTGATTAATGATTTGGGTGTAATCGAGTGTTGCAACGGATTGATCATCGGGTATGCCACGATTTGGCACGCCTTTATCAACCAAATTAAAGGTCAGCTCCTCGTTATACTGATTCATAAGCAGCCGATAATCCAGCTCTCCTGCTGCAAATGGCAGAGCTATCATATTCCATCCATGGCCTTCGAGATGACCTGTGTTCTTCCATGTTCCAGGGAGGTGACACAAAGGGCCTAGCTCCGAGTCCTGATGTTCACCGATAATGATTTTGCGTTGGTTTTGATCAAACCCGAGACGAGATTTAGGTGACGACATAAAATAGTTCCTTGTACTTGCTTGATTGCGCTCGAGCACCATTGAGTAGTCAAAGGTAATGAGCGTGACGAGGCGGGACCACCAGCAAAAGAGCCTGATCTTTTCTAACAACTACACGCTTTAGTAACTGATCCGAAAAGAAACAAACGAGTCTAAACTCTCGCTCCCAATGGAAAGTTAGTACAGGATCGGCAAATAGACGAACAAAAAAGGAAAGCGGGCACGAGTGTGCCCAGACAACACGATATGTTAGCTTAGGGGGACCAACCGACAGTATGCCCTGCCAGCGGTTTAGTTAAGCGCTTTAGGCAAACTGAGGTTCGTCGATTAAGTCGCTTTGGGCCCCTTGCTCCAGCAAACTCATAAAGTTTGGCTGGCCAAAAATCATCATGATATCCAATAATTGACAGGCAGATAAGTCAGACTTACCGCACTCCCAGTTGGAGATGGTTGCTTGGTCAACCGGTGTGACAAGCTTTTTACCTAACTCAGCCTGAGTTAAGTTCATTTCTCTGCGCAGGCGACGGATCGCAGTTTGAATTTGCTTCCTGGCTGCTATGGTGTGTGCTTTACGCACAGATTCATTTCTTTTTACAGTAGTCATAACATATCCGCTTATTATCAAATCACAGTGTCTTACAAACCTACAGCCTTGTGCCTAAAGCCAATCGATTTACAAGCCCCTAAACACAGGTCTGAATTTTTACTTAGCTGGCGTCAATGCCAAAAAAGTGCTTAATTTTTCGTCCCGGTTAGACATTTGACTGAGAGTCATGTAGTCTGAACGGGTCAGGTGGATAAATAATTAACCGGATTGGGTCATATGTCAAATACTTTTGCTACAAGATTAAAACAGTTACGTATCAACTTGGGGTATTCTCAGGTTGGTTTTTCAGAATTGCTGGATATTCCCACTGCGTCTTACCGAAAGTATGAAAAAGATGTTAGAGAACCCACTTTGTCTGTGATCAGTAAATTCTTTTTGCACCCCGTCACCAAAGATAATGCGCTATGGCTACTAACTGGCGAGCATTCCCTGCAAAACGCCGCGTCTCAGGCACGAACTGAGCCACCAATGACCTACCACTCTGACATGGAACAAAGCCTGATTGGCAGTATTGCCAGCTCTCTTGAGTTTATTGCACATATGAAATGGTTTACACCGGGTTCACAGGCCGGCTATCAGGATTACGGACATATCATCCTGCGCGACCTGAAACCCCTGCTCCAGCAGGGCGCTGTTACGAGTGAGCATGAAAATAAAAGACGCGCGTAACACCCTGGGTTAGTAAGAAATCTAAAGTAACCCAAAGCGATCACTTTTGATTATTTTGCATATGCGAATTGGTCACCGTGCCCTATGCGGTTAAGATGCTGCCCTGCTTTTCTTGCTGATCGCCCGCCAGCTCCTGAGCCAAAGTTTGTGCGCGCTGATACGCCTGTCTTAGTGATGCCTGATGCCTGCTGTCGGCAAACTCCTGATATTCACTCACTATCTCATACATAGTTTCGACCCCCAGGTAACGACTCAACGTGCGCAAATGTGGCATAAGGTGATTACTCTTAGCCCTTATCTCAGGCGCTTCAAAACCAAACTCACCGCATGAGGCTATCGCGATCAGTGTCTTACCCGACAGCAAAGGCTGCAAAGGGAAGTCCCCGCGATTCAGGTCAAAGTCAAAGGTTTTGTTAACCCGGACCACCTGATCAAACCAGGCTTTAAGCTGTGCTGGCATGCCATAATTGTACATAGGTGTTGAAATCACAATAAAGTCGGCACGTACCAGTTCATTGATCAAAGTATCGGATAACACCAGCTGCTGCTTTTGCGCTTCTGTGCGTTTGTCTTCGGCAGTGAACACCGCCCCTATCCAGTCCTGAGTGATAAATGGCGGCGGATTTATGCCAACATCACGATAAATATACTCATCTATAGAGCCTGCCTGTTGCCAGCTTTCAATAAACTGATGCGCAATGTTTTTAGAAATTGAATTATGCGACGGTTTATGGTTTTTGATCGCCCTGACACTCGAGTCTATATGTAAAATTGTGCTCATGCTGATTACCTTATTAATTAATAAACCATAACAGTGTGCGTTTCAGCGCCCGATTAGACAAACGATACTCTTGCACCCATAGATGAGTTAAAATCATCTATAGTCTTATTCACTGAGTCGTTACTATGCCCTTATCTGTTTCATTACAGGCACTCAGAGCGTTCGAAGCCGCGGCACGCCATGGCAGCTTTAAACTCGCAGCAGAGGAGCTTGCCTTAACACCAACGGCGATTTCTCACCATATCAGTAAGCTAGAAGACCGCCTCAACGTTTGCCTGTTTGAGCGTCGGCCCAGGCAAGTACAACTCACCGATACAGGGCAACAACTGGCCAAAGCGACCTCCGAAGGATTTGCCAAAATTGAAAGCGCGCTGGCTGATATTCAGCAGTTAAATGAAGTTGTAAGGGTGGATACCACCTCCTCCTTTGCCGCCCAGGTTTTGCTACCCGCGCAACATACCTTTGCGGCTACCTACCCGAATGTTTCAATGCACGTTTCAAGCGGCGAGCAAGCGAACAGCCCTCCCTATTCTATTCCTGTGCGCCTGGGCAATATCCAGGATATTGCCGTTGAGGACCGGCTCAACGTGGAACAGTACAATGTATTCACGGGCGCGGATATCACAGCTTTTCGGACGTCATCAAAGCGCCCTGTGCTTTACACTACACGCTGGAAAAACCCTGCACTGTGTAAACCGCCACTGGACGCTTGGCTGGCCAGTAACGCTTTAAGAAGAGACCACTTTATTATCAGAGAGTTTGATCAGGAATTATTTGGGATCCAGCAAGCGGTGGCAGAAAACGCGCTGGTGTTTTGTTCAGAGCTCCTGGTGCGGGGTATGTGCTCTAGCGGCCTGCTTAAGCCTGTGGGGGACAGTAATATTGCTTCTGAGCTGTGTTATTACATTCCCAATAAAACACGCTTCAGAACGAATAACGCGATGAAGTTTATAGCCTGGCTGGAGGAGTTAATATAACGCATAGAGCAAGCTCTGAGGTCAGCCTGAGTTACACACACCTGTGTTGATATGACATTCTTATTTGTCAGTACAAATAAACTTTGGGACCCTACTGAATACAGACAGGCCTTGAGCGCTCACAAGTAATGAGACTATTTAACCACCTTGAGGGTCGCTGGTTTTTGCTCAACTGATTGATTGTTCTCGGCTCTGAACTCTTCAACACGATCGTAAATATCTTTTACGCCGTAATATTGCTCGAGGTTTTTCTCGGCCGCCAGTAAGTCACCGAACTCCATAACAATTTCATAGGCTTCGGTGTATTTGTCTTCGACTTCTTCTGCACTGTCTTTGTTAGCCTTAACCAGCTCTTTCACTCGCAACTCAACGGGACTGAGACGAAGCCCTTTAACAACCATGGCTACGACAAAAATCAGTGAAACAACGATGAGCATACTACCAATAACAATGAGTTCCATATCATACGGCTCCTTTGGTAAGTCTTGATTCCATCAACTTATAAAACGGATATCTAGATAACGCAATAAACGTGCAAATATTGAAACTCACTACAAATGGTCCATACACTTCATACAATATATGAATATCCAAATAACCACGCAAAATAAGCTGCGAAAAATTCAGACACATCAGCATAAATGATATGTAAGCCACGAGGCGTGATGTGGCAGAAAAACTACAGCCGCGGATTACATGCAGCAAATATAAAACAGTAATGAAAGACACACCAGTACATACCAGAGCAAAATAATATACCTGGCGCATTTGTATCAGTTCAAGAGGAAGATTAAGAATGTATGCGCCCAAATTCGCACTCACTGGGTAAAACACCAGAACGGCCAGACAGGAAAGAAAGCATGAATGCAGCTCATGGTCTTCTTGCTTTTTCAGAGTGCTTTTGCCACCGAAAAACAATCCAAAGCGATGCTTCTTGAAACTATACAGCAGGAAAAAAACAATAAACAATTCCAATGCTATTATGATCCACGAAGTGACTAAATAAAACTCATTCATGCTCGGCCAAAACCCTACTATTTACCCGCTAACTAATTTCGCAGCTTCAGGAGAAAAACGTTGAACGCGAGGTTGCGCACCGCTTCCTCCGCTATTTCCACCAGACACTAACTGCGCATCTGCATCAATCAGGCTCAAGGCTCTGTCCGGTTGGATTGTGTTTGACTTTTTCTTCAAGCGTTTAGTAAAAAACTTCATATTTTCCGTCCTTCTGTATTTTTGAAAGGACCACCCACTCAAGGTTGCACACATGTTAACCTTATTGCCATATAGTAACAAGCATTAATTGTCTTAAATTCACTTAATTGTGGACGGTCTCGTAAGCCATGAGAATGCCAAAAGCTCACTGCTGACCCAATCATGGTATGGACCATGATAAGGAAAATTAGAAAAATTGGAACAACAAAACGACGGGCTCTGCCAGGGCTTGGTTGTAAATCGGGCAGCACTGCGCAGACTTATGCCTTTTTTATACTTGGCAAACATATCTTTATCAATCTGGGAACAACTCTATACGTAACACAAAAAAGCCGCAGCCTTTATGGCTGCGGCTTTTCCGATTCACACAGCGGACACAACAACTACAGTGCCGTCTGCATTTCCTCGAACTTATCTGTGATCTCTGTACTGGGCTCTGACGTAGCTAAGCTCACAGCAACAATTGCAATGGTTGCAGCAATAAAGCCTGGTACAATTTCATAGATCAGGGCACTTAGTGGCTGACCATCAATGGTCACAGGTCCATAGATCCAGAATAATACCGTGGCCGCCCCTACAATCATGCCAGACAGCGCACCGGCAAAGTTCATGCGCTTCCAGAACAGGCTAAGCAGTACCAGCGGGCCAAATGCAGCGCCAAACCCGGCCCAGGCATTACTGACCAGGCTCAGAATGGTGCTATCGCGGTCATAAGCCAGGTAGATGGCACACAGTGAAACCAGTGCGACGCTGATACGTCCTACCAGTACAAGCTCTTTGTCTGAGGCGTCTTTACGCAGGAAGATTTTATAAAAATCTTCGGTTAATGAGCTGGAGCTCACCAACAGCTGCGATGAAATGGTACTCATAATGGCTGCCAGAATCGCAGCCAGCAGGAAACCGGCGATCAGCGGGTGGAACAACAGCTCGGATAAGATCAGGAAGATGGTTTCAGGGTCTTCGACCACAATGCCATTTTCATGGGCATAAGCCGCACCAAACAAACCCGTTGTAATGGCACCCATCGTCGCTACCAGCATCCAGCTCATACCAATGCGACGTGCGGTTGGCATGTCTTTTACACTGCGCACCGACATAAAGCGCACAATAATATGTGGCTGACCGAAATACCCCAAGCCCCAGGACATAGCCGAGATAATGCCGATTGCACCACCTGCGCCAATCCAGGTAAGCAGCTGCGGGTTAATATCATTAAGCGTTACACTCAGTGGGTTCTCCAGTAATGAGTAAGTCACCGCAGGCACTAAGATCAATGCCAAAAACATAATACAGCCCTGCACAAAGTCGGTCAGACTCACTGCCAAAAAGCCACCAAACAAAGTGTACAGTACCACCACACCAGTTGTGATATACAGGCCAGATTCGTAGCTCATGCCAAACGAGTTTTCGAATAACTTGCCGCCGGATACCACCCCAGCAGATGTATACAGGGTGAAGAAAATAATAATCACCAGTGCGGATACAATACGCAATGCATTGCCTTTGTCTTCAAATCGATTAGCAAAGTAGTCAGGGATAGTGATTGCATCGTTTGCCAGCTCGGTATACACCCGCAGTCGCGGTGCCACCAGCAAATAGTTCAAAAATGCGCCAATGACTAAGCCTATGGCTATCCAGGTACTGCTGAAGCCACTTACAAACATAGCGCCGGGCAGGCCCATCAGGATCCAGCCACTCATATCTGAGGCGCCCGCAGACAAAGCCGCGACACTGGGTGGCAAGCTGCGGCCACCTAACATATAACCCGACACGTCGCTGGTAGACTTACGGTACGCATACAGTCCGATACCCAGCATGGCGATGAAATACATGGCAAGAGAGATCATAGTGCCAGTTTCCAAAATTACCTCCTTTAGTTCGGGCTCCTCTCCACAATATCAGATACTGTTTTATTGTTAGCTGAGATTGGGACAAAAGCCATTGCGAAAGGCCCACTATAACATGGCAAAGATCACCACCCAAGTTACACAAGATGAAGTGAGCATGAATTGAGCGTAGCTCCTCTCATACCTTAATACCAAAAGCTGAAACAAGCTGAATTAGTTAATGAAATATGCCTGAGATTGACTTATATTGTTGTGCAGTAGAAGTATTCAGTCAGGTGTATCTTTCATGTATTTTTATGCCGCCAGGCAGCCAATCCTAAACAAAAACAAAGAACTCGTGGGCTATGAGCTGTTATTTCGTGACGGTTTGGACAATGTCTTCCCGGAAATCGATGGCTCAGAGGCAACCTCAAGATTAATTGAAGGCAGCCAGTTTAACTTTGGTCTGGAAGATTTAACCGATAACAAACCCGCTTATATCAACTTCACGCTGGAAACCATACTAAAAGGGTATCCGACCATGATGGGGCGTGAGCAACTGGTGGTAGAAATTCTTGAAACTGTGCAGCCAGGCAAGCGCCTGCTGAGCGCAGTGCAGGATCTCAAAGCAAAGGGTTACACCATAGTGCTGGACGATTATCAGCACCAGAAGGTATGGCGGCACTTTTATCCGTTTATTGATCAGATCAAGATAGATATGCTGACCACAGATGTGGCCACCATTGAAGAGATCAAAGAAGCCATCGCGCCGTTTAAAAATATTGAGCTGGTTGCAGAAAAAGTCGAAACCCATGAACAGTACCAACAGGCACTGGAACTTGGGTTTAGCTATTTTCAGGGCTTCTTTTTCGCCAAACCTGAGGTGGTACAAAGTAAAACCCTACCCCCTTCTGAGATGGCGCTGGCGGAGCTGCTGTACGAAACCTCCAGTGTCGATGTGGATTTAAAACGCATTACTCAGGTATTCGAGCGCGATGTTAATCTCAGCTATAAACTGCTACGTTATTCCAATTCTGCCGCATTCAAGCGCCGCGCCGAAATATCAACCATCAAACAAGCGCTGGTCGTGCTCGGGAATCAGGAGCTTAAAAAGTTTCTGTCGTTGCTGTTTGCCTCGCAAGTGTCTTCGGAGAAACCGCTGGAGCTGGTACGTCTGTCACTCACCCGCGCACGCTTTGCCGAACTGCTGGCTATTAAGCATCATAAGCTAAAGGACACCGGCATGGCTTTTTTGGCAGGTATGATGTCGCTCATGGATGCTATTTTGGATGAAAGCATGGAAAGCGTGATGAGCAAACTACCGCTGGCCATTGAGATCAAAGACGCGTTATTAAAGCAAGAAGGCACACTTGCCAGCTACCTGGCGCTGATTAAACAGTACGAGCAAGCCGACTGGCAAGGCGCCAATGAAGCGGCAAAGCAACTGGCTCTGGACCCGGACCTGTTGCCCGATTACTACCATGAAGCGCTGCAATGGTGCGACCAGCAAATGGAAGTCATGGCAATCTAGCCCTTTGGCGGATTCAATCCTTGAATACAGCCACCACTCGGTGGCTGTATTTGTTTTAGGTCAATGTTTTGTGTCATCCCTTGCCAAATCCGCTGAAGTGCGACAATTTGTCACATCCCAGGCGCTTATCTGACAAGTAAAATTCCGCTCAATAAAAACGTGAAAACACTTTGGGATGGATCATGACCAGAAACCTTATTTGGCTTGCAATAACCGCCGCTTTTTCTGCACACAGCCAGGATATACAACACGACACGCACACAGACAACCTGGAGCGCATCGTTGTTATCGCGCCCATGCATAGTCCTTTAGACATTAAAACCGACCCAAAGGCACCCAGACAGCCTTTACCCGCACAGGATGGTGCCGATCTGTTATCCAGTATTGCCGGTTTCTCTTTGGTTAAAAAAGGCGGCGCCAGCAGCGATCCTGTGTTTCGTGGGATGGCCGGGTCGCGCCTCAATATTATTACCGACGGTGGTCTGACACTCGGTGGCTGCGGTGGCCGTATGGACCCGCCCACGGCCTACATCACACCACAAACCTACGATACCCTGACCGTGATCAAGGGCCCACAAACCGTCTTGTATGGGCCGGGCAATAGCGCTGCTACGGTGATTTTTGAGCGCGAATCGGAGCGCCTGAGTGAGACAGGCTGGCAAGGCTTTGCCAATGCAACCCTGGGCAGTTTTGGCAAACGTATGGTGAATGCCGATGTGAAAGGCGGCACAGAGGACTATTATGCCCGTATTGCAGCAAGTAAGAGCGATGCCGATGACTATGAGGATGGCGAAGGCCAGTCCATTCACTCCGCGTATGATAAATGGAACCTGGACTCAGAATTTGCCTACACCCCGGATGACGACAGCCTCTACAGCCTGAGCCTTGGTCGCAGCGACGGTGAGGTTGCCTATGCCGACCGCATGATGGATGGCAGTAAATTCGACCGTAATCATGTCGCGCTCAATGTTGAACTGGATGAACTCTCCGGGTTTGCTCATGCATTAGAGGCCAACGTCTATTACAACCACATTGACCATATTATGGACAATCATAGCCTGCGCCCTTTTACACCTAATATGATGATGAAAAACCCCACTTCATCCAACCCGGACCGCCGTACCTGGGGTGCCAAACTGATGCTAACCTCAACCATCAACACGCAACACACCCTGAGTTATGGTTTAGATCATCAGCAAAACCGCCACCGTACTCGTGGCAGTATGAACCAGCCACAAATGCCAGTAGAGACAATGCCGCGCCGCGACAACGCCGAGTTTAAGCAAACCGGACTATTCGGCGAGCTGGAATACGCACTGCGCACAGAAGGCCCAATACGCAGCCAGTGGGTGAGCGGGTTGCGACTTGATGACTGGTCTGCAACCGATAAGCGCCAGCAACTTGGCTCCATGATGATGCCAATGGTTAACCCCACGGCCAATCACACCCGAGACGACACCCTGTGGAGCGGCTTTACACGCTATCAGGTTCAGCACCAGGATATGAGCTATTACATTGGCGCAGGTCATAGCGAGCGCTTCCCGGATTACTGGGAGCTAATGGGCGGCGGGCGCCGTGGTGTAGATAGCATCAGCGCATTCTTATTAGAGCCGGAGAAAACCAATCAGCTGGATATCGGCTGGATGTTGCAAAAGTCGGTGATGACCACCTCAGTCTCGCTGTTTTACAATCGTATTGATGATTACCTGCTAACCGATAACCAATATGAAGTGATGGACAAAACACTGGCTGTGACCCGCAACATTGACGCCCAGACCATGGGTCTGGAAATGGAAACCCGGGTAACGCTCAGTAAACGCCTGAACTTCACCACCAGTATCAACTATGTGCGCGGCAGCAATAAAACGGATCATACGGCCCTTGCACAGCAGCCTCCTCTGCAGGCACGCTTTGCCATGGATTACACGCTGGATAAATGGCAGGTTGGCGGCTTGTGGCGTCTTGTAAAAAGCCAGAACCGCGTTGCCATCGGCCAGGGCAACATTGCAGGTCAGGACATTGGGCCCAGCCATGGCTTTGGCGCGCTGGCACTGAATGCGTCTTATAGCTACTCTGACGAGCTGCTATTGAGTCTCGGCGTCGATAATGTGCTGGATAAGGCTTACGCAGAGCACCTCAGCCGCGCCGGCGCTATGGTCAGCGGCTATGCGCAGATTGATAAAGTCAACGAAGCAGGCCGCACGCTGTGGGCCAATATGAACTGGCGTTTTTAATCTCAAAGCGTTTTGGGAGCCTGGCTACACCAGGCTCCTTCTGCTCCGCAAGCTGGTTGCTTGTGTAACACCACAACGACCTGCATTACTGCGGTTTGATACGAAATTTAACGTTACAGTAAAACCCCGTTGCTATCACAGTAGTCACGCCTGCCAAAATCAGGATAACGGATTGCTCCTCGCCGAGAAGACTCAAATACTCGAGCAAGGCTGCGGCACTCATCATCAGGCCGCCAACAAATAACCCCCAGCCAAAGATCTGCGCAATGGCGTTGTGGCTATGGTATTTATCCGGATCCCACCCTGCAATTAAAAACATACAGTGTTTTACCCCAATCAGATATGCCCCTATCAGACAGGGTAACGCCGCCACAATAAACACGACAATGGCACCTGCATTTGAATTTTCCATCATTAACCTCCGTTAAAAAAAGTTGAAAAAAACATTTTATTTTGATTAATATAATCCGTAGTTTTTTTGGGGTCAATGAAACCCGTCATTTTTAATTATCGTCAAAGGAATACATAGTAAATGAAAAAGGCAAAATTTTTAGCAAGTATCATACCTACCGTTGCTGTCACCGGTGTACAGGCAGACGAAGGCCGACTATACGGAGAACCAACAAGTCTCAAAACCACAGCTGAAGCTAAACAAGTTTACCAACAAAATAAATTAAGATTAGGTTTTAGCCCGGAGCAAAAGAATGAAGTTGCACAAATTTCTGAATTGGGCAATAAAATCTTACTTGATGAGGCTTCCCGACAGGCATTCCTCACTGACGAGGAGCACTTCTTTTCATCTAAGGGACTTGATTACGCCTCCATTAAAAACTTAGACTCCGTTCGCGCTTTGCGCCTATTTGCGCAAGATAATTTCCGTATGGCTATGGTTAACCGGGACTACAGAAATGTTCTCATTGAACTCCAGGCACATGGCTTCTTAGGCGCTGACGACCTAACTCGACTGAAAGACAATTTTAAAGTGGTCTTTTCTCAGGATCATTCTATCAGGGAAGCCCTGATTAAAGATGTAAGAATATTACAGGACAATAAGCTAAGCCTGAATGATTCGTTAAGCCTGCTTAGCAGTACTTCGGAAATCACTCCGTCCTATTTTTGTACCGCTTTTAGCTTCTGCCTTGCCGTTGCTAACGCAGCCGCAGTTTCTAATGCGTTTGCCGTTGCCGTTGCCGTTGCATGGTGTGGTGTCAAAGCATGGGGTTGCCAGTTACCTGGGCCAGGTGTCGAAGAAGGCTTGTATGTCGGCAAGCTTGCGCTAAGCGACGACAACATTCGTGACAATAAAGAGTTTGCGTATCGCTTAGCTAACAACATTGGCTCTGAGCAACTTATGAAAGAAGTTAGCTTAGATATAGTAAAAGCTGAAATCTTTGCCTACTACGACGCTGCATATGAAGTTGGCCTAATCGCTACAGAAGAGGACAGAGATCTATTGGTCAGGGGCATATTTGAACATATCAAGCAAACATATCTTATGGAGCAAAAAGTCAATGAACAGTGATCTGGTACTGGCTCATTACCCAAACTCCATGACCATTTTACCCACTTACAGATGCACCGCAGCCTGTAAAGAGTGCTGCTTTGAATCATCACCTGAGGTAAAAGGCCGCCTGAGCCTAGATGAAATTGAACATGCAATCGATTCTGCAAAAGAGAGCTTTCCTGCATTGAAAATGGTCGTTTTCTCTGGCGGTGAATGTTTCACTCTTAAAGAGGATCTATACAGTTCAATTGAAAAAGCATCACGACTAGGGTTAGCAACTCGTTGTGTCAGCAATGGTTATTGGGGAAAGAGTTTGGATAACGCCCACTCCGTCGCCAAGAAAATCGCAAAAGCAGGCCTAAATGAAATCAACTTTAGTACAGGATTGGACCATAGTCAGTTTGTGACGCTACAAAGTGTGATAAATGCAGCATTGGCGTGTATTGAGCATGGCATCACTACCCTGATTATCGTTGAAAAAGACAGCGAATCGAGTGAAGTATTGAACGATTTGTACAATCACCCTGATTTTGGAAAAATTTCAGCAAGTTCTTTGCTTACTGTAAAGTCAAATGCTTGGATGCCATTCAAGCAAGACTTCGAATCAAGGGGTGATCAATCGTCCGGGCCTAATTTAAATGAGGGGTGTAGTCAGGTATTTGAGAATATTGTGGTCACTCCACACAATTTAGTTTCCGCTTGTTGTGGTTTGACGCATGAACACATTCCTGAAATGAAGATTGGAGATTTGGAGCACGATTCAATAGGAGCAGCTTTCAATAATCAGTTGGAGGACTTTCTTAAGTACTGGATCAAAGTGGAAGGGCCCATGAATATAATCCGCCAGCTTTGCGATGAAGATTTCATTACTCGTGAAGTAGGTCAAATCGATCATATTTGTCAGGCATGTGTACATTTACATAAGAATCCTGTTATTCGAGAAAAGTTAGCTAGTGAATATCATAACCACGTCAATCAGGTGATGGCTAAATTTCATCTAGAGCTATCAGCAAAAGGGATAGAAAACCACTTTTTAGTCGCATAAGCACCTATAAAAAAACCGGTCAGTGAATGCTGGCCGGCTTGATAAAAGGCTACAGATTCTCGAGGAAATCCTCATCGAACTCTTCTGGCTCCTCCTCAACGGGCGGGTTGCCATCGTGGAGCTCATAAAGCTGACGCTGAAAATACACGTCTTTGAGGAAAATATACGGGTCGAGCGACTCGTTAAGGAGCTTTTCCTGTGACATCAGGCTGGCTCTTGCCTCAACGGCGCGCAGGGCAAATACCAGAATAGTTTGCGGCGTAGACAGCGCAATTTCTGGCAGCACAACGTTATCGACCACATCACCGGTGAGGTTACGAGCCGTTGAGGGGCCATAACCTGGGATCATCAGATAAGCACCATCCCCAACCCCCCAAACACCCAGCGTCTGACCAAAGTCTTCATCTTTGTGTTCCAGGCCCAGCGTCTTAGCCACATCAAACAGACCAAAAATACCCACGGTTGTATTCACCAAAAAGCGCGCGACATTGACACCCATATCGCCCGGTTTAGCCTGCAAGGCAGCATTCACGGCATCAGTGGGTGCGGCGAGGTTGGTGGTAAAGTTAACCAAGCTGCTGCGTACCGGCGCCGGTGTGATGGCAATATAGCCTTTCGCAGCGGGGCGCAGGATATAAGCATCCAGTACGTCCATATTAAAGTCATACAACGGACGGTTGATTGACTGGAGCGGATCTCGTGCGTCTTGTTTTTCTTCGGGGACTTGCGCACACCCTGATAAAATTAGCGCCAAAGTGGCGCCAACAAGTTTTTTATACATTTAGCTTCCTGTGCTGGTTATAACACGACTGATAGTGACCGCCACCTGCTGTGCTTCTGGAGTCAGGGTAATGGTCTGGGTCACGCCTTCTAGCTCACCGCTTTGCAATCCCACATTGCCGTCCACTGAAATACGTGCTGTAACAACCACTTCTTTAAACCCAGATAGCTTCAGGTTAGGCATCATCGCCATACTATCGTCCAAGTTGACACTTAATGGCAAGTTAAAATCTGTAAGTTTGGCCACCGCCAGTGGCATAGGCGGGCCCTCAGCCGCTTTAGCAAAGACAAATAGCGTCGCATTTTCGGGAATTTTATCCTTCAGCTCATCCGCAAGCGTCACCGACACCTGCAAGCCATCCGCCGGCATCGCAGGCTGTGTCGCTTGTGCTGTGCTCAGCTTGTCGTCCAGATCGGCGATACGTTGCTTGATCATTGCATAACGCGGGTCGTCCTGCGTCATGCTCGCAAGCAAGACTTCGAAGGCTGCTTTAGACTCTTTCCAGTCCTGACGCTCATAAGCGATCAGCGCCAGCAAAGAAATCGCATCGATATTACGTGGCTCACGTTGTAGCACCTGAGACAACATGCGGGCAGCGCGGTTCATAGCGTTTTCAGAGCCCTCAACCAGCAGCGCCTGGGCATAGCTGACCTTAACATTGCTGTTATTGGGTTGCATTGCCAGCGCTTTATCAAATGCCTGCATCGCCATTTCAAAGTCATTCAGCGACATTGCAACACGGCCCAAAAGCATCCAGGCAACCGCATCGTCACCGCTGTTTGCCAGTTTAGTACGCAGGCCCAGTGCAAACGCCTGAAGCTCATTCGGGCTCAGTGGCTCACCCGTTTGCATCACCGCACGCTGGCCATACTCGGGTAGCATATCAACGGCTTTATACCAGTCAGCAATTTGTTTTTGGCTGCCGGTAAAAGAGTAGAATACCGCACTGACGACCAGCAGGAATGCCACACCTGTGGCGGCAAGCACCAGGTTGTTACCACGTGTGTCGAGCGTACGCTCCGGTGACAGCTCGTTCAGTAGTCGACGCTTGAGCTCCAGCACAGATTCATCGTGGCTGCTTTGGTCAATACGCTGATTGGCCAGCTCTTCAGCCAGCTCCTGTAAACGCTGCTGATAAATGTCTATGCGCTCGGCATTGGCATCATGGTCCACAGCGACCAGCTTGTCGCGACGGAAAAACGGCATCACCACAAACAGGCCTGCCAGCACAGTCAAAAGCGCAAACATGCCCCACATTTGCATCATGTCATTCATGAAGTACGCTCCTTACGCTGGCTTTGTTTAATTAGTTCAGCCAGTTTTTGTTCATCTTCCGGACTCCAGCTTTGCTTGCGGGCAGCTTTTTTCTGTCTGAATACAATAAAGCCAAAACCCAGCACCAAGATCGCCACAGGCATCACCCATAATACGATGGTGGCCGGGGTAACGGGCGGCTGGTAATGAACAAAGTAACCGTAGCGGTCAATCATAAAGTCGATGACTTCCTGCTTAGATTTACCTTCCTGAACCATGTCCAGCACACGGTCGCGAAGGTCTTTGGCGACCACGGCATCAGAATCCGCAATGTTTTGGTTCTGACACTTAGGACATCTTAGTTCCTGCACCAGCTCTTTAAAGGTCTGCTCTCGTTCGGCGTTTTTGAACTGGTATTTATCTTCAACAGCATGGGCACTGAGCGACCACAGGCCTGCCAGTAATGCCAATGCCAGCATTAGTTTTTTCATGGTTGCAACTCCTGAATTGCCGGAGCAAATTTGCTGCGCCACACGCGCGGATTAATGTCGCCGGTGTGGTGTAAAATGATCTTACCGTTTTTATCTACCAGGAAAGTTTCCGGCGCGCCCGAAACCCCCAGATCCAGCGCCAATGTGCGCTCCAGGTCGAGGATATTAAACTGGTAAGGGTCACCTGCGCGAGACAGCATTTGCTGTACGTCGGCACGCAGGTAGTCTATGTCGAACTGATCGCCAAAATCGGGATCATAGGCTTGCTCATAGTACAAACCGATGATCCGCACGCCCTGCTCGCGCAGCTCAGTCAGATAACCCAGCTCCGCAATACAGGTCGGGCACCAGGTGCCCCACACATTCAGCAGGTATACCTCACCCAGCAGGTCCTGATCGGTCCAGCGCTTTTGTTCATCCATCAGATCGGGCAACTCAAACGCCGGCATGGTATGACCCAGGCGGCCGGTTTGCAGCTCTCTGGGATTGCCAAACAAGCCCTGATACAAGAACACACACAACAATACAAAGATCAGCAGTGGCACCAGGCCTAAAAACTTCTTGTTCATTATGCGTGCTCCACAGAGGGTTGCTTACGGCGACGATAACGCTTATCGGCCAGGACAATAAAGCCCGCCAGGGAGATCAGAATACCGCCCAGCCACATCCAGCGAACATAAGGTTTATGGTAAATACGCAGCGACCAGGCACCATTACCCATGGACTCGCCCAGCGCCAAGTACAGGTCACGATAGAAGCCATCGTCAATTGCCGCTTCGGTCATAAACTGCATACCCACATCGTACAAACGTTTTTCTGCATGCAACAGGGTGACATACTCGCCGTCCTTAAATACGGTGACTTCACCGGCATGGCCGCCATAGTTAGGGCCACGGATCTCATTCACGCCTTCAAAGCGATACTCATATTCATTCAACGTTGCGGTTTCACCTTTTTTCATCACCACTGAGCGTTCAACTGAATACGCTGACGTCAGGGTCACACTGGCAATCACAAATGCAATACCCACATGGCCCAGCACCATCGCCCAATAGCTCATGCCCAGACGTTTCAGACCCTGAGCCGTGCTTGGGTGCACACTCACTTTTTCAACCAGATCAACCACAGTGGCGATACAGATCCACACTGCCAGTGCAGTTGCCAGATAAGTCAGCGTGCTGATGTCATCAAAGCTGGAGAACAGCCAGGTGCTGGTGATCACGATAGTGGCAACAAAAATAGCGGCCCACTTTTTAGCCAGCGGTGGCAACTTGTTTTGCTTCCAGCGCAACATAGGCGCGATACCCATTAAGATGGCAAACGGCACAATCAGGATGGCAAACATCTGGTTAAAGAAAGGTACACCAATCGAGATGGAACCCAGTCCCAGCTCTTTATGGATCATTGGCAAGAGCGTGCCCAGCAATACAATCAGAGTTGCCACAACCAGAAAGATGTTATTCACCCACAAGCCAACTTCGCGTGACACAAGCTTGTAGCGGCCTTCGCTGTACACCTGGCTCACACGTAGCCCATAAAGTGCCAGACTGCCGCCCACCACTAAGGCGAGGAAAGAGAGAATAAACAAACCACGATCGGGGTCGGTGGCAAACGCGTGTACCGATACGATGATGCCGGAACGAACAATAAACGTACCTAACAGACACAAACTAAATGCGGCAATAGCTAATAAAACAGTCCAGGATTTGAACACGCCGCGTTTCTCTGTAATAGCCAGCGAGTGCAGAAGTGCAGTTGCCACCAACCATGGCATCAAAGAGGCATTTTCAACCGGATCCCAGAACCACCAGCCACCCCAGCCTAGTTCTGCATAAGCCCACCAGCTACCTATGGTAATACCTAAAGTCAAAAAGCCCCATGCGGCCATAGTCCAGGGACGCGACCATTTAGCCCAGGTGTTATCCAGCTTGCCAGTTAACAGTGCGGCAATTGCAAAAGAGAAAGACACAGATAGTCCCACATAGCCCATATAGAGCAAAGGGGGGTGAATGATCATGCCAGGGTCTTGCAGCAGCGGGTTCAAATCGCGGCCTTCTACCGGGTAGTAAGGCAGCAAACGCTCGAACGGGCTCGACATCCACAGGGTGTATAGCATAAAGCCCACGCCCAAAAAGCCCAGCACACCGAGTACGCGCGCGCGCAGTACCCAGGGCAGAGATTTAGACATCATGGCGACCAAAGCCGTCCAGCTTGCCTGCATTACCAGCCACAACAGGATAGCACCTTCATGGCCACCCCAGGTCGACGTAACCTTGTAATACCAGGGCAGCGTACTGGAGGAATGGTGCGCTACGTAAGCCACAGTAAAGTCATCGGTGAGAGTGATATAAATCAATACACCAAAAGAAAACAAAACCAGCAGACACTGACCCACGGCCAGTGAAGGCGCTGTACGCATCAGGCGTAAGTTGCCGGTATAAGCGCCCCAGAGAGGAAAAATACACAACAGCAGGCTCAGGCCCATGGCCAGAACCAATGAAAAATAACCTATCTCAGGGATCATACTAGTTCTCGCTGTTTAAATTATATTTGGGTTTTTCGTGCTTGATCCCTTTCACGGCCTCAGCTATCTCGGCTGGCATATACTCTTCGTCGTGTTTTGCCAGCACTTCAAATGCTTCAATGACATTAGGTTCAACCAGTGTGCCCTGCGCAACAATACCCTGACCCTCTCGGAACAAATCAGGCAAAATACCGTGGTACTTGATGGTAACCATAGGGCCGGTGTCAATGAGCTTAAAGGTCACATCCAGAGACGTTTCTTCTCGGTCCACACTGCCAGGCACAACCATGCCGCCGATGCGCAGCTTCTGGCCAATATATGGCAGCTCTTTATCGGGGCCCTTACCTTCAATCAGCTCGCTGGGCGTATAAAAGAGGTTAATATTTTCTTGTAACGCATACAGGGTCAGACCAACTGCTGAGCCGATCCCGAATATCACGGCCAATACGGCAAATAAGCGTTTTTTACGTCTTGGGTTCATGCTTTAGCCTCCTCTTGGGCCTGCTTGATACGTGCTTCACGCTTCATTTGCGCATCGACTTCACGCTTAATACGCTTAGCATCGTTTAACGACGCCCATACCAAGCCCAGCAGGATAAAGGCACAGCTACCAAACGATAACCAGACATAAAAGGCGTAACCGCCCATATGAAAAAAGTCACTCAAAGATTCAAACTGCATACTTAACCTCGACTAACCAGCTGGCGCACCCAGGGGCGGTGCTTCTCGACCTGAAGGATCTCGTTTTTAAGACGGACCAGTGACAGCGCACCTACAAAGGCGGCAAACCCTAAAATATTGATCAGCAACGGCCATAACATAGACGGATCGATGGCAGAGGTATCAAACTTGGTGATGGTTGAGCCCTGGTGCAGCGTGTTCCACCACTCAACAGAGAAATGAATAATCGGTAAGTTGATCACCCCAACAATGGCCAGAATACAGGCCGCTCTGCCACCGGATTTTTTGTCCTCAAAGGCGTGATACAAAGACAGTACACCAAAGTACAAAAACAATAGGATCAGTTCAGAGGTCAGACGCGCATCCCAAACCCACCAGGCACCCCACATAGGTTTCCCCCAGGCAGCGCCCGTGATAAGAGCAATGGCGGTCATCGCCGCGCCAACCGGCGCAATGGCAATCACGGCCAGTTCAGCATTACGAATTTGCCACACCAGCGCAACGATTGCGGCAATGGCCATAGAAGAATACGCCCCCATCGACAAAATAGCCGAAGGCACATGAATAAAGATAATGCGATAGCTGTCCTTTTGCTGATAATCCGCCGGGGCAAATGCCAGGCCCCAGATCCATCCTACGGCGATACAGACCGCCGTCACGGTAACAAAGTACGGAAGCAAGGTGTTACACAATTGGTAAGCACGCTCCGCTTTTGCATAGGGATGTAACCACTTCCACATTTTAACTTACACTCACTCTTAAAGCTGACGATATGGCAATTGGCGCCGTGACGATGGCAACGGCCAGCATGGCACCAAGGATCGCAAGTTGTCCGCCATAAGCGACCGACATACTGGCGGTATCAATGGCAGAGGTTGCGAAAATCAGAACCGGGATATACAAAGGCAAAACAAGCAGACTCATCAAAATACCGCCTTTTTGCAGACCCACGGTTAATGCGGCGCCTATGGCGCCAATAAAACTTAATAACGGCGTTCCAATCAACAATGTCAGAATGGTTGCGCCCAGTGCCTGGCTGTCGAGGTTCATCAACAGCGCAAATAACGGTGCCATCAGCACCATAGGCAATCCGGTGATGGTCCAGTGCGCGGCCACTTTGGCCAGCACAGACAAAGACATAGGATAGGGTGAAGCTATCATTTGCTCCAACGATCCGTCGGCATAATCATCGCGAAATAGCTTGTCCAAACCCAGCATGGTCGACAGCAACGCGGCTACCCAAATGATACCTGCAGCCATGCGCCCCAGCAAGGCCGGTTCGGGCCCAATTGCCAACGGAAATAACGAAATAACTATCAGAAAAAACAGAAGCGGGTTTACGATTTCGGCGCGTTGGCGAAAAGCCAAAGTAACATCTTTACGATAAACAGCGACAAATAAATGCCAGTAAGAATGCTCAACCTTCATTAATGGCGGTACTCCAGAGCCAGGGTTTTCAGGGAGCTGAACTGAGTCGTCAGATCCTGGTGGGTAGTCAGTAAAATAGCGCCGCCATTTGCCAGGTGCGATTCAAACTGCTGTTGCAGCAGCGCGACACCTTTTTTGTCGAGCGCAGTAAAGGGTTCATCGAGGATCCACAGGCGGGCTTTATTCAACCATAGCCGCACCAGCGCGACCCGACGTTGCTGGCCTGCGGAGAGGGTCCGCACGGGGACGTCTTCCAGCCCAACCAGGCCAAGCTGGCCTAGCAGCGTATAGATTTCTTCTTCACCTGCTCCGTAACCGTGCACCTGTAACCAGTACTGGACGTTTTCATAGGCAGTCAGTTGCTGGTTTACACCGGTTTTGTGTCCGATAAATAGCAAAGACTCGGCGAAAGTGTCGTAGTCCCGACTGATGTCGTGGCCTTCAAAACAGATCTGGCCTTCGTCGGCACGGGCAAAACCCGCGATAATACGTAATAAAGACGTTTTACCTGCACCATTTGGGCCTTCAACTTGCATGATCTGACCCGCCTGAAGCGAAAAACTCAATGACTCAAATAAACAGCGGTCCTGTTTTACACACGTGACGGACTTAATCTCTAGCAAGGCGCGACTCTCTGACGCTAAAAAATTGGGCGTTAGTCTATCATAATGGTAGGGTAATACGAATAATTGGATGCGACCGATCAACGAAAATTTGATTTAAAATAATGAATAAGCCGACGATTTCTATTCAAAACAATGCACATTTGGCCACATCACAGCTGAATGAACGCGGGTCATCAGCAAACACGACCGCAGCGACTGAACAGACCTTCAATGCCCGCAACTTGGTGATCAAACCCGACAGCATTCAAATGGAGGTGACCATAGATGGCCGCTGGCAAGGCGTACGACTGGCCAGTCAGAGCCAGTTACAGCAGCCGCTGAAATTACCCGAAGCCGAGGTTAAGCTCAGTACCGATGGCACACTGCTGACGGTCAGCACACCAGAACTGAAACTACAGATCAAACCCGCGCAAACTTTGCTGAGCCTGCTGAGTCTGATCAAAGGGCTTGGCGGGCAAAGTGCGTTGCAGCTGGATGCGCAACTCAAAGGCAACAACCAGTCGACCTTGATGCTGGAAAAAATTGGCCTGGCGCTGCCGGTCCCCCCTGCCCTGGCAGACTTACTCAAACAAGAGAATAAACTCGTCGCCAATCTCAGTGCACGGCAGAATAACTTGCTGCTGCAGATTTTTAATGCCTTTGGTGATGAGCTGATGAAAGCCCCGGTTAGTAAACACAAACTGACCTCTTTACTTGCGCAACTTGGCAATCAGGAGCAACCCAAGATTAAGCTTGGCCGCAACAGCGCCACATTACAGCTTGCCAACCAGCAGGTCGAAGTAAAAACCCCTGAAGCCCAGAGTGCGCTGAAGCTCAACAGCTGGTTCAATGCTCAGCTAAAAGCCCAGCCGGACGGACTGCAAATCGGCGTAGCCAGGCAATCAACTGAGGTAAAACTGGTCACGCCTTTGCAACAGGCACTGCCCAAGCTGGCCACACAACGTTTCGCCGCTGAGCTGGAAAAAGCCATTAGCCCAGCACCTGACAGTAAATCGACACTCAGCTACGACAAGCCTTTGCTCAACGTATCAATGGCAGACATTAAACAAACGGTTAAACAAGCCCTGGGACAGCTACTGTCCAGGCCCTTTTTCAACACCAAACAAGTCCAGGGTTCTCAAGCACCGACTGCCACTCAACCGCCTACCACGGCTGCAAAATCACCGAATGCGACTTTACCTCAGATTGCAGCCAACAATGCAGCGCTGGTACTAAAAAGCATGACACCGGTACACAGCCAACCCCTTTTACAGCTGCTGGATAACGTAGAGCAAGTATTTACTAACATCACTAAGCAGGCTACTCCTAAAGGTAACGTGCAGGCCCCTTTATCAGCTTCAAGTAGCCCAGTCGCTGAACGCAATACCGGCTCGGCACCAGCCGGGGCAACGCCACAGGAACCCGGCAAAATCAGTAAGGCTTTGTCACAAGCACCTGCGCCGATACCGGCCTCCGCCTCTGCTGCCAAAGCCAAAGAGGCACAAGCGCTCGCACCTGCGACAACAGACAAACCCGCTGTTGCCTCGCAGCCGTCCAGCGCGTTTACTCAACGCCTGGCAATACTTCAACAGGTCTTTGCTGCCGTGGTTCCTCAACAAAAGCCTTACAGCGCACAGCTTATAAACCCTCAGTTACAACAGGCACAGACACTGAGTGACGAGTCGGCAGCTAAACCCGCTGACAACCAGCCAAGCCAAACGAGCTTAGCAAAAGCTGAGCAGGCAGCATCGGCCAAACCCAGTTTATCTTTACCAATCGCCCAGATTTTGAGTAAAACACTGCGCCAGATAGAAGCAACACCGACACAATCTGGTCCCCTACTGCAACAGCAGCTCAGCGAAACCCTGTCCGCGACACAGCAATTTCGCAGCCCGCAATCGGCAGACCTGATGCGCCTGGTGCATCAGGCCTTCAGTAAAATGATGGACGAAACACGCCACTCCCCGGAGCAGGTCAGTCATGAGCTGTTTGCACGACTGCCGGCGCTTGCCAGCCAGATCCAACCCGCTCTGACCAATAATAGCTTTGCTCAGGCACTGGACAAGCTCATAGTGACTTTACTGGGTACTCAGCTTACTGCCAAAGCCCAGGACTTACCGCCACAAATCAGTCTGGAGCAGCGTGTTGCGGCCCTGGTCGAAACCCTGCAACCCGGCACCAAACTCTCGTCTCCCGGTCAGTTTATTCAGGCGGTGACTCAGCAAGCTCAGTCTCGTCTGATGGACGACCTGGCGCTGTTGCAAAACAACTTGGCTAACAATGCCAGTCCGCAACCGCTGGCGCAAAAATTCGATAGCGAAAGCCAGTTGCTGATCAACTTATTTATGCCCCTCAAATTGCCGCAGGAATGTCGCCAGAGTGAACTACAGATAGGCAAGTATAAGAAACCCGCCAAAGCCAGTATGCCGGAAAAACAAGTGTGGTTTGTGCGGCTTAACTTTGATTACGCCAAGCTTGGCCAGTTAAGTGTACAAGCGGAGCTGATGGACAAAGCCGTCGACTGCGAGATTGTTGGCGACAGTGCGTCTGTTTGCCAGCTGGCCCAGCCCCACCTGGATGCACTGCGCAGCAAGCTGGCCGCACATGGTCTTCAGGTGGGGGAGATAGAGCTACGCGAAGATGCCTCTCAGGTGAAGCATTTTTACGACAGCCACGCCATTGTGAGTATTCAGGTGTAACCCAAATTTTACTCGTCAGGATCACGGCATGTCCGGGCAGCTTTCACTTTTGACCATATGTTCTACAGTTGTAGCGCAAGTCTGACTTGCCTAACACTACATCACATATGCAAAGGAGAACGCTATGTCTTCGCACCACCCGCACCTTGGCTGTGCCTGCTGTAACTACCAATTGTTTGGCCATGCCGTACAAAGCGATAATAACCAGTCAGATAAGGGGATTTTCAATCTCGATAAACTGCTGATTGCCGCAGAGCATTACATAGATGATTACATTGCCAATCAGTTTGTCAGGCCCCCTCAGCAGCACAGGATTTTTTACGGCGGTACTATTCGTACGCTCGAAAGCGGTGATGTAAACAAAACCGTTGAAGCCGTTGTCATCGAGCATGGGCAGATAGTCCATACGGGTAGCCTGACTGACTGTCAAAACCAGTATCCACACGCCGAATCTGAAGATTTACAAGGGGCCTGCATGTTACCCGGGCTGATTGAACCACATGTTCATTTGACTCCCACAGCATCTTTTAACGCCTGGCTGCAGCTCGCACCGTTCAGAGAAGGCGTAGAAAGTGGCGGTGATAACAATGATCAGTATTTAATTGGCAAAGACTACAACAAGAAGTCAGTGTCAGCGCTGTTGCTCAAAGCAGCAAAAGCACTCCCCTCTCACCGCAAATGGCTGCTGGCCTTTGGAGTCGACCCCAGCCAGTTTAACCCTATCACCACAACATCTGCGGACGGCTCTGTCAGTCCAACGCCCTGGGAGGACTTCAACTGTACTGAGCTGGACGACATCAGCAAACAGGCACGCTCAGGCAAAGACGATGATATTTGTATTTTTATTATGAATGCATCTGGCCATGTTGCTTACGTCAACACCAATGCGCTTAAAGCTGTGCAACGCGCGCAGCACTCAGGCGAACTGCCCGTCAACGAAAATGGTATCTTACTTGAATCGGATCAGATTGGCCCGGTGATCAAAGTCGCGCTGGAGCAGTACTTTGTAGAACACCCTCAGGGCATCACTGAGCTGTTTGGCAATTTACAAAAGATCTTTAAGCTCGCGCTATCACGAGGTGTCACCCTTATGTGGGATGCGGCTCTTGGCGCGTCTTTGAAAAACGCTGAGCTGGAGATATTAAGTAAAATGGCCAGCAGCGGCCTTGCCGGATTGCGCCTTGGCGGTGCGTTATTCTATACCACGGCTGATCAGTGGAGCAAAATCACGCCAACCGAACCCAGCCATTACCATACGAACTGGTTCAATATTGCCCATGCCAAAATCGTCAGCGATGGCTCTAACCAGGGTCTGACCGGATATCAGCTCACCAAATATCAATTCCCGGACAGCAATATTAACGATGAATTCCCCTATGGTGTTTGGAATTTCAATCCACCGGATGGTGAAGCGGATCATGAAGTTGAATCTCCGTTTCTGGCACTGGTGAGTGAGTTAGACACGCGCGGCTGGTCATTGATGATCCACGCTAACGGCACACATGCTATAAATAATACCATCATGGCGTATCGTGATGCACTCCATAACCAGGAAAAAGCGGGACTGGAAAAACGCCATCGCATTGAGCATGCTTCTTTACTGAGCGATCAGAACCTGGCTGATATGGACTATCTGGGCCTGTCGCCAAGCTTTTTGATAGGACACGTGGGCTACTGGGGCTATACCTTCAAGCATAAGGTGTTTCCTCAGCAGTCGGTTGTTGAACATCTGGATCGCACCGCCTCTGCGGCTCAACATGCACTGCGCTATACCCTGCACAGTGACCATTTTGTTTCACCCATTGGGCCACTGCGTATGATGGAGCAGGCCGTAACCCGCATGATGGAGGACGCCCCTGAGGAAGCCTATCAAAATGGCCACCCGCCAATTCTCAATGAGCAAGAGTGTGCCACCATGGCCCAGGCCCTGCGCGCCGCAACCTATGATGCCGCCTGGCAGTGTCATATGGACCACCTGATCGGTGAACTGGTGGTTGGTAAACAGGCCGATCTGGTTATTCTGGATGAAGATCCCTTAACACGCCCTGCAGTCGGGTTGAGAGATGTGCCTGTCCGCCAGACCTGGGTAAATGGCAGATTGTGTTATAATAACTAAACTGGCAGCCCTTATCCGGATATAAATCCGGGTAAGGGGTTTTTATCTGACGGTGTTACATGCTACTTTGATACTAAGATGTCTGTAGTCGTTAAATGTTATGGAACAAAAAACCGCCATTGGCCTGTTATATGAAGCGGGTAAGTCGCCCGAAGTTGTTTGCAAGGGTTTTGGCGAGCTTGCCGAAGAGATCATTGCACTTGCCAAAGAAAAAGACATCATGATCCATGAAGATGCTACTTTGGTCCAAACGCTCAGCCAGCTCGACCTGCACGAAGAAATCCCCAAAGAGCTCTACTATGTGATTGCAGAGCTAATCGCTTTCTCTTATGTTCTACGTGGTAAATTTCCACCCGGCTGGAAACATTTTCAGGGCAAGCTGAATATAAAGGCCTGACCCCCTTTCTCAGGGGTTCTCGATTGCGCAGAATCGAGATGTAAGAAAGTACACAGCCAACGAAAATGCAGATATGTTCTGGCGTTTGTCGCTGGCTGGTGATGAGCAACCCTAAGATTGCTTGTTGTGTAGGGACATTAACAGTTCGGCTTCGGCGCGGGGTAGTTCACACTCGCGCATGATTTCTTCTATGTCTGCGCCCAGTTCTACCATTTTAACTGCGCGTGAATAAATCTTGGCGTCTGGGTCGTCGTACTTTTGCGCAGCCTGTTGCTGGGCCAAGTCCTTTGCGTAGTTCTCGCAGGCAACCAGGCGTTTACCAATACTTAGTACACTGGCGCGAACTTCAGCAATTTCACTACGTAAAATAGCCACTTGTTCATTTTCTCGCTTCATATGCTGAAGCAGTTTGCCATGTTCATTGTTTTGTCGTTGTACTTTTTTACTCAGCGCAAAAATAAACCCCAAGCACACTAAACATAGCAGGCTTGAGGCAATGACCAGGAGCAATAAAATCTCGTTTTGGGTTACTGCTTGCACGGGTTATATATGACTCAACTCATCCCACTCATCATCGCTGAGTAGTTTGTTCAAATCAACCAGGATCAGTAGCTCACCTTCGCGATTCGACACGCCCTGAATAAACTTAGCACTCTCTTCAGTACCAATGTTTGGCGCGCTATCAATCTCGGAGCTGCGCAGGTAAACCACTTCGGCTACGCTGTCGACCAAAATGCCGACAACTTGTTTTTCAGCTTCGATGATCACGATACGAGAGTTATCAGTGACCTCTGAGCTTGGCAGCCCAAAGCGAGAGCGCGTGTCGATAACCGTAACCACGTTACCACGTAGGTTGATGATACCAAGCACGTAAGTTGGCGCGCCCGGCACAGGGGCAATCTCGGTATAGCGTAATACTTCTTGTACCTGCATTACGTTAATGCCGTAGGTTTCATCCTCTAGCTTATAGGTAACCCACTGAAGGACTTCATCATTACTATCTGCATTTTTATCAGCCGAAAGTATTCTCTCTTGACTCATGATTTTACTCCAGTTAGATGCTAGTTACTGCTCTCGGCTATCGAGGCCATGCTCTAGCAATCGATTTAAATTCTCAACATCTATCAGTGCGCACATTTTTTCTTTAATGACGCCCGCCAGCCATGGCCTTTTACCATCAGCCGTTCGCCATTTAACGTCTTCTGGTTTCAACGTAATATTATTAACCAGATTTTCGGCCAACAAGCCCCACTGGCTATCGCCCAGCATGATCAAGTACTGGTAATCCAGCTTTTCTTCCAGCTCAGGTGTGAACTTCTCCGGCATCACCCAGCGGGCTGTATCGACCACATTGAGTTTTTCTTCCCGGTTAAGCATCACGCCTTTAAACCATTTTGGCTTACCAAACAATTGATTAACTTCGGTAAGCTGATGTATACCACCCAGCGACTTTAAAGGCACTGCCAAAGTCAGCCCGGCTACTTCGAAGAACAACGCCTGAAATTCATTTTCCAGGTACGCATCACGCGCACGAGCTGGCATAGCCTGCTCTGCTTCTTCTTTGATAATAGTAGTATTTTCAGTTATCTCAAGATCATCGGCCGGGGTTATTACGGGTTCTTCCTCGGCGATTTCCTGGGGCGTTGCTGTTTCGGCCTGAGCCTGTACAACAGCTTGCTCAGATGGCTCTTGTGTAACGGCATCCTCTGAACTTGACACAGCATGACGCGTTGCAACATGCTCTTCTTTGGCCTCTGGCACCGATTCCAGCAGCTTAGCCACCGGTGCGAGCGCAACCTCGTCTTCCTCTTCTTCGCGTAACAAGGCGCCCAGATATTGCTTCATGACCTGTTCATTGGCAAACAGATGCTTACTCATTACTACCTCTATCCACTTCTGCCAGATGATCCAGTAAGGCACGGTAAGCATAGACACCACGCGATTTTGGACAAAATTGCACTGGCACTTGCTGCGCCAAACTGGCATCTCTGAATTTAGTATCAACCGGGATCACCCCAGGCCAGACTTTATCCTGATAGGTCTCGACTAAAGACTTATAGGCTTCAAGCGATGCTTTGGTGCGCTTATCATACATAGTTGGTACTATAGTATATTGATATTGCTTGGAATGCGAACTTTGCATTAATGACATTGTGCGCATCATGCGATCCAACCCCTTCAACGCCAGAAACTCGGTTTGCACCGGGATCAAAATACGCTCGCTCGCGGCCAAAGCGTTCACCATCAGCACACCAAGTACGGGCGGACAATCCAGAATAGCATAGTCGTAATGCTCACTAATCTTGGCCAGGGCTTTTTTCAGTATTAGTCCCATGCCAGAGCGGTTGCCCATGCTGCGATCGAGCGTCGCAATCGCCATGGTCGCCGGCAGTATATCCAGGTTTTCTATGGTTGAAGGACACAGAGCCTGAAGAATTTCCTCACTGGCCATATTGGAGCCACGAATAAAAATATCATACACGCTGACTTCCAACTCTTCCGAATCTATGCCGAAGTAATATGTTAATGATGCATGCGGATCTGTGTCTATCAGCAATACACGCTTCCCCTGAAGCGCCAGGATCCCACCGAGACTCACTGTGGTGGTGGTTTTACCCACCCCGCCTTTTTGGTTCGCTACCGTCCAGATTTTCACGTTATTTTTTTATTCCTTCGGCCAAACACAGACACGCATTGGGGCATAGTTGAATTATGCGCAGCCTATTTCTTTGTTTATTCTCAGCGCCACATCCTGTAAGGCAATGTCCTCCGATGAAATGCCCGCACTGGCAACGGCTTGCGGCATACCATAAACCACACAGGTTTTTTCATCCTGAGCCCAGATAGTCGCACCACTTTGTTTCAACATTCTGGCACCATCTCTGCCATCCGCGCCCATGCCCGTGAGTATGACTGCTAAGACGTCCCCGCCGTAGGCTTTCGCAGTACTGGCAAAAGTCACATCAACGCTGGGTTTATAGGTAATACGCGGGCTGTCGTCTTCAAACACTTTAAGCGTTTTACTGCCGCCTCTGGATTCAACCAACATTTGCTGGCCACCAGGCGCGAGATAAGCAACACCAGGTTGCAAGCGATCGCCCTGCTCCGCTTCTTTCACTTTGATTTTACACAGGCTATTTAAACGCTGTGCAAATGCCGGTGTGAATGCCGCAGGCATATGCTGGATCAGCAATATTGGGTGCGGAAAGTTTGCAGGCAACTGGGTTAAAATAGTCTGAAGTGCAACCGGCCCGCCCGTAGACGTGCCAATAGCAACGATTTGGTATTTTTTTCCTGACGCCTTAAACGACGCCCCTGAACTGGGCGTATCCGCCGCAGGCCGTGAGAAGGAGCGATCTGGTTGCGCTATCGGTTTAGCCGTTGAGCGCAGCCCGGATGAGGCTGGGGTGCTGCGCGCAGGCGCAGGTGCCGGCGATGAACTAATAGGCCGGGTAAAACGGCTCACACGACGTCGGCCAATCTCTTTCACCTTGTTTTGCAAAGAGCGGATCGCGTCTTCACTGTTGCGGGCAATGTCTTCAAACTTTTTCGGCAAAAAGTCGACAGCACCGGCATCCAGTGCATCTAAGGTGGCGCTTGCACCTTCACGGGTCAATGACGAAAACATTAAAATGGGAGTCGGCGAGCTTTGCATGATCTGCTTTACCGCACTGATCCCATCCATCACTGGCATTTCCACATCCATGGTGATGACATCCGGTCTGAGTTTGGCTGCTTTATCAACCGCTTCTTGACCATTTACCGCAAAGTCAATCACCTGAATTTCAGGATCTTTTTCTAGTATTTCACTCACTCGGCGACGAAAGAAGCTCGAGTCATCTACAACTAATACTTTAACTGCCATTGGCATTGCTCTTTTATTCGTTACAGATCCGAAAAGTGGTGTCAAAGACACCACTTTGTCGGTATAAACGCCAGTTATTTACTTACCGGCGTAATATTTTAACATGCTGGGGACGTCCAGAATCAGCGCGATACCACCATCAGATGTGATGGTTGCACCTGCCATACCGGGTGTGCCTTGTAATAAGGCATCCAGTGGTTTGATCACCACCTCTTCCTGGCCAATCAGTGAATCCACCACAAATCCAACTTGCTTAGTGCCCATCTGAACAATGACCACATGCCCTTCGGCTTTGCGGGCTGTTCTGTCTGCGCCTTTCACTAACCAATGTTCCAGATAGAACAGAGGGATCGCTTTTTCACGCACTATGATAGTCAATTGGCCATCAACCACATTGGTCTTAGTCAAATCCAGGTGGAATATTTCGCTCACCCCGGCAAGTGGCAGTGCAAATGTCTGCTGGCCAATCATTACCATCAGTGTGGGCAAAATGGCCAATGTCAGTGGTACTTTGATTTCCAGTATGGTACCTACACCCAGTTCAGACTGGATATTAACAGAGCCATTAAGCTGGGTGATCTTGGTCTTAACCACGTCCATGCCAACACCCCGGCCAGAGATGTCAGAAATTTGTTCTTTGGTTGAGAAACCAGGTGCAAAAATCAGGTTGTAAGCTTCATTGTCCGACAGGCGGCTTGCCTGATCGGAGTCGATAACCCCTTTGCTGATCGCAATCTTTTTCAGTTTCTCAGGGTCCATACCCGCACCATCATCGCGAATGGTCAACAGAATATGGTCGCCTTCTTGCGAAGCGGATAAGGTGACAGTACCGGTTCTGGATTTACCTGCGGCTTCACGCACGTCAGGCATCTCAATACCATGGTCTACCGAGTTGCGCACCAAGTGAACCAAGGGATCGGCCAGTGCCTCAACCAGGTTTTTATCCAGATCGGTATCTTCCCCTTCCAATACTAAGCTAATGTCTTTTTTAAGACTGCGCGCTAAGTCACGAACAACCCGAGGGAAGCGACCAAATACTTTCTTGATGGGCTGCATCCGGGTTTTCATTACCGCGCCCTGCAAGTCTGCCGTGACCACATCCAGGTTCGAGATAGCCTTGCCCATAGACTCGCTATTGGAGTTATTTGCCAAGCTCACTAGTCGGTTACGCACCAACACCAGCTCACCGACCATGTTCATGATCTCATCGAGACGCTTGGTATCAACGCGAACGGTTGTCTCAGCTTGTGCCGCAGGCTTTTTAGCCGCCGCTTTATCAGCCACGGGTTTATTCTCTGCTGGCGGCTTAGCCGCCGGTGCTGGCGCAGGTTTGGCAGCAGGTGCACTTGGCGCTTTTGTCGCAGGCGCCGCCGGCTTAGGTTCAGGTTTTGGCGGTGCTTTTGGTTCTTCTTTGGGTGCAGCTACTTCCGCTTCTGTTGACTTTGGCGCTTGCCCTTTACCATGCAACTCATCCAGCAAAGCTTCAAATTCGTCGTCGTTGATTTCATCATCGTCACCGCCACCCGACGCAGGTGCCTTCTCAGAGGCTGCGGGTTGTGCAGGTGCCGGTGTAGGCGCAGCGGCAGGTGTTGCACCAAATTGTCCAACTCCGTGCAGCTCGTCTAACAAGCTGTCAAACTCGTCATCGGTAATATCGCCGTCGTCACTGCTCGATGGAGCGGGTGTCGCTTTGGGTGCAGCAGGTGTGTCAGAGGCTGCTGAAGGACCATTGCCGGAGCCGTGCAGCTCATCCAGTAAGCTTTCAAATTCTTCTTCTGAAATTTCATCTATGCTGTCTGAGCTCTCTCCATCGACTGCGTCGACGGGGTCCGATGGTGCATCGAACAGCACATCATCTGCACTGGGCGTTGAAACAACCGGTTCTGGCTCAGCTGCTGGGGCTGAAATTTCTTCGTCTGCTGATTGTGGTTGGCTAAGCTGATGCAACACTTCCAGCAAATGCGGGTCTGCGGGCTCAGGTTGCTCTCTATTTTGAATACATGAGAACATTTCATTGATGGTGTCGAGTGACTGCAAAATGACATCCATCAGTTCTGCTGTTACCTGACGCTGGCCCTGACGCAAAACATCGAACACGTTTTCCGCACCGTGACAAGCATCCACCAGTTCCGTCATACTCAGGAAGCCAGCGCCCCCTTTAACAGTATGGAAACCACGGAAAATCGCGTTCAACAGCTCTTTGTCTTCCGGATTATTCTCTAGTTCGACAAGCTGCTCAGATAACTGTTCGAGTATTTCCCCAGCTTCAACAAGAAAGTCTTGTAAGATATCTTCATCGACTTCAAAGCTCATTCGCATACTCTCCTATTAGAAGCCCAAACTCGACAACAGGTCATCAACTTCGTCCTGCCCGGATACGACATCATCTCGAGACTCAGCGTCCATAATTGGACCCTCAGGACCTGATAACTCATCAGCAACGGGGGTGGCTTTAGTTTGTGACTGCGGCTGGGCTGCAGTTTGTTGACTTTCATCAGCGCTGCCAAATACAGTCAACAAGTGAATTAGGCTGTCTTCAACTTCACGAACCAGCTCAATGACACGCCGGATCACCTGTCCGGTTAAATCCTGATAATCCTGTGCCATCAAAACATTGGTCATCAGATTCTGTAGTTCATCTGTACGGCCTTTTGACGACTGCATAAAACTGTCAAGATCGTGACACAAAGACTTGAACTCTCCGAGCTGGATATCCCGGCTCATTAGCCTGTCCCAGGTGGGCTTGATTTCAGAGAGTTCATCGGCAAGTTCTTGGGCTAAGGGAAGACTCGCTTCTACGGCATCCATGGTTTTGTTCGCAGCACTTTCGGTCATTTCCATGACGTAATTGAGGCGCTGCTTGGCATCTGGAATGGCTTCTGTCGTGAGATCTGCTAAGCGCGTATCCAACTCAAAGTTCTTCAGTGATTCATGAAGTTGTCGAGTCAGCTTACCTACTTCAGCAAAAAGCTCTGATTGTTCTTTATTAGTGGCCTCAATTAATATCTCATCAGCCTTTTCCTGCTCACCTTGTTCTAGGTATTCAACGAGCAGTTTAGCCTGTTCCAGAGTTATCTGTGGCACAGAAGATGTTGACATAAGCCTACCCTTATCAATACTAGCCTAAACGCTCGAACACTTTTTCTAGTTTGGTTTTCAGGGTTCCTGCCGTAAACGGTTTAACGATGTAACCATTAACTCCAGCCTGGGCAGCAGCAACGATTTGTTCTTTCTTCGCTTCCGCTGTTACCATGAGCACTGGGATGTGTTTAAGCTTGTCGTCAGCACGAATTGCACGTAACAAATCGATACCTTGCATGCCGGGCATATTCCAGTCAGTTACGACAAAGTCGAATTCCTGATTTTGCAACATTGGAAGTGCCGTACTGCCATCATCAGCCTCTTGAACATTGGTAAAGCCTAAGTCTCTTAGCAGGTTTTTGATTATTCTTCTCATCGTAGAAAAATCATCAACCACGAGAATTTTCATGTTCTTATCCAAAACTTCCTCCGGTGAGGTTTGAACCTATATTGTAAAACTAACTCTAATTGATCCAGTCATTGATCTTCGCTCTGAGCTTGATCATTGCTTGACCGTGAATCTGACTCACTCGAGATTCGCTGACCTCTAAGATCGCGCCAATCTCTTTTAAATTCATCTCGTCGTTATAATACAAAGACAACACCAAGGCATCTCGCTCAGGTAAAGTCTTGATAGCATTGACTAACGACTCGTTAAAGCGCTCATTTTTAACATTATTGAATGGTTTGTCTAGCGCAAAATCGTTGCCTGCGGGAGAAATTACGTCTTCGTCGACCCCCAGGTCTTCAATGCCGATAACTTTACTCGCATTGACATCATGTAAAATATGATGGTACTCATCTAGCGTAATATCAAGTTTTTCAGCGATTTCAGTATCTTTTGGTTCCCGCCCAAGCTGTGATTCAAGCTCAGCAATGGCTTCTGCAACCATCCGGCCGTTTTTGTGTACAGAGCGGGGAGCCCAGTCGCCACGGCGGATCTCGTCAATCATTGCACCGCGAATTCGAATACCGGCAAAGGTTTCAAAACTTGCGCCTTTACTGGCGTCAAAATTTTTGCACGCTTCAATTAGCCCAATCATGCCCGATTGGACTAAATCGTCTAACTGAACACTGGCTGGTAACCTTGCTAATAAATGACAGGCCACCTTTTTTACCAAAGGCGTATGACGCTCTACCACCTTACTAAGATGGTCCGTCGTTTTATATCCCGCCATGCGGTTGACCGGTGAAGCCATCGTTAACCGTTTACCAGTTGCTCAATAAAGAATTCCAAATGACCTGAAGGTTGATGGGGAATGGGCCACTTGACAGCTTTGCTGGCCAGGCCTCTGAATGCCACGGCAGCAGGTGAATTAGGGAAAAGCTCAACGATGGTTTTTTGACGGCGCGATGACTTACGCATGTTTTCGTCAAATGGGATCGTGGCAACCAGCTCTAAAGCAACGTCCAAAAAGCGGTCGGTTACCTTTGAAAGCTTGGCAAACAGCTCTTGCCCTTCACGTAGACTGCGCACCATATTGGCGACAATCTTGAATTTGTATACGCCATGCTCACGGCTCAAGACTTTGATCAGTGCATAGGCATCGGTGATGGAGGTTGGCTCATCACACACCACAACCAGAACATCCTGGGCTGCACGTGAGAAACTTAAAACCATATCAGAGATACCCGCCGCAGTATCGACGATTAAGATGTCAAATTCGCTACTCAGCTCGCTAAACGCACGGATTAAGCCTGCATGTTCGGCAGGAGTTAACTCAACCATACTCTGCGACCCTGAAGTTGCCGGAACAATGCGGATCCCAGCCGGGCCTTCAACCAGTATTTCGTCTAGTTCACATTCGCCAGACAATACATGCGATAAATTTTTCTCGACCCTTAAGCCCAGCATAACGTCACAGTTAGCCAAACCTAAGTCAGCATCAAGCACCAAGACCCGATTACCCTGCTGTCCTAACGCGATGGCAGTGTTGAGGGATACATTGGTTTTACCTACTCCACCTTTACCACCAGTCACTGCGATTACTTTTACACTGTGGTTATTTTTCTGGTTCATTCTCCGCAGGCCACTTGCTTGATCTAAAACTGTATTAATCATACATTCCTACTGTCTGGGACGCCACTGGTACACGTCGCGAATGTTGTGCTTTTGTTCTCTTTAAATACAATTGCTCAGCCTTTTTGACTAACTTCTGAGCGTTTGCCACGCGAATGTCTTCAGGCACTCGCTGACCATTGGTAAGATACCCTATTGGCAGACGATTTTGAATCGCTATGCTAATTATCTCACCTAAACTTAGACTTTCATCAAGTTTTGTAAAAATACAACCACTTAAATTGACTTTTTTGAAGTGATTGACGGTTTCTTGCAGTACATGCATTTGTGCAGTTGCACTTAATACCAGGTAGCTGCGAATGTCAACACGGCTGCTACGCATCAGCGTGTTTAATTGCTCTGTCAGGCGCAAATCACGCTGACTCATACCTGCCGTGTCTATTAATATTAGACGCTTATTACGTAAATGATAAAGAACCTCGGCAAGTTCATTAGCATCTTTTACTTGCTTGACAGGACAGCCGATGATCCGACCATAGGTTGCCAGTTGCTCATAAGCGCCGATACGGTAGGTATCTGTGGTGATCAGTGCCACATTATCAGCACCATATTTTTGTGCACCCAGCGCTGCTAATTTTGCAACTGTGGTGGTTTTACCAACCCCTGTAGGCCCAACCATGGCATACACGCCACCCTGGCGCAAAATGTCGTTGTTAGTTGTGTGCATCTGATTAACGACCATGTTAAGTAGCGCATTCCATGCTTCTTTACGAGACACGTCATCAGGAATAAAGCACGCCATTTGCTCAGCCACTTCAGCGCCAATGCCCATGCCTTTAAGACGGTCAACCAGACAAGCGCGAGTTGGGTCACGACGCGCCATTTCCTGATTCATCAGTCCGGACAGCTGGAACTCAAGCAACTGGCGGATAGCATTCATCTCATCGCGCATGGAAGACATTTCATCTTCGTTGACTTTTTTCTGCGCGGCTGGCTCATCACCGAAGCCCTGATCCAGGTCGTCGCCAAACTCCCACGAGGAAGCGCTTTCACGGCCGTCAAAATCATGACTTGATGCCTCAAAACGAGGCTGACGTGCGCTCTGAGGCGCAGCTTTAGCTGGCGCTTCTTTGCGCGACTGCACACCAAACATATCATCGGTGTTAATACCAGACTGAGAAAACATTGAAGCAAGCTCGGGCGACTTAGGACGAGGGGCTTGACGCTCAAGCAAGGCTTCCAGGCTGTCAGCAACCTGAGCCTGTTTTTGTGGCTCTGGGCGACGTGGTTGAGGACGGACCATTCTTGCAGGCTGGCCGTAACCAGTTTGCGCACTTTGTTGAGGCGCCGCCTGACGAGGCGCTGCCTGTTGAGGAGCAGGCTGCGCGGCCTGAGGTGCAGGTGTACGGTCATTATCTACCGCAGCGACAATTTCTACGCCGTCAGCCAGTTTTTTATTCGACATGATCACCGCGTCTGCACCTAGCTCTTCTTTCACTTCTTTCAAAGCCGTACGCATATCTTTTGCAAAAAAACGTTTAATTTTCATGGTCAGCCCCTTTTAGTCCTCTACTGTCCAACTGAGCTCACTATCTTAATTTGTCTCTCATCCGGTACTTCCTGATACGACATCACTCTGAGTCCCGGGATGGTGTGTTTTACAAATCGTGACAGCACACTTCTTAACATACCTGAGGTTAATAAGATGGACGGCTCGCCGAGCATTTCTTGCGTTTGATGGGCTTCTCTTAATGAACCTTGAAGCCGCTCTGCAAGGCCTGGCTCTATGCCTGCCCCCTCATCACCTGCGTTCTGAAGTGATTTATGCAACATCTGTTCCAACTCGGGCGCCAATGTTATGACAGGGATTTCTTCGGCCCCACCAACGGCATCCTGAACGATGAGTCGGCGCAGTGAAATACGTACCGCAGCCGTTAATACATCCGGGTCCTGACTACGTGGTCCATACTCCACCAGGGTTTGTACAATCGAGCGCATATCACGAATTGCCACGCCCTCGTTAAGCAGGTTTTGCAACACTTTTACTATGGTTGTCAGAGGCAAGATATCTGGCACTAAGCCTTCAACCAGACGAGGATGACTCTTGGCCAGCATATCCAGCAGGTTTTGTACTTCTTCATGACCGAGCAACAATGAAGCGTTGTTAGTCAATAACTGACTGATGTGTGTTGCAACCACAGTGGACGCATCAACAACCGTGTAACCTAGTGAGTGTGCCTCGTCCTTTTGATCGGGTTTGATCCACACCGCTTCTAAACCAAATGCCGGATCTTTGGTCGCCACACCATTAATTGGTCCGAACACCTGGCCTGGGTTAATTGCCAGTTCATCGCCGTGCTTCAGCTCACCATCGCCGGAGCCAACGCCCATTAGCGTAATACGATAAGCATTCGGGTCCAGTTCCAGATTGTCGCGTATATGAACAGGTGGCACCAGGAAGCCCAGCTCCTGAGATAGCTTTTTACGCACCCCTTTAATGCGATTTAACAGTTCCCCCCCTTGCGACTGATCAACCAGCGGAATAAGGCGATAACCCACTTCCAGACCAATTACGTCGACTGGTTGTACATCGTCCCAGCCCAGCTCTTTTTGTTCCTGCTGCTGAGAAGCAACGGCACCGCCTTTCGATTCCTCTGCTTTTTGTTCTTCGGCTTTGATCTTTTGCTGGTGTGAATAATAAGCCAGGAAACCAAGGAGTCCGCCCAACCCCAGGAATGCGACATGTGGCATACCTGGTACCAGACCCATCACAATCAAGATGCCAGCAGCAATAGACAAAGATTTTTCATTACCGAGCTGTGCCTTGAACTGATCGCCCATATTATGCGATTCATTCTGACGGGTAACGACAATAGCGGTACCAATTGACAGTAATAGTGACGGAAGCTGTGCGACCAGACCATCACCTATGGTCAGCAAAGTGTACACTTCCATGGCATTTCCAAAGCTTAATCCGTGTTGCACCATACCAACGAACAAGCCGCCAATAATGTTGATCACCAGGATCACAATCCCCGCGATGGCATCGCCTTTAACAAATTTACTGGCACCGTCCATAGAGCCATAGAAATCGGCTTCACGAGTTACTTCTTCACGACGGGCTCTGGCGTCTTCTGCTGAAATAAACCCGGCATTTAAGTCGGCGTCAATGGCCATCTGCTTACCTGGCATGGCATCCAAAGTGAAACGAGCCGATACTTCTGAAATACGGCCGGCACCTTTGGTGATAACCACAAAGTTGATAATGATAAGGATAAGGAACACCACCAGGCCAACCGCGTAGTTGCCGCCTATCACCACGGAGCCGAAGGCCTCAATCACTTTACCGGCTGCGTCACCACCGTTATGACCTTCTAACAAAACAACCCGGGTACTGGCCACATTCAATGCCAGTCGCAAAATGGTGGCTATCAGCAGCACAGCTGGAAACATACCGAATTCAAGCGGTTTCATGGTGTAAACCGTCACCAGCAAGACCACCAGTGCCAGTGCGATATTGAATGAAAATAAAATGTCGAGCAAAAATGGAGGCATAGGGAGAATAACCATTCCCAGTGCCGCCAGTACCAGCACAGGAGTTCCTATGCCCTTTGCATACTCTTTTTTATCTCGATTGATTTGCTGTAAAACCGCTTTAAAATCCATAACTTACGAACCACAAATTATTGACGCAGTTACAATAAAGCAAGTTTGATACCAATAAAGCAGGCTCTCTTAATGTTTTAGTTCGTCTGGTATCGGCAGATCTTTTTTAAGCGCGACGGGTCGTTTACCTCGTCCTTTGTTGAACTTTTTAAGCTGAAAAACGTAAGCCAGCACCTGCGCAACCGCAGTAAACAGCTGTTGGGGGATTTGGTCGCCCACCTCAGTGGTATGATACAAAGATCGAGTTAACACAGGTGACTCAACAATCGGAACTTCGTTCCCTTTGGCAATTTTACGGATCTGCATCGCCATCTCATCGACGCCCTTGGCGATAACCATAGGTGCGCCCGCTTTATCTGTGTCATATTTGAGTGCCACAGAGTAATGCGTTGGGTTGGTGACCACCACATCAGCATCCGGCACTTGCTGCATCATGCGTCGCTGCGACATTTCACGCTGCGTACGGCGAATACGCGCCTTGATTTGCGGATCACCTTCCGAGTTTTTGTATTCGTCCTTTACTTCCTGCAGCGTCATTTTTAGCTGTTTGTGGTGGTTGTGACTCTGATAAGGCGCATCAATGGCAGAAATAATGATCATGGTGCAACTGAGTGCTAAGAACATCCAGGCCAGGATCTCCAGTGCATGCAAAATACTGCTTGGGATCTGTTCAATACTGAGATGCAGGATTTCGTAAAAGAACATATTGATCAGGATGATTGCAAACCCGGATACCAGGACAAACTTAAGAATAGATTTTAGTAATTCAACAGCTGCCTGTGCACCGAACATGCGCTTAAAGCCTTTCATGGGCGACATTTTACTCGCCTTGGGTGCAGCCGCCTCCCAACTAAAATTAAAGCCACCAAGCAAGGTATTACCAATGATCCCGGCCACACAAATGATACATACGAACATAGACAGTGGGAAAATCAGCTCGGAGAACACCTCTCCCCAGACAGAGAACATTTTGGTTGTATCATAGGTCTCATTTCTGTTTAGCGTAAACATACGCCCCATGATGTTATACAACCCTTTTGCTATGTCAGGACCAAAAAGTAACAGCGCAACTGCGGAAAATAACAACACGAATGTGGTGCCCAGTTCTTTAGAACGGGCGACCTGGCCTTTTTTCCTGGACTCACGGATTTTTTTATCCGTGGGTTCTTCGGTACGTTCCTGACCTGAATCTTCTGCCATCTAGTCACTCTCCGGTTAGATCTAAACGGTACAACCGATCAGGTTACACATTAACTCAGTCATTTTTAACCACTGAAACTCGTACTGAATGATAAAGTTACCCATCGTTGCCCAGATGATAGTCAGCCCGGCGACCAGGGTAAATGCAAACCCCACCGAGAATATATTCATCTGTGGCGCCGCGCGCGTCATAATGCCGAAAGACAAGTTAATCACCAGCATGGCCGTCAGTGGGGCAAGTGACAACGCCAGCGCCGTCGCAAACATCCATGAACCCCAGTTTGCTATCAACCAGTAGTTATCCGTTACCCACCAACTACCGTCTATCGGCCAGGTCTGGAAACTGTAAATCACCATGTTGATCATCATCAGGTGCCCATTAAACACAAAAAAGAGTAAGGTGGCGAGGATCAGATAAAACTGGCCCACAGCTGGTACGCTCAAGCCATTAGCAGGGTCCACGACGGACGCAAAACCTAAGCCGGTTTGCATCGCCAGGATCTGACCTGCCACAATAAACGTATTAAGTAACAGCACAGATGCAAAGCCGATGGCCACGCCAATGATCAGTTCGTGGAGCACCACCAGAACCATGGCAAACGAAAACAGGTTGGTAAATTGTGTCTGAGGGATGGCTGGTGCGACCGCAACCGTAACCACAACAGACAATGCCAGCTTCACGCGTGAAGGAACGCTTTGCGCCCCAAGACCTGCCATGATCATAATCATTGAGCTGATCCGCACAAAAGGTAACGTGTAATCACTCAACCATTGCATTAGTAACGGCAGCGGGTATTCCATAATATTTAACCTGCAATTTCAGGTATTTGCATAACCAATTGAAGGAAAAAGTCCATTAATACCTGAGTCATCCAGTGTCCCCCGGCAATCAGAGCCAAAATAGTGATGATCAACCTTGGCAGGAAACTTAAGGTTTGTTCGTTAATTGACGTTGCCGCCTGAAAGACCGCAACGACCAATCCGACTAAAAGCCCGGGAAGTACAATGGCCGCGACCAGTTTTATGACGATAAACAAAGAGTCACTGAGTACGTCGACAAAAACTTCTGGTTCCATCTCAGACTCCTAAGCCAAAACTTCGCGCCAGCGTGCCCATAATAAGAGACCAGCCATCCACCAGCACAAACAGCATAATCTTGAAGGGTAAAGCCACTATCATGGGCGAGAGCATCATCATACCCATGGCCATCAGAACACTGGCAACAACGAGATCAACTATCAAAAAGGGAATAAAGAACATGAAGCCGATGATGAAAGCGGTCTGCAATTCACTGGTGACAAAAGCCGGGATAATCACCACAAACGGAGTATCTTCAGGGCTATCCAGCTTGTCATAGCCTGCTATTTTGGCGAAAGTTTCCAGATCTTTTATGCGTGTTTGCGAAAGCATAAACGCCTTAACCGGCTCTTTGGCTTCTTGCAGGGCCTGTATCGACGTTAATTCTTCATTCAAATAGGGCTGAACGGCCCGGTCATTAATCTGATTGAAGATGGGCGCCATAATAAAAAAGGTCAGAAACAAAGACATGCCGACCAATACCTGATTAGACGGCGATTGCTGTAAGCCAATAGCCTGACGCAATATTGCCAGTACCACAATGATACGCGTAAAGGAGGTCATCATAATCACCGCAGCAGGAATAAAGCTCAGTGACGTCATGATGGCCAGCACTTGCAGGGTTACTGAGTATTCCTGAGAGCCATCTGGGTTGGTTGTTATACTCAATGCCTCAATACCATCAGCCAGCGCAGCTGGAGCAAACAGTAACACAGTGATGAGGAGTAAAAGTCGGATCATAGGTTCATTTCTTATTGTTATTTGCGCCAGACATTAAACGGCTGAGCTCTTTAGCAAATGGGGCCGTAGGTGTCGCTTCCAGTGGCGACTCTAACTGATATAAATAATTGATACTGTGTGGGGTCACGCCGAGCAAATGCTGTTTGTCATCAATTTCAATGACCAGTAACCGCTCTTTGCTGCCCAGTGGTAAGCTGCGGATCACCTTGAAATCCTGACTGTTGCCCAGGTTAGGATTAAAGCGTTTTACCAGCAAGGCCAAAAATATAATCGCCAACACCACCAACGCCAACGACAGGCCAACAGACAATAGCTCACTGCTGAGCCCGCTTGGTGGCTGCGCCGCAGCCACACTGGAGAACATCAAAGCACTCATCACCAGACGATTAACGCAATTTCTTGATGCGTTCAACCTGGCTGATCACGTCAGTCAGGCGAATACCAAACTTGTCGTTTACCACAACCACTTCGCCATGGGCTATCAGCGTGCCATTGACCAGCACATCCAAAGGCTCACCAGCAACCCGGTCTAATTCGACAACAGATCCCTGATTCAGCTGAAGTAAGTTACGTATATTGATCTTAGAGCGCCCCACCTCCATCGAAATGGTGACCGGGATGTCTAAAATTGTATCGAGTTTGCGCTTTTCATCGGCACTCAAAGAAGCACTACTGTCTTGTAACTCTTCCAGTTCCGCAACTTCGGCTTCAGCACCGTCCTGGTCGGCTTCCTCGGCTTCTGCGAGTGCAGCCGCCCATTCGTCCATTGTATCTTGATCATCGCTCATGCACTGACTACCTTAATTAACTTCTTCATCACCAATCTAAATCCACACCTTCAGACAGATGCAGATCTTCTTCTAACTCTGCCAGCTCGGCATCCGAGTCCAGCTTCTTGCCACCCTTTGTAAAGACGTGAAGCTCAGACTTCACCGATTCAGGGCGTTTAATTTTTTCGCTGATCTGCAATGCCACATTATCACGAGAGCGCCCCATTTTAGCCCGGAAAGTAGGCAGCTCCTCTACAAACACTGTGATATGCTCAGGCATTTCAACAGGGATAATATCACCCGCTTTCAACTGCATGATCTGCTCCAGGGACAAGTCGACCTCAAGCAGCTGAGTAGACAACTCAACCTCAACATCCATAATTTCATCACGTAATGCCTTACTCCAACGCAGATCGGTGTCTTCAGTGTCTGACTGAACACCGGCGTCGAGCAGTTCACGAATGGGTTCAAGCATCGAATAAGGCAAGGAGATATGGAAGTCCCCGCCTCCGCCGTCCAGCTCAATGTGGAATGAACTGATCACCACCACTTCTGTTGGCGACACGATGTTGGCCATCGCCGGGTTAACTTCCGAGTCCAGATATTCAAACGACACATCCATGACCGGCGCCCAGGCTTCTTTATAATCTTCAAAGATGATTTTAAGCAGCATCTGAACGATCCGCCGCTCCGTTGGCGTAAACTCTCGCCCTTCAATTTTTGCGTGATAGCGGCCATCACCACCAAAGAAGTTATCTACCAGAATAAACACCAGGCGGGCTTCCATGGTGATCAGTCCAGTCCCCTTGAGTGGGCGAAAACGCACCATATTCAAACTGGTTGGTACGAACAAAGTATGAATGTACTCACCAAATTTGAGCATTTGTACGCCATTGATTGACACTTCAGCGGTACGACGCATCATGTTGAACAGACTGATCCGCATATGCCGGGCAAATCGTTCATTAACGATTTCCAGCGTTGGCATGCGACCACGGACGATACGGTCCTGTGACGAAAAGTCGTATTGCAGGGCGTTACTGGTCCCGCCATCGTCACTATCCGAGACCTCTTCTTCTTCGACTTCATCGACGCCATGCAATAAGGCATCGATTTCGTCTTGTGATAATAAGTCGCTCACTGACTCTTCCTACTGCATTACAAAACCGGTAAATAATACGCGTTCAACCACCTTGCTGCCTTCAACGCTTTCCATTGCGGCTTGTACTTTATCTAGCGCACTCAAACGTAAAGTCTCTTTACCCGCGCTGGTACTCAGTTCATCAGCGGTTGTGGTGGAAAACACACTTAGCAGGGTGCCCTCAATCAGAGGAATATGCTTTTTGGCTACCTCCTCGTTGACGTCCCCGCGTACCAACAGCTGAACTTTAATTTGCACTATGCGGTCGCGGCTTGCGCCCGGCACGTTAAACACAAAAGGACGAGGCATAGCAACGTACAATGCACTGCCAGCTTGAGCGGCATTTTGCTGCGAAGCCTGCACTTGCTGTTCGGTCGTTTCTTCTGCCAGCGATTCGGGCGCTTCGTCTGACCCTGCAAATAAAAAGTAGCCTGCAACTGCGGCTAAAACAATAACCACAGCAGCAATAATAATGATCAACTTTTTCTTCGAGCCACCGGTTTCTTCTATTTCTAAATCGCTTTCTTCTGCCATATTCGCGCTTCTTTAAGTCACACTAACCTTAATCATAGCAGCTGTTACGCATAGTAATCTATTGCTGAATCACTTTGCCGTCTGCTAGTCGTTGATTGTTGGTCGTTATTTTGCGCTTCACTGCCATTATTAGCAAGTGTTCCATGACCTTGGGATGCTTCCTGCTGGTGCTGATCTCCACCCTGATCCTGCTGAATGTTACTTTCACCCAACTGGATCCCCTGCTCGGCCAGCATCTCTCTGAGCTTCGGCATGGATTGTTCTAGCTGCTCCTTGGCCTGCTGATTTTGCACAATGAAGTTGACCTGTGCCTGTTCGCCCTCAGAACGGATACGGATCTGCATGCTGCCCAGCTCAGGCGGGTCTAAACGGATCTCGGCTTCCTTGTTATTGATATTGAGCATCATATTGACACGCTCTTGCAAGGCTTTAACAGCATCATTTCTGGCAATATTAATGGCCTGGGTGATAGCAGGATCGGTTTGCATGGCTTTTTGGTTCACCGCACTTTGCTGGTTAACCTGCTGACTTTGCCGAACCTGCTCTACCTGCGCCAACACTTCATTAAACTCATGCTTCATGCCATCCTCTGCGCGCTCGCCACGAATGGCCTTAAAGATATTTTCTATGGGTGCTGGCATCGCGCTACGCTGCTGCGAATTTTGCTGCTCAGACTGTCCTCCCCCTTTTTTGAGCTGCGCTAACTCTGGGTGTTCACCATCGAGCGGGTCGCTAGCAACCACTTGCTGCTGAGCGTCTTTTTGCTGCGATTTTTGTTCTGCATTACCCACAGCTGACTGACTTACCACAGCGCTCTGTTTGTTGACTTTATCTGGTGCAAGCGGATCGGTTACTTTTGTAGCTTTACTGTCTTTTTCGGATGTCACAAGCTGCTCTGCTTTATTGTTTTGCACTTCCTTATCCGTTTCAGCTGGCTGCCTGGCCACCGTCGCTGTCATTTCCTGTGCTTTGCTTGCCCCCGTCAATTGGGGTTTAACACCTAACTCTTGTAACAGTTGCTCGGCTTTAGCGCGATGCTCAGGCTCGCTCAGCTCACCACTGTCCAGCTGTGACTGAAGATTAGTCGCCAGTGTCTGCTTTTGCTGCGGCGTTAGTGCTTCAACCATCCCTTTCAGATCGCGTGTACCGGGTGTACTGCCGAGCTGTGCTGGTTGAGGTGTTTTGGCTGTCTTGTCTGCACTTGCCCCTTGAGCTTCATTGCTCACCATGCTCTGTGCTCCATCGCCCTGTGGCATTGTGATCACCGGGCCGATTTGGTCAGCAGGGCGCTGAGTAATTTTACCAGTCAAAGGTTGTGCCTCGCCCGCGTACTTATGTGCTGCACTGTGTGTTGACACTTGCTCATGCAACACCGCCGCTTTATCTTCTGCCGGGTTGGCCGTTACTGACGAAGCCTCTGAGGTCACAGGTTTACCCGCTGATAGTGCCTGCTCAGCTTGCAATGGCTTAGTCTGTGCTGCGTTCTTCTGCTCATCGGTCGACGTCAAACTTACCGCGTTTTTAGTGCCCTCTGTGCTACCTGACTTTAATGCTTCTGTAAGCCCGTCAGCCTTTGCTTCTCCTTTCACAGGCTGATTATCCGTTTGTACAGGCAAAGCAGCATCGCTTGGTTGCGTAATCACCGGTCCCGCTCGCTCAACCCGTTTGGCAATCACCAGTTCCTCAGACCCCTCAACCAGCGCTTTACCTTCCATAGATTTTGTACCCGCTTGGGTAGTTGCGCTTGTCAGTGGCGCTTTTGCATCAGCAAGTTCAGGGTCCTGGGCTTCATCACCTTGTCCTGCAGGTGCAGGTACGACTGGACCGATATTATCAACAGGCTGCTTACCTTCAGGTGGCATTACCAGGGCTTCTTTGCCCAAATAGTCTTTCAATGCCTTAGGCACAGGTGCCAGGTTGTGTGCAACTTCAGTGCTTTGTGCATTGGATGAGGTGATCTGAGCAAGCAGATCGTCGGCATCGCTGTTTGTGCCAGCAGCTGCGCCCGATTGGCCCACTGTCTGACCAGGCAGCTCAGAATCATCGAGTTTTAATGGTTCGTCCGGCGCAGCTTTTTTGTTTGCCGGTAACTCGCTGTTATCCAGGCCCAGACGGCGGTCAAGCCCCCCCGGTAAAGGAATATATTCCTGCGTCTCATCGGTGTCTGAGTGTGAAGCCTCATCGCTACTATCTTGCTCTGCCTGAGCCAACATAGCGAGAAAGCCCGAGTCCTCGGACTGTTCCGTTTGATCCTTTCCCTTCGCCGAAACTCCGTTATTGATTGCTACTTCTAGCGAAACATTGACCATACTGTCACCTTCATATGCGGCAAGTTAGCGCCGCTAACCGGATTAAATTGATTTACGAGGTTGATGCTGCAAAAAACAGGCCATTTATTGTGCTTGTTTGCGCCGCATAAAGATATTGGTGGCAAACTCGTCCAGCATCTTCTGCTCGGCTTTGGCCAGCTTTTGCTGTTGCTCTAGCGCTTTTTTCTCTATCAGCTTGGCAATTGCTTTGGCCTTAACTTGTTGCTCCAGCCATAACTTGCGACGCTGGTCGACCACGCGCTTAGCCGTTGCCACTGTGCTCGCCTGCTGCGCGATAGCCTGTTCAATTTTGTTAATAAAGGCGTGGTACTGGCCAAACCCGGCGCTCGATAAACCTTGCTGAGCTTTTTGATGTAGCTGCTGACTATATTCAAGGCGAAAATCATTCAAGCCATTGAGTTTTTGTTGGTTGGCATGAAAGTTCTGCTCTGCCTGAATAAAGTTAAGGCGCAGTTTTTCTTCTTTGTCGCTTTCGAGTTTGTAAAGCAAATCGAGTTTGTTATTTGCCATTAGCCTTGTCCCAGAAGTTGTGCCAGACCTTGCAGACATTCGTCATAATGCAGCACGTCTTTCATTCCCTGCTGCAAGAAGGCATTAATATTCGGCATCATGTTGATGGCCTGATCCAGCATAGGATCGCTGCCCTGTTGATAAGCGCCTAAAGTGATCATGTCTTTATTTTGCTGGTACATAGAATAAACCTGTTTAAGCACCCGAGCCTGTTGCATATGGCTCTCAGACACCACCTGCGGCATCACCCGCGAAATCGATTTTTCAATGTCAATAGCCGGATAGTGACCACTGTCCGCCAAGTCCCGTGACAACACGATGTGTCCATCAAGAATAGCCCGGGCAGAGTCGGCAATGGGATCCTGCATGTCATCCCCCTCACTCAGTACCGTGAAGAAGGCCGTGATTGAGCCCTGCCCCTCACCACCGTTACCAGCACGCTCTACCAGCGCAGGCAACTTAGCAAATACAGAAGGCGGATACCCTTTGGTCGCCGGAGGCTCACCCACTGCCAGGGCAATTTCACGCTGAGCCATGGCGTAGCGAGTCACCGAATCGAGCAGCAACAGGACGTTCAGCCCCTGATCGCGAAAATATTCCGCAATGGTTACTGCACTTTCACAGCCCTTGAGCCGCATCAGCGGCGATGCATCAGCCGGTGCGGCAACCACCACAGAGCGTCGTCGCCCTTCTACACCCAGGATCTCATCTATGAATTCTTTTACTTCCCGGCCCCGCTCACCGACCAGGCCGACCACAATGACATCTGCTTCACTGCCGCGCGTCATCATGCCAAGCAACACAGATTTACCCACACCACTACCTGCAAACAGGCCCATCCGCTGCCCCTGACCGACCGTGACTATGGAATTAATGGCGCGTACACCCACATCCATCGGCTCTTTGATTGGGCGTCTGGCCAGCGGGTTTATGGCCGCCTGAGCAAATTTGAGATGGGTTTCTGCTTCAATCGGTCCGAGACCATCCAGTGGGCGCCCAAGTCCGTCGACTACTCGACCTAACAGGCTCATTCCCACAGGCAAGCCAGCCTCTTTGATCTGTGGGATCACACGGGCACCCGGCAGGACACCGGAAATATGATCATTGGGCATCAGATAGAGGGTATCCTGGTTAAATCCGATGACTTCGGCATCGACAAACCCCCGGATGGTTTCGATCTTACACTGACTGCCAACCGGGGCATTGAGGCCCCTCGCTTCAAGCGTGAGACCAACTACGCGAGTCAGGCTGCCCGCAACAGCGACGCCATAGGGCTGAATATGTTTTTGAAATTTTTGCAGGCGGTCAGCCAGGGGCTGTTGTGTCGAACTGGATACGGTCATTTGCTATCGGCGAAAAAATTCAGATAACTCACACATGCAAAAATCTAACCAACATTTAGTTTAGTGCGATGCTCAGTTTGCTACACCGCACTATGATGTGGCTCAGGTGTCTACGCCGCTACCCTGTAAAAAGCTACCAAGCACTTCACTGATGCGGTTTTTAAGGCTTAAGTCAATGGACGACTCCGGCGTTCTGATCTGGCAGCCACCGCGTTCCAGGGTCGGCTCAGGCACCAGTTGCCAGTGCTGCTCAGCAATGGTTTCTTCGCCATACGCTTCTTTGACCAGCGCCAGATCATCGGGATGCAAATTGATCCGCATCTGCGTATCGTGCAAAGGTAAAGCGTCAATCCCTTTCTTCAGCGCCTGTAAAATCAGCTCCGGGCGCGTCTTAACCTGTTCAAAAATCACTTGCTCTGCCAATAAATTGACGAGCTGTAATAACTGTTTTTCAGCGGCTTCATCTATCTGACGCAGGGGGTTTTGGGTGGCATCCAGTAACGCAGACAATGACTGCAATCGCTCTTCAATCAGCGGTTTTGCTTCTTCTATGCCCTGCTCTTTACCAAGCGTGACACCTTCTTTGTAGCCAGCTTCTTTGCCTTCACTAACGCCTTTGTCAAACCCCTCAATATAGCCCTGTTCATGACCCTGCTTGAGGCCTTCTTCATAAGCGTCCTGTCTGATCTGCTCGAGCTCTTCTAGCGTCAGTGTTGGCACCGCTTCTTCCTCTGGCTCAGGCTCGGCGTGTTTGACTTTTTGCTGGTAAATCTCCTCAAGAGGCGTCCCCATTGCCGTTGAACGCCCGGAGTACTTGCTCAGGTCCTGTTCTACATCCGGGATTGGCCAGTTCTCTAACAGTTCATCCAACGCGTCGGAGCTGACTGGTTTACCCCGATATAACTTTTTCTCAGCCATGGCTTACAGGAACTCCTCACCACCACCACCACCGAGCATAATTTCACCCGAGTCGGCAAGACGTCTGGCTGTAGCCAGGATCTCTTTCTGCGCGGCTTCAACTTCACTGATCCTCACTGGCGGCATGGCTTCCAGATCATCGGCCATCATTTCTGCGGCACGCTTGGACATGTTCTTCATGATCTTCTCTTTCAGTGAATCATCAGCACCTTTGATGGCCTTCATCAGCACATCCTGCTGTACTTCACGCAGAATCGCCTGAATCCCTCTATCTTCAACATCCATAAGATTTTCAAAGACAAACATCAGGTCCTGAATTTGCTGTGACATTTCTTCGTCATGTTCACGGATAGAGTCCATCAACTGGCCTTCGATGTTGGTATCCAGGTAGTTCATAATGTCCGCAGCGGCTTTCAGGCCGCCCATTTTCGCAGCTTGCGCACCTGCTTGACCGGCAAACTGTTTCTCCATGATTTCATTCAGCTCTTGCAGTGCCGCAGGCTGTACTTCTTCGAGGTTGGCGATACGCATTGTCAGGTCGAGACGAACCTTCTCCGGGAACTGAGCGAGTATTTCGGCGGACTGCTCTGGCTCCAGATAGGACAATACAATTGTCTGGATCTGCGGGTGCTCGTTACGGATGATGTTAGCCACCTGTTTGGAGTCCATCCATTTCAATGAGTCCAGACCTTTAGCACCTGAGCCCATCACAATCTGGTCGATCAGGCTGGCTGCTTTATCTTCACCCAGTGCCGCCGTCAGTGCCTTCTTAATGAAGTCCTCTGACTGGAAGCCGATGGTACTGAAGCTTTGGATCTGCTCGATAAACAGGTTGTGCACCGCACTGATTTTGGCCTGCGATAAGTCATCGAGTGCCGCCATCGCCATACCCACTTTTTGCACCTGCTTGGGTTCCAGATGCTTCAGGATCTGGGCAGCGTCTTCTTCCGTCAGGCTCAGTAGCAGGATGGCGGCCTTATCGACCCCATCCAGTTTGTCTACATCAAATGCCGGCGGCAGTTGTTTTTGTTCTTCATCACTCATCTTCAGTTAACCATGCTTTAACTACTTGAGAAGACAGCTCTGGCTCATTGGCAACCAGTGCACGAACCGCTTTAAGCAAGTCTTCGTCACCATGTAAGTCTGGCAATTGTAATGTACCATCGGAAGAGAAGCCAACTGCTGATTCATCAAAGTCATTGTTTAGCATATCTAAAGTGCTGTCGCCAAGGTCTACCCCTGAGGTTAGTGCATCTTCATCATATTCTTCAAGCGTATCTTCTGGGTAAATCAGACGTTTCAGCATAGGTCTGACAACAGCTAATATCAGCACTATGATAACCAGGGCGCCCATCACCAGACGGATGGTTTTCATAAACCATTCCTGCTCCCACAGCGGCAGGTCGCCTTCTGTCAGGATGTCTTCGCGAACAAATGGTACTGTCACCACTTCCAGCGCGTCACCACGTTGCATGTCGAAGCCTACACCACCTTGCAGCAAGCGACGAATATTGTTCAGCTCTTCCTGAGAGCGTGGTGTCATCACCATATTGCCCTCGGCATCTGGTTTGTTCATATAGTCCACCGCGACCGAGACACTGATGCGACGGATCACACCGGTTTGCTGACGCTTATGTGAAATGGTGGTATCCAGCTCATAGTTACGTGTTGCTTCTTTGTGGATACGCGAAGGCGTGGTGCCCGTACCGTTACCCTGCCCGGCCACCTCAGGGATGTTGGAGTCCACCGGCGGCTGGTTTGTTAGCGCACCCGGGATCCCCACAGCCAGACCACCGACATTATTCTCTTCAAAGGTGGTTTCACTGCGTACCGCAGGTAAGTCCGGATTAAAGCGTTTCTGGGTTTCTTCTACCGCGCTGAAATCCATGGTCAGGTCAACCTGCGCAGTATACTTACCCAGTCCTACCACGGGGATCATAATGCTGTCGATTTTTTCCAGGTATTCCTGCTCGCGCTTACGCTCAATTTCATATTCTTTGCGAGAGCGTGCGGCCAGCGAATCCTGAGAACCGGAATTTAGCAAGCGGCCATTCTGATCCGTTACCGTGACGCGTGCCGGCGTCAGCCCCTGCACGGCAGAAGCAACGATATCAACGATGGAATCCACTTCTTCACTGTCCAGTGTGCGACCGCGTTTTAAAGTAACCACCACTGTTGCCGAAGGCTGCTTTTCACGGCGTGCAAAGACGTTTTCTTTGGGAATAGCCAGTAATACCTTAGCACGGTTAATGTCTTGCAGTTCTTCAATGGTACGGGCCAGCTGTTGTTCACGGCTATGCTTGAGACGCTCACGCTCCAGTCGCTGACTCACGCCAAAGCCCATATCCTGCATGAGAATATCGGTACCACTGCTGGGCGCCTGACTGAACCCATCACGGGCCATTCTCAGCTTGATATCCTGATAGTCGGACTCTGCCACCATGATGGTATTACCATCCAGCTCGTATTCGATTTTCTGGGCATCGAGAAAGTCCAACGTCTGAACCAGCTCTTCAGTCGGGTACTGGCCTAGCGGGCGCATATCGGGCTGACGGGCCCAGATAATGATAAAGATCGCAATTGCCAGACAAATGGCCAGTGCGATAACCAAAGTAACCTGGCGGAGCATATCAACACCGCTCAAAGCACTAAAGTAGCCAGATTTTTGCTCTTGTTGCGTATCTGCATCGCCACCTGCACCAGGAACGGTTTGTCCATCAGCAAGTGCCAGATCGGTTGATTGATTGTTAGCCACGATTACTCTCCACTAAGCTCTGTTTATACCGGCATGCTCATGATGTCTTTGTAAGCTTCTACCAGCTTATTTCTGACATTCATGGTCGCATCAAAAGCAACTGACGCTTTGTTTCTGGCAATCATCGCCTCTGCCAGAGACACACTGCGATCGCCCATTTCAACGGCCGTAACCTTTTCTTTGGCATCGCGCTGTAATCCAGCAACCGTGTTCAGTGCATCGCTGAGTAAATCGCCAAACTGGGCACTAGATGTTGCAGCTGTTACCTGAACGGGTAGCTTATTCGGGTCCTGAGGTTTGACGCGAGTAGCTTCTGAGGCCATGGCCTGCATTTCCTGGTAAAGTCCGGTAGATTGAATTTTCATGGTCTGGCTCACTTTGTGAGTTATACATAACCTGAATTAAGCACAAAACATGCCAAAATAAAATCAATGAAATTCAATAACTTAAAGCAGTTTTCGGCGGGTCGGATTTTTGACAGTGATAAATTGCATCACAGAAATCAAAGAGATCCGGGCAATGATTGCCCGGATGGAATGGTTTGCAACTCACGCTGGCACGGGTAGCCCCAAATCGCGCATTCTGGCCAGCTTATATCTGAGTGTTCTTGGACTGATCCCAAGCAATTCAGCCACATCCTTGCGCTTACCATTGCAACGGCTCAGCGTATCGAGGATGATCTGATGCTCTTTGTCCTGCAACTCTTCTTTATAGTTCAAACCTTCAGCATCCTCAGCTGTATTGATATCAGCCTGACTAACGGATTCGGCTTCAGGCGCAGAGAACACCATCGTTTGCTCCGTGGGCTGCTGCACTTTGGCGCTTACAACGGGCGCAAAATTCTCTATAAAAATATCATCAGCAGTAATGCATGTTCCCTGCTGCAGGATCAGCGCTCGCTGAACCACGTTGTCTAATTCTCTGACATTACCAGGCCAGGCATGGCTAAGTAGCTTGTCTTTGGCACACTGCGAGAGCGTAGGTGTCAATTTTCCGGCTTTGTCACAGTGGCGCTGCAACAGGTGCTCAGCCAGTGGTACCACATCGCCACTGCGCTCTGCCAGTGGCAGCCAGGTCAAAGGAAACACATTGAGCCGGTAATACAGGTCTTCCCGGAATACGCCATCTTTTACCGCCTCTTTGAGGTCGCGGTTACTGGTTGCCAGCACTCTAACATCCAGCTCAATGGTTTTACGACCGCCAAGGCGCTCTACCTCTCTTTCTTGCAGTACCCGCAGTAGTTTAGCTTGTAGGCCCAGGTCCATCTCAGTGATTTCATCCAATAAAATGGTGCCTTTTTGCGCTTGCTCAAACTTACCCGGACACGCGGCAATCGCGCCCGTAAAAGCGCCCTTTTCGTAGCCAAATAACGTGGCTTCGAGCATGTTCTCGGGGATCGCCGCACAGTTAATGGCCACAAATGGCTGTTCCGCGCGCTCTGAACGATCGTGAATGTAGCGAGCCAGTACCTCTTTGCCTGAACCACTGGGGCCCAACACCATGACACTGGCGTCAGAGCGAGCCACTTTTTTGGCCAGTTCAAGCAACTCAAGACTTTTGCTGTCGGCCACAACCGGGCCATCGGTGTCTTTCTCTTTCTCGGGCATGTAACGGCTGACCATGTTAAGCAGAACTTCAGGCGCAAAGGGTTTCGCCATATAGTCAATAGCCCCGAGTCGCATTGCTTCGACTGCGTCATCTATGGTGGCATAGGCGGTCATCATCAGCACAGGCAGCTCGGGATAATTCAGCTTCACCGTTCTGAGCAAGTCCAGGCCACTCATGGCCCCCATTTGTACATCACTGACCAGCAGTGAAAATACCTGTTCTTTTAGCAATATGACTGCCTGCTCAGCGCTATCTGCCTCGACGCACTCAAACCCCGACATTTCAAGGGTGTCAATCAGTGCTTCGCGCAACCCGGCATCGTCTTCTACAACCAGAATCTTGTTGCTCATACGGCCTCCTGTAATGTTGAATGTTCGCTGGAAATGGGCAGTAACATGCTAAAACATGCGCCTCCGCTTTCATTGTTGTTCACGTCTACCCGACCTTTGTGAGCATGGGCGACGGAATTTACCACGGCTAAGCCCAGGCCTGTGCCCTGAGATTTAGTCGTATAAAAGGGTTCAAATAATTTGCTTGCCTGACTCAGGTCAATACCCGGGCCGTTGTCAGACACGCTGATACGAACGGTATCTGTGCCAGACTCGCGTTTGGCACAGATCTCTATTTTGGCGCCCGCGCCAATATGCTGCACACTGTTGTGGATCAGGTTCTGAATGGCACTGGCCAGTGCCGTTTTGTTGCCCAGAATTTCGATGTCCGGCTCAGGCAAGACCACGGTTAATTCTGCCTTGTGCAGTGAAACCATCGCATCTGCGCCGGCTTTGACCTCGCTTAAAAGCTGTTGCATTGAAACACGCTCAATCACCTGTTGCTCGCCACTTTTGGCAAACAACAACATGTCGTTGACCTGGTTTTCTAGATCTTTAAGGCGCGACATCAGCTTAGTGTGAAATTTATTTCGCGACTGCGCGGGAAGCTTGCTGCTGCCCAAATTTGCGCCATACAGCATGGCCGCAGACAAAGGCGTGCGCACCTGGTGTGCCAATGAGGCGACCATTTTACCCAGCGCGCTGAGGCGCTGCATATGGGCAACACGAGCTTGCAGGCGTCTTGTTTCCGTTAAGTCGGTCATCAGGATCAGCTGCCCGGGCTCTGGGGTCAGAGCGGTGATATCGAGTTTGATCAGGCGTCCGTCTTTGAGAGACACTTCATGGCCATCATCCTGTTGAGGACAGAATGAACGCTGAATAATGCTGAACCATTTCTCTCCTTCCAGAGGCTCGCCCAGCATGTCTATCGCTATCTGATTGGCCTTGGCTATCATGCCCTGACCATCCAGTACCACCACACCAGCTGGCATGGTATCGACCAGGTGACTCAACCAGCTGGCCTGCTGACGCAGATCGCTCAGTTCGCCCATATACGCCTCTTGTAACAAGCAAGGGTTATACTGAGTGGTTGGCACAAATTGTGGATTGATCACTTTTGCTAACGCCATGATGTTGCTCTCGTAAACTTAGATACTGTGATAAAGCAATTGATATGCCAACTTTAATTTCCAATAAATTCAATAGATTATAATATGTTGTTACCCTTCAAAAGTTTGACACTGTTTATTTGTACAGCCATTCATTATGCGCTACACTGAAGCCAACCTAACATCAACATTAAGGACAATATCATGACCACACGCTGTCACTGGGTCGATTTGAGCAAGCCTGATTATGTCGCCTATCACGATGAGGAATGGGGAAAACCCGTACTGGAAGACACTAAGTTATTCGAATTTATTACACTGGAATCGGCACAGGCAGGTCTGAGCTGGTACACCATTTTGAAAAAGCGCGACAACTACCGGGCGGCGTTTCATCAATTTGACCCACACAAGGTCGCAGCGATGACAGAAGAGGATGTCATTAAATTGATGGATAACGCGGGGATCATCCGTAACAAACTAAAAATTCAGGCCACAATCAATAACGCCAAGCGGTTTATTGAGATACAACAAGAATTTGGTAGTTTTGCTTACTACCAGTGGCAGTTTGTTAACTTTGAACCAATCGTGAGCACTATCCATAGCCCGCAGGATTATCAGGCCACCACAGAGATCAGCACCCAGTTCGCAAAAGACCTGAAAAAACGAGGTTTTAAATTCCTCGGACCCACCACAGTCTATGCCCACATGCAGGCCTGTGGCATGGTCAATGATCATCACGACGACTGCTTTTGTAAAGCGCCGATTTTAGAGATGTATCAGCAATTAGATATTAAAGCACAGTTGAGTAATCAGAAATATGGTACATAGAGGCTGCTTTCTCAAAACCATAAAAAACGGCGCTATCAAAGCGCCGCTCTTCTAATTTCCTGGCACCATGGCTAGTCGCGGTTTAGGTTGTATTTTTTCATTTTTTCGACCAGCGTGGTGCGGCGTACACCCAAAATCTCTGCAGCTCTGGCAACCACATAATCGTAGCGCTCAAGTGCCTGGGTGATCAGGCTAATTTCCATGTCTGCGAGATACTCTTTTAGCTCTATCCCTTCATCTGGTAGTAGCCCAAGACCAGTCTCTGCACTGCTCTGTTCAAGTGATTCTTCTTCATCTTCAAAATCACTGAATCCATCACTGAACAGCTCGTTAAAGACATCTTTTTCGAGTAGTTCTTCCGGATATTCAGGTTCGTAAGCCTCGACATCGATATAACGATACTTACCCGGTAAGTCTGTGACATCCACCACTTTTTCCGGGAACATAATGGCCATGCGTTCTACCAGGTTTGCCAGTTCACGAATGTTACCGGGCCAGCTATGTGCCTTGAGACTGTCAATGGCACGATCGGTGAATTTGACTGAACTGCCGCCCTGCTCTGCAACACGGCGCAGTAACTCTTTGAGCAACAAAGGAATGTCATCAGCACGTTCACGCAGCGAGGGGTTCTCGATGGGAAATACATTGAGGCGGTAGAACAAATCCTCACGGAACTTACCCTCTTCGATCATGGTTTCCAAATTACGGTGTGTGGCTGCAATCACCCTGACATCTGCCTGAATGGGCTTAGTGCCGCCAACGCGCTCGTAGCTGCGCTCTTGCAAAACACGTAGCAACTTAACCTGCATCTGCAACGGCATATCGCCTATTTCGTCGAGGAATAATGTACCGCCTTGTGCCAGTTCAAAGCGCCCTTTACGCGCCGAGATTGCCCCGGTAAATGCGCCTTTCTCATGACCAAACAACTCGCTTTCCAGCAGCTCACCAGGAATAGCGCCACAGTTAACCGGTACAAACGGGCCCGAATTGCGGTTAGACAGCAAGTGTACATTGCGTGCGACCACCTCTTTACCTGTACCTGATTCACCAAGGATCAACACATTTGCGTCTGTTTTAGCCACCTGGGAGATTAAAAAGCGCACTTCCTTAACGGCTTTGGTATCACCTACCAGGCCATCAAACGATTTAGCGTCATTGAGCTGAGTCGACTTGCCCGGCAACATACGCAAATACTGCTGACAATCGTGCAGCAGCTGCATGGTCACTTCCTGACTAAACGGCTCCGTGATAAGACCAATCACATTGGCGAGGGAAAGCAGCGGCCTTAGGGTTTCCCCAATCAGCAAAAATGGCACTGCAGGCAATGATTTTATCAGCACCTCATGGTTGTGCTGTGACAGAGCACCCAGGATCACCACTGGCTCTTGTAGATTGCTGAATAGCTCGGAGGAAAACTCCGGCTCTGCAATCACCTGTGCCGGCTGCCCGACAAAGCTCAATGCCGCAGCCAGTCCGGTTGCTCTGTTATTATTGTTATCGAGGATCGTAATCATGCCCGCAAGGTCAAACTTCTTCGTCTACATCAATAGTAATGATTGTAAGTCAGTGACATGGGGATGCAATACCTAAGTGGCAAGTTTTTGACATCAACGCCAAAAAAACGCCGCAGCCTATGCGCTAAATCAATACTTAAGGATTAAAACGAAGAAAAGTGAAGCACGCGTACCTTTATCAGGAACGGAGACGCGTAGCCTCGAAAAGGCTTGTGCTTATGTCGTCTTGATCAGCGTGATGTACTTCTGTCTGAACAGGTTTTCAGCTTAACAACGTTAGCTCAGTGATGAAAATGCATTAAAAAAGCCAGTGTCAGTTCACTGGCCTTGTGTTTCGTTCTGAGAGGTGGCTTACAGCAAACCCAACACCGACGAAGCGGACTGGTTTGCCTGGCCTCGCAGTGCAATTGATGCCTGGGATAAAATATCATTGGCAGTTTGCTCTGCCACCGCACTGGCGTAGTCAGTATCCTGGATCCGACTTTGGCTTTCAGCAATATTGTCTCTTTGCGTGCCCAGACCGCGTATTGTGCTGCTTAGGGTATTCTCAAAAGCCCCCAGCTGCGTTCTTTGCGTGTTCAGCGCTTCCGATACCTGATCGGCCGCATCTATGGCAGTTTGCGCACCCGCTTGCGTTGAAATATCAACGCTCAGAATAGGATTGGCAAAGCTGCCGTCCGACGCAGTAAAGCCTTGCGTTGTATTAGCACCTGGCCCAACCTGGAAACTGGTTTGGTTGCCGTCAAACAAGGCCTGGCCACCAAAGGTGGTGTTTTCAAAAGTGTCGGTGATCTGCGACTGAAGCTGAGAGACTTCGTCCTGTAAGGCTTGTCTGTCTGAATCTGTCAGTGCGCCATTACCCGCCTGGATAGAGAGTTCACGGATCCGCGATACCGCATCGTTAACACCAGATAGCGCAGAATCGGTCGTTTGAGAGTATGAGATACCATCGTAGGCATTACGAATAGACTGGCTGTAACCTTCTTGCTGAGACGTCAGGCGATTAATTATTTGCAGCGCAGCGGCGTCATCTGCCGCCGATGTGACGCGTTTACCACTCGCAAGCTGATTGTTTAGTTTATTCGAAACTGATTCAGTTTGCGTTGTAGATGGAAAATTTGGTGCTCCGATTTTCATACTAGCATACCCCCGCTCGTATCATACCTATGTCCAGTATATGATGATACGCACAAATCTTAAAGGCTTTATCACGCAGTTGACGGTTAATTTTTAACCCCCAACTGCGCATAGTGTAAAGCTCCTTTGCCGGGGGGCAGCTCAGTGAGTTTGGTTTGATACTGAGTGCTATACGGCTGTCCAGCCGCCATCCAGACTTAATGTTTGCCCTGTCATATAGTTAGACAGCTGGCTGGCAAGGTAGGCAATGGCACCTTTTACGTCTTCTTCTGTCGCCATCCGGTCAAGCGGCACCTTACTATTATATTTTTTGCTAAACGATTCGGGCTGACCTCTTTCAATACCACCCAGTAAAAGGGTGTTAACCCGGATCTGAGGTGCCACAACAGGTGCCATCCAGCGGGTAAGTTGCATTAGGCCCGCTTTACTGGCGGCATAAGCTGCAGGGTTACCCATATCAGTGCCGGCATAGAGGTCCATTTGCGGCCCGACAACGCCGTATATCGAAGAAATATTAATGATGGACTTTACCTTATGTTCCGACCTCGCCATCAGCTGACATGCTTGCTGGCTGATCTGGAATGGGGCCGTTAGGTTAACATCAATACATGCCTTAAACGTTTCCAAAGATTGCTGCGCAAAAGGCACGCACCAGCCGGTGAGATTATCTGTACCAACAAACGCGGCGTTGTTGATCAAACAATTCAGCGTGCCTCCTGTGATAGTCTCTACTTCACGCATCATCTCACTGATGTCGCTGCTCTGAGCCAAATCTACGCTCACGATGGCAATCCGCTTTTGTGCATACGCATCTTTGAACTGCCCTTCTATTGCCGCATTCAGGGCCTCAGAGTGGCGATCGGCCAGGATCACCTTGCCCCCCAGTTCCAGAATCGTTTCAGCCGCCGTTCTGCCAACATGACCTGCTCCGCCGGTAATGAGTGTCCAGGTGTGCTGCATATCCTGCAGCTGCGCAATCGTCCTCATGCTTGCTCCCGTTTTTTTATTAATAGTTCAGCAAATTCAAAATCAAGTTGATCGTCAATATCAATGCTATGCGATCTGGGTATTACCACACCTAATGTACTGCCTGATAACACCCCAGTTGCTGTTAAAACAAACCGTGCCGTCGTCAAATAACCGACCGTTGTCACGTCATATACTGAGGGCACGTCCTGTCTGCGATGGAACTGGCCTGCGTCGCACACCAGCGATGTCAGTCCGTCATCATCAAGGCGCACCATATTAAAATAAGGGTTTCTTGCTGACTCAGTCACACACAGTGCCAAATCGCAAGTCGATTCATTAAACTGGCTTACCAATCGTTCGATATCCTCGCGGGCACGCAGCGGTGCAGTGCACGGTAAACTCAGAAACAAGTCATCATCTTGCATGTTGCAATGGGCTTGCAGATACTCCACAGCATGCTGCCAGGCAAGCCACTCATTGGCCTGGTCGCTGGCAAGCGCTTCAGGGCGCGTGATCACCTGAGCCCCATAAGTAGTGGCAACCTGTGCGATGTCATCACCGTCCGTTGACACATATACGCCCTCTACCTGTGAAAGCTGGTGTGCCAATTCAATGCTATAAGCCAGTAAGGGTTTTCCATTTAATGGCTTAATATTTTTTTTAATAATGCCTTTGGATCCCGCTCGCGCGAATGTAACTGCAAAAATCTTAGCCATGAATTTGTACGTCCTCCTGCTCGATTTGCTCAATCAGTGACTGCACTGCAATCCCCTGACGGAGCTCTGCATCATCGCATTGCCAGTGTGCAATTTTATCGAGAAATACTTGCATCATTCTGATATAGGGCTGATTACCCTCTTCGAATACCTCGACAATACGTTCCTCAACCCCGTTATGAATAAGGAGCGTTTGTGCGATAGCATCCCACACCAGTTCCCCTTCGGTACCACTCACTTTCAGTGTCCTGAACGCTTTTCTTGACAACATATCCAGGCTGACATGGGTACTAACCTGTTCCTGCTGGCCGTCAATCGTCGCCATGGCCAGGATCTGAGCCTCGTTCTCGCAGTCCATCTCCAGACTCGGATGAACCGTTTTCAATACACCGACCTTATTGAGCTTAATCCCGAACAAGCCAATCAAGTAATCTAATTCGTGGCTAAGCTCTCTGAGCACACCGCCACCCAGGGACTTGCGTGCCGATACGCAGGATTGGTAGGGTTTTCCCGGTCGCCAGTCGGGTAGATACTGACCGACACCGGCAGAAATACGCCAGATTGTGCCCAAATTAAGCTGCTGAAGTAAGCGTTTTAACTGTGCATATCCCTGAGTAAAGCGCAGATCATATCCCAGCATGACTGGGACAGGGTGATGCTTGTGCTGCGCCAGTAAAGCTTGCGCCTGCTGCTGCGTCTGACAGAGCGGCTTTTCCAAAAAGCAGGGGATACCAAGTTCAAATAGCCGCAAGGCCTGAGGGGCATGCTGCGGTGCCGGAGAGCAGACAAATGCAATATCAAACGTATGAGCAGACAGCGCCTCATCCAGAGCGCTATATACTGTCACGGGAAAACTGTACTGCTGGTCCAGTTGTGCCGCTGAACGGCGCACCACAACTAAGTGTGTGATGTCAGCCAGCAACATTAAGTTATTGATATGGCGCTTTGCAATATTGCCATACCCAGAAACGAGTACCTTCAAAGTAATGCCTAGAAGTTATGTAAAAAATCAATCTGAGCTCGCTCGAAATCAGCCATTCGTCCAATATCGAGCCAGTATTCATGAATTGGGAACATCGCGACTTTTTCTTGTTTCGCAAGACATTCATTGATGAGGTCAGGCATATCTTTGTGACCGCCCTTGGCCAGTGCATTGACGACCTCGGGCGAGATGACGTAGATCCCTGCATTGACAAAATATTTCTCGATGGGCTTTTCGACAATCTCTTTTACCTGATTATCTTGCGCATTAATCACACCATAGGGAACCTGATATTCATATTCCCGCACGCACATAGTGATCTGCGCTTGCTCGCTAAGGTGATAAGCCAGGAGCTCCTTGAAATCAACTTTGGTCAGTAAGTCGCCGTTCATTAAAATCAAAGGATCGGTCTGCGCAGGTAACAAGCTCAATGCACCTGCTGTTCCCAGCGGTTTAGACTCCTCTACATAGCCAATATCGACCCCAAACTGGCTACCATCCTTAAAGTAGTCTTTGATTTGCTCTGCGAGGTAATGCACCGAGACCTTAAACTCCTGAAACCCGTAATTCACAAAACTCTCTATGATAGTTTCCAGAATAGGTTTTGTCCCTACCTTAAGTAATGGCTTGGGACACTCTTCCGTTAAGGGCCTTAGCCGGGTGCCATAACCACCCGCCATCAGAAATACCGTGTTACTTTGTGTCAACACAGATAATGACTGAGAGACCTCAATATTGATGACTTTATTTTCCGCATCCAAAACCGGGATATAAAGCAATTTGTGATGCTCAAAGGCTTTTTTGCGGGCGATGCGGCTGTCTTGTGGACTAAAAGTAACCGGAGTGGTACACATAAAGTCCGTCACGGGTGTACTCAACTCCTTACCCGCCACGATAGCGCGGCGAATGTCCCCGTCCGTGATCACTCCTACCAGCTGTGCCTGTGCATTGGTCAAGCAGACGAGTTTGATTGACGACTCATTAAGCGTTTTGATAGCATCTTGCATCGTTGCCGGCAATGGCAGCAGCGAATCGGTCCAGGGTTCGTTCATAATGGGTACCTCTTTATTTTACCGCAGTCATACACCATTCTTTGGTAATTAACACTTGATCTTCACTACGGGCCAATTCGCCGAAACTGAAACTGGAGAACGGTGCTAATAACTGGGCGATTTCATCCTCAGCCGTAAACCGAGTGGGCCCTTTACCTGCCGTCGGCCCGGTATCCGTCAGATAACAGTTATGGCTTATCTTCTCGCCGGTTTCATCGCCGAGCGTGCCTTTAGCAAATGTTCTTGAATACAGCTTTCCACCGGGCTTTAGCACTCGGTGTACTTCTTTATATATCGCCACTGACTCGGCAAATGGATTGCAGGTCACCGCCTCAACATCAATTACCGCATCAAATGTCTCGCTATCGTATGGCAACGAGCTAAAGTCACCACACAAAACTTCACCACGCCAGCCTGGTAGCTCCTTATCAAGGCGTGCCTTGGCCTGCTCAACACCCGAGGGGGAGCCTTCAATTGCATAAACATCAAACCCTTCGCGTGCCAGAAACCATAAGTTTGCGCCAGGCCCACTACCAATTTCCAAAATTTTAACGGACCGTCTATCTTCAAGCTGGTAGAAATTTCTCGCAATAAAGCGGATCACATCTTCTCCGGGGTACTTACCCCATTCTTGTGAAGTAAAAACGCGTTCCCATACATCATCCCATGCCATAGCCATTCACCTATAAAATATTACTCTGTTAACGGGTTTTCCCGCAGCTTGATACTGTGCCCTCAGCGCTTCATATGCAGCAGAGTTAAAGATCCATCGACAGATATTGAAGTCCAGATGAAGATCAGAAAAACCCGCTTTAAAAAAGAACAGGGGATCTTTTTCATCATTACTCAGACCACCACCCAAGTGCATCACCTTAACCCCCTGCGTCTGACAGGCTTGTGCCGCAAAATGAACACATGCCTGAGTACAGGCATATTTCATACCATCTTTTGTGGATGCCGATAAATGATATTCCGCAAAAAACCCAGTCTGCAATACAATACATCCCGCCAGTACCTGGCCATCCCGGTATGCCAAATACAGTTTCGCCAGCGCTGAACCTGACAAGGCTGTAAAGTAATCCCTGTCATACAGATACTCCTGCGTGGCATTTAGCTCTGACATACGCCTTTGGTACAGTTCAAAAAACGCTAACCACTCCTGCAAAGACGCAGCTTGTTTTACACAAACATGCTCCTTGCGTGACTTACGGATAGCCGTTCTTGCTCTGGTCTGATAGCTTGCCAACAGATCTGGTACGGTTAAATCAATCGCCACAGTGCGCCTGTCAAACCAACTGTCTCCCGACATCTGACGATGATTTTGCCATGCCGGAATTGTGCGGATAAAGCCACATAATGCGCCCCGCTTTGCAAAGGCACTAACGCACGCCTGGCTCAAGTGAGCCAGTTTTTTAGGATCCGTGACATTGGTGATCACACCGCCGTATCCCCGGGGCGTTTCAAAGTCAATCAAGCCTTGCTCACTGTGTGTGAGATACCCGGCCAGATAGTAAAACTCAGCCTGCTCAAGACATAAGTAAAACACCGCCGTACGATCGCGGGATTGCATTGCCTCTAACTGAATATATTCGGGTGAGGCGGTTGGGTATTGCTTATCCTGATCTAGCATATCAAACCAGGCTTGTGCGGTGCTTAAATCAACAAACATGACGGCAGCGGCTCAGCTCAGGGTATGTGAGCCGATCTCGACCGGCATATCAGGGTCATAATCCTGGCTTGCAATACCGCCTATTACCTCAAACCAATGCTCTGCTCCCACCCCCTTTGGCGAGCGTTTGGTTGTTAGGTTTTCAGCAGTCAGTTGCTCACCTTGTCGAATGCTGTGTCTCGCGACGATTTTTTTTCTCACCACATCCTTTGTCGCCAGCTCTGGCGCCGTCGGCTGTTTTATGTCGCTGCCAAGTGCCACCTCAACGTTTCGGATTTGCCTGACCATTTCTTTAAACTGTTCAGGCTCAGATGATGCCGCATGATCCGGTCCGGGCATGGAGTTATCTAAAGTGATGTGTTTTTCAATGATCTTCCCCCCCAGTGCCACACTGGCCAGCGCGACTTCAGCGCCGAGCGTATGATCTGAATACCCCACTGGCAGACCAAACTGTTGCTTTAATGTTGTCATTGCATTGAGGTTCACTAGCTCCATTGCTGCCGGGTATTCGGACGTACAATGCAGTATCGCAATCTGCTGCTCATCCAGTCCACCAGCTTTAAGATGAGAGAGCGCAAATTCAACCTCTGCCAGGTAGGCCATTCCGGTAGATAGAATGACCGGCTTGTTTAGAGCGGCTATTGCTCTGAGGAACGGAACATTGGTGATCTCTCCCGAAGGGATCTTGATCCGCTTCACATCCAGCTCATTCAATAAATTGACGCTGATTAGGTCAAACGGAGATGACATAAACTCAATATCGTGCTGTTGGCAATACTGGATCAGTTCAATGTGCTGCTGTTTATTCAGCTCAAGCTTTTTAACCATCTCGAACTGTGTTTCTTCAGCACAGGTGGTTTGTTGCTGATAAGCCGCTTTGGGCGTGCTTTTCACTAACTCTTCTTCGGTAACAAAAGTCTGGAATTTGACAGCATCAGCGCCGGCTTCAACAGCCACGTCGATCAGCTTTTTTGCTAATTCAAGGCTGCCATTGTGATTGACGCCCACCTCGGCGATGATAAAAACGGACTCGTATTGCATTATGCACCTATATCATAAAATTTTTTTCGGCAGTTAATCGGCCACTGTACTTTTTTCAATACTTCAAGGACTTTATCGACCGTGTGACCATCACCATAAGGGTTCACCTCACGGCTCAGTTGCGTCAGAAACTGTGCATCTGATGCCTTATCTACTGCATTTAGTATGGCTTTTTTATCGACCTCAACGTCAATAACATTAACACCGCGTGTGCGGCCCGCTTGCCGGTTACCAATATTGATGGTGGGTTTACCAAATGATGGCGCCTCTATCAGCCCACTTGAAGAATTGCCGAACACCATCGCACAATGTTTAAGTGCTGACAGATAACGTTTAAACCCTAGTGATGCAATTAAACATACGCGCTCGCTATGTTGTTGCCTGAACGCACTGAGCAAAGGAATAAAGGCTGCTCCGGCCTCATCATTGTTTGGAAATGTAATGATGACCTTGTAAGTCGCCATCAGCGCATCGAGCGCAGATAAGACCTCGGTCAATTGCTGTTCACCTGTCAGCGCACCATCTTTAGGCACTGGGTGAAAAGTAAAGAGAATGAAGGGGCTGTCTAATGAAAAATCAAGGCTTTCTGCCAGCTCTGTTTGTGACAAAGTACTGCAACGGCGTATATTTTCTAACCCCGGCTCACCAACATTAAACACCGTTGAGGGCGGCTCGCCTAACTGGATCACCCGGTTGCGGTGCGATTCGTTAGAAACAAAGTGCAGTTGCGACATTTTGGTCAGGGTATGGCGAACCGTGTCATCAATAACCCCTTCGGTGATTTCACCACCGGAGAAGTGAGACACAGGAATAGACATCAGCGCAGCTGCCGACACTATGCCCAGTAGTTCATATCGGTCACCCATGACCATTACCAGATCCGGTTCGCGACGCGCGAACACATCTGCAAAGCTCATCATGCCCAGAGCCGATGATTTTGCCTTCGCACAGCGACTGCTGCCGGCAAGCATAATATCGACACACTCAGTGATCTCGATTGCCTCATCTTCGATTTCGTTGAGCGTATAACCCTGCTCGGGCACCAGGTGATTACCCGTTACAACCAACTCAAAATTGAAGTGTTCAGATGCGTGTAACGCTTTTATCAACCAGTAAAGTACGCCAAACTCGGCTCGGGAGCTGGTGATCAGCATGATTGTCGGAAGCTGCGTTGGCGGCTTGATTTTCATGGCTTACATAAATCCAATTTTTTTAGTTATTTATCTATTCTAACAGATTTGTGCTAAGACCAAAAAAATGCAAACCGAATCAGGCGTGAATTAAGCAAACCGCGACTATTCACGCCTAAAAGCACCTTGTCTTTATCTCTGGGCATGCTTATAAACATCCAGGATCACGTCGTTCATAAAAAAGATGTCGCCACGCGCTTTACCAAAAAGCTGAATGTTGCTCACCGCAGACTTGACTGTCTCCAGTTGTTCTTTTTGCAGCGCACGGAATGCATGTGTCGGAACAGGAAAGCTGTTTGGGATAAAATCTGTGGTGGCAAAACGTAATTCGCTATCCGATGGAAAAACGCCGCAGGCCTTAAGTTCATCTAAGATCGCCTGTTCATCCGGTGCCGATTGAGACGAGCCCGCAGCTCTAAACAACTCAACCGTTGCCCTGTAGCCATCCGCATCTCCATGGCCCTGCATATTTGAATACAGCGTCGTCCTGAAATGACTATATTGCGGATCATAGTTGCAATAATAATGCATTGCCGTCGATGGGGGACAGTCAACTATCAGGTGTATCAGATAAGAGTCTAAAAACAATAGCGGCTCGGCCGGTTTGCTCAGTGTGACCGGTAGCAACTTGAGTAAACCAAACAAGGGGACAGTCCAGGTCACGAGCTGTGTGGCAACGCGTTGATCGCCAATGGTCAAAGCGGAGATCTGCCCTTCCTGATACTCAATGTCTGAGATCTGAGTTCCCAAAGACAAAGTACCACCCAAAGCAACAAACTTATCCAACAGAATATCAACCCAGGCACCAACACCGCCTGACTCGGGGTAAAACCGCGCCTGGCCCGTTTTGCCCTCGTGAAAAGAACGATATGCCAATACCTCATCCAGCAAGGGTAACTGTTTAAGCATTCGTACCGCTTGCGCACTGTATCCCTGCACTCGCGCCAGCCCGAATAGCAGATGCGAATCTGGGGTCAAATGACTGGCGCACTGGAAGAATAGCTTTTCTGCAGCGGGGATCATGAGTTGTTCACTGATTGTTTTGCCAAACTGGCAATGCAACTGCTCAGCCAGGCTGGCATAGTGCGCTTTGCGTGATGCTGTGGCTTCAGTTAGTTCATAAAGACCCCGAAAATAATCGGCCTCTGGCAAAACTGCGGCATCGACAACGGGAGATACCTCCCCTAGCTGGCCATGCACAAAATGTCCACACTGGAGCCCATCAAATTCAATCCACGCGCCGTCTCTTACTTCTGCAAACAGTAAGTTGTCCAGCGCTTCATCACCCAATTCACACAGCAGGTGGGTGCCATAGTCAAATGTATGCCCTTGTGGGGTATGAAACGAGCGCATCAGGCCACCAGCCTCAGTTGCATTGTCGACTAGCAGTACCTTACGCCCCTGCTGCGCTTTTACCAGGCCCGCCACAATACCGGCAATGCCAGCCCCTACTACAATATCGTCGTAACTATCTTTCATCTGTTCACCTAACGTCGCAATACAGCACATCTAAGTCATGTCAAAGGTATGCATTTCACAAGCCAATCCTTAAATCACTGTTCACAGCCTTTCGTAATGATCTTAACCAGTCCATTAGAACTTAAGTCACATTTAAGCAACTTGATACCTGTCAAAGACTTGTGAATAACAATAGACTTAAACAGTCGCTTCCCAAACGCAACGGCTCTACAGTACCGGTGTGCTCGGCAAGTTGACCAGGCGATCGCTCAACCACTCACTCACCGTCAATGGACCACTTAATGAACCTTGATACATAGGCAACCGATTCATCAATTGCCATACAGGCCGAGTTAATACTTTCTCTGCGTTGGTCGAGCGTAATAGCGCCTCTTTTTCCTCGCTGGACGGACAAATAACAGCATTTAGCCAGTAATTGGAGCGCGCATAGCTTGGCTCTGTAACAAACTCATAATCAGTCGCATGGAAAAAAGCTTCATAGCGCGCAGCCAATGCTCTTTTTTGTGCTAGAAATGCATCCAACTTGCTAAGTTGTGCACATCCTAACGCCGCATTAAGGTTAGGCATCCGAAAGTTGAATCCGGGTTCATCGTGATAATACTCATATGGGTGAGGTACCTTCGCAGTCGTGGTCAGGTGTTTAGCGCGGCTCCCCATCTCACCACTATTACACAATAAAGCGCCGCCTCCACCTGTGGTGATGATTTTGTTGCCATTAAAACTCAGCGCCGCAAGGCAGCCAAAGGTGCCTGTATGTTGGCCTTTATACCAGGAACCGAGGCTCTCTGCCGCATCTTCAACCAATACCAGATTCCACTGTTCACACAGCGCCGCCAGCTCATTAAGCTGAACGGGGTGACCAAAGGTATGCATTGGCACCACAGCTCGAATGATCTGTTTCGTCTGTCGATGACGACAGTGGCCGTCGCTATCCAAAAATGCATGCTGGGTTAAATAGTCTGCCATGGCCTCTGGGCATAAGCCCAGGCTGGTACGATTAACATCTATGAATAACGGTGAAGCTTGCAGATGGTGGATCACATTACAGGTCGCCACAAAGGTAAGCGCCTGGGTAATCACCAGATCGCCTGGTTGCACGCCTGCCATATAAAGCGCTGTATGCAGCGCTGCACTACCATTAACCGTCGCAATAGCCTGCCTGGCGCCACAATAGTCTGCAAGCTGCCGCTCAAACGCATCGACATACTGCCCTACACTGGAAACAAAGCTTGATTCAATTGTCTCCATTACCTTTTGCTTTTCGAGATGGTCAAAGGTAGGTTGATGTAGCGGTATCACGCCATTGGTTTCATAGTATGCGCGGATGTGCGCTATCAGCTCTTTTGAAATCGACATTACATTTTATCTTCCAGTGAGCGCCCTAACTCCAGATGGGCAAATTCTGGCAATAATTGTTCAAATAATGTGACCAGTTGCGCTTTTGTCCATCGTCCGGATTGTCGCAGATCGCTGACTGCAGTTGCAAAAGCATCTAATTTCGCCTCATCAAAGCAAGCTTGTTGCTTTATCACGCCAAGATTAGTGAAGCGCGCTAAGTCCAGGGTTTCCTGCTCAGTGAAAAATTCTTCCTGGGGTTTCTCCCCAGAGGTATTTGATTCACTGAATAAACATGGCCACTTGCCCGCCTTTGGCAACTCTGACATCAGCGCTCTGGCTTGCTCCTCTGAGTCACACAGGTAAGGCTCATAGCCATAATATGCCAGATAGCGCTGGGCAATATCAGAAAAGGTTTGCAGGTGTAGCTCATCCCTTAGTTTTGGAAAAAAGATATCGAGGTTGTGACCCAGCAAGCAAGATAACAAGCACAACTGGCCCGATTCTTCCGGCGTTATAAAATAACGTTTAATGTCTTTGGGTGCGACGATCGGCTGACGTTTCTTGAGTCGCATGTCAAACCCATGTAATAAGGAGCCGTCACTGAAAGCCACATTGGCAAAGCGCGCCATCGACACTGGCAGTTTCGCACTGCCACGCATCAAAAACAGCTCCATAATCCGCTTACTCGCCCCCATCATATTCACAGGATTAGCCGCTTTATCAGTAGAGACGCTGAAATACTTTTTCGCATTCTTTTGAATGGACTGCGCATGGGTCTTCTGCGAGTTAAAGATATTGGTCTCTATCATTCTCATAAGCGTGAAAGGATCTTTCTCGCTACGTACATGCTTTAATGCAGAGAGATTCAGTACATAGTCGTAATCTGACTGTGCAGACAGAAACGCCGCAAACTCTAGTGAACCAATATCCAATGTGAAGGTTTTAAATTCGCCCTCGATATATCCTAACGAAGAACGAATATCACGCACCAATTCCACTAAGTTGTTTTCACTAATATCAACAATATGCAGTAGTTTTGGCTGGCGTTTAAATATTTCTTTGCTCACCGCCTGGCCAATTGTGCCCGCTCCGCCCAGCACCAAGAATCTTGACTGGCGAACCAGGTTACTGAGCGCTTCGTGATGTGTCGATATATCTTCGTCAAGCAGGCCGCTGGAGCGGCCAATCAGGTGTAAAGTATCCATTTATTTATCTTCGTTACGGTACTTAGGCAAGGTGAAATCACACTTGGTATGCCAATTCAGGGCAAAGTCCTCTCTGATCTCTTTGAGGAACTCTAACCAGATTGCAAAGCCGCGTTTAAAGTGCGCCATGGTTTCTTTTTCGTTTTCAAAAAAGTACATCATAGTCATCAACGGACAGTGGAAATACAGCAACGTGCCTTTTATCAAGTGAAAGAAGTGAGGGTGTACAGATTTGCGATAAGCATACACCACTCTTTGTTGTGCTTTAAGCAGCTCATTGGCTTCTTCTCTAGTTGCGAACGGACGTTCGCCTATTTCAATGAGGTAATCACACAGCTCTTGATACTCTTCAATTGCCATGCTTTTCTCTGCATCCTGCAAGTCGATCGGCTGAAAGTGTGCTTGCTTAAGTGCTTCAACAGTCTGATGTTTATCCAAAGAAGACTTAGCGATTAAAACTTGCTCTTCACGCAGTGGAATAGCATCACGGATCTTCGCACCTTCTCCGACATTATAAATACGACACCCAGGCGCGCTGTGGGCCAGTCTGTCTAACATTGCTTTAGATAGCGCCAATAAGGGTGTTGCAAGCACATCATCACCAAAGTTACCCTCCAGTTTAATGGTTGCACCAGCCATTGGCTTAAAACTGGATTTCAGCTGTTCATCATTGTAGATACTGAGTTTAGAGTGCGTGCTGCCTTTTTGCGTATAGCCATTGTCAACACCAATCAAATAGATATCTTCAAAACCCATGGATACGGCATAGGCCGCTGCTGTGTTTGAAACCAGAGGACCACAGGCGGGCAACGAGGTCACGCTTAGTCCGTAGCGCTTAAGCGTTTCCATAGTTAAAAATGCAGAAGCCGCTTCGGGGCCTTTAAGGCCGATCCCTGTCCATTTATAAAGCTTAGGAACATCGGGATGCATGACATCGACAGCCAATAAATTGGTGTCTCCATATCCTTCTTCAGGCTCGATATGCAATAAGACATCGTAGGTTGCCTGGGTGCGTTCTACCAATACATGAAAATCGGGTTTAATGCCCGCTTTCATCAGACTTTGAAACGCGGTGCCACCAGCAATGATAATCGCATCATCCTGGTGTGCCCTGAGTAGTTCAATGGATTCATCTAGTGACGGACCATTGCCGACAACAAATACCGGAATTTGCTGAGCCAGCTCCTTTCCTTTGATACGTGGAAATAAGAAGCTGGCGCCCTGCTCCGCATTGAGCACAGCGTGTGCAAGGCCGGTGATTGCATCATTATAGAACCCAAACCCTTGATGCAGCTGATAATAATTATCGAAAAATGCTTTTATCAGGTTGGTGATTTCATCAGACGGATAATGCTGATAACAGAAACTGTTAATGATAGAGAAAATACCAATATCTTCAGCGACTTTAAAAATTTCGTTGAAAAAATCCTGATAATCTATGCCCAGGTGCAAAAATAAGCACCCACCCTGATCATCAATGGTGGTAATGATTTCATCCCAGTCAATACAAAATAGACTGGCAAAAAAGAGTTCAAGATCTGGCTCACAAATAAAAAGATAGTCAAATTTATGACGCTGCAGCAGCTCCGTCAGGTGGTACCCCAGTCCTATGCCAAACACAATGGCGCTGGGAAATACCTCGGGTAATGAATCTAGACGTTTGCCACCGGTGTGCTTGATACTGGAGAGTATTTCAACCAGTTTGACCATATAACGTACATGAACACGTTTATCTGTGCTTTGCCAGGGCGTTGCCTCAAAGTAATCTGTCCTGCCAAAGTTAGCATGCTTGGTATAATGTGCGACTTGCTCTTTTGCCTGAGCAACGGGATCGTCACCATACAAGGGCACATCCTTGCCTCTTGGAAAGAAGTTACCGTGACCGGACTGCGTGACATGGATACAAAAATCTTCGCGGGTCTGAAAGCGCTCTATACTGTTGGCAATTTCTGGATAATATTTACGAAATGCAGCAAGGTTGCGCTCGAAACGGGGATTAGCCTGGTCGGCAAAGATTTGCTCACGCTCTTTTTGCTGTTGTGTCGCGAGCAACTTCTCTTCTGCAGCCTTCAACATTTGTTGAAGATCGAGGTTATCGTCTGAGGTCATGTTGTGAGCCTGTCTATTACTTACTTAAATTAGCATACATGCCAGCAAGTAAAATGCCAACTAAATGATAGAAAACAAATTTTTTCTAAAGGTTGGCTCTATAGGCTTTTAACTTTCCAGTGTTGCGCCGAAAAGTACCTAACTGATCCTTGGTCTGCTCTTTCGCTTGTGCAACTTGAGTGAGCAAAGTTCGAAAGGCTTGTTCAAAACGCACCATCTTTTCCTGGTGCTCAACCCATTGATGCTGCTCAATCGCATGCAAAAGCTCAGAAATTGCCACAATTCCTTCCTGAGCCTTGCCATATTCTTCTTGTTCAATGGCTTTTGTTGCGTCGTCTAGCTTTACAAACAAGCCATCAATATCAACCATAGCTTGACTCACTGGACTGTTGATTCAGTGTTTCCATGCGAACATCAACGGGAATGGCATCCCACGCCGATTTAATCTCTTTGAGCAAACCCGACACTTCATCGACAATCGATGCATCGTTTTTCATGGTCGCATCTACTAGGCGATCCAGCATGTAGCTATACAATGCATACAGGTTTTCTGTCACTTCGCCACCGACTTCGAAGTCCAAAGATGCTCGGAGGGCTTCAATGATAGCTGACGCTTTCGAGATATGTTCAGCTTTTGCTTCAAAATGCTTTTTCTCAATCGCAACTTTTCCAAGCACCATTTTTTCTAGTGCTCCGGCCATCAGCATTTGAATAATTTCGTAGCGGTCAGCACCTGCTACGCGCGTTTTTAGCGCCTCTTTTTGATAATTTCTTACTTTTGCATTATACATGGCAACACTCTCTATTTACGATTTAGAACTGGTAAAGCCTGGTAGACTGGCCAGCTGAGAACCCAGATAAGTCTGAGTTTGTTGCATTTGCGCAAGCAACACATCCAACCCAGCGTACTTTTTTCTCAATCCTGCTTCCAGTTCACCCATTCTTTCATTTAAGTCGATTTTGTCTGCATCGATGTCTTTAATCTGCTCATTAAGGTTGTTTTCTCTTTCTTTCAACAACCCCTTTGGCTTGACATACTCCTCGAGCAAGGACTCCATCTGCTTTGCGATACCATTTTCACCTGCAAAAGCCTTGCCAATATCGTCAAAATTTTCATCCATGGCTTCATTCAGGCTACGCACCAGTGACGATTTTTCCAGGTAACCATCTTTCTTAACGCCGATCCCCATATCAAAAATCGTTTCGAATGGCCCAGCATCAGTGAGGGTTCCCCCTAATGTATTAATCAGTTGCGCGCTCAGAGAGCGCATACTGGCGTCACCATTGAGCGGTTTACCTACCCGCGTTTGCAAACCGATCTGGCCGATCAGGTTGTTGTAATTAGTGATTAGCTCATCCACTAATTTTGTGACACTTTCACGGTCAACATCTACGTTAAGTTTGGCTGTTTCCCCTGCCTCACTCTCACGCACCGCCTTAATCGTCAAATCTTGTACTGCATCTTTGAATGTATTTGAGCTGTTGTTGATAGTAATACCATCTACAACAATAATGGCATCCTGCGCAGCATCATTCGCCGGGTCGATGGCCATACCACCGCTACCAGCCCCACCGCCATTGGCATCGGTAGACACATTATCCAGCTCAGCATTGTCGTTCGTGACCTTCAGATCATTGCCCGCTCCTGTAACATTCGACGTGAGCACCAACTTACTGCCCACACCGTCAATGCCGGTATTAACAATGTTGGCAGTCACACCAAAATTTGTATCAGCATCATTGATGGCATCACGCAGTTCAGACAAAGTCATGCCTGCAGTGACGTCCAGAGTAAACGACTTATCAGCACCCGCTTCAAAGGTCAAAGTGCCGCCTGAAGCAGAAACAACATCGTCACCAGAAGTAAACAGGCCGTCGCCCGATACGGCGCGACTGCCCTGTGCAAGTTGCTGTACTTCTATCTTAAATGAACCGGTAGAAGTACTGGATGTGGGTGTTGCTGAAATTAAGTCCCCACCACTAGGTTGAGTAATGCTGGCAGTACGTTTACCAAAGTTATCCATATTTGCCAGCTTTTCGAACGTATCCTGTAATTTAGATAACGCCGACTTCACTTCACCAATAGACGAAAGTTCGACTTTCAGAGAGTCTTCTTTTTCCAGCAATCGCTGCAGTTTTGGGTTTCTTTCGGCGCTGACGGTCGCACTAATAATGCTTTCCAGATCAAGGCCAGAACCAATACCTGCTGATGTAATGAGTGGCATAACTATACTCCAGTTCCTGCTTATTAAGCAGTGTGATCAAAAATCAACCCTTTACCCTTTATGGTATCGGCAAAGTCATCCAGAGCTTTAGCAATTTCCCTGATATCTTCAGAGGGGATCTCGCGGATCACCTCATCACTGTCTTTGTCAATAACCCGAATAAACGGTGGGTCTCCCGATTCATCAAACTCAAATGACAAGTTTGTTGAAGTGACGGGAATAATTTCATTTAACTTATCCAGACTGGCTTTAACGTCAACACTTTGTGCCTGTTGCGCTTCAGCCAGCTGCTGGTTTACGCTCGTTTGCGCTTGCTTCTGTTCCTGCGCTTCTGCTTTATTCGCATGCTCTACAGGACGCTGAGAATCTGTAAACTTGCGACCTTCCGTGTTATTTACCAGTTCCGTCCGAGAAGCAGAAGAGAAGTTACCATTTTGCTGTGATAAAGCTAGATCATTCATACGAAAAACCTCACTTGAAATCTAACTTCCTTAAGTATAGGCCAAGTCTGACGAGAAGTCTGGACCTGGCCCTACCTGCTTATCCCAGTAGCGATAGAGCCACCTGAGGACGCTGATTAGCCTGACTCAGAATTGAACTACTCGCCTGTTGCAAGATTTGCATTTTGGTCAGGTTAGCGGTTTCTTGTGCAAAGTCAGTATCCTTGATGCGCGAACGCGCTGCGCTCAGGTTCTCAGAGATGTTTGATTGGTTACGGATGGTCGATTGGAAACGGTTTTGTACCGCACCTAACTCGGCACGCTTTTTATCAACCACAGCGATAAGCGCATCCATACCAGCCATTACAAGCTGTGCACCCACCTGACTCGACACACTGATACCTGTTTCGGTAAAGACCGATGCGTATGTGTCTGATGCGGTGTAAGCAGAGTCCAGCGCTGACAATGTAGCTTGTTGAGCTGTACCAATAACACCTACAGATGGTGCACCATGCAAAGCTTTGCCGGTTACTGTAGAAGCTGCACCGGCAATCCCTGACAGCGTAAAGCCACCGTTTGCAGTGAGTGAGTTACCAGCCGCGGTTCCACCCACCTCTCTCATGCTGAACGAAATGGTTTGTGCAGCATCAGCACCAACCTGGAAACTTGCCTGATAGGTACCATCAAGCAGGTTTTGTCCGCCAAAGGTGGTGTCCGTTGCAACCCGGTTAACTTCACTGACAAGAGAGCGGATCTCTTCTTGTACCGCCAAACGGTCTTCATCAGTATTGGTACCGTTCGCCGCTTGTTGTGACAAGGTTCTGACACGTTGGAACATCGCAGTCATTTCATCCAGCGCACCTTCTGCAGTTTGCGCCAGTGAAATACCGTCATTGGCATTTCGAATGCCTTGATCCAGACCATTTATCTGGCCTGTTAAACGGTTTGATATCTGCATACCAGCCGCATCATCAGATGCGCTGTTAATTCTGAAACCCGAAGATAATCTTTTGAAAGATGTATCCAGAGAGTTCCCTGAATTCATCAGCTGACGCTGCGCATTCAGGGACATTACGTTGGTATTAACGTATAAAGCCATAATAGCCTCCGCTTTATCTATGTGATAGCACGAGAGCGGGATACCCCTACCCTGCTCAAGTACCAATTTAGAGCTCTAAACCTAGTTCTCTAATTCGGCTATCGACCTGACAAGCAGAAACTTTAGCTTTTTTTCTAAAAAATTTTAAAAAAGTCGAAATTAGCCTTGCAGCAAGCTCAATGCAGCCTGTGGCCGCTGGTTTGCCTGACCAAGAATCGTCTGACTTGCCTGTTGCAAAATCTGATTTTTTGTCAGGTTTGCGGTTTCTAAAGCAAAGTCAGCATCTTTAATTCGAGATTTCGCCGCACTCAGGTTTTCTGAGATGTTAGCCTGGTTTCGAATGGTCGACTGGAAGCGGTTCTGTACCGCACCCAACTCGGCACGTTTTTTATCAACCACGGCTATCATTGCATCTATTCCCGCCAGTACCTGCTGCGCGCCAACCTGACTGGATACACTGATCCCGGTCTCGGTAAATACACTTGCAAAGGTATCTGATGCGGTATAGGCAGAGTTCAGCGTTGACAACGTGGCCTGCTGAGCAGTTCCGATAATACCAACAGAGGGCGCACCATGCAGCGCTTTGCCGCCAACCGTAGATGCCGCACCGGCAATCCCTGACAGCGTAAAGCCACCATTTGCAGTAAGAGAATTGCCTGCTGCCGTGCCACCCACTTCTTTCATCGTGAAGCCAATGGTTTGAACTGCGTCAGCGCCAACCTGGAAGCTGGCTTCATAGGTACCATCTAACAGGTTCTGACCACCAAAAGTGGTATCGCTGGCGATACGGTTTACTTCAGAAGCAAGCTGACGGATCTCTTCTTGAATCGCCAGGCGGTCTTCATCTGTATTCGAGCCATTTGCCGCCTGCTGTGCCAAAGTTCTGACTCGCTGAAACATGGAGGTAATTTCTTCCATGGCACCTTCTGCGGTTTGCGCCAGTGAAATACCATCGTTGGCATTTCGATTGCCTTGATTCAGACCCAGGATCTGCGACTGTAATCGGTCAGAGATCTGTAAACCAGCCGCATCATCAGCCGCACTGTTGATCCGCAAGCCAGAAGATAAACGTTTGAAAGACGTATCCAGATCGTTACCTGAGTTCATCAGCTGCCGTTGCGCATTTAATGAACTCACATTGGTATTTACAAATAAAGCCATAATTCACTCTCTTAACTTGTCAAATTGGTCTAAGAGACTTAGACACTACAATGACAAAGCGGCATATCAGCATTGGACTACCTTTCGGGGGGCAATCAGTTGCCACTTTGACGCCAAATTGTACTTATCGATAAATAAGCAGATAGCGTGCCAACATGTCATACCTATCATTCTATAGTCCTGAGTTACCTGGTTGGTGAGTCAACCGCTAACCTAAGGCGCAGGCTCTGAGAAAACGCAGTGGCGCCTACGGATAGTAAGTCAGTATTTATACATGCAGGCTCAGCGCCAGTTTTGCGCTAACAACATCCGGACAATTTATTGCGGAGGTATAGAAGGAAAAAAGCCACCGCAATGCGGTGGCTTATTAAGATTGAGAGTGAGTCAATTTTTTGTACATAGACTTGGCATGGACTATGCATTAATAAAAACGTGTTCATATTCGAATGAACGCTATTGGATTTAAGCTCCTCCGCTTTATCGTCCAATACGGTGTCTGAGTCAAATACCCCATCGGGCTCAGACACCATTTTCTTTACCTATTATCCCAGAAGACTTAGTGCAGCCTGTGGACGCTGGTTAGCCTGACTAAGAATGGTCTGGCTTGCCTGTTGCAGAATCTGCATTTTGGTCAGGCTTGCTGTTTCCTGTGCGAAGTCAGTATCTTTAATCCGAGATTTCGCAGCTGACAGGTTTTCAGAAATATTCGACTGGTTACGAATGGTTGACTGGAAGCGGTTTTGTACCGCACCTAGCTCAGCACGCTTTTTGTCAACAACCGCAATCAACGCGTCCATACCTGCCATAACTTGCTGTGCACCTACCTGGCTCGATACACTGATACCTGTTTCAGTGAATACCGAAGCAAACGTGTTTGATGCCGTGTAAGCTGAATCTAACGCCGACAACGTCGCTTGTTGTGCCGTGCCGATAATACCTACTGATGGTGCACCGTGCAGTGCTTTACCAACTACGGTCGAAGCCGCACCTGCGATACCCGACAGTGTAAATCCGCCATTAGCAGTCAGTGAGTTACCTGCCGCTGTACCGCCTACTTCTTTCATCGTGAAGCCGATGGTCTGTACTGCGTCTGCACCCACCTGGAAGCTGGCTTCATAGGTACCATCCAGCAAGTTTGTACCACCGAAAGTAGTATCCGCAGCTACCCGGTTTACCTCACTCATTAGTGAGCGGATCTCTTCCTGGATTGCCAGACGGTCTTCATCTGTGTTCGAACCGTTAGAAGCCTGTTGTGCCAATGTTCTGACACGCTGGAACATAGACGTTACTTCTTCCATTGCACCTTCTGCGGTTTGCGCCAGTGAAATGCCGTCGTTTGCGTTTCTGTTACCTTGGTTCAGACCATCGATCTGTGAAGTCAAACGGTCAGAGATTTGTAGACCTGCTGCATCATCTGCCGCGCTATTGATTCTGAAACCTGAAGATAGACGTTTGAATGACGTATCCAAAGAGTTACCAGAATTCATTAATTGTCTTTGTGCGTTCAAAGAACTTACGTTAGTATTTACATAAAGTGCCATGGTGATTCTCCCACTTTAAAACGAGTATTCACACTCTCAATTTCAATCTTTCAGCGTTTGAGTTCAGTTTCACTCTCCGGCTTGGTTATTTAAGTTATCGGTCAGGCAAAAATTTCCTTTAGAATTTTTTTTGATTTTTTTATATGCAAATGAATTATATAGGTTTTTATTTGTAAATAGCGGGCCAGCGGGAGGTTATTTGACTTGCTTCAGTCGCTCTGTAATCCCAAACTATGGATTATTTAATGACTAATAAACAATGAGTTGATGGTCAATGTAAGAATTAAGGAAGATTTCGATGTACAAATGGCAAAAGGAATAAAAGCTGAACTTTGCGTGCCGTTAAGGCAATAATTTGCCACCTCTGTAAACAACAACGCCACCGGGTCGGTGGCGTTCGTAACGAAAGGCTATCTTATATAGTCGAGCAGCGTTAAATTAGATAGTCGACCAAACGTTGCCTGCGAGGCCTGCAAGGCGGTCTCATGTTTCGTCAACTCAGTGATGGCTTCTGCCATATCTAGCTCAACCAGGTCTGCCTTAGCGGATTTATTACTGATATCCTGATCCGCATTTGCGTCTGAGATCAGAGTGGCGGTATTCAGTCGCCCGCCCAGAGCGGACTGAATTGAGGAGACCTTTGCTTTGGCATTATCAAACCCGACCATAGCATCTGCCAGCCTCTGACGATAATCGTCACCGCTTAAGGTGTCATCACGCAATGCCGTTGTAAGCTCTTCCAGTGTGGTCAGAATGTTCTTTTTCTCCGGGGCTGCCAGCGTAAAATCCATACTGCCGGGCAAAGTACCACTGAACCCAAACGCCATCCCAGCCACTTCCAGGGCATTCCCCTCAAAAGTGCCTGTCGAAATAACGGTTCCGCCCTGACTCAGCTGATAGGTATTCGGTGTGCCTGGCGCCATGTCTAACGTTAGGGTATTTGCCGTCGCTGGCGCTGTTGGATCGGCGTTATAATTGGCCTTATGGAATGCATCAAATGCGCCCTGATCTTCAACATACACAGTCCCTGCGGTTACCCCTGCGCCAGGCGTTGCTGTATTAGAGGTCACATTTAACCGGGCAGCCACATTCTCGAAGGTATCAAAGCCGTTATCACTGGATTTAATTGCCACTCCCTCGGCAATTTTAATCTTGTGCTGCCCCTGATCGCCCTGATAATCATAGCTGCCGGTGGTGGCATTAAACTGATAGGTTTTGGTGTTGTCCTGATAACCGGAAAAGATATAACGTCCATCCTCCGACTGAGTGTTCATCAGGCTCAGCAGAGCACTTTGAATTGACTCAATTTCGTCAGCAATGGCGTGACGGTCAACATTTGCAAGCGACCCATTACCAGCCTGGATAGCCTTACTGTAAGCACTGTCTATCCCATCTTTAATACCGTTTAGCACAGTTTCTTGGGTACTTAACCTGTTTTTTAACATGGTCAGGTTTTTACCATGCTGTTCATTGATCTGTATTTTATCGGTATATAAAAGTGCCCGCGCCATCGCAGAAGGATCGTCAGAAGCCGTTATAACGCGTTTTTGCGTATTGACTTGTTGCATGGCCTTGTTCACTTCCTGCTGGTTATCCAGTATCGAATTGAGGTTATTCTGATACATCATATTTTGAGACAAACGCATGATTACCTCGCTGCACTTAATAGTGTGTCAAATACGGTCCGCGCAACAGTGATGACCTGTGCAGCCGCGGAATAAGATTGTTGAAAGCGCAACAGATTCGCAGCTTCCTCATCCAGGTTCACCCCGGACATAGATTCGTACCAGGCTTCAGACTGAGCGGCCAGCGCATTGAATGCATCACCATTTGTCTTGGCCTGATTTGCTACGACACCGATTTCTGTCACCATACCTGAATATGCCTCGTTAAAGGTACTCAAGTTATCGGCTGTCGCCGTGGTCACAACATTTTGTCTGACCAACTGGCTTGACTGAAGATTGCTAAGCTCAGCACCATTGCGGTTATCATCAAATCCGCCAGTGTTGAACTCAATCACAAAGGTATCGCCTGTCGCGGGGGTGCCTTCGATATTAAAGTCAAAACCGTATGCATCATAAGGATTACCGGCTTGAGCCAGCATATTTTCAGCCGGTGGGGTAATAGTAAAAGTCGTTGTACCATTACCGTCGTTAAGTTGATATTCATTGGCATTGGCGGTCTTAACTAAGCTAATCTGACCATTACTCAGCCCCGGAGGGCTTAAACCATCAAAGTTACTCGTTGCAGGGTCAGTATTTGTGACCGTACCAGCAGAAATCGTGGCGGTACTGGTGTTGTTAAGCCCAGCAGAAGTTCTGATAGGAGAAGCCAGCGCCAGGCTTTCCGGACGACTGGTTGCCAGAGAAAGATTTCCCGCAGCCCCGGAATTCAGCTTGACCAGAAAACTGTCGCCCACATTGGCCGCACCTGTCACCGCCATTTGTAACCCGAATGACTCGCCAGTGAGCAAGGTGTTTGAATCTATCACGCCCGCGGTCACGTTGGCGGTAGAAGGTGTGCCTATCACATTACCTTTACTATCTACAGCGGCAATTTCCACCGTATTCGCCCCCGTAAAAGTAATCCGGAAATCCTCTGCCGGTATACTACTTCCCATACCAGCTTCCAGCGTCGCGGTCACTTGCGCACTGCCTGTGTTGTCTGAATAGGGATATCCGCCCACCGTAGGTAAGGTAAAAATATCTCCTCCGATGTTACCATCCAGGTCCATACCCAGATGATTCTGCTGGTTAAACGCATCTGTCAGCGCAAGGCCTATCTGGCCCAGCTTAGTTTGCGCAGGCACCAGGATTTCGTCACGAAATGCCAATAACCCCCCGACTTTGCCTTTCAATGTGTTGAGATCCACATCTAACGCTGTTGCCTGACCAACCCGAACATCCAGTTTCAGTGCTTTATGATTGGGATCAGGGTCGCCAGCTAAGGAAAACAAATTGAAGGTGCCATTTTCCATCACCAGGGATTGCCCGGAACCAAGGAAGACTTGTTTGCTGCCGTTGGCGCCATCCAGCGTTTCAATATCCACCAGCTCCGCAAGGTCGCGAATTGCCTGATCCCGCTGATTAAGCAAAGTATTAGCTTCACCACTGGTAAAATTACCGTTGTAGGCTGCAATTTCTGTGTTAAGGTCGCCGATTTGTTGGATCAGGTTGTTTGCCTCATCTGCGTATATATCGAGCTGTTCGTTAACAATGTTGTTTTGATCAAATACGATCCCAGACAGTCTATCCATCTGATCCAGCATGTTTTGTGCTTTGGTCAGAAATATAGAACGATTAACCGACGACGAGGGAACGTTCATCGCCTCCTGCGCGCTGTTAAACAAGGCATTGATGCTTTGATTCAGGTTATTTGATTCCTCACCAAACAAGGTATCTACCCGCGTAGCCTCAGTCACAAATTGCTCGTAGTAAGACTTGTTAGAAATGTCCCGGTTTAGCTGCCTTTGCGCAAACTCATTAAGCAAGCGCACGGTTTCACCACGACCAACCTGATTGTTGATCATGGTAGTATGTTCAGTCCGTTCGCGAACATACCCTTTGGTATTCAGGTTTGCGATGTTTTTACTGGTCGTTTGCAAGAGCTCAGAACTGGCTCTGATCCCTGACGACCCGATATTCATTAGGTTAAATGACATCTTAGTTTACTCCCTGATGCACTGACGCTGACAACATGGACTGAAATTCTCCTCTGCCCAACACACGTTTAATTTTTTCTGCATAATCTGGATCAGTGGCGTAACCGGCCTGTTGCAGCGCATCCAGATATTGATCTGGATTGTCTGTCTTAGTTAAGGCCTCCTGATACCTGGGGTTGGATTGCAGGAAATCGACATAATCATTGATGCTCTCTTTAAGCGAGTCATACGCTCTGAAGTTCGCTTGCTTTTTGACGGGCAGACCCTGTTCAAACTCGAGCGTCATTTTACTGGCGCTGTCGCCTTGCCAGCGCTTGTCTGCTTTTATGTTAAACAGGTTAAAGCTGCTTTCACCGTCCTGACGCGCAATAATATGCTTGCCCCAGCCTGTTTCCAGCGCCGCCTGAGCAACCATCACCGCTGGGTTCAGACCAATCTTGGCAGCCGCAGATTTAGCATGATCCCATAGCTGACTAATGAAAGACTCAGGATCATCGAATCGCACGTCGTCAGACGCACTCTCTTTCACCTCAGGCTGCTTCTCGGCTTTGCGTTCTTTTTCGACATTCGCTTGACTCGCTTCAGCATTGGCGATGCGATCACTTTGCAACTCGGCACCAGTGCGCAATACCGAGCTTGGCATATACCCATCGCGGTTAGGCGATAGCTGCTGCACAATGAGATCAGCAAGGCCTAAACTCCCCTCACTGGACAGTTGCATAGACATCTGCTGATCATGCATATCGCGATAAAACTTGACGCTGCTGGAATTAAACGGACTGTCTTTGTCTTCCAGTACTTCATTTGCTTTACGCATACTGGACAACATCATCTGGGTGAAAATAGATTCGAACTGCTGAGCCGCCTTACGCAACGCTTCTTCAGAGGCATTGGCATCACCAGCACCTTTCAGCGCGTCTTGTCTTAACGAGTTCAAATCAGTTAAGTCATAGAAACTTTGGTTGCGAGTCGGATCAGTATTCATTGCTCAAAAACACATCAATATTCATAACTAATAACAATGCAATTATTGAGCCAAAAAAAAGCCCCATAAAATGGGGCTAACTATTTGATTATAAAAGAAGCGTTAAATGACGACTAATTGACCATGTATCGCGCCGGCCTCTTTTAGCGCTTCAAGGATCGCCATCAAGTCGCCAGGTGCTGCCCCTACGGCATTGATAGCACGGACCAGATCATCCAAACTGGAGCCGGGGTCAAAAACGAACGCACGAGAGTCATCCTGGTTAACATCAACAATACTCTGACGAGTAGCGACTGTCTCGCCTTCTGCTAAGGGCTGAGGCTGAGACACGTTCACTTGCTCTGCAATAGTGACGGTTAAACCACCGTGGGTAATGGCCGCGGGTTGCAGTTTGACTTCCTTACCAATGACTATGGTGCCGGTGCGTGAATTCACGATGATCTTCGCGGAGGTATCTGCCGGTGTAAATTCCAGATTTTCCAGAGTCGATAAGTAAGCGACACGCTGAGATGGATCTCGCGGTGCGATCACTCGTACCGACGCTGCGTCCATCGCCTGTGCACTTTGCGGCCCGACCAGATCGTTGATGGTGTCAGCCAGACGCTTGGCCGTTGTAAAGTCGGGACGGTTCAGGTTGAACGTAATATGATCTCCCTGTGTGAACGGGCTTCTGACTGCGCGCTCAACGGTACCACCATTTGGAATACGTCCAACGGTTGGCGTGTTGATCACAACCCGGCTGCCATCTAGCCCTTCAGCCCCTAAGCCACCGACAATCATACTGCCCTGAGCAATTGCATACACATTACCATCGACCCCTTTCAGAAAGGTCTGCAATAAGGTGCCACCGCGCAAGCTGCCTGCGCTACCAATGGAAGACACGGTCACGTCAATTGTTTGACCTGGCTTTACAAACGCTGGCAACTCAGCGTGAACGGCTACCGCTGCGACGTTTTTAATCTTTGGTTTGAGATTAGCGGGCATGGTAATACCAAAGCTATTGAGCATGCCTTTGAAGCTTTGTTCAGTAAAGCGCGTTTGTTCCCCTGTGCCGGGTAAACCAACCACCAGGCCATACCCGACCAACTGGTTTGAGCGCACGCCTTCAACCATAGTCACATCTTTGATCCGTTCAGCATGGGCAAAGTGGCTGCCGATAAGCGCAATGGCCAGCACGAACATGTTGAATAATTTCATAATCTGCTTCCTCAAAACGGCATGATGGCGCTCATAAAGAACTTCGTCAGCCAGCCTGCACTTTGTACTTCCTGAGTATCGCCTTTACCTGAGTACTGAATGCGCGCATTCGCTATACGGTTTGATTCCACCGTATTATCTGCATTCACATCTTGCGGCCTGACCAGGCCCTCAAGACGGATAAACTCTTCACCTGTGTTCAGTGTCAGCCATTTTTCGCCTCGGATCACCAAGTTACCATTGGGTAAAACCCGCATGACATTGACAGAAATATTACCGATCAAACTATTCGACTGGTTGGCCTGGGCATCGCCCTGGAAGGAGGAGTTAGCCCCGGCGTCCAGCTGAATACTTTTATTACCCCAGTTGACTGCCGCCCCACCTAACCCAAGTATAGGATCGATATCCACTTCGCTGTCTTTATCCAGCTTGGAATTTGCCGCTTTTGACGCCTGGGTCGACTCTCTCAGTACAACCGTAATAATATCGCCGGTGCGAAGGGCCTTTTTATCTGAATACAGATCGTTGGCATACGCATTAAATAACGAGCCAGTTGGCACAACGGGTGCAGCTTCCGCTTCCGGGTACATGGGCGCGTAGTAAGGATCGTCCCGCTTAACATCTTTATTTTGTGTTGTTGTACAACCACTCAGAGCTATACAGCCTGCCGCTACCAGGCCAAGTGTACGTAACTTGTCCATACTACCCCCAATCATTTAAAGCTGTTGGTTAATGTAACTAAGCATCTCGTCAACGGACTTAATCACTTTTGAGTTCATCTCGTAAACTCGCTGTGTTTCAATCAGATTGACCAGCTCTTCTGTCACATTAACGTTCGATGTTTCCAGTGCACCCTGGACAATTGAGCCCAGACCTTCAACGCCCGGGTTGCCCTGAACCGGCGCACCACTTACAGCGGTTTCGGTGTAAAGGTTCTGACCAATTGGTTCCAGACCCGACGGGTTAATAAAATCACTGATAACCAGCTGACCTATGACCGTATTGGCGGCTTCCCCTTGGATACTCACAGACACCTCACCATCCTGAGAAATGGTAATGGAATTAGCATTGTCCGGGACGTTCATCTCAGGCTGCACCGGGAAGCCGGCACCTGAGGTCACAATTCGACCTTCTTCATCTGTGGTAAACTGGCCATTTCGCGTGTAGGCAATGGTGCCATCAGGCATCTGGATTTCAAAAAAGCCAGGCCCCTGAACCATCCAGTCCAGTGAGTTTTCTGTGCTCAGCATATTGCCTTGCGAGAAGTTTTTCTGGTTTGCGACCACTTTGGCACCCGCCCCCAACATCAAGCCTGACGGAAGCTCGGTATCCTGAGAGGAGCGGCCACCTGGCTGATTAATATTCTGATAGAGTAAGTCTTCAAATATAGCGCGGCTTTTCTTATATCCGACGGTGCTGGCGTTCGCTAGGTTATTCGAAATCACCGAAATATCAGTTTGCTGGGCATCTAGGCCGGTTTTACTGATCCATAATGCTGGGTTCATAATCTATACCTCACTCTCTTAAACGATACGCAGGAGCGAAGTGTGTCGCTCATCAATTTCTTCAGCGGTTTTCATCAGTTTCATCTGCATTTCGAACTGACGCTGAAGGTTTATCATGTCTACCATCTCGTGAACCGGATTCACGTTGGACATTTCCAGATAGCCACTCATGACTTTGGCGGTTGGGGAAATTTCACAAAATCCACACTCGCCATCCTCGAGTGCCTCTTCCTTTGGCCTGAACAAACCATCATTGCCTTTTTCAAGTTTGCTATTGTCTGCGTTAATAATCTTTAATCGGTCAACCACTTCTAAAAAATTGGCCGGTGCGCCCTGAGGACGAACCTGAATAGAGCCATCGTCACTGAAGACCACCTTTTCTACCGGCAGCGGCAGTATGATAGGTCCACCTTCGCCAATTAATTGACGACCATGGCTGGTGACCAGTGCCCCATCTGCGGTGATATTCAGTGTACCAACCTTGGTATAGGCTTCTTCGCCAGCTCCATCTACCACACTTATCCAGGATTTTTCGTCCACCGCAATATCCAGCTCGCGACCCGTTTCAGTAACAGCGCCACTCGTCATCATGGTTCCCGGGCGCTCCTGCATCGCAAATACACGCGTGGGCAGCCCTTCACCAAATGCCTGCATTGAGCGGGCCTGTGCAAAGTCGGCTTTAAAACCGGTAGTATTGGCATTGGCCAGGTTATTTGCCTTTAGCCCGACACCAACCAGGTTTTGTTTGGCGCCTGACATGGCGACATACAGCATTTTATCCATGGGAACGACCTAAACTTGTTCAATCTATACTGATTAAAGCAATATAGATGCCAAGATGATCGTCAAGAAAATGAAAAGGCCGCGTTGAGCGGCCTTGAGAGGTGATGAAGTAGATTATCGGATCTGCAGAATGTTCTGCTGAAGTGTTGAGTTGACTTCCAGCGCCCGTGAATTTGCCTGGAAGTTTCGCTGTGCGCTGATCAGGTCTACCAGCTCGTTCGTCAGATTTACGTTCGACTGCTCCAGGGCTGATGAGTTGATGGTGCCCAGCGTACCCGACCCAGGTTCACCGGCAATCGGCTCGCCCGATGTTAAACTCTTTTTCCATCCGGTGTTACCCACTTGCTGCAGGCCCTGGGAGTTTGAGAAGCGGACCATCGCCACCTGACCCAAGTAAGTCGAATCGCCGTTGCTGTAGGATGCAACAATTTTACCATCAGAGCCGATATCAATACCTGCCAGTCGGCCGGTTGTAGCACCGTCTTGCTCTAGCGCTTTAACCTCAAAGCGGCTCGCAAACTGTGTCGGTGGTTTGGTGTTTGCCTCATCACGCCAGTTCATCTGGATATTACTCGGGAAGGTTGCGCCATTGGTCAATAATGTTGATAAACCTGCGCCAGCACCTGCTGGGATATTGAACGGGTCAAAGGTTGGTCCAGAGACTGGTACTCCCGGGTCTCCTGTGAAGGCAGGGTTACCATTAGAATCAAACTCAAACTCGGTAATTGGCCCAGCGACACTGCCGTCACCCGCAGGACCGACTAACTGCCCACCCAGCGTTGCATAAACCTGCCACTGATTTGGGTTTGTCGCAGGATCTTCTTTAACAAAATACATTTGGAGAGTATGCGGTTCACCTAAGCTGTCATAAATCGTTGTAGATGTTGAGCTGTTGTAGGAAGCACTTACTGTAGGATCAAACGCCAATGTAGGCGATGTCACTCTTGAGTCCAGGTTAAACGAGGTGTAAACGTTTGTTGTTGCACGGGGAGAACCCGATGCATCTGGGATCTGTAATGCAGCAGACGTACTCAAACTAACCGATGTCGTATCACCTGTACTTGGGTCAACAGGAAAGCCTTGCAGGAAGTTACCCTGGGCATCAACAATAAAGTTATCTTTATTGAGCTTAAACGCTCCCGCACGACTGTAAGTAAAGTCTTGAGAACCCAATTCTTCACTCATTGCAAAGTAGCCCTCACCTGTAATCGCCAGATCCAGCGAGTTCTGAGTAAAGTTCAGAGAACCCTGATGAAATTGCTGCGCAACCATAGTGGTTTGAACACCGTCACCATTTTTTGTTTTACCAGCACTGAATACCGAAGATGCATAGACGGATGCGAACTCAGCACGTGATTCCTTGAAGCCCGTCGTATTCACGTTGGCAATGTTGTTAGCTGTCGTGTCCAGATCTTTCTGAGCCGCAGCTAAACCTGTTAATGCAATATTGAAACTCATACTCTCACCTCTTGCTATTAAGGTTAAATCTTTCTAATTAGGCCAATTCTGCGACGTCAGTCAGCCGCACGGCACCTGCTTTAGTGTTAATAACGATGCCGCTAGCACCATTGACATTGACGCTTTCTATATTCCTGAAAGTCGCCGTTGGTAATGCTGTAAACTGGCCATTCACTGACCCTTCAGCCTTTACTGTGTAATCCCCAGGCGGAAGCATCTCGCCTTCTTTATTCTTGCCATCCCAATCAAAACGCACTGCACCAGGGCTTTGATCTTTGAGATCAATGGTTCTTACCAGTTCGTTTTTGTCATTTAGGATACTGACCGTCAGTTTCTCGACAGGCTCGGTCACAATGATCGAGCCCCGCGCTTGCATGTCCGGTCCATGTTCGATCGTGTCTGACTCAAGCAGGGCTTTTTTGCCAATGAGAGTCGACGCCTGCAGTGCAGAATTAGAGGTCATAGAATCAGCCAATGTTTCAAACTTCGTATTCAGGTCTGAAATACCCTCAGCCATAGTGAAGTTTGTCATTTGCGCAATCATCTGATCGTTGTCAGCCGGTTTACTAGGATCCTGATAAGACAACTGCTGAGTCAATAACGCAAAGAAATCCTCTTGCTTCAACTCGTCATTCTTTTCTGTCGGAACCTGCTTGTCAGGCCAACGCAATGAATCGACATAGGTCGAGGTTGCTGAATTGACTTCGTTACTCATTGGCTATACTCCCACTTAGCGCTGGCCAAGTTGCAGGGTTTTGCTAAGCATCTGCTTAGCGGCATCCGCTACCTGAACATTCGTTTGGTACGAACGCGATGCAGAGATCATATTTGTCATCTCTTCAACCACATTCACATTCGGTTTATAGATGTACCCATCTTTGTCAGCACTTGGGTGATTGGGGTTATACTCAACCTGTAAAGGTTTATCACTTTCCACGATACCCAGAACTTTAACACCCACCGACGACCCCATAGTGTTCGGTTGAGCAGCTGCAGCTTTATTTAATTCTGCAGCAAAAACTGGATGCCTTGCTCTGTATACCTTGTCCTGACTTGAACTTACGCTGTTTGCGTTTGAAATATTACTGGCGGTCGTATTCAAGCGAACATTCTGAGCACTCATGCCCGAACCCGCTATATCGAAAACATTATATAAACTCATAATTAGCCACCTTGACCACTAAGGGCTTTTTTAAGCCCTTTAAATTTACCAGATAAGAAACTCAAACTAGCTTGGTACTCTAATGCATTTTGTACATACAAGTTTCGTTCCACCTGTATATCGACTGAGTTACCATCACCAGTATCTGCTTGATTTGGCGTACGATATTGTTCAATGCCATTGTTTAACTGAGTCCCACCACTAAGGTGTTTCTCATTGGTTCTGACCATCTTATTGCCGCTTAGCTGTGCCGATTTTGCCGCTTTAAAAGCCTGACCAAAGTCGATATCCTTGGCTTTGTATCCAGGGGTATCAGCATTGGCTATGTTGCTTGCCAAAATTTCCGCACGCTGAGAGCGGATCAGCATAGTGTGGGGGTGAACCCCCAATGCTTTATCAAAACTAATTGCCATAACCCGACTCCAAAAATTTGACTTGATGAGATTAAAGCAAGAATAAGGCCAATATTTAAGTGGCGGAAAATTGCCGCATCACAACGTAACAGGTAATACCAAATTGATTAAATTTATGATCTAATGTCAAAATCTAATATCCATCGATGGGATAATGATTTTGCAGCCCTCTGATTTTATTAAGCTCTCCAAACAAACTAAAGATCCAAGAAAGAAAGTGCGCATGCTTGCGCTGGCTCATTTCTTTGAAGGTAAATCTCGCTATCAGATTGCTGAATATTTAAAGGTCAGTCGTACTAGCGTGAACAAATGGGTCAAAGACTATCTCGACTATGGATTAGAGGGCCTGGAGGACCTGCCTCGCTCGGGCCGTCCTTGTAAACTGGATGGTGCACAGCTGAAGCAGCTTAAAGCATATGTACTCGACTCTATAAACCGCACGGAAGGTGGTCGGCTAACATTAGAAGATATTCAGCAGTATATCTCTGAGTCTTTCCACATAGAATACGAGTTGTCAGCCGTCCACAGGTTGCTGAAAAGACAAAACTTCTCATGGATCAGCAGTCGTTCAATTCACCCTAAAGCGGATCAAGCTCGCCAGGAAGCTTTTAAAAAACTTTGAGCTGGAAACGATCCTTCACACCCCGGGGCACCTGCTTCCTGAGCGCATTGATGTGTGGTTTCAGGATGAGGCGCGATTTGGTCAGCAAACTTCAACAACAAAGGTATGGGCTGAAAAAGGCTCACGTCCAAGAGTCGTTAAGCAGCAACAATTCGAATATACCTATCTATTCGGCGCAGTGTGTCCAACGACTGGCGAAACAGAAGCACTCATCTCACCTTTAGTGAATAAAGAAGTCATGTATTCTCACCTGGAGCAAATATCACAAAGGACTCAACCAGGAAGAATGGCAGTAGTCATCATGGATCGCGCAGCCTGGCACTTCAAAGATGGTTTGGTAGAGGGTTTAGAGAATGTAGTGATCATTAGGCTGCCGCCTTATTCCCCAGAGTTAAATCCCATGGAACAAGTGTGGAGCTGGCTGAGGCAACATAAGTTATCAAACAGAACCTTTGCCAACTACGATGACATTTTGGATCAGGTCAGCGAAGCATGGAATGCGTTTATCTCATGTGCTGACAGGGTGAAATCATT
>NZ_PPUZ01000031.1:0-255131 GCF_004212645.1 Pseudoalteromonas rubra | reverse complement strand
AAAAATGTGACTAAGAGATAGGCCTTGAGCCGGGAACCACCGACAGCAAAACGGTGGCTGACCGGAGCAAAGATCCAAAGCAAATAGAAAAAACAAAAATAACTAAAAATCATAGATATACAAGAAACCTCAAACTTTTTTCAAAAAACTTGCTTGAAAAGCATTGGCCCCGGCCATAGATAGATTTGTGAGGACGCCGACAGGGTCCAAAACCAAACTAAGGCTTTGTTTTAAAAGCCTTTATTTAAGTAATATTAGAGTTAAAAACCCGCTGTTTACTGGTTTATTGCAAAGAGTAAATAGCTTAATTATCGCTTTATGAGGATATGATTATGCGTACAGTAGATTTATCACCCCTTTATCGTTCATTCATCGGCTTTGACCACCTTGCATCTATGATGGATGCGGCGCAGCGTAGCAGCGAGAAGCAACCAAGCTATCCGCCTTACAACATCGAAGCCTTAGCTGAAGACAAATACCAAATTACCATGGCGGTGGCCGGCTTTACGGAGCAGGAGCTAACGCTTGAGTCGGAAAACAACACGCTGACCGTTAAAGGCGAGAAGCAAAATAAAGAAGACAAAACCGACCGTAAGTTTATTCACCAGGGCATTGCCGAGCGCAACTTTGAGCGTAAATTCCAGCTGGGCGACCACGTAAAAGTGATAGGCGCAGAGCTTGAGAACGGCCTGTTATTGATTGACCTGGAACGCGAAGTACCGGAAGCGTTAAAGCCAAGAAAGATTGAGATTGGCACCGGTAAGTTGTTAGAGAACAAATAACACACTCCCTTTTCCTTGTATTACATTGTTGAATTCCCACCCGCCGCCCGAAAGGGCGGCTTTTTTGTTACGGAGGCTCGGCCGAGTTTTTTTCATCATCTAACTCAAAGCCATCAATTGCAGGTAACACAAAGCGCTCAACAAACTGCAGTAATTCATTAAATTCGTGTACCCTGTTTTCACTGCCTTTTGTTGCTTCATCTAGAATCATTCTCACCTGTTGCAATAGTTCAACATGATGTCTGTTAGCTTGCTTAAGCACATCACTACTGACCCCTTCCAGAAATAATTTACTGTATGCACAGCGAATCAAGTTGTCCTCAGAGCTATTGATAAATTCCAATGCCATCAGTGTAACAAGGTAAACAAACTGCAAATTCGTAGGTTTGCTCGGCTTCGTATCCGTGTCAACATCAGACTCCGTATCAACTACCCAATCAGGTTTTTCTTTACTAACGAGACCAATTAGATTGTAGCTATTATATAAACGCTTTACCTGCCTGGCATTATTGATGCCAAACTCACATGCCCAATAATAGAAAGCAGCCTTTTGTTGGCCTGACAGACCTAATTTATCTTTCTGCTGATGAAAAAAAGGTTGTTTAACGAAGCGTTTAATTCTGGCCAATCCATCTTCGACAAAACGATCATCGGATCCTTGACCGGCACTATTTCCCCCAGAGTTTGTAAGTTCAACTGACGATTTGACACTGTCATCAGCAATGATATTTGGTGTATTCCTCTCACTGTCAGCCAATGTTGGTAGGTACTTGCTCCAATCTTGCTGCTCCTCCTGCCATAAATGGTTCACATATCCCTGTAATGCACTTTTATCTGCATCATTAACCATAATTGGTAACTGTATCATTTTGGCTAAGTAATCTCTTGCTATGGCCTTTGCACTTTTCAAAGTATGGTGTGGCTGCAATTTCTCATAGTGCAATGCCAAAGCGGCCATTGCGATTCGTTGGTCCACAGCCACCACCACATATACTTGGGGTAAATCCAACACTAAACGAATAGCCTCAAATGTTTTCACTATGCCTTCAGGGCCACATCGATCTAAATCATCCACAACAAACAAAAAACGACGCTTTGGTAATACCTTACCTAGCCACTGAGGGTTATTTTCACCATGGTAACCTAGACGAATTCCCGCCAATATACCAATATCTTCACGCATCTCTGCTACTTGGCCTATCTCTTTCGCGTAATCAGGTAATTTAAGATAAGTCAATAACTCCTTTGTATATGGTTGAGCCAGGAACTTTTTCAAATCTTTCCAGACTCGCCAGACCAAAAATAAAAAGTACGCACCTGTAATAAACTGCAACGACATATCATTTTCATGCGTAGAGACCCAGCTTCCCCATGTTTTTCCTTCTATTAGCTGAAGATAACAGTTAAAAAATATCGGAATGGCAATCAGTAACAATAGAAAAGTAAGCCTACCTGGGAACTTCTGACATACAAACCCTAATGTTAAACGTACTCTAATAAGACAAGCCCATCCAAGTGAGAATAGTGCATTGCTGACGGAAAGCTTGAATCTTTCAAAGCAACTTTGCGAGTCATTTGTAGGCCTCAGCCTCTGGCATTGGGTCAACGCCTTTATCACTTCATGTGCCATAGCAGCTTGGGGATTTTCAACGTGTTCGTACGCCCATGCATTAAACTCCCCAAATAAAAACTCGCGATTCCGGTCCTGTCGGGATAGCTTATCTTTTAGCAAAGCTATGACTCGCGACTTACCTGCCCCCCAGTGTCCCAGTAGCCCTATCGTTAAATGTTCTTTATTGCTTTTATCCTGTAATAGACTGCCGAGTCCATCTACCAAATGCGCTCTTTGCAAATAGTCTTCGTTCAAATTTGCCAGTTCAGGAGAAACTGCACTCACAGTTTGATACGGCAATGTAAACCCTTTTAGGCAAGCCTCATACTGACTATATAAATCGCTAAAAATATCTGAAATACTATCTTTTGTGCGCTTCCCAGCGCCAGGCAATTTACCTTTTACATGTTTTACAGAACCGCCCAAAATATATTGCACCGGAGGAGGAATGTCATCATGCCATAATGGCAAGGTTGCCAAAGTATCTGGGCGCGATATATGCTCAAAGTCCTTTTCTAACGATTGATGCATATATTCAGTCAAACGTTCGCCATAAAAAGAGGTAGCTTCATGAGCTCTTTCAATACTAGCTCTCGATAATTCAATTACCTCAGTGTCCTTATGCAAAGTACTTAACTCAGATAGCAGTTTTATTGCTTTGGCCACTTCGGCCGCCATTTGAGTCATTCTGTCTCCCTTATCTGCAAAGAAATACTCCGGTTCAATAATGTATTCTGAAGCAGATTTAAGTTCCGATAGTGAGCGACTCACTGGCGACAAAACACTGTATCGCAGAATACTTTGACACACATGAAATAAAGCTAGCGAAAACAAGCTGTTTAGATTCGGATCCTGCGAGCTTGATGCCTGTTTACTGAGTGTTCTCCATGGCCAGTCATTAAAACGGGAGCCTAGCAAAGGAAATACGCGTAGAGCACAACGAGCAGCAATTAAAGCTGGTAATATCTCATCGAGTTGATAAGCATTTTGCAATGCCTCAAGCAACCTATTATCAGTCTTAGAATGAGCTTGCCTGCGCTCCAAGTCTACAGCTGTCTCCATAGCATTATTCCCTTACTGAAAGTTAAGAACCTACCTCGTAGGTCTAGCACAGCATTCATTCTGTGACAAAGTATGGACCTTTAAACAAATTTGAATGAGAACCCACTCCCTGTTACCTGTAAGTCCGTGTAACTGGCGAACCGTGGATTGTGTTCCATACTTGCTCTCGGAAACCATAATCCGGGAGGATAATTATGCTGGACTCAACCCCACAAACCACCAAACAAGACACCACCTTTGTGCAAAGCTATGGCATACATACGGGCTTTGTACCACGCTCTCAACTGATAAAGAAACACTGGATGCTGGCAGGCGATGACTATGCCAAGTTGCAGGGACACTGGCACGATAACGCGCTTACCGCCATTTATGGCAACTATTTTGTGGTAGAAAAAATTAACGGCGTTGAGGTTAGCGATGCCCAGGCACTGGCCACCCTTGAAGAGCTGAGCCGGGTAACGCTGGCGCAGCAATTTGGCCCGCAGTACAGCAATAACATCAGCTTTTTTGCCTCCGACCGCAGTGTCGGATGGGAATACCCCATACTGACCCCAGCGCAGGCCAAAGAGATCAGCACCAGTCTGGATGTGATAGCCTACAACAAGGTACTGCGCTATGCGTTTGCCTCAGCCTATGCGTACAGTCTGGAACCCGGTGGCACCTTTGCCTACAATGATGATCCGCTTTACCAGAAGTTAATGCTCACCAACGGTAAACTAGACATTATAGATACACTACTGAATGTAGACGGCGTCTATGCCTTTGCCGTTAAAGTGCCCGCCATTGCCTCTGAAGGCCTGGAAGAAGAAGTGATCATTGCCTACAAGGGCACCAACCCGTTTAACACCGGCGACCTGTACGAAGACTTTAAACTGTTTTTTGCCAACCTGGCCGAAACCGACATCGCCTGGCAGCGCACCGCCTTTGAGTTTTGCCAGCGCATTTTGGAGCAGTATCCAGCCAATCAGGCATCTGTTGCACCCGGTTATCAGGTACCCGAAGCGTCAACCTGCCACAATGTAGTTTTAACTGGCCACAGCCTGGGTGGTTATACGGCGGTCGACTCAGGCGTGCGCACTGGCATTCAAACCCGGGTTTTTGCCTCACCCGGCACAAAGATCATCGATGCCTATGCCCGCTATTTTGCCAACACCATGCGGCTGCGTAATGTGATCAACTTCCGCACCGACTATGATCCTATTTCGTCCTCCGCGCTGCGCCACGATGAAAACGAAGTCGAATTCCCGGCTTTCCCGGGTAACAACCTGTTTGTGAATCATTCGCTGGAAAATATGATCAAAGAGCGCCTGATCCCGCTCTATCACAACTGGCAAGACCCAACAGCCCGCCCAAGCCAGCTGTTCATCACCCCGGACGCCAGCACAGGCGCAGGCCTAAAATCCCGCACAAATGTTTGGGGGCCAAGCCACGACCGGTGATTAATTATCACCGCAGCGTGGCTTGGCGCGAGCCCTGGACGGGCGAGCCGGACCTCCACTACAAGGACGTACTTTACTCATAACTTGAGCGATTAAGTATCGCCTTTTGTCAGTGGACGCGAGCCCCGGACGGGCGAGCCGGACCTACACTACAGGGACGTACTTTACTCCGCACTCAACACGACCGGTGATTAATAATCACCGCAGCGTGGCTTGGCGCGAGCCCTGGACGGGCGAGCCGGACCTCCACTACAAGGACGTACTTTACTCATAACTTGAGCGATTAAGTATCGCCTTTTGTCAGTGGACGCGAGCCCTGGACGGGCGAGCCGGACCTCCACTACAGGGACGTACTTTACTCCGCACTCAACACGACCGGTGATTAATTATCACCGCAGCGTGGCTTGGCGCGAGCCCTGGATGGACGACGAAAGACCGACGATTAAGTATCGTCGCAGGCTCGGCGCCCCCGCATGAGGAGGTGAGCGCATGGACCTACATGGACGTAGGGAAGTAGAACAATGCAGGAGCATATTGTCGAGATGCGCGATGGACTCAACTACAGGGACGTACTTTACGCCTGCACCGGCTTTAAGCATTCGCGTTGCTTTTAAGCAGACCCGGCTCGCTGACCGGGTTGACGGTGGTGTGTATATCTCTCACACAAATGGTCACAACTCAGGTGTTACTTGCCAGTCCAAAATTAAAAATAAAAACCATTTAAAATCAATAAAATAAAAGAAATCCCAAACTTTTTTCAAAAAACTTCCTTGAAAAGCATTGGCCCCGGCCATAGATAGATTTGTGAGGACGCCGGAAGGGTCCAAAACCAAACTAAGACTTTGTTTTAAAAGTCTTTATTTAAGTAATGTTAGAGTTAAAAACCCGCTATTTACTGGTTTATTGCAAAGAGTAAATGGCTTAATTATCGCTTTATGAGGATATGATTATGCGTACAGTAGATTTATCACCCCTTTACCGTTCATTCATTGGCTTTGACCACCTTGCATCTATGATGGATGCGGCGCAGCGTAGCAGCGAAAAGCAGCCCAGCTACCCGCCTTATAACATCGAAGCTTTAGCTGAAGACAAGTACCAAATTACCATGGCGGTGGCCGGCTTTACGGAGCAGGAGCTAACGCTTGAGTCGGAAAATAACACGCTGACCGTAAAAGGCGAGAAGCTGGACAAAGAAGACAAAACCGACCGTAAGTTTATTCACCAGGGCATTGCCGAGCGCAACTTTGAGCGTAAATTCCAGCTGGGCGACCACGTAAAAGTGATTGGCGCAGAGCTTGAGAACGGCCTGTTATTGATTGACCTGGAACGCGAAGTACCGGAAGCGTTAAAGCCAAGAAAGATTGAGATTGGCACCGGTAAATTGCTAGAGAGCAAATAAAACACTTACTCCCTTTTTCCTTGTATTACATTGTTGAATTCCCACCCGCCGCCCGAAAGGGCGGCTTTTTTGCCTTCAGCTAGCTCATCACTTTATTTTGTCTTTTACAAGCCTCATCCCATTCATACTCTCCTATCTAAAAAATGGGCCTTTTTAAGGCTTAGTTAAACTTATTTTTCCTGTCACCGATAAGGTTAACTGTATAACGTGTAATAAGGATAATGACATGAAGATTAACCCAAGTGTGGGCCAACACCTGCATGCAAAAAACAACCAAGTTAGCGATGAAGTGAAAACTGTCGCCTCAAACGACAAAGAGGCATTCAAAGTCGACCCAGCCAAACAATTTATCAATTCAGAGCCGACACATCCTGCAGAGCAAATGCGTGCTAAGTCTGACAACGGAAAACTGACCGTGATCACCTATAAGCCCGACGGCAAGCTCGACCTTCCCGCCAGATATGAGGAACATAGGGCACTCATTGAGCGTGTAGCAAACTCCACCAGCAAATTGTATCTACACGACACCCCAGCTGCCGCCGATAAAATTACAGAAGAATATGACAAAATATCGGCATATTTGTATGCCCACAACCCGCGACTTCGTCATAAAAGCTGGGGTTTTTCGGTTGATGACTCGGGCAAACTGGTTGCAACAGGCCATCTGAACCAGGCTGATATGCAACTTGTCGAAGACGTTTTGAATAGTAATGACGAACTAGTCAGTGCCGCCAGAGACTTTAAAGCCAGCTTTTTGGAAGGGCTGGAAATTGAGCGAGGTAGTGAAGGTAAAAGTCAGTACTGGGGCAAATATGATGTCAACGAAGACAACTTTGCGGAGATCATCGATTTCAAAGAGATGGTAGCACAAAGCCGCAACAGCGAGCTCCAAAGAGAGAAAACAGGCTATTTCCTCAATAAGTGGGAATGGACGATTAATATAGCCGACCAGTTACAGGCAAGAGCACAGCCAACTTTTGCAAAATAGGCATGGCTAAATGCACACAACACTTCGAGTATAACTGCTTCTAAATACGGTAAATTCATACTATAAAACGCATGCCACGGCGTCTTTTCGCTGCTATTTTGATGTAGAACATGGTCGGCGAAGATCCACAGAACTTAGATTGATTATTGCGTAGGGAGTTGTGATGCTGGCGACCACTAAGGTAAAGCTGTAAGCCATTGAACGTGAAGAAGGAGGTGCAATGCTCGACCTAAGTTTTATCCATCTGTCGGCTTTTTATGAGCTCACTGCGCTGGTGGTGTTGGCCGCCGCGCTGGGCTTTATTGGCGTGTTACTTCGCCAGCCCATGATTGTGAGCTTTATTGCCGTGGGGGTGGTTGCCGGGCCTTCGGCTTTAAACATAGTTCAGTCTCATGAGCACATTGAACTGCTGGCCGAGCTGGGCATTGCTGTGTTGCTGTTCCTGGTTGGCCTTAAGCTTGACCTTAAACTCATTCGCACACTCGGGCCGGTGGCACTGGCCACCGGACTGGGGCAGGTTGCATTTACCTCCGCCATTGGCTTTTTACTCGGTAAAATTCTGGGGCTGGATACCGTCACCTCCTTGTATGTTGCCGTTGCGCTGACCTTTTCCAGTACCATTATTATTGTCAAACTGCTATCGGATAAACGCGAAGTAGACTCCCTCCATGGACGCATCGCGGTGGGCTTTTTGATAGTTCAGGACTTAGTGGTGGTGCTGGCAATGATGGTGCTCTCAGCCCTGGGCATAGGCGCACAATCGGGCGGCACACACTCAGCGCTGGCGCAAATAGGCAGCGTAATGCTGTATGGGTTGATCATGCTTACGTTCGTGCTGGTGTTTATCCGTTATATGGCCACTCCACTGGTCAGCCGTATCGCCCGTTCTAAGGAGTTATTGATCACCTTTGCCATCGGCTGGGCGACGTTACTGGCGGCAATTGGCAGCCAGCTGGGCTTTAGTAAAGAACTGGGCGGTTTGCTGGCAGGAATATCTTTGGCATCTACCCCGTTCAGAGAAGCCATAGTTGCGCGCCTTGCCTCGCTGCGCGACTTTCTGCTGCTGTTCTTCTTTATTGCCCTGGGGACACAACTGGACCTGAGCTTACTTGGCTCTCAAGTGTTCCCGGCGCTGATATTGTCGCTGTTTGTACTCATTGGTAACCCTATCATTGTGATGGTGATCATGGGGCTGATGGGCTATCGCAAACGCACCGGCTTTCTGGCCGGGTTAACCGTGGCGCAGATCAGTGAATTTTCACTCATCTTTATGGCCATGGGACTCACGCTTGGCCATGTGTCGGCCGACTCACTGGGGCTGGTCACGCTGGTGGGGCTTATTACCATTGCCATGTCGGTGTATATGATCACTTACTCCCACGGATTGTATAACAAGCTGGAGCGCTGGCTGAGCGTGTTTGAGCGCGAAAAACCATTCAGAGAAGAAGCGCTCGAAAGCCAGCCATCATCGGAGCAAGCCTATGATGTGATCCTGTTTGGGCTTGGCCGCTACGGTAAGGCGCTGGCCCACTACCTGCAAAAAGAAGGCTTCAAGTTGCTGGCGGTAGACTTTAACCCCGACGAAGTCAGGCGCTGGCGTAACGACGGCCATCTGGTGATGTATGGCGATGCCAGCGATCCGGCGTTTGTGAACGACCTGCCACTGCAGAGCGTAAAGTGGGTGGTGTCGGCCATGCCACAACATGATTTGGGCGTAACCCATGAAGATCCGCGCCTGGCACTGATAGATGGCCTGAAACAACAACATTATAGCGGCGGCATTGCCATTTCTACCCAGCACCAGCACGACCGGCCACTGCTGGAAGAAAAAGGCGCTACACTGGTACTGATGCCATTTCATGATGCCGCCGAGCGGGCGGTAGAGCGGGTAAAGGCGGCAACACCAGCCAGCGCCCATTTAGAGGTAAATAATGAAAAGATTTAACAAAATTTTATGTGTGGTAGACCCGGAGACAACCATGGACACCGCCGTGGTGCAAACCCTCAAGCTGGCGCGCGATAACCAGGCCGACGTTACCTTTATCTCGGTATTAAAGGAGGCCAAACACTGGCGCGCCTTCTTTACCAGCAAAGAAGAGTACGCCAGCCAGCTAAAAGAGCTGATCGCTAACAAGCGGGCCGCTATTGAAGCTAAGATCAAAGCGCTGGACTCAAACCAGGATCCCGCCATCATAGTGTGCACCGGGATCGGCTTTATTGAGATCATCAAGCGCGCGGTGGATGATCAGTACGACCTGGTGGTCAAATGCGCCGAAGACGCAGACTGGATGGATCGCATGCTGGGCAGTGAAGACATGCACTTACTGCGTAAATGCCCCTGTCCGGTGCTAATGCTTAAACCCGGACAGCTCGATGCCTTTGGTAAAATTCTGGCCACGGTCGACGTGAACGACAGCTTCAGAGAGCTGGATGATGAACAGGTGCAGGACAAACTCAATCAGGCCGTGATGGAGTACAGCGTATCGTTAAGCCTGCCAGAGCTGTCTGAGCTGCATGTGGGCAGTGCCTGGGATGCTTACGCCGAAGACTGGCTGCGCTACGGCACCTTTGCGCATCAGTCGGACGAACAGGTGGATGATTATGTAGAGCAGGGACGCAGGGACTGTGCCACTAAGCTGGCCCGGCTGGTGACAAAAATGGACGCACTGTTCGACAAGTCAGCCGTTCAGTACCTGCAACCCAAACTGCATCAGGTCAAAGGTAAAGCCAGCAAAGAGATCCCCCTGTTGGCACAAAAACACCAGATTGACTTAATCGTGATGGGCACCGTAGGCCGTGTCGGCATTCCTGGTTTGATCATAGGCAACACCGCCGAGTCCATTCTGGAGCAAACCCAGTGCTCCGTACTGGCCATTAAGCCCAAAGGCTTCCAGACGCCAATTAAATAACCCACAGGTCCACCGGCTGACGAGTCGGTGGACCGTTTTTCTGTATCACTTTTCACTTCGCTAACACCAATACTGATTTAGGGCTTTTTCCCTCGTCCAGACATCCTGCACTCACTGGGTAAAATCTATCCCATTGTCAGCCATCATAAAATACTGTTTAATAAGGGTATAAAGCCCCATATCAGTATCTTGCGGGGTTAAGCAGTTTAAAAGGAATATTGATGTCAGAACATAACCCCGAACTAACCCCAGAGATCCAAGCACTGATTGAAAAGGCAGAAAGAGGTGATGCCGAGGCACAAAGTGAGTTGGCTGATGCCTATTATTTTGGCGAGGAAGTCGAGCAAAATTATGAGCAAGCCGCTTACTGGTTTGGAAAAGCTGCAGAACAGAGTAAAGTCCATGCACTTTATAGCCTCGGCTATATGTACAGAATGGGGCAATACTTCGAGCAAAGCGATATAGAAGCCGTAAACTTATACCGACAAGCAGCAGAACAAGGAAATGCTGCCGCTCAATGTGGGCTAGGCCTCATGTACGCACAAGGTAGCGGAATAAGGAAAAACGATACAGAAGCGGTAAAGTGGTATCGCCTGGCCGCAAATCAGGGCAACACTCTAGCTCTGTGTAACTTAGGTTACATGTACGATTTTGGCAGAGGAGTGAAACAAAGCTACAAAGAGGCCATTAGATATTATCGCCTCGCCGCAAAGAAAGGAAATAACCAGGCCCGACTCAATTTGGCCTACAGTTATTTTGACGGTGACGGCGTAAAACAAAGCTACGTTCGGACCAAAACACTTTGTGATCGGGTTCTCAAAGATCCGAAACTAAGCTTTGAAGCTTATGAGCTGAAGGATAGAGCGGGACGTTTTGAAAAATCAAAATCAATCAGCACTTTAAGAGAAAGTATACTCGCTCACTTGAAAATCAGTAAAAATATCTCAATGACCCACTACACCTCATTCGACGTGGGCCAGTCAATCTTACTGGAAAAAAGCCCATTCAGACTGGGGCATATTAACGCGGTAAATGACCCCAATGAGGGAAAGTTACTTTGGCAGGAATTAGGTTATGAGCCGGAGGAGGGTAACCCGGTATTTATCGGCTGCTTTTTACCGGACAGCGACAGCCTGAATATGTGGCGCTTCTACAGTAAAAACCATTTGAATGACGATGCCTGTGGATGCGCCATTACCTTTAATACACAGGACTTTTTTGACTATCGCTTAATGAAAGAGCAGGGCGACCACACAGAACAAGAGCAGAGAATGCCCTCGTTCACCAATACCGGCCAGTCTCCCCAAGAGAGCGCTGCATTTTACCGGGTTGTGTATCTCAAAGATAATTTTAAGATACTGGAAAAGGGTGCCACCAAGCTACAAGCTTACTTCAAAGACCTTAAGAAAGAAGTCGATAAATTTGTTGGCAAGAAACCTACACCTGAAAAATTACAAACGCTTGCCTGGCTGCTTGGCCCATTGCCCTATTTATTAAAAGACGCCCATTATAAGGATGAGCGGGAGCACAGGGTAATAGTTACGCATCTGGACTATGGTGCAAAAGAGATCCAAAGCTCAGCTCCTGACTTTGCCAACGGCACAGCACCGCGTTTGTATCTGGAGCTGCACAGAGACGATCATCTGGCGCCGATTGAGTACGTGACGCTTGGCCCCAAAGCACCGAACAAAGAGATGATGGCACCATACTGGCGCCATCAACTGGCAAGCAAGTTTTCCGAACAATTAAAAAATCGAAAGCCTCTGGATATTAACCCCTCGCGCTGCGCTTATAAATAGTGCGAGGCATCTTCGGTGTTTGTAGTCGGGCGTTTGGCACGTTCGACCACCAGCAAACCACAAGCGACGGCGGCCGGTAGCCACATGGCCAGCCGGGCTCTGAGCAGAGCAGGTTCCATGCCCTGACGACGGGCGCTGTGTACCAGTGCCTGTTCAAACGACATAGACTGACCACAGTGACTGAGTAAATCCGCCTGCCAGTGGGTGAGCGGCTGGGTGATCAGCCGGTAGTTTTGCCGGGTCAGGGCGATATAACGAGTTTCTCTGTCAGGCAGGGTGTGCGGCTGGGCATTTTCTAACTGCTCAACCATGGGCAGCAGATCATAATCACTGACCAGTAAACGCAGGCACGGTGGTACCACCAGATTGAGCGACGCGCTGCCGCCCAGCAGTTCAAATTCATTCAATACCAATTCGGCTGGGGACGAATTTTCCAATCCTTCGGCCAGCAGCACCTCCGCTTTGGCACGCTCGAACCGGGCCAGCTCCACGGGCACATCGAACATCGCGCGCTGTTTGTCGTCGAACTCCCCCTGTGGCCGGGTATTAGCCAGAAAACTGACAAACGACTTACCCAGCGTATGCAAAGTGAATGACCGCGACGGTAAGGTCACGATATACGCCTTGGCAAACACCTCAAAAACGTCATCGCCCATAAAGGCGCAGAGCAGGGAAAATTCTCCTTTCAGGCATTCCACCAGTCGCATAACGTAACCGGCGGCATAGATATCCACCCGCCGCTCGGCTGGCAACTGTGGGGTCGATTTAACGCACTGTTCAAGTGTCAGGCCGTCACGCTGACCTGCTGTGAGCAACTTTTCGGGTAAGTCACCACGAGAAATTAAAACGTGAGACAACCAGTGTTGCAACTGGCTGAGTTGTGGGGTTGAGTACGTCATTTTGCTACCGGTTTTAAGCTGTGTGCCAGGTCTGTATTTTGATGCATTTCCCGTACCACGGGCGTTGAAAATGTCGCCATATCGCTCTGGTGCACGGCCTGCGCGGGCATCTCGCCATTAAGTACCTGCTTTGCCTTATTCAGTTCCGACACCAGGGTGTCAAATGGCGGAATATTGGCGTCCCATTCCAGTAAGGTCGACACGCCGCCGGTCAGCTGTTGCGCCAATGCATAAAGCGCCCAGACTTGCTGCGGTACAGGCTGGTCATGGGTATCAATCAGGCAGTCGCCGCAATCGCTTGGGCCCGCCAGATGGATCTGTACAATCTGCTGGTGGGGCAGAGCACGAATATACGCCTCAGGATCAAAACCATGATTAAAAGCACTGACAAACACATTATTGACGTCGAGCAAAATACCACAGCCGGTGGCATTCACCAGCTCGGTAAAGAAAGCCGGTTCACTCAGGCTGGAATGGCAATACTCCAGATAGGTAGAGGGGTTTTCCAGCACAATCGGGCGCTCCAGCACTTCCTGCACTTGCTTAACCCGGCGGATAACATGAGCCAGACTTTCATCCGTCAGCGGCATGGGCAAAAGGTCGTGGCTATTTACTCCGGCAACCCCTGTCCAGCACAGATGATCCGACACCCACGCCGGCTGCACAAAATCGCTCAGTGCTTTGAGCTTGTTCAGATAGGTAAAATCAAGCGGATCGGTGCTGCCAATGTTCATTGATACGCCATGCATTACCATAGGGTAGTGTGCTCTGAGTGTTTCCAGCACGTGGCGGCCATAGCCAAAATTGTCTATATAGTTTTCGCTGATGATCTCAAACCAGTCCACCGGCTTTTTTACCGTATCGTGGTCAATGCTCATCAGTTTGGGATAATGCTGGCTGCGCAAGCCAACCCCAAACCCCAGGTTCCCAGTATGAGAAAAAGAGGCTGCGGCATCGCGCCGCGCCTCCCCATTATAATTATCCGACATGGCGCGTCCTTATGTTGAAGGTGGCAGTGCCAGACGAATGTCGTCCGCTTTTGGAGGCTCTGGAATTTCACCCGTGCTCAGATCTGCCAGGCCATTGGCGTTACAATATGCCTGCCAGGCAATCTTGTACACCGCGTCGCCTTCTTGGTAGGGCATCGGCTTGGTTTCTACCGGTGAAGCGCAATCCAGTTGTGAGTCGCCGCCATCAGGCGTGATGTAGCTGATAGGTTTAAAGTGATTTTCTTTGCCATAAAAACTAAACAGCTGCATTTTATAACCATCGCTGTCGTCGGCAGGTAATGACGGGAATAACTGCGAGGCCGAAATAGGCACAGCACAGCCACCTAAGTTATTACACTTGTTGTCGGCCGGGGCACTCTTAATGCCCTTAGCACCACTGGCACCGCAGCTGCCACCCGGTGTGGTGCTGTGAACAAAGCCACAGCCCCCCTGGGCTTTACAATCGTTTGAGCCTTTGCAGCTATGGAACACCTGAGCTGGCGGTAATCCAACATTGTCAGAGGTATAACTCATACCCTGACAGGCATGATACAAGACGCCGTCTTCCTGTGGTGCAATGCCAGTCACCAGATCCGGCGCCATTCCGGTCGTAGCCCAGCAAATAGAAACACGGTCGCCGGAGCCCCCCATTGCAGGTCCGGGGAATTCATTGGTTTGCCCCGACCAGTAGCGATCCAGTGCCGTTGTCAGGCCTTTAATGGTACCGACTGCCGACTGACTGAACAGCTGGTGGGTTTCCGTCTTGCTTTTTTCTGTACGGCTCAGGTTGTTTAGTGCACTAACGATTTCCTCAACGCCAGGTAAATCCGGGTGCTGCTCTTTTGCTTCATCACAGTCTCCTGGATTTAGCATGTCCTTGCTCCAGCGATTACCTTCGGCATGCCAGTCTTTCCAGGTTAAGTATCTCTCTTTATCTTTATTTTTGTCTTTATGTTTACTGCTGGGATCACTGTATTTAACAATCAACTCCAGTGTTTGCTTAAAGATCAGGAAGTGATCTTTGCGTTTGTTCATGATCCGTGCACACGCCGAACCAGAGACGGGGTCTCCCGGATAATCCGCTTTAAGCGCGTCCTCGTTCGGTTGATATTTCTCCTCAACGGTATGCTTATCTTCAGACTTTTGTGCCAATAAGCTCTCCCAAGCTTTCTTAGCCCAAGTTTTATGGCCCCACCGCTTGCAGATAGTTTCAACCACGCCCTGGCCTTCGCCCTGATCGGTAATGGCATTGATGTTGTTGATTAGCTTTAACTTGAGATCATCGTAACGGTTCTCTGGCAATTCGGTTGGATTCAGCGAACCATCGATTTTGGGGAACTGCGCCTTATAGTCTTTGTCGCCGGGGCGCACATTAAAGTAATCGCGCTGGACCGGGGAGAGCAGCTCATCGAGCAAATACGTGCCATCATCATACTGAATTTCCAGATAGTTCCAGTAACACAGATACATATGGCCGATTGAACCAAATAGAGGCAGGTCGGTTTCAGTGTAGTCGGGTTGCCACCAGTCAAACGGGGCATTCTCAAAGTACTTAGGACGGCCATCAGCACCGGGCTTGAGGTACTGGGGCGCAATGATCTTCTGCGCGTCTTCTTCAGTTTCTTCAATCAATAAAAACAGCAGTGCCTGCTCTTTACTCAGCTCAGTGGCATTCACCCTGAGGTCCTGCAAACTTTCACCATTAAAATGAGCTTTAAAGTAGTCTCTGACTTCACGGCTCAGCTTATCCAAATCACTGTCGCAGTCTTTAAAGTCCAGAATATGCGGGATCATGGTCTGATTGTTGTAACACTGCCAGCCATATTGCTCATTGATCAGCGCCGGGCTGGTAAATGTGGGTGTAAACCCAAGCTTGCTGGCCATATTAGAAGCCAGTTGCAGGTGCAGCATTTCTTCAACAAACACGCTGTACACACCATTAAACACTTGCTCGTTGACGGTTAAGACATCCGTCGGTGTCGGCTCAACCTTAACGCCATATTCATTGAATCGCCCCTCAGGCACCGTGCCTGCTTTCGCAGCTAAGCCTGGCCACCAACGCCCCGGGTATAACCCGGAATTGTCGCCTATCTGGTGCATCCCATAAATGGAATAAAGGCCTGTCATATACAGGGGAATGGTAAACAGCTCAACGTTGATAGCTGCCTGCGCGATGGCTTTCACACACGAGACATCGGCAGCCTTATAATCACTGCTACGTGCTTCTATCTCTTGTATTTTTAACTCTTTTAATGCGTCTTTGTTAATTGGTTCGTTCATGAACTTGCTCCTTCGTGACGGTAACCTGCTGCCTGTGGTTTGCTTCACAGCAGCAGAGCTTATAAAAGGTAGTTCACAACAAAAGAAATTCCTATTACACCCTATTACTCAGTGAGCTGAGTGTGCAAAAGAACAAAGATAATCAACGGCGCCGTTCAATCTCACAGAGATCAGACGCCTGGCTGGCGCAGTAATGTGACTGTTTGACCTGAGATTTAGCCCTGTCGGCACTTAGTTTTGCTTCAGCATCAATATCAATTCCATTTGCCAGACAAGCTTCTTTGTAGGCTTGATGTTGTTGGGCTTTTACAACCCCGTTGGACAAGGCCAGTGCCAGGCCACCAACCAGTTCGAGTTCATGAAATACCAGATTGCTGGCAGCGCGGGGAGCCATTTCGATACTGGTCGATTCTTTGTAAACACCGCAGTATTCATCAAAACTGACTTCGGTGTGCGGCACAAAAACACACCCCGACAACAGCAAGGTGCTGCTCCCAAGTAATGTATATTTCCCTGGCGACATAGTCATTATTATCCGTATCTATTACTTTGAGATAAGAGTATGCAGGGCGCTTAAAGAATACAACGGGGTACTACATAAATCTGACGTAAACTAACATCTGCTGACATTTAGCAGGGCAACAGAGCGTAAAGCCCCTTTACACTCTGTTGCCCAGACTAATCAGAGAAACTACTGAACAAGGTCCTTGTATTGACGTCGATACGCATGCAGCAGCGGTTCAGTGTAGCCATTTGGCTGTGCCTTACCTTGCAGCACCAGCGCCAGAGCCGCCGCAAAGGCCAGGTTGTCTTCGATGTTTTCGCCGCTCATTGGCTGGTATTGCGCGTCATGGCGATTTTGCTCATCGACGATTTTTGCCATACGTACAAAAGTGCGCTTAACCTGCTCCTCAGTGCAAATACCATGGTGCAACCAGTTAGCAATGTGCTGGCTGGAGATACGCAACGTTGCTCTGTCTTCCATCAGGCCAACATGATTGATGTCGGGTACTTTTGAGCAACCAATGCCCTGATCTATCCAGCGCACCACATAGCCCAAAATCCCCTGAGCATTGTTGTCCAGCTCAGTTTGAATTTCATCATCGCTTAACTGACGCGCGCCCAGTAACGGCGGTGTCAGCAGGTCGTCCAGGCTTGCCATCTGCCGCTGGGCAATTTGCTGCTGCAATGTCGCCACTTCAACTTCGTGATAATGCATGGCATGCAAAGTGGCCGCAGTGGGAGAGGGCACCCAGGCGGTGTTGGCACCCGACTTAGGATGTGCCAGCTTTTGTTCCATCATCAGCGCCATTTTGTCTGGCATCGGCCACATGCCTTTGCCTATCTGCGCTTTACCCGCAAAGCCCGAAGCCAGACCTGTGTCTACGTTACGATCTTCATACGCCGCTATCCAGGGCTGTGCTTTTATCTCGCCTTTGGGTAACACCGGGCCGGCCAGCATGGATGTGTGGATCTCGTCACCAGTTCTGTCCAGGAACCCGGTATTAATGAACACCACGCGAGCGTGAGCCGCATTAATACAGGCCTGTAAGTTTACAGATGTACGGCGCTCTTCATCCATAATGCCCATTTTTAGCGTGTTTTCAGGTAATTTCAGCAGCTGCTCTACCGCACTAAACAACTCGCCGGTAAAGGCCACTTCTTCCGGACCATGCATTTTGGGTTTAACGATATTCACACTCTGCGCCGTTGAGTTTTTAAGTGCACCCTCACCATACAGATCGTGCAGCGCGGCGGTTGCGGTGATCACCGCATCGACAATCCCTTCGAACACCTCTTCGCCATGCTCATCCAAAATGGCAGGTGTGGTCATCAGGTGGCCAACATTACGCACAAACATCATAGCGCGGCCTTTAAGGCTTAGCGGCTGGCCATCAGGTGTCAGGTAAGTTTTGTCGGCATTCAGTGAACGGGTTACTGTTTTACCGGCTTTTTCAAACTGCTCTTTGAGTGTGCCCTGCATCAGGCCCAGCCAGTTGCGGTAAACCTGTACTTTATCTTCGGCATCCACAGCTGCTACTGAGTCTTCACAATCCATGATGGTGGTCAGCGCGGATTCCAGGATCACGTCTTTGATCCCTGCCTTGTCTGCCTGGCCGATCGGATCCTGGGGATCGATCAGGATCTCAAAATGCAGATCATGGTGTTTAAACAGTAACGCCGACGGGCTCTGTGGCTGTCCGTTATATCCGGCAAACTGCGCTGGTTCCGCCAGTTTAACCTGACTTGAGTCGTTGAGTGTGATGATCAGTTCACCCTGAACCACCGCATAGTTAGTGCTTTCGATATGAGAGCCATGTGCCAGCGGCAAAATACGGTCCAGTAGCTGGCGAGCATAGGCCATCACTTTAAAGCCCCGCACCGGGTTATAACCACCGCTTGCGCGCTCAGCGCCGTCTTCCTCCGGCAACACATCGGTGCCATAAAGCGCATCATAGAGCGAGCCCCAGCGGGCATTGGCTGCGTTTAGCGCAAATCGCGCATTACTAACCGGCACCACTAACTGTGGACCCGCAATACGGGCTATTTCAGGCTCAACCTGCTCGGTGGTGATAGGCTGCGCAGCAACATCAGGCACCAGATAACCAATTTCGGTTAAAAATGTCCGATACTTTTCAGCATCCCAGCTCGGATTCGCTATGTGGTAGTCATCAATTTGTTTTTGTAATAGATCGCGCTTGGCAAGCAGCGCCCGGTTTTTGGGTGTGAGAGTGTGGATAATATTAGAAAAACCAGACCAGAAGTCGTCTGCGTTAATTTGGGTGCCAGGCAGCAGCTCCTGATCGACAAAGTCAAACAGGCGGGTATCGATACGCAATCCGGCCTGTAAAATGTGAGAACTCATGTGAGTGATCCTTGATCGGGTTTGAACGGGTCACTTTAAAATAAGCCAATTTCACTAAAAACAAACCCCTTTACCCATTCACAATAAATATACTGGCAATAACAACTATAAATTTAAAAAATCCCACTGGTCGGTCTAGTGTTTATTTAAGCGCCAGGCAGCACTCTCACACTCGCTCTCTGGCAGACAAACATAAACCAGTTAGCTTAAACCCGTTCGAAGGAATTTTGTTATGAGCAGTTACACCTCTCAAATTGATCGTTTTACTACATTGTGCCAGTCTCAGGGCGATACATGGCAAGGGATCAACCCTGAATTTGCAACCAGAATGCATTTACAAAACCGCTTTAAAACGGGTCTGGATATAGCCAAATACACCGCGAAGGTAATGCGTGAAGATATGGCGGCGTACGATGCCGACAGCAGCCAGTATACGCAGTCGCTGGGTTGCTGGCATGGTTTCACTGCTCAGCAAATGATGATGGCCATTAAGCGCCATAATAAGACCACCAAACGCTCTTACGTGTACCTGAGTGGCTGGATGGTTGCCGCACTACGCTCTGAATTTGGACCGCTGCCAGATCAAAGCATGCACGAAAAAACCGCCGTACCTAAGCTGATTGAAGAGATCTACACCTTCTTAAAACAAGCAGATGCACGAGAGCTTGATCACCTTTATAAAGCACTGGATGAGGCCACAGCACAGGGTGGTGACGTACAGGCAATCACAGCACAAATAGATAACTTTGAAACTCACGTGGTGCCAATCATTGCCGATATTGATGCCGGTTTTGGTAACGAAGAAGCCACCTACCTGCTGGCAAAACAAATGATTGAAGCGGGTGCCTGTGCCATTCAGATTGAAAACCAGGTATCGGATGCTAAGCAGTGTGGTCACCAGGCCGGTAAAGTGACCGTGCCTCATGAAGACTTTTTAGCCAAGATCAATGCAGTGCGCTATGCATTTCTGGAGCTGGGCGTAGAAGATGGCATTATTGTCGCCCGTACCGACTCTCTCGGTGCCAGCCTGACGCAGAAAATCCCGGTCTCTAAAACCCCCGGCGATTTGGCCAGCCAGTACAATGCGTTCCTCGACACCACCGTTATCTCAGGCGCTGCGGATCTGAACGAAGGTGACATGGTCATTAAACAAAATGGTGAGCTGTGCAAGCCGGTGCGCCTTGATAATGGCTTGTATCAATTCAGAGAAGGCACAGAAAAAGACCGCGTTGTACTTGATTGTGTCACCAGCTTGCAATCGGGCGCCGATCTGTTGTGGATTGAAACTGAAAAGCCCAATGTAGAGCAAATAGCAGAACTGGTAAACCGAGTCCGTGAGCAGGTGCCCAATGCCAAACTGGTATATAACAACTCACCGTCATTTAACTGGACCCTGAAGTTCCGTGAGCAGGTTTATGCAGAGTGGCAGGCACAGGGTAAAGATCTATCCGCCTACCCGGATCCAACTCAAGATCCTAAGGCGCTGATGTCTCCTGAGCTGGATCAATCAGAGCTGGCAGCAGAAGCCGATGCTAAAGTACGTACCTTCCAGCGTGATGGTGCTGCTCAGGCAGGTATTTTCCACCACCTGATCACTTTGCCGACTTATCACACAGCTGCGCTGAGCACAGATATTCTGGCGGAAGGTTACTTTGGCGACCTGGGTATGCTTGCCTACGTACGTGATGTTCAGAGACAAGAAATTCGCCGCGAGCAGGCTTCCGTGAAGCATCAGGACCTGGCCGGCTCAAACATTGGTGATACACATAAAGAGTATTTCAGTGGTGAAAACGCGCTGAAAGCAGGTGGCGAAGCCAACACCATGAACCAGTTTTAATTGTCATAAAGTTCCTTAATCAAGCAAGGGCCTGCGGGCCCTTTTTAGATCAGGTTTTTACCAGCACAATATCGGCAACACATAATCCAATCTACAAAATCGACGACCGGCTGCCAGAGCCAACAGACTCCGCCTCTTTATTCTTAGCCAGATTAGTTCTGGATCACGATTTTACCCGCCTGCGAGTGTTAGATCAGGATTTTATCAGCTGAGGCGCTTTTCATGACAGACAAGGAGCGTGAGCGGCAAAAAAGAGGACGACCACGAGGTTTTGACTTAAAATTCGAAAAAAACCACCTGCGACAGGCTTAAAAATTCGACTAGTTGCAATAATAAACACGGCTCAGGCCACATTTTTACTAACTCCTAAGTCAATAAACCAAAATTTTACTAAGTCAGCTGCGGATAAATCAGAATTTTACTAACTAGGTAGCCTTACAAACCATCATTTTACCAACTCAGCAAACTGTAAACCCCCTTTACAGATCCATAATTGAACCACAATTATTGCATACTCTGAAAAAAGTCTGATGTGCCACGAAAAAATTATGAAAAAAATACTGCTTCCATCTGCTTTTGCGTTACTCAGTATAGTTACTGTTAATGCGCAGGCAACCAACTCGACGATAACATTACAGGAAATAAAAAAGCTTGAGTTGTCAGGCAATTACGAGCAGGCACTCAGTAGTCTGACCCCATTTTACAGCCATGGCAACCTGCAAAAGCAACTAGAAGCACGCTTTGTTGCAGCACAAATCTATCGCAAGCAGGGTAATCATCAGCAAGCCATTGATGCATTAAACTCACTGCCAGAACAATTTCAGCTGGATACCGACAACCAGTACCGGCTTTATAAGGAGCTGGGGATCAACTACCGCCGTATGGGCAAGCTGGATGACGCAGAAAGCTACTACAAACTTGCTTTAAAAACCGCTAAAGCAATGAATAATAATGACTTTATAGGTCAAAGTTATTCCAACCTGGGCACCTTGTATGACACCAAAAATGAAATGGCGATGGCCATGCAGTTTCAGCTCAAAGCCAGGGATGCACTCAAAGACAGCCAGCTTCATGGGGTGGTCGCCAACAACTTTTATAATCTGGGCGATATGGCCATGCGCTTCAACGACCTGGAACAAGCAGAGTTCTTTTTTACTAAAGCGCTGATCGCAGATAAGAAGTCGGGTGAGCTGAGCAACATTGCCGGCACCGCCCTGAGGCTGGCTCAGGTCACATTTAAGCGTAAAAACTACTTACAGGTGGTGGAAAAAACCACCGAGGCCATTGAACTGCTTGAACAAATTCCGGCTAATGTCGGCCTGGCGCGTGCCCACAAACTGATCAGCCAGGCCTATCTCAAGCTGGAAAAAGGAGCAAAAGCCGAGGAGCATGCCAAACTCTCGATGCACTACGCTGCTCAAACTGATAACCAGATACAACGTTTCTACGCCCACGTCATTATGGCCCGAGCTTATTTGTATCAACACAAACCTGAACAGGCACTGCCACACTACGAGTGGCTGACACGATTTATGGCAGAAGAAGATGAGAACTCTCATATTTCTCAGGTGTATTACAACCTCAAAGCCAAGTACGACTTTCAGCAAGGCAACCATCAGGAAGCCTACGAGGCGCTAAGCAAGGCCAATACCTTTTTTGCCCAGAATATAGAAAAAGCCAACTCAGAACAGGCGCTGACGCACAAGCGCACCATAGACACAGTGATGCAACAGCAACGCCTGGATGATTCAGAGCATCACCGTAAGCTAACAGAGAGCCAGCTGCGCAATGCACAACTGATGCAGCGCATGTGGCTGTTTGTTGCCCTGACTTGTCTGCTGCTGGGTATTCTGATCACCTATATTTTGTTCAGTAAAAACCGAACGGCACGCCTTAAAGCCAACCTTTATCAGCAAAACCTCAAGCAAAAAGATCAGATGCTGGCCGATATTTCTCACGAACTGAGAACGCCGCTGAGTGTACTTAAACTGCACATTGAAGCATTAGAATACAACCTGCTGGACGATGACACTCTGGCGTACAGCAAGATCAATGAAAAAATATCCCAGCTTAATCACCTGATCTCAGACGTTTATCAACTCTCTCAGGCCGATAACCAAGCAATGGTGGTCAATAACCAGCCTTACTGTACCCGCACACTGGCTGACAGTTATTGCTACGACATCAAACGTATGGTGCAAAGCAATGATCTGCACTTCAGTGCTGACATTTCGGTCCCCACCCATGCCAGTGTGTTAATTGACAAGCCCAAACTGGACCGGGTTATAGATAACCTGGCAAAAAATGCTTGTCTGTATACCGACAAACCTGGCCAGGTAAAACTCAAGATCCGGCAAAACAGTGAGGGGTTGATCATTCAGCTGGAAGACTCGTCACCGGGCGTGTCGGATAACGAAAAACCCCGTTTGTTTGAACGTTTATACCGGGTAGAAAGCTCTCGAAGCCGGGCAACGGGTGGCTCAGGTCTGGGGCTATCACTGTGTAAAAGCCTGGTCGAATCCATGTCGGGTGACATTGAACTCAGAGATAGCAGACTAGGCGGGCTATCGATTCGGGTAACATTATTTGCCGCTTCAACAATATCGGCTACCAAAACACCACAATCGGCATCACACATTTAGTACAAGAAGTGCCTGGTATATTGTCGGGCACTTTAACCGCCTTTTATTCAGTCAAACGAATCGCACCTTTTTAAACAGAACATATTCAAATCAACCTGAGCAATTAATAGCCAAAACATGCGATTAAATTATTCTAACCTTCACAGATCCGACCTCAATAAAAATCGGCCTATAACTGATCCGATCAGGCACGATACACAATCGCCTCCATTTTCTTTCCACAATGATTGGTTTTAATAAGCCATATACACGGGAGGAATGGTCTATGACACAGCGAACTATGAAACACAATGAATGGGTAAAAATTGTTGAATCCAGACATCGTCAGAAAAAGCAAAATACGACAGTAAAAACGACATTACCAATCTGGTCTATGTTACTGGGTGGCTTTATCATACTTTCAGCTGCATGGACCTACTTTGTTGATAGCTCATCTGAGCAGGTTCAGGTTGCAGCGATTGACTCGAGTGCTCAAAAACGCATTACACGCTATTTTTCTAAGCAGTTCATGATGGGCAGTTGGAAATTCCAAAATATTGATTTTAAAAGCGGTGAACTGAATGTGTTTATCCAGATCCCGACCAAACTGGCAATGTCTGAACATGAAGTGAAAGAATATATTCGTAACTCATTATGCCCGGCTGCCAATAATCGTGTATGGCAGGATGTGCAAAATAACGACATGTATATTTATTTGTATACAGACATGCCACGTACAGGCAAATACGCCTTATGTAACAGCTGATCATATGCAAATCTAAAAGGGGCTTAATTGCCCCTTTTTTGTTTATTGAGTACCCTAAATATATTCCGTAAAGTCACCTACTCCAATTCCAGTTTTGCTTTTTCAGTTAACTCACTCGGTAGCTCACGAGACACAGAAACGCCCAACTCTTTAAACTCCGAGGCTTGTTTAATTAAATTGCCTTTGCCGCTGTATAGCTGAGCCATTGCTTTATCATAGCCTTCCCGAGCTTTATCAAGCTGTTTACCAACACCTTCCAGGCTGTGTAAAAAGGCATTCAACTTGCTGTAAAACTTCTCAGCTCGTATTGCCAGCTCTTTGCTGTGTTTGCTTTGCTCTTCAAATCGCCACAACTGTTTCACGATATTCAGGCTGGTCAGCAGGGTAGTGGGCGTTGCAATTAAAACTTTGTTCTCAAGAGCATACTGATATAAATCGGGTGCATATTTAATGGCCTCGACAAATGCAGATTCGACCGGAATAAACATGATCACCACTTCGGGAGAGTTTAAACCAGGCAAACGTTCATAAGATTTGTCTCCCAACTCTTTCACCCGGGCTTTCACGGCCTCAACATGCGCGACAATGGCTTGATTGGCCTCGCTATCCTGCTCGGCGTTAACATAACGGGTATAGGCGTTCAAAGAGGTTTTTGCATCCACTACCAGATGGCGCTCCTGGGGCAGATAAACAATGACATCAGGGCGGTATTTACCTTCGTCGGTCGAAAAACTCACCTCACGCTGATAGTCATTGCCGGGACGCAACCCCGCACTATCAAGCACATTTTCCAGCATCAGCTCACCCCAGTTACCCTGAGTTTTCTTCTGGCCCTGCAACGCGTTTGTCAGCTTATGCGCCTGCTCGGTGATGGCCTGGTTGTTGGCCTGCAAATGCAATAACTCGGTGCGCAATGCTGCTCGTTGCTTTAGCTCTTCACTGTGAATGGCTTCCATTTTATCCCGAAAGCCCTTGAGCTCGCCTTGCACCGGTTGTAGCAGCTGAGAAATTTTATCCTGACTGTGACGGGCAAACTTCTCGCTTTTATCCTCAAAGATTTGAGTCGCGAGGTTTTCAAACTCCTGCTTCAAAATGGATTTTGATTGCTCCAGCTGTGCCAGTTGCGCATCAAAAGATTGCTGCTTCTGTGTCAGCGTAGTTTTCACATCGGTCAGTTCCAACTCAAGGCGATGTGCATACGCCTGTGTGTCCTGAGCCATGTCTTCCGCTTTTTGCCAGCGAACCTGCAACTCACTGGCTTGGCGTTGCTTTTCAGCAAGCCGGGCCTGCAGCTGTTGGCAGTCGCCATGTAGCTGCCAGTGCTGGGCCTGTGCCTGTTTAAGCTCATCATCTCGCTGCGCCAGCTGGTTTTGCAGTTGCTCGTTTTGCATCGTCAATTGTGCCCGAGCAGTTTGGTTCTTTTGCCGAAACAATAAATACAGTGGGGCAAAGACGCAGGAAGATAACACAGCACCGGCACTGAGCAGGGTCAAAATATGTGTGGGAGAAAGGGAGGATAAACTGGACCAAAACATAGGCATTCTCTTGCTGTTGCTATGTTTAGATAATATCAATTACATAGCCTAAATGCCTATTATATTGTGCTTTTCTTCGGGTTTATTGCGGTGATGTCACGGCGCTAATGCGCCGTCTATTATGCGTCGAGTTGTTGCTCGTTAAAACGATAACCCGCACCGTAAACCGATTCTACAATTTTGGGCGAGCAATCGATTTGTTTAATTTTTTTACGGATGTTCTTAATGTGGCTGTCGATAACGCGGTCGGAAATATCAAAGTTGTCTGGCTGAATATGATCAAGGATCTGCTGACGTGAAAAAACCCGATTTGGCGCTTGGTACAACATGGCAAACACGTCAAATTCAACTTTGGTCAGAGACAGAGTCTGCCCCTTGATAGCCACAATCAGTTGCTCAACATCAACGACTATTGGCGCCTCCTGAGACGCGCTGGGTGCTGCCTGACAGCGACGTAAGATGGCTTTGATACGCATGACCAGCTCAGCAGCACTGAATGGCTTACAGACGTAATCATCGGCGCCAAACTCTAAGCCTTTTAATCGGTCGGCCTCTGAGACCTTTGCCGTCAGCATCACAATTGGCACCATAGAGAACTCGCGGATCTGGCGCATACACTCTACACCGTCCTGATTTGGCAGCATGATGTCCATCAAAATGGCCTCGGGTTTGTTTTCTCTGACCCAGTCGACCACCAAAGCACCATCCGCAATATGAGAAATGTCGAATCCAGAAGCCTTGAAAAACAGCATTACCTGCTCTGCAATATCGTAATCATCCTCAACGATAAGAATATGGTGCTTAGATGTCATTTAGCCTCTCGATTTAGCCTTAAGTTGTGAAAGCTGCTTTTTAACCTGACCTTTTAGTTTATCCGATAATGTTTCATCAAACAGCAGCATGGTCAGAATGCTTGCCAGATCCTCTGAACTGGCGACCTCGTTCAGTAGATCATAATCACACTGTGACTGAGGTTCAATAAAGTTTAACTGTGAAATTGCATTTTCGTAGCACAACATAGCTCGCCCCTTGAGTCCATTGCGTCCTAATTCGCCAATATGGTTATTAAAGTCCAACATTGTGGATCAAATATGGAACAGCTTAAAAACGCGCAAAAAAAAGCCGGTTCACTAAGAACCGGCTCGATACAATACTTGTATTTAATAGGGGGAAATCAACAATATGCTTACTACAAACTGGGCGTTAACAACAAGCATAATGATAGACCCCCCGGTGTTGAGAAAAGTTCAGAAAAAATTAGTTTTTTATCATTTCGAGCATTTGTGCTTCATTGAACTGAGTTAAATTTACGCCCGCATCAGCAAACAGGGCGTCGACCAGCGCCTGTTTGTCTTTTTGCATCTGAAAGACTTTTTGCTCTATGGAGTTGGCAATGATCAGCTTATAAACAAATACAGGCTTGTCCTGGCCTATTCGATACGCTCTGTCTGTTGCCTGATTCTCTACCGCCGGATTCCACCAGGGATCGAAATGGATCACGGTATCTGCCTGAGTCAGATTCAGGCCGGTTCCACCCGCCTTTAAGCTGATCAGAAAAACATCCACTTCGCCTTCAGTAAACCGCGAAATCACTTTATCACGCTGTCTTGTTTGCCCGGTCAGCATAGTGAATGGAATGTCTAAACCATCACAATGACTGGCTATCATATCCAGCACACTGGTGAACTGACTGAAAATAATCACCTTACGACCTTCTTTGAGGAAGTTAGGCAGGTGGCTTGAAAGCCAGTCAAACTTGGCACTGTTAAATGCCTGAGTTTTGTCGACCAGGCTTGGGTGACAACAGATCTGACGCAGCTTTAACAGTGCATCAAGAAATGCCAGCTTGCTTCGCTCCACGCCTTGCTCTTTGAACAAATCAACCAGGTTAGATTCGACTTTGGCCTGCACCTGATGATACATATCTGCCTGAGCCCCGCTAAACTCAAGCTTTTTCACCAACTCGGTTTTCGCCGGCAGCTCCCGTACTACTTCGGACTTAGTACGACGCAGAATAAAAGGTGCAATCAAAGATTGGAGCTCTTTAGCGCGGCGAGTGTCGTTTTCTTTTTCAATGGGCTGCTGAAAGTAGTGTTTAAACTGCTGCTTGGTGCCAAGCACGTCTGGCATCACAAAATCCAGCAGAGATTTAAGCTCCAAGAGGTTATTTTCAACGGGCGTGCCGCTAAGACACAGCTTAAACTCGGCAGATAGCTGTTTGACGCACTTGGAAATTTGCGCGGTTTCATTTTTGATATACTGCGCTTCATCGAGCACGATAGAGTCAAACTCAAGTTCTGAATAGTGCGCCAAATCTCGTTTCAACAACGGATAGGTGGTAATAATAAAACGCGCATTGGCAACCTGATTGAGCTGTTTATCTCGCTGCGCACCATGTACCGTTAGCAAAGGCAGGTGTGGGGCAAAACGACGGAATTCGTTCTGCCAGTTACCAACCAAACTGGTCGGGCACACTATCAAAGAAGGCTTTGTCACCAGGGTATTGTGCTGTGAAATAAAATACGCAATCACCTGCAGGGTTTTGCCCAGTCCCATGTCGTCTGCAAGGATCCCACCCAGCTGATGCCGATTCAAAAACCGTAGCCAGTCAACGCCATGCACCTGATAATCACGCAGGGTAAAATGCTCACTCTCACCCGTTGTGACCACAGTGCCAGTCGGCTCTGGTTTGCTCAGCTCATCCAGGTAGTCAAGCAGGCGGGGGTCATCTGATACGCTCTCAATCGCTGTCAGTTCAAACAACTTGCTGGCATAAGAGAGCGGGAACTTAAATTGCGAGCTTGAAAGGTAATAGCTAAACCTGGCTTTCAGCTGCAACAGTTCATCATAAACGGCCTTAGGGATGGCATAAAACTGCTCTGCAATGTTGATGTATTGATAGACATTGGCCAGTGAGTTAACCTCATGAGAAGGCACTTTATCCCAGTCAAGTGTGACCAGCTTGTCATCAAACATGACGCGGCCAATCACGTGGTGTTTTTTATCTCGTTTCAGTACCAGCGTTACCTTAGGTGTTAACACCGGACGACCGCCTTGCAGCTCGTCCACTTGCCAAAGTTTGCTCTGTAAGTAAGGACGGACTTCGCTGTTAAACCAGTGATAGGTAACGTCATCGTCGTGGGGGAGTACAAAGTGATCTTGCTGTGCGGAAAAACCAAGTCCGTTGAGCATTTTTTCGCAGCGGTTTAGCTGCTTCGCTTTTGAGTAGCGCCCTTCCTTATCGAGCAGGGACAATGCCAGCTTAAGTGGTGAGCCGGGCTCAATACTCAGTTTAGCGACCAGCTTATCCTTGTTAACCAGATGCTCATGCCCCTGAGGCGGCGGCACGATATTGTCGGCAAACACATCCTGAAAACGTTTGATCACGGCTTCGATCTTTGTGGCGTTGATCAAAGGCATGGTGTGTAAATGGGCAATTTCCTGTGCACTTAATTCAGATTCAATACGACCCAAGATCATGTTATCGGTATCAAGATACACCGGCGGATCTGTTTTGATCAATTGCCATTGCTCTACACCCGTTAGATGGCTGGTTAAGCGGTATTCATCACGCTCTTTTTGCCAATTGAACTCAAGGTGTTGCTTGTGCCCAAAGGTAAGCGGTTTACGACTGCTTTGATAGAAGCAACGTTTACTCTGAACCAGTTGCTGCAAAGCCGAGAACCCCCAGCTTCCTGAGAGCTCAAAGTGCCCAGGCGTGTTTTGCGAACGGATCCAGGAGAACAACCTGAAATCGCTCTCTAGTATGTCCTTTGGCGGTACCTGACTATTTAGTTGATGCTCGGTCAGAGCACGTCCAAGTGGATAGATACCATCAGGCTTTTGCGGAGTGGTTTTTGGATTAACCAGTAACTCATTACCGCGTAGTTCGAGCACGAACAGCAGTACGTTAGTCACATCCAGGTCATTGGCTTGCTGTAACTGAGCCAGCTCATTAAACCAATCGTTGACCAGATAAGACTCGCCAAACCCACCCGAGTGGTCAATTTTTAACTTAAGCAGTACCGCGGCAATATGTCGACACTTTGGGTTATTTGAACAGGTACACTGCGCCTCAACGGACGGCGTGCCTTTGACTTGCTCAATTTTGATATGCTGAGTAAAAGTGTTACCAAAATTGCCCATAACCTGAGCGTCAATTTTTGTAAAATCGTCGGAATGATCCAAAAAGCTGATCTGCTCATCATGCAAATACTGTTTTGCCTTGCTTAACAAGGCAGCATTGAAATACTGTTTGAGGAATCGCTCTGACAATGGGAACTGAGTCGACTGTTCCTGCTTAATTTCCTCAAATAGTGCTAGAAGTTGCTCTTTAGATAACTGCGAAGACATTCGTTTACAATAAAAAAGACGTAAAAGAGCAGTATATGAAATTACGTATTTGAGCTAAAGGGGCAAATGGCGATAAATCGGGAAAAAGTGACTGGTTGGATGACAAGTGAGTCGATAAAGTACGAAAAACGGCCGGGAAATCCGGCCGTTATGCTTAATTGAAACTTGCGAGTAATTTCTCTAATTGCTCAAGGCGTTTCTCAGTTATCACGCGATCATCAATTTTTACTGTGATGGCACCGCTTTTTATGTTTTTTTGTACCTTCACATAGTCGTTTTCGAGTAGTGCAACGTTCCTGGACTCAGCCTTTGAAAATGTTGTCAGGTAATTGGTTAACAACACAGCCCGCTTTTCATCGCTGACTGGCTCTGATGTCAGTTTATCAGCATTGTATTGTGCGACTTTTTGTTTAAATGCTTCGCTGTGTTCCTGAATGGCTGTGATAAGCTTTTTAGCGGCTTCCCGGCCCAGATGATTTGCGGTTGGATAAAGGCTCACCACTTCAAGCGGAATATGCTCATACGCTTTCAAAGAATCTGCAATGGCAGTGTGTGATAAGCCTTCAATGGCCGCTATTTCACGATAAGAGCCTTTCTTGCCTTGGCTAATAAGTGCTTGCTTAGTTTGAGAAAATGCTTTGCCTTGCTCCCATAAACTCGGTGCAATGTATTGATCTGACGATACTGACAGGACTTTTGCATCTTCTTCTGTAAAGTCTGCAGAAGTTAAAATCACATAATCGGCACCACCGAGTAAACAGGCTTTTCTGCGTCTGGAGCCTGACAGTACTTCGTGTACGGCGCCTTTATCCCAACACAACGCTGGGTGCAGGTTGCGTTTATCCGCTTCAATAGCAGGGAGTATATCTGCTACAGAACGCTCATTGAGCAATGTTTGATCACGCCTGTTGTCGCCATATACCTTTGTGACCTGCGAAATTTCATTATGCTTGATCACTTTACAGATCAAAGTGATCATTCTGTTAGGATCGCTTGGCGCTGGCATAGTCACCACATCACCAACTTTGGCCTTATCTAATAGATCATCCAGACTACTTCCTTCAACGGGTGTTGCAAATGGATCCATGCGTGTGTCGTTTTTACGTTTTCTAGCCATGAAATTGTTTACCTGCTTACTGATCGAGTGATGACTGAGTTGAAGGCCAATTTGAACGGATCAACATTTCCAGTTCATCGACAACATCTTTAATGTTTTCCTGCGACTTAATGAGAGATTCTCGACTTGCTAGTGAATCTGACGTTTTTTGATCGAAAATCGTGTTGAATGATGAGGAGCTTGCCGTGATTGCCGAGCTATGGTTAATCGGGTAACTCATGACTTGGCGGCCGAAAGCACTGCGAACATCTTTAACTATATCACGCTGTGAATGGTTACCTTTTACGTAATTGGTCACCAGGAACTGCATAAAGTCCCAGCCTTCATGTCCTAGGGCAGCGACTGTATGATAAATCTCCCCTAAACGTTTGAGATACTTGTTATTTGCATCAAAGTCTACCGCTTCCGGGTGGACTGGGATCAACATGGCCGTAGACGCCATCAGCGCATTGTAGAACATAAAATTAAGTGAAGGTGCGGTATCTATTAAGATAATGTCGAACTGCTCTGAGACTGGGTCTATGACCTTCTCCTTCAACTTGTGATAGTGCCGTGTTTGCGCATAGCTTGATGATTCTTTTAATTCAGTTGCTGTTTCGTGCTCGAAATAGAAATCATCCATCCCGGAAGGTAATACCCGGATATTCGGGATATGTGTTTCTCTGAAAGCATCTGAAACGAGTTGTTCCCATGTTTCACCTTCATCGAGTTCTATACAATCACGCATTAGATCGCCAACCGTGATCGGTTCAGGATCTTGCGAAGGGAAGAAGCTGGACGACGATCCCTGTGGATCCAAATCGATGATCCCAATGCGATATCTTTTGATATTCGTGGTTGCCAGCGCCGCTGCGATGTTCACAAGACTAGTTGTTTTACCACATCCGCCTTTGAGACTGTTGATTACTATGACCTGAAGTTTATCGGTTGGCTTTCGATGATCCGCTTCGATCCCTAAAATCTCAGCCATAGAGAAGATATTTGCCAAAGTATAGGCATAGTGGCCGTTGGCGCCTTTTTGAATAGCTAAGTGATCAAAGTCGCCTTGATCGTGTCGTCTTTTGAGAGTTCTATTATTTACACCCAATAAATCGGCGGCTGCTTTTTGCGTATAAGTGCGAAGTTCTTTATCTTCACTTTTCAGGTGTGCACGATAATGCTGAATTCGGCCTTCAAGTGACTTTTCTGCTACTTCAGCTGTTGCTTTCAGCAGCCGGTAGGTTGAGAGCGCATTACTATTGATAGACATACGTTATTTCCTTCAAATGATGCCTATAATTATAATGTCCATTACTTTTGCAGTAAACATAAAAAAACAATGACATCTCAATTTTAACTTTGCTTAAGGTATAAATAAGTAAGTTTAGAAATGGTTAGATCTATAGGTATTAAAGGCTAAGCACGAAATTATGTAAGTTAAGCACATGTTTTTATTGAATATTACTGATAAATTTGGATCAAGAAAATACTTGGTTTAGATCAGATCCTTTCGTACTCATGGATCGGGTTTTTACTTACCGCATTTTCAAAACTTTCATTAGTCACAGTTTATGCACAGCGTTATCCACTTTTATGTGCGTTTGGATCCATATTTTACTAAGTAATTTCATGTAGTTATACACTTTTATAAGTTTTTTGGCGGGATCTAATTGGTATAGATCTGATCTCTACTTAGAACGGATCGGATCCTTACTAGCAGGATCTTAATTTATCCACAATCAGGCGCACTACAAGTGATCTCAGGCGTAAAACTGCGGTCGGTTTTGATATTGTACAGCAAATTTCTTTGCTACTTGGTATAATATTGATCCTGAACTGAGCACATGTTAGTAAAAACGTGATCTCTCCGTGTTTTTTAGTCCAGATCAGTTTTATACTAACTTAAACAATTAACTTTTGATCGTGAATGTGTTGTCATTAACCGTCACAAAATTCTGGAAGTAATAAAATGAGCCGCAAGGTAAACATCTCCGTTGATAATTTACCTGATTCCCTTAGAGGTCAGATCCATGGTGTTGAAAGTGCAACTGACAATGAGAGCTTAGCGTTGTTTACTGACAACAAAGACGTGCGTGTTTCACTTGAAAGTGCCACTCATGGCTTGAGAGCTTACTCTAACACCTTTAACCATTACGACCTTTGGGGACGGTTTGTTCGTTCTGGCTATAAAAAGCTACCACTAGAAGAAGCACCAAAGAAAACTATCATTTCGAGAAGAATTTCTGAAAAAGTTGATGGTATTGTATACGATGGTGAACTAAAAATTACACCTGCAGTGGTGAGTAGCAAAAAGGACGGTGAAGAAGCTGAATTTTTGGTGTGGCCGTCAGACAGGGAAGAAAAAGTTGAGCGTGCCCTTATTCGGCTAGCCTCAAAAGGTAAAATAGTAAAAATTAATTTTAAGTCCGGTATTCAATATGCGGTAATTTTTTCTATGAATGAGTTGGCTCAAGAATTAAAAGCTGTTGGCCAATCAATGCCTTACCCTCAAATTAAAGAATCTTTAGAGGCGCTTCAAGGCTCAAAGTTGTCATTTAAATACCGCGCCACAGATACGAAAAGCACAGATATAGACGACTCTTTTTACGAGTCTAATATGAACTTTTTGTCTTCGTTACACTTTAGTGGGAAAAAAGGTCAGGGTGGTAATGTTAAGTGTGTTGCCTGCCTTAATGCTTTTGTACATAACATGATCGATAATTTGGAGTACAAAGGCTACTATTTCAACAGTGCGCAAGAGTTGAAACGTGGGTTATCGCGATGGATGATGCTGCGCTTGTACCATTTGTGGAGATATGCGGCGCCTGGTAAAACTTATCATTTTCGCCTGCTTTCTATCATGGAAAAATATGGTTCTATCTATCCGGATGATGAAATAACCGACAATAAGCTGAAAGCATTAAGAAGGGATATGACTACAACGATGAAAGACCTGATCGAAAAAGGGGCTATCTCTGAGTATCATATTTCCAATGTTAAAGATGATAAGAGCGGTAAAATTATCGATTATGTGTACGAAATGCACCCATCTGCACAGTTCTGTGATGAAATATTAGCATTAAACAAACACAATAAGCGTATTGAAATACAAGGTGGCAAACGGATTGTGGAAAATGCTGAAGTCATTGATGAAGACACGCTTGAAGAAATCGTAAAGAAATAACACATCGACTTAAACCTGCCTAGTGAGAGCGTGTATCAACGCTCTTTGGAAATAAATTACGACTACTGCTAGTAGTCAATAATTAAACATCGATTATGTTAAATCGGTGATGATATTTATAGTTATACATCTGTTGCTACACTGTTGTTTTATTAGATTATTTTATGATGTGTTCTTTATGAAATATGTTGTGATTTGGCTAGTGGTTGAATAAAACCTAGTGGCAGGGTTATCGATCAGCCCAATCAAACCAAAGGGTATCTCTTTGTAAGGCAACAATGGTGATAACGATATTTTTGTAAGGATTTGGGTCATCTAGGTTTATCTATTTTAATGATGTGTTCTTATATTGAGTGGCGGTCGTATAAACCATGGGAGTGATGTTCAGATCAGCTGAAGACAGTAAGGAGCCTTGAAAGGCCTTGATCCGGATGTGTCTATTTTCACGAATTGAGTTCACTTCGATGCTACTATATTAATGATGTGTTCTTATCTTGGGTGGCAGTCGTAAAAAGCATGGTGGTGATGTGCAGCATAAAACTGAGTGGCAAGGTTATCGAGCAACTCAATCAAAACGACAGGTACCTCCTTGAGTGCAAGAGTGGGGATAACAATATTTTTGTATAAATCTGCATTATTTAGGTTTCCCACTTTAATGATGTGTTCTTAATGAGCTTTGTACTGACTTGCTTGCAGAATTGCTGATCTGATCAAGCGGGTGCCAGGAAGGAGTTTTTATAAGTGATGACTGGAACAAGTACATTTTTCATAGATTGAGGTAATTGCGGTTTTACCATTTAAATGATGTGTTCTTATCTTGCGTGGCAGTCGTAAAAAGCATGGTGGTGATGTGCAGTATAAAACTGAGTGGCAAGATTATCGATTAGCCCAATCAAAACAAAGGGTATCTCTTTGTAAGGCAACAAAGTGGATTACGATATTTTTGTATGCATGGGTTATTTAGGTTATCTATTCAAATGATGTGTTCTTTTCTGGGTGGTGGTCATATAGAATTGAGTGGTGACGTGTGCCTGGGTTATCGAGCAACTGAATCAAAACGATGGGTATTTCCTTGAGTGCAAGAGTGGGGATAACAATATCTTTGTACAAGTTTGGATTATTAAGGTCTCTCAATTTAATGATGTGTTCTTAGTTTGAGTGGCGGTCGTGAAAATCATGGTGGTGATGTGCAGATCAGAAGGAACCTTGAAAGGCCTTGATCCGGATGTGTCCACTTTCACGAATTGAATCACTTCGATGCTACTATATTAATGATGTGTTCTTGAGTTGGGTGATGGTCGTATAAACTCTTTGGTGACTTATTGATCTGCTTAAGCAAGGACTGTGAATAGTTCGAAAGGCTATGACTTGGATGAGTGCATTTTAGACAGACTGAGATTAGTTTGATTTCACTAGTTAATGATGAATTCTTTAATGGTGTGATGGCCGCAAAGAATTCAGTAGTGACTTGCTGACAGTGTTACTGATCAGGTTGATTAAAAGGAATGCAAAAACTTGGAAGAGAAGTTGTTGAGTGAATTTGGGTTATACAGGAAGGATATTTCGAAGAATTTAATAAATGAGAACACATCGTACAGTAGGTTAATTTAATGTATCCCTCGGCAAACATTTTATATTTCAAAAACAAGCTACCAATCAACCAAGTTTTTGAGTACATCTAATCTTAAGGAGATATATCTTTATCTAATTTAATGATGTGTTCTTTAGTTGGATGATGGTCGTACAGAATCCAGTCGTGACTTGTTGCTAGGGTTGCTGATAAGCTTATTCAAAGAAAGGGTATGTTCTTGAGAAACATTGACGTGAGAGAGTTATTTTTACGTCGACTTGGAAACTATTAATATAACTTATATTTATGATGTGTTCTCTGTTCGGTTATGTAATGACTTGCTCACAGGATTGCAGATCTGATAAAGCGAGAAACACGAAGGAGCTTTGAAAGATGATGACTCAGTTGAGTGCGTCTTGCACGGATTGCGATTTCGTCATATTTATGATGTGTTCTTGTTGTGGGGATACTAATAAGTATCTAGCGGCTACTTCTATGTTTTGTTGATAGGTACCTTGGACGATTGATTAGCTTCTTTTACAGTTGCAGTTCAGTAGCTTTGTTTTCGAACGTAGTTTAGAGTACTCCTTACTTATTAATTATGTGTTCCTGTTGGGTATAAACCAAATGACAGTGTCTTCTCGTAAGAGCATCCCGGCTATCTGAATCTACATTATTTAATTGGTGTAGATTCAGGTAGGGTATTCATATGGGAAAAAACTTAGAATTATGGTTGAATTAGAACTATATGATTCGAGTCGGTTGTTGGGTTCGTTTTTTAAACTAACAAGAGGTAGAATAATATGTAAATGGGGCTTAGTAAAAGAAAGCACTTTTTTATACATAAATACCATGTTCGTCGACAGAAAGAAAATCACAGAGTAAAGTAATGGTTTTTAATCCGTGAACCCTAACTCAACTGTCATTAGGCCTATATCTCTTTTAGTCAATTTTCAGCTTCTTCGAGATAGATTCTTTCAATTAGATAGTTGTACTCTTTTTTCCTTGGGTCACTATCGTCTCGCATATAATTTTTAAGCTCACCTATTTTAGTCTCCTCCTGTGGATTTAATAACACAAAAGGAAGTGCACCACTCACATGATATCTATTTTTAGCACTGAAACGGACATTCACTTCTGGACTTACCCTAGTTGGCCTTCTTATTCTTAGTTTCGAAGTTGATGGTAAACTTGAAACTCGGATTTTCTCTTGCTTTAGTAGTGTTTGCCAACTTTGCTGGTCAATTGCTCTTGGGTTTGTGTACTGAGAAGACCTTTGGAGTATTTCTAAGGCCGCTTTCTTTGAAAGTGATTTAGTGGAGTGTTTAGTCATCCATGTAAAACGAACAGAGTATGGAATAGACTGTTCAAAATGGATCTTTCTATATGCGGCGAGAGTAACCAGACCAGGTACTGCGCTATGAACGGCTTCAAATCGCGCGTCATTATTTGCAATTTCGAGAACAAGTTCTTTAAATGCTTCTTTCGCGAGATTTACTTCGACAAGCCTGTTTTTCAACTCATCATTGGGGTCATTAACGAGAATGATACCGGGGTGTCTGGTTAATACTTTTCCGCTTTCTTTTTTTTCAATGAAAAGGTCTTTGTATGAAGCAATACAGTTAGCCAAAGCCAAATCACCGGTAATTTTTTCTACATGGATTTTTTCTGGCGCTGAAAGCTCATCTTTTTTCTGGACAGGAGGAAGTCTATAGTAGTACGCCTTTGTTATGTCAGCGTGCTTGATTTCTTCACATAACAGAGATACCTGGTCAAATAGATAATCAAAATGAGAACGTATTGAAAGTTTGTTTTTCATAGCGCAAAACCAGTGTTACACAAGTTGTCATTATACATTTTATTAGTTTAAAAATTAATAAATGATCGACTGTCAGCTTTCTGATATAGAAAACCTGTAGCCGCAGATTTATTGATAGTCGTTTAACAAGTATGATGTGTTCCTTTTATTTTAATTAAGTTTCTTCTTTAATGCAAGTGAATGAGCTTTCACTTTTATACAGTTAGGATGAAGAGTACTCTGTAAAGGGTAGGATTAGTAATGGCTGTTAAGGTGAAATTGTTATAAGTATTCTCTCAGAAAGTGACTTTCAAAAATTTCCGCATTGCTACCTAAGTGCTTAAGCCTTATAAAAGTATTATGTAATTAATTAAGAGAGAAGTGTTTCAATGGTGCTCACTCATCAGAATTTGAAAGACAACTATTGTCCTGTGACATTTTTATGAGCAAGTGGATTAAAAATAAGCATTTGTTTCTCATATTTTCGCTCTGGCTCATAGATGGAATAAAAGAAGGTTTTAAAATTTCTACTCTGCAAAAAACCACAAACAATGTTGTGACTAAGCTAAGTTTTATTCTCATGCACAATTGTAACTATGGAGAGCAGTTTGCCCAACCACTAAAAAACGGTAAAGCCCATTCGTATATTGGTGAGTTAAGGTCACCAAAGCAAGAGCGGTGAGTCAGAAAATTGTATCAACCTTTCCGCCCAGGTTTTGTTTATTTAATAATAGAGCGTTAGCCTTGTACTATCAGATCTCAAAAGTAGACACAGAGACGTAATTTTTGAAAAATACTAACTCTAACCGACGCGATTATCACAAAGTCATATTCGTTAGATACGAACCCCAACCTTTGTTTCTAAAGGGCGATTGAAACCTGCCTGACTTTACGAGTTGTATTTTTCTTGTCTCTTCAAGCTGAAAATGCGTTTATTAGTGATCAATGAATACATTCGGTTTAGAGTAAAAAGCTTGTAATTGCTTAGGCAAGCGTAATACCAAACCGGCATTTATCTTAGTCCGCTCTCTTGATTGACAATTGTTTTGACTGCAAACGTAATAGCATGTAGTTGGCCAGAAAATAGGGTGCGATTAAGCGCCAGGCCTGGCTAAAGCTAAATATAATCTTTGATGTAATTACGCAACAAATCTTGAGTTGCCCAAAACCCTAAGTAACTGCTCCAAAAGTTCAGGGCTACTTACTCAGGCCAGTCCATTGCGTAGGAAGAACAGCTCATAAAGCAGTTGGCACGAAAGATACCAGGGCAATTAAGCAAGGGCCTAAGAAAAAAAGCATTTAGTAGTGGCCTTAAACAATATGTCCTTACAGCCAGGTGAGAACGGAGCAGAAAGTGTATGAGCTAGCACCAATTTTCATTGGCGTAAAAATAATGTATCGGATACGCCGCTAAAGGGCATTAACCAGCAGCATACTGAAGAGATGATGACAGTGCTACGTAAAATTGTGCTCTTAGGAGTAAGTTATAGGAGAGGTATGGTAATAATCAAAACTGTGTGTAAGCTCTTCGATGTGTAGAATAGCAGACCCAAATAAAGGAATTAAGCACAGTGCTAATCTTTACCACAAGGCAATTGAGGTAGAGTCTATATGTTTACCGCACATTTAACATAATGCAACTTCTGAGTAAGTTACCTTATCTCTCGCTACAGCAGGATGTGTCTCCTTGAGACTACCCGCACCCAAAAACTTAGTCGTGCGTAAGCTATTTTTACAAATAAGAAATAGATGCTGAGGTAAAGATAGGTATTCTTTAATGTATGATGTGTTCTTATTCGTTAAATTATCCTTTAAATTCTTCGAAATATCCTTGAAGCTGCCGCGTCTATAAGGTAACTTGCCTTTGAGGTAACTAATGAGGAATGAGGAAAAAACATGAAGCCTTGGAGTCCAGATAGCTGGAGAGATCACCCGATAGTTCAGCAACCTGAATACCCGGATAAACTAGAACTGGAAACAGTTGAAAAACAAATTAATGCAGCCCCCCCTTTAGTTTTTGCTGAAGAAACCAGAAGTCTTTACAAAAGCCTTGCTGATGTCTGTGAAGGTAAAGCCTTTTTATTGCAAGGGGGCGACTGCGCTGAATCCTTTGCTGACTTTAGTGCAACGAGCATCAGGGATACATTTAAAACCTTATTACAGATGGCAGTTGTGCTTACTTACGGTGGTAAATGCCCGGTCGTTAAAATTGCGAGAATGGCAGGTCAATATGCTAAACCTCGATCGTCAGACTACGAAACAATTAACGGTGTCGCCTTGCCTTCGTACCGAGGAGATATTGTAAACAGTTTTGAGTTTACCGAAGAGGCGCGTATTCCAGATCCAAAAAGATTGCTAACAGCATATCATCACAGTGCTTCCACGTTAAACTTACTGCGTGCGTTTGCTCAGGGTGGTTTAGCAGATTTACATCAGGTAAGCCGTTGGAACATGAGCTTTGTTGCGGCAAACCCGATGAAAGAGAAATTCCAGCAACTGGCTAACCGGATCCAAGAAGCATTAGAGTTTATGGAAGTGTGTGGTATTGATTCTTCTGTGGCGCCAAGCCTGAAAGAAACGCACCTCTATACATCGCATGAGGCTTTGCTATTAGGTTATGAGCAAGCGCTCACTCGCCGCGATCACCTCAGTGGAGACTGGTATGATTGTTCCGCCCACTTTGTTTGGATCGGTGAGCGTACAAGACAGTTAGATCATGCTCACATTGAGTTTTTCAGGGGAATTAAAAACCCAATTGGCGTTAAGGTTGGCCCAGGCATGAAGCCTGACGAGCTTATTCAGCTAATTGACGCATTAAACCCAGACAATATCCCAGGTCGACTTACGTTGATCACGCGGATGGGTGCGGATGTTCTACCTGAAAAGCTCCCAGCACTTGTCAGAAAAGTGCAAGAAGAAGGTCGCAAAGTTGTGTGGAGCTCCGACCCAATGCACGGCAATACAGAAAAAGCCAGCACGGGATATAAAACACGTAGTTTCAATAACATTTTGCGTGAAATTAGCCAGTTTTTTGCCGTTCACAAGGCGGAGGGCTCTTACCCGGGCGGTGTTCATCTTGAAATGACTGGTCAGCACGTAACCGAATGTATTGGTGGTGCCTACGGCTTGTCAGATGAGGACTTAGCACAGCGTTATCGCACGCAATGCGACCCACGGTTAAATGCGGATCAGGTTTTGGAGCTGGGCTTCCTGGTTGCGGATCTGCTAAAAGACGCTAGAAATCGAGTCTAGAATAAAAAGTAAGAGGCCCTGACAGGGCCTTTTTTAGTATTTACGTCTTTCCAGATCCGTTTCTGAAATTATTTTGGCGGATATTTCTTCAACCGAAAACTTGGTTGAGTTTAAATAAGCTATCTTATTTTTCTTAAACAACATTTCGACTTCACGTACTTCAATTCTACACTGACGTATAGATGCATAGCGTGAATTCGCCATGCGCTCCTGTCTGATAGCTGACAAACGTTCGGGGTCTATCGTTAGGCCAAAAATCTTATGCTTAAAGGGTAATAAACACTTAGGTAGCGCACCTTTTTCCAAGTCATCTTCTGTCATGGGATAGTTTGCCGCCTTAATACCATATTGCAACGCAAGGTATAAACTAGTCGGCGTCTTACCACTGCGGCTCACGCCGACCAAAATGATGTCTGCTTTTTCATAATCCTTTACATTCGCGCCATCGTCATTGGCCAGAGCGTAATTCACCGCATCAATCCTAAAGTCGTAGGTTGCTTCATGGATACTGTGCGTCCTATGTACTTTTGGTACTGGTGCAACTTTTAACTCTCTTTTTACGATTTCGCTCGAATAGGACAAAAAGTCATAGCAAACACCATCAGAAGCCAAAATAATATCGGATAGAACGGGGTTTACAAACGTGAAAAACACGAGCGGTTTCTCGCCGCTAGACTGTGCCGTTGAGTTAATTAGCTCTTTGATTTTTTGTGCTTTATCGACGGTTTCAACAAATGGTATGGTCTTATGATTAAAATCTACAGGAAACATAGATAAAGTCGCGTGGCCGAATACTTCAGATGTAATCGCCGTCCCGTCTGATATATAAAATGCAGTTCTCATTTTAACCTTTAAATTACTTTTTTAGTATTTTTTCGCGTCGCGGTTTACGTCGCTATGCTTTAAGTTGTAGAATGCCTTCGACCTATAGGAAGGTCAATTTTTCTCTCACATTAAATACAATTTGTTTTTGGAGACAGTTCCGTGCAAGACTACGTTCTCTGGTATCAAGAATTAGGTATGCAAGACGTACCTAGAGTTGGTGGTAAAAATGCTTCTCTGGGTGAAATGATATCTAACCTTGCCAATGCAGGTGTACAAGTACCCGGTGGATTCGCAACAACGGCAGACGCCTTTAATGAATTCCTCGAGCAATCCGGCCTAAATGAGAAAATTCACACTATTCTCGATTCACTCGATGTTGACGACGTCAACGAACTAGCCAAAGTCGGCGCCCAAATCCGCCAATGGGTTATTGATACACCTTTCCAGCCAGAATTAGACCAAGCAATTCGCAACGCCTATGCATCACTTCATGGTGATGAAAACAACGATGTCTCCTTTGCAGTGCGTTCATCTGCTACAGCAGAAGATATGCCAGATGCCTCATTTGCAGGACAGCAAGAAACTTTCCTAAATGTGAAAGGTATTGATGCTGTGATGGTTGCCATCAAGCATGTATTTGCGTCTTTGTTCAATGATCGTGCAATTTCCTACCGTGTTCACCAGGGCTATGACCATCGTGGTGTTGCACTGTCAGCTGGCATCCAGCGCATGGTTCGCTCTGATAAAGCCTCTTCTGGTGTTATGTTTACGATCGATACCGAGTCAGGTTTCGAAGACGTAGTATTTGTTACCTCAAGCTATGGTCTTGGAGAAATGGTCGTTCAGGGAGCTGTTAACCCAGACGAATTCTACGTTCACAAGCCAACACTGGCTAAAGGCTTACCAGCAGTTGTTAGACGTAACATCGGTTCCAAAGCCATTCAAATGGTCTATTCAAGCGATGAATCTCACGGCAAACAAGTTGAGATCGTTGATATGGAACCTGAGCTGTCTAACAAATTCTCTATCACAGACAGCGAAGTACAGGAACTAGCCAAACAAGCCGTTATCATCGAAAAACACTATGGCCGTCCAATGGACATCGAATGGGCCAAAGACGGTAACGATGGCAAGCTTTACATTGTACAAGCGCGTCCAGAAACTGTTCGCTCAAACGAAGATGCTAACGTTATGGAGCGTTACCAGCTTAAAGAAAAGTCAGACATCGTATGCGAAGGTCGCGCAATTGGCCACAAAATTGGCAGCGGTGTAGTACGCGTACTTAACTCCATCGATGAAATGGATAAAGTAGAGCAGGGCGACATTCTGGTTACCGACATGACAGACCCAGACTGGGAGCCTATCATGAAGCGTGCTGCTGCTATCGTCACTAACCGTGGTGGTCGTACTTGTCACGCTGCAATCATCGCCCGCGAACTGGGTATCCCAGCGGTAGTTGGGTGTGGTAATGCAACAGATACCATCAAACATGGCGATGAAGTCACTGTTTCATGCGCAGAGGGCGACACAGGTTATATCTACCAGGGTAAACTTGATTTTGAAGTAATTTCATCGCGCATTGATTCAATGCCTGAAATCCCAATGAAAATCATGATGAACGTCGGCAACCCGGATCGCGCATTTGATTTTGCAAAGCTACCTCATGCCGGTATCGGACTTGCGCGCCTAGAATTCATTATCAACCGAATGATTGGTGTGCATCCAAAAGCACTGATTAACTTCGACACGCAGTCTGCTGAGCTGCAAGCTGAAATTAAAGAAATCATCGCCGGTTATGAATCTCCGGTAGAATTCTATATCGCAAAACTGGTTGAAGGCATTTCAACCTTAGGCGCGGCATTTGCGCCAGAGCGCGTTATCGTTCGTATGTCCGACTTCAAGTCAAACGAATATGCCAACCTTGTCGGTGGTCAGCAGTACGAGCCGGAAGAAGAGAACCCAATGATTGGTTTCCGTGGCGCTTCGCGTTACATTTCAGAAGATTTCCGCGAGTGTTTTGCGCTAGAGTGTGAAGCAATCAAACGCGTACGTAACCAAATGGGTCTGGAAAACGTTGAGATTATGATCCCATTTGTGCGCACACTTGAAGAAGCCGCACAAGTAATCCAGTTGCTTGAAGAACACGGTCTTAAGCGTGGTGAAAATGGACTGAAAGTGATCATGATGTGTGAGCTTCCTTCAAACGCACTGTTGGCAGATGAATTCCTTGAGTATTTTGATGGATTCTCAATCGGCTCAAACGATCTCACTCAGCTTACTCTGGGTCTTGACCGTGACTCAGGTCTGATCGCACACCTGTTTGATGAACGTAACCCTGCTATTAAAAAGCTACTATCAATGGCAATTCAAACTGCTAAAGCAAAAGGCAAATATGTAGGTATTTGTGGTCAGGGTCCTTCGGACCATGAAGATTTTGCAGCCTGGTTAGTAGAGCAAGGCATTGATTCAGTATCGCTCAACCCAGATACAGTTCTGGAAACATGGTTATACCTTGCTGAGCAAAACAAAGCATAAGGCAACCTAAGAAATATAAAAGGCCTGTTTTAACAGGCCTTTTTTAGTGCTCCACTAACGAAGACGATGGTCGAGTTTCACGCACATATTTTTGAATGCGATCTGAGTTTTCCTTAACCAATTTCTTGCCCAGGGATAATTAACAGATAAGCAAAGTAATCCGCCAAGCAAGAAAATAACCGATGGACCAGGCACAACGATAAACACCAGAGCCAGTAAGGCGCACATCACAGCGGCCAGGTTTAATAAAGTCTTCTTCATACGTATCTCACTTTTATCGTTTCATATAAAGCCTACTCTAAATTCGATTCCTAAGCTTTTTCAAAATGTAACAAAACGAAAAATTCTGGATTTGTAATACCACTCAACATGGTACAATAACCACAAAGCAATAATTTATTACCGTCATGATTGCCGAAATTACCCAGCAGGATTCTGCCAACACGTTACTAAACGACTATATAAAAAAGATTACCGGTCAGGGGTTTAGTGGAGATACCGACACAAGCTATGCTACCCGCATTGTTACGGCTACGGATAACAGTATCTACCAAGAGATTCCTCAGGCTGTTATTTATCCAAAATGCACCAAAGATGTCCAGGTAGCAATGCAGGTTGCATCTCTGGATCCATTTCTGTCTTTGAGTTTTGGCCCACGAGGTGGTGGAACAGGTACAAATGGGCAGTCACTGACTCCCGGTATTGTTGTGGATTTATCACGCTACATGCGTAATATCATCGAGATCAATGAAGAAGAAGGCTGGGTCAGAGTACAAGCCGGCGTGATAAAAGATCAACTTAATGATTTTTTAAGACCCTATGGTTACTTTTTTGCCCCCGATCTGTCTACCAGTAACCGTGCAACGATAGGCGGGATGATTAATACGGATGCTTCTGGCCAAGGGTCACTTGTTTATGGAAAAACCAGCGATCATGTTCTTGAATTGAAAACCATTCTTGTGGATGGCACGGAACTAAACACCTGCAAACTTGAGTTAGAAAAAGCACAAGTCCTTGCCGAACAAACCAATCGCGTCGGCGAAATTTATAATGTGGTATTAAACAGTTGCAGAGACAACCGTGCGCTGGTGCTTGAAAAATTCCCAAGACTGAATCGATTCCTAACGGGCTACGATCTGGAGAATGTCTTCGACAGCGAAATGACAACCTTTGATCTGAGCAGAGTGATCACGGGTTCGGAAGGCTCTTTAGGCATAGTGACAGAAGCTAAATTAAATGTTACTCGTATCCAACCATTTAAAACCCTCATAAATATAAAATACGACTCGTTTGAATCTGCACTCCGAAACTCCCCATTTTTAGTCGCGGCCAATGCGACATCAGTGGAAACGGTAGACAGCAAAGTTCTTAACCTGGCAAAACAAGATGTTATCTGGCATTCAGTATCGGACTTAATCTCAGATGTCCCGGGCGTTGATGTTCAGGGACTCAACATGGTTGAGTTCAATGGTGAAACCCCGGAAGAAATTGAAGGTAAAGTCACGTCGCTGTGTGCTCAGCTTGACCAGCTGATAGCAAACAAAGAAGCGGGCGTCGTAGGATACCAGCTTACCAATGACAAGTCAGATATTCTGAAAATATACGCGATGCGGAAAAAGGCCGTCGGTCTGCTGGGTAATACAAAGGGCAAGCAAAAGCCGCTGGCGTTTGCAGAAGATACTGCTGTGCCGCCAGAAAATTTAGCAGACTTTATATTAGAATTCCGTGAGTTGTTAGACAGTAAAGGGTTGCACTACGGTATGTTCGGTCACGTTGATGCAGGCGTACTACATGTTCGACCGGCCTTGGATATGTGTGACCCAGAGCAGGAAAAATTACTGAGAGAAATTTCAGATCAGGTGGTTGCGCTTACGGCTAAGTATCGTGGCTTAATGTGGGGCGAACATGGTAAAGGCTATCGTAGTGAATACGGACCGGAATTTTTTGGTGATGCACTTTTTACTGAACTCAGAAAAATAAAAACCATATTCGACAAAAGCAACCGCCTTAATCCAGGAAAAATTTGTACGCCGCTAGACAGTGCAGATAGTCTTGTCAGTGTGGACGACCAAAAACGCGCTTGGTTCGATAAGTCGATCAATATTCAAGTACGCGAGAGTTTTGAAAACGCGATGAACTGTAATGGCAATGGATTGTGCTTTAACTACGACCAAGACTCACCAATGTGTCCATCATACAAAGTGACAAAAGATCGTCGTCACTCACCGAAAGGACGAGCTTCTTTAATACGCGAATGGTTCCGTTTACAAGAAGAGCAGGGCGTTGATCTGTTGGCAACAGAAAAAACACTCATAGAAAAAGAAAATGACACCACCTGGTGGGAGCGTTTTAGAAATACTCAGAAAAAGCGAAAAGGCTTTTATGATTTTTCAAACGAAGTGAAAGAGTCGATGGACGAGTGTCTGGCTTGTAAAGCATGTACCACGGCTTGTCCAATCAAGGTTGACGTACCGAGTTTCCGGGCGAGATTTTTGAATCTTTACTATAGCAAATACAACCGGCCGCTAAAGGATCACCTGGTAGCCGGCGTCGAGAAAACAACTCCTCTGATGGCTAAGGTGCCAAGGTTAACCAACTTTTTCGTTAACCTGCCGCCGGTCAAATCAGCTTTGAAAAATATTGTTGGCTACGTTGATACGCCAAAGCTCAGTGTGCCAACGTTAGCTTCACGTGTTAACAGTGCACTGATGTATGACGAAGCTCAATTTGCAAAGCTATCTAAAGAAGAAATGTCCGATATTATTTTTATCGTTCAGGATCCCTTTACCAGTTACTATGAAGCTGAGTTGGTCGAATCGTTTATTACTCTGATCAGCAAACTAGGCAACAAGCCGATATTGTTACCATTTGTACCTAATGGTAAAGCACAACATGTAAAAGGCTTCCTTAAGGAATTTAAATCCACAGCGTCTTCGGCCAATGAATTTCTTTCTCGCATTGCGCGTTATGAAAGACCTATGGTTGGTTTAGATGCCTCATTAGTGCTTTGCTACAGAGACGAATACCTCAAAATCCTTAATAAAGATGAACTAGATTTTAAAGTTCAGCTTGCGCATGAATGGCTCGCAACACAGGACTGGAACTCAATTGGGCGAATAGAGAACGAGGTACCGGTTAAGTTATTAAGTCACTGTACTGAAACCAGCGCGATGCCGCAAAGCAAAAATGTCTGGAGTGAAATATTCAGTAACCTGGGAATAGAATTGAATACTCCCACGACTGGGTGTTGCGGCATGGCTGGAACGTATGGCCACGAAACGGATCATCAGGAGAATTCAAGAAACCTGTATGAAATGTCTTGGCAGCATCACACTAAAAATATGGCCAGTGAAACAATTTTGGCGACAGGCTTTTCATGCCGCTGCCAGGTGAAGCGTTACGAAAATCAAAAGCCAATGCACCCGATTGAGTTCATTGCTAAAAATATTTAGATAAGTCAGCAGCGACGTATTTTCTCGTCGCTGCTTTACAACTACCCACCAATTCACCGAACTATCCCTACGAAACACTTAATTTAACATAACTATTTACTGGCCAAATTTCGGGATTCTGACGGGTATATTTTGTTCAGTAGTGTGACAGATGCTGAGTTGGCCATTGTTTAAAACAATGTAAGATGTGTTCTTTTTAGTTTTCTTATAAAGTTACCGTATAAACTCAGTAAGGAGCATTTTCCAGGCTCTCTCTCGTAATGTGCTGACTGTATTTGGCGGTAACTATACGAGTATTTCAGGGGCAGGCAGAGTGCTAAATGTAGTTAGCGATACTTTTTTCAGAAATGCGACTTTTGAAAATACAACAATTCAAGGTATGGCTGCTTGTTACAATCGTACACTCAGAAGGGTGGTCAAATTTGGCCGTAAGACCAAAATATATAATAGCGAATTTGACAATGTTTCAATTAATACGCATCTTAATAATCGATTAGAGATACATCATTCTTATATCAAGAATATCTTCGATAGTTAATGACGGACACATATATAAAATTACAGAAAGTAAAATTAAATATAGCACACTCAAAACAAACCAGCTTTTGAGTAGCAATGACTTATATAAAAGATATTAATATTAAGACAACAACATAATTTAGAATAATAGACAACTATTTAGACCATAAAGAAAAATCTAACTGGATACTTCTAACAATTAAAAATAGAAGTTATATCAATGAAAAATTAAAAAAACTGTTCTTTGATATGAGAAAAGAAAACATAATATCGATAAATGCAGCAGAAGGCACCAGTATAATCTTTAAAGGCAATTATGCTTTTGTTAAATACACTAACTAAACTCGAACACTGGCAAATATGAGCAGATATGGCGCTATAATTTTTGAACGAAATGCCAATGTCTGAGAAATCCCCAGATATTCATAATTAAAATCAACACGTTGGACACGCACAGCATTCTTTGATCTAATTTATTTCGCCAAAAAAATAGATAACAACACTATACGTGATATCTCTATCCTACACGATATGCTCAGAAAAACTGCCCCAAAATTCATGCGCATCGCCTTGATTCATTAGTGCTGACAACAGAGACTTTGCTCGATAGCAATCAACTGTTACTCACCAAGCTGGTGCGCTTGATACATCAAATTGGGAGGCCTCATAATTGGGGCACCCCCAGCGCCAGTTAAGCACTTGTTATAAGTATTAAAGCCTAAATTCACATGTAGTAATCAAACCTTCAGGTGACTCTCTGGAGTCTAATTTGCTTACATGTCTAAAAAGCCACTTTTGAAGTGCATTCTCGCATTGTTTGAAAAAGTTTCTGTTCTCACAACTTACCGCTCTTATATTTGTCGGGTGTGAGCCATACTCACCATCTGCTAAATCGAATAACACCTTGCATGCCCCTTCAACTTTTTCATTTGCTTCTTTTATTGGATAGGCAGGAGAAATGTGGACTATTGGGCGAATATACTCTCTGTTTTCAATTGAACTTTCAATCGCTCCTCCTTTTTCTTCTGGAGAATGATTTATACTTTGACAACCAATAAGATTACCAATATTGGGACAAGAGTGAGGTGCTTCACTGTTCCTCCTTATGCGTATAACGCCACCATCTGAGAACCCCAGACATTCATAATTAAAATCAATATGTTGGACACGCACAGCATTGTTTAATCTAATTTATTTTGCCAAAAACCAAATAGATAACAACACCATGCGTGATATCACCATCCTACACGATATGCTCATAAAAAACTGCCCCCCAAATTCATGCCCGACGCCTTGATTAATTAATGCTGACAACTGAGACTTTGCTCGATAGCAATCAACTTTCCCTTACCGAGCTGAGTCGAAATATGAAGGGTCCTGTCACTGCTAAGTACTCAAAAGTTTCAGACAAATACGATCAGAGAGCGTGCTATTCTGTCGACTGTCAGACTTGGCAAAGAGGTTAGGCGACGAAGCAATTATGTTATGACCAGAAGCAGTTACACTGAGCTATACGCGAATACGTGCGCTTGATACATCTCCCCAGTGCTAATATAAGTAGGAATTAAGCCAGCTATTTAGGTGGCTCATCCAATGATGTGTCACTCAAATATCAAACAAATATTAGCCGGTTTATAACCAAACTTTTATTTTAATCCGCAAGCACATCTGCCTGATGATCAACTTATCTACTAATATACTCCATAGCTGACTAACGATGTGGAGCCATTATGCATGATGTGTTCTTTTAGGTAAAACTTCAAGTAACTCCTTAAAGTTTTCTCTTGATCCCTGATTTAGCTCGTTCTTTGATGTTAGTCTGAATATATATCTGATCGGTCGTCGCGATTTTTGAGTGACCCAGATCTTCAGATAAATGTTTTAACGGTCTATGCTGCGCATCGTGTGTTGCGCCGGTGTGCCTTAACCAGTGTGATGTTGCAGCCTGCAAGTTTTCGGATTCTTCGACAAAGCCATCTTCATTGAGCTTTTTTATAGCCAGATCGAAACTTTCTTGAACAATACGGCGTATTTGTCTGACATTCATGCCGCCGCTGCCTCGCAGTTTGTGAATGATTGGGTGTGGCTCATCAACCCGGGGGAGGGAGGTCAGCCCGCGACTGAGGCGATAGCGCTTCAGATACTCAATAAAGTCTTCGCTCAATGTCACGTCGCGCAATTTGTTGCCTTTACCCATAATGCGCAAAAACCAAAACCCATCCTGATCTTGCCAGAAATGGCTCATAACAGGCGCCCACTGTGGTCTGTCGGAAAGCTCCGAGATCCGTAAGTAAAGACCTTTTAAACAGGCGAGGGTAAACAAATTTCGCTCAAGTTTGGGGTCCTTCTCACAACGGTCTTTAGTTACGCCAAAAACGTACTCCCATTGCAAGTCACTTAACGTATCTGGCAGTTTAATTTGGGATTGAACAACCAGGTAGGGGCAATTCTTTTTCACCACAGGCACAAAATTGGCGAAGGTTTTTTCCTCTAAAATTGCGAATTTATAAAATACATTTAAGGCTGTGAACATAGATGCAAGTGTTTGCTGACTAACCCCATTGGCCTTATAAACAAAGGGGCGCCAGTTAGGGTTAACGCGCCTGAAGCCGTTACTGTCTTTAAATCGCCACTGTACAGAGGTGGCTACCCAGTCATCGCTTGTTTCTACAACAAACTCAACATACGCCTCTATGTCTTCACGTTTTAACTCGAACACAGATGCTTTTTGGACACACCAGGACCAAAGATAAAAGCGTTCTATTTCATTGCGAAACCGGTTAAACGTGGCCTCTGACTTACGTCCATACACATACAAAAACTGATAAAGGAACGCCAATTCATCTTTACACTTTTGCGGATCAAAAACTTCATCCTGCATAAAATTTGCGATATCAGGGTATTCAGTCGCAAGCGTGTTATCTTCAAGGTGCGCAACTAAGTATCTGAGTTGCTTTAGTGTATCAACGAGTGGCGTCATATTGTGTATAACACTGATTATTTAAACAGTGGTTTATTCTGACCTAAGCATTCTTAGAATGCAACGGCCAGACCTCAGTAAAGCGAGAAAACGCGTCAATATCAGCAGTTATTGCTCTGCAGCACTATCCTCACATCCTCTGGCGTACTTAAAAATGATGATCAGGTTACAGATAAACCATAAGTCCTTGATGATAAAAAGGCCTAAGCCATCTATTAAGCTGGTGTCTGAGAATCCGCCCTCAGCAGTAAACAAAAAAGTTTGGGTCATAATGAACACGGCACCGCTTCCTGCTAATCCAATAAGTACCAGATAACGCTTTCTAAACCAGATCCCCACACCGAGTAGAATAGCAAAACCAAGATCGTAGATACCAATCAAGTCTGACGCCGTTTGTACGCTAAACAACGCATATAACCATGACATAAACGGCGAAGTCTCAACCAAAGGGACTATCGCTTTGGCTTCTAGCTCGAGAAACTTCATACCGCCTATCCAGAACAACACAATCGCGACTGGCATATAATTCATCAATGCATGTGTACGCTTGGTTATCCGGCTGCCAAAGCACAGATAGAATGCCAGTGGCAAAAGTGCAAAATACTTGATGGTCCCCTGACCAGAACCAATTACGGGAAATCCGCCATGCTCAGCTATCCAACGGCCAGAATCAAATAAGGTTAAAAGCATAATGACACTCAGCATCATCAGCAGGCCAAACTGGGGTCTGCGAAGTACCGAAAAATAGGGTGCGGCTGCTAGCGTTATTCCGGTCAGCAAAGAGAACCCTCCCCAAAATAACCCCAAGCTTTGCGACGAATAAATATCTGTCATTGAGTAAAAGCCAAATGCACTTTCAATATAACGCGTGTGTCCGCCAAGGACAAAAGAGCTGCCGATAACAATCAGGGTTAAAGCCAGGACATAGGTAATTATTTTATGGTTAGTTGAGTGAGACATCGTTTTCCCAAAATAGTCGGTGTCCCTAGAAGACCGGTAAAACTAAACTTTATTTCACAGTAACTTTTTGTTTTCTGAAAAAAGCGTCATGCTTAGTTTGCCTATAAAATTGGAAACTCCTATTTTTTGTGTAGTAAGGTGAGCGATTAAATGTATGGCAACAAGCCAAGTACCTAAGAAAAAAGGGCAACACCTTTTGAATCAAAAGCGTGTTGCCCCTGGTCGGTTCACTGTCACTTTAAGTTGCCTGCGAAGAAAACAACTTAAAGTTATGCCTTAGTTAGTTTGTGCTTTAAGGCTTACACCGCTGTAGGCGCTGTAGCCATGCAACATGATGTGGTAAGTTCCCACCGAAGGGCTGTTGAATGTACATTCTTCGTTATTACCACCTTTATAAGGGCGGCAACTGAATGCTGTGGTCGTCGGCTTATCAGCCCAACGTACATACAAGTCGGCGTCACCAGAACCACCACTCATTGTGAAGGTTACTTTGCTCACACCACTGGTAACGTTAAATGTATAAAATGTCTCGCTACCTCTGTTGCCACTCAAGCTTGTCTTTGCAACGCCATCCTCTAGTTCATTGCCACTTATACCTTTCAGCGCGGCATCAACTGCGGCTGACGCATCTATGATACCAGTACCACAGCTTGAACAAGTAGCGGGGAAGCTACGGGTTGTATTTTTTAGGATACTTTCGACTTCATCGGGTGATGCAGACGGTTTAGCTTGCTTGATAAGCGCCGCTACACCTGCAACATGCGGTGCAGCCATTGATGTACCTTGTGAGTATGCATAACTATCACTTGAAGGTCCGTTACTGCCAGCGTTGTAAGTAGACAAAATACCTTCCGGATCATTCGCAAAACTTTGCGCGCCACCTGGTGCGGCTACGTCGATGTTTGAACCGTAGTTTGAGTAGTAAGCGCGACCACCGTTACGGCCCACAGAAGCAACATTGATGATGCCAGAGCAGTTACCTGGATTGAAATTGGCAGAGTTTGAGTTGTCATTACCCGCTGCAATTACAATAGTAGTACCGTTAGCACGCGCCGTGTTAATAGCACTCTGAGTAGTTGAGCTACATGCACCGCTGCCACCTAAACTCATGTTAATTACATCAGCCGGGTTTGCATTCGACGGTACGCCTGATACTGAACCACCTGATGCCCAGATGATACCGTCTGCGATATCCGAAGTAAGGCCACCACATTTACCAAGTACACGCACAGGCACTACTTTCGCGTCGTATGCAACACCGGCAACCCCTTCACCATTGTTAGAAACCGCCGCAACCGTACCCGCTACATGTGTACCGTGCCAACTTGAACTGCGTGCACTATGCGTATAGCCACACTCGTTTGTTGAAACTGCATCGCCCGGGTCACGTGCATCGCTATCGCGACCATTGCCATCGTTTGCAACTGACAGATTAGAGATCATGTCGTAGCCTGGCAAAATGTTCGAATTCAGATCCCCATGAGGGCGATAACCCGTATCAAGTACAGCGACGACTACGCCGCTACCGGTCGCTTTGTCCCAGGCTGCTGGCGCATTGATACCGCCTGCATTCTCAAAGTAATGCCACTGATCTGAATAGCGCGGATCGTTTGGCGTTGCGAAAGGCTGTAGCATTTGGTCAATCTCAATGTACTCGATGTTACCAGTTTCCGCCATTTCCTGCATTAGCGTTTGCGCCTCTGCCGCAGTCAGCTTTTTGTTAACTCGCATGACGTGATGGTTGCTCAGCGCCATTTTGCGTACGTAGCTTGTTTTAAGCGACGATTTTTTCTTACTTTTGAAGTTTTTAACAAAGCTCTGAGCGCGTGCGTTCATCATAGCAGGGGACATATCAGCCTCTGACACAGACATAAGCTGGTTGCTGTTGTCCTTGTATTTAATGATAAACTGAGTACCTGCAGTGTTTTGACCTTGGATCTTTTGGCTAAGTTGCGCCACGTTTAATCCGTTATTGATGGCTTCTACGCTGTTTGCCATTGCATTAGAAGCGCCAAGCATGCCTGAAATAGCCAGTGCGATAGCGCCGATTTTTAGATTATTAGTTGTCATAATAGTTTTTCCCTAGATTAGTTGTTGTTCCTTCCGTCCATGATTCCGTACAGAAGGCACTTGAAATGTAAACACCGAGCTACCCTTTGTTTAAATTACTTTTACTTATATAACATATTGATTTGAGCATAAGGGTTGAACAAAATTCACACAGAATATTGATTTGTAATAATTAATTCATATTTCGGAAGGTTGTTATGATATATTTTTCATGTAAATGAATGTAAACAGCTAGTGATAAAATATTAGGCTAAATTGGCTGTCTGAGCCTGCAATCTGTACAGAATGAGCATCAATGAAAACAAGGCTTGTGCTGTTATGCGTCAGGTAAGCTTAGTGATGTGGTTTATTTTCCAATCCTTTTTTACTATCTTGCTAAAAACTCTGGATGAAGTTTGCTTATACCAAAAGCGCGTAATGAGCAAAAAAGCAGCATCTATTTCAGATGCTGCTTTGTGCTTTCACGTAACTTATTCATGTTCACGACATTGCTGTGCATCAAAATCTACAACAATACTGGTGTTTTCAGTGTTACCTGAGATCTTAAGATAAGACCAGTAATCAGCTCCGGCCGCGATTTGAATGCATTCAGTAGTAGAGCCTGAGTTTGACTCGGCATCTTTGTCATTATCGCTTGGCCAGCCACCGTTTTTGTACAGTATGTGCAAATTGCTACTGCCGTGTGCCGTTGTTATCGCCACATTTTGAGTAGAGGAGATGTCACCAATCGACAGCCATAAGGTACCGTCTCCGCCCAGACACTGTGCCTTGCCAGGCTCCAGCCGGCCGCCGCTTATAGGCTGCTGAGTAGCACACGCATTGGGAACTGTGCCGGCGTTATCTTGCTTGACGATTTCTACTGTATAATCTTCAACTTCGCCATCACCAATCGAGCCACAGGCACTTGATGGCGCGCCGTTATACTTCATTGCAATACGTAGTCTCGCTTGGGTGTCTGCCATATTGTCGGGCACATTGATTGTCCCCGTCACAGCACCTTTACCAGAAACATCAGACATAACTTGTTCAGACTCTTCAAACTGACCGTTGTTATTAAAGTCAATCCAGGCCACCCAGTGTTCGGTGTAGTTTCCGCCCGGCGTAAATGTAAACGGATTTTCTCCTTCATTCAGTTTGATGGTCTGAGCCGAGAAATCACTGTAGCCGTTCGCCTGAGAAGGGTTGCTGAATGAGCCACTTTGTACGTTCGCTATCCATTCATACTTAGTATTACCGCTGGTGGTGCAATATTCGAGTGCGTTAATCGTCACTGTAGCTTGTGCACTATGGCGCAGCCCGTCGTTATCAGTAACCTCAAGTGACGCGATATAGTCTCCCGCTTCTGAATAGCTATGAACCGGGTTGGCTTCTGTACTCGTATTGCCATCGCCAAATTGCCATAAGTAGCTGACAATATTGCCGTCCGTATCCTCAGAGCCCGCACTACTGAAGCTAACAGCATTACCAAGCATTGCTGAGTAGGGGCCATTGGCTTGTGCTATGGGTGCAATATGCTCTGCTTTAATTTCAGCAATTGCAGTGTCACTGGCAAGATTACCGTCATTGTCTATTACGCTGAGTTTTACAGTGTAAACGCCGGCATTTTGATAAGTATGAACCGGGTTTGCAGCCGTCGAGGTATTACCATCGCCAAACTCCCATAAGTAACTCACTATGCTGCCATTAGAATCATTTGAGCCGCTGCTGCTAAACTGAATTGAGCCTGCCAGCACAGCACTGTAAGGGCCATTGGCTTGGGCAACGGGCAGTTTCGAATCTGCAGCTCGTTCGTAATAAACAACCAACGACGCCCCGCTGTATTCAAGGAAAGGATCAATCATAACGTTCAGTTCACCGCCGCCTGCATTGAATTCGCAGTACTCACTGTGTCTTGGCGCACTGAATGGGCCGCAATCGTGGTTGTCCGATGTAGGCACCGAGTTCATGCTCACGTAAGCATCCGGGTCGCCCTGATATCCGCCAGGTATAACGGCAACCGTGCGCAAGGCATCAGAAGGTACGCTAAACTGATAGGCCTTGGGTTCAGCGCCTTTAGCTGACTCAAGGTCGGTGATCTCAGCTAAAAATACCCGCTCACAACCCGCACACAGCGTATCGTCTGTGCCAGAGATCACACTCAAAGTCGCATTAGAATAGGCACTAAAGGCATCAATGGCCGTATGATACGACTCAGTGTTTGAAGGCGCAGAAATCGTGACCAGCTCAGGAGAACCTGCACTTCGGAAAGAAATAAAATCGGCCTCCCAGTTATCGCCATTTTTAACCGGGGCTTTGCCTTTGGATACATACATGTCCGGGTCTTCATCGTAACCGTCCAGATAAAAGGCAACGGCCTGAGTACCTTCAGGCACCGAAATTTCATAGTTATCTACTTCACCTTTTTGGCCAGACAGATTTGTAAACGACTGAATAACATCGCCCTTTGGTGGCAATACCGCGCCTGATGTGCCATCCCAAGGGTGATCGGCATTACTGGTATATTCTTCAAGGCCCACAGCAATCAGGTTGGCGTTTGACCAAAGCGTAGCACGTGCCGGACCATGCAGGGCGGCGGTCATTCTGTCTACCTGATCACGGGTGAACATGGCATAGTTATCAGAGTAGTGCATAAAGTTTTCTGTGTTTGTTGGCTGGCCCAGGCAGTTTTTGGCATTATTTTGTAAAATGCTGCTACTCATTTGTGGCGTATCACACGAGCCATCACCGGTGGCGTTACAAAACGCTTCTGAATGAATAGTACAGACATCGCCGTCGAAGGTGTGGGGCAGGTTGAGCCAGTGGCCGAACTCATGGGTTAACACAGAGCGGAAATTTTCACTGGTGTTGGCACCCACATAGTCACCATTATAAACAACACGCGATAGCCCATTTTGTGACATGCTTAGCTGAGGATACCAGGCAACACCCGAATTATTGGTTGAACCATCATCGTACAGGTCTTGCTGAATATAAATGTTCATGTACTTAAAGTTATCCCAGGCGTCTGCGGCAATCTGGTCATCAACACCACTGCCTTTACCGTAGCCTGCTTTTTGCGGATGGCGCACAATACCATTGGTAGGCTGACCATTTGGATCTTTTTTGGCGAGCACAAATTCAATATTCAGATTTTCGCGAATCGCCTGAAACTCCGGTGCAATAGGGCCGTCATCGGTGATCAATCCAAGAAAATCCTGATTTGATTTGTTCAAACCATCAATCACTTTTTGCTCGGTTAAGCAATAGGTACCTGACTCACAGTTGTACCTGTCACCATATATATGCACCACAACCGGAATATAGTAACGTCCCGGAACACCATTGCCATTCTCTGCGGCCTGGTCATCCTGACTCGCAAGCTCAGACATAATGTGCGTTGCAAAACTTGAACTCAAAGAGCGTTGCCGAGCATTCTCTTTTTGGATAGCCGACCAGTCCTGTGAATTGTGATCAGTACCACAGATCTGCCCAGCATGTTTGTGGCTGGCCGATGCTGTACTTAACAGCTGTGAGTCGCTCGACATATGCAGGTTGGATTCCAGGGATTGTCCGGCTAAAACCGCGCCAGATGACAACGTAGTCAGTACAATCGCGCTCGCCCGATACAGTGATTTTCTGGCAAATAGTTTTGCCAACGCACGTTTAGCAAAAGGCATAGATGTTCTCCTGTTGTTGATTTATTTGTTAACAAGCTTTGTTGATAAGCGCGTTAAGCTCACCGCCGAGTTAACTTGTAGTGTTATTATTATTGGTACAATGAGTACCTTTGAGCTTTGCCCAGGCCACATCAAAACCCATTACTATCAGTCTCCTAGCATGGAACAACTGATCGCTGGTGGATTTTCATCCGATACAAAAGCTAGATGTAACTTACACCAATGAAATTATATTGTATACTGTATACTTTTACATTTTGCAAAATTGTTATTTTGGAGAGGGAGGGCAGGTGTGGCTAAAGGGAGTTAATGGATTGTTTTTGGTGGTAATGTTGAGGGAGCAAGCGACAGGTTCGCTTTACATTCAAAGTATTCAACACTTCAAGCTTTTTTAGACAGCCTAGCGATAGAGTGAAACAAGAAACACATCGGGACCTTCTTTTACGAACTCGGCATAATGTAAGCTAACTATAGCTCAATTTCTTTTTTCTCCAAACTGTCAAACGCTTTCAATAGGATCTCCATACCTTGACGATCATGAAAGCTAAAACTGAATTTGAACTCTGTTTCTAATAGTTTTGCAAGTGCTTTGTCTTCTATATTTTTTTCTTCACCCAAACGCTTAATTCTGTTCACAAAATCATTTTCGAAACTGATAGCATTCTGTGAGTTATGAATTGTCAGGGCTTGCAGCATTGATATTGCTAACATTTGACACACGTAGCTTTTAAGCATGTTAAAAGCTTCTTCATCTGTATATGACTCGCGAGCAAAAGTAGATGCGATGAACCGACGTTCTGTTAAACCTATGAACTCTCTATATGTAAGTCTCTCGAACAGTTCAGAAGTCACTATGTGGCTAACGATGGCCTTGATATGCTTTTCCTCTATGTTAAGTACCCCATTAAGAGCATTCTCACTTAAGAGCTTTTTAACGACGTCAAGGCTTTTATTTGCAGTTAAAATCCGATAGAGAACTGAGTTTGCCTCGGCATCTTTTTTAAGGAGAGATGCTAGAGCAACTCTAAAATGATATTCAAGATTTAGCGACACTTTGCTATTCATGTCATTTTTTACTGACTGCATATGAGATGCAAATTGCTTTAGAGAAGCTTCTCGATCTTGGTATTTAGATAGCTCACCAAACTCTCTCTTACTATCGAACCAAGTTAAGAATATGAGTATTGAAGTTATAGCAAGTAGAGGTGGTGTCAGCAAATTATTGAAGTATGTCGCTGTACCAACCCAGTTATCGTGACTAGCACTGAATTTAAAACCAAAACGATTAAAATAAAATCCGGCACAAATACCGAAAATCATTATCATCGAGAATACATAGAGCGATAGATACTTGTATTCTTTCCAAACCTTTCTAACCCACTGATTTACTCGACTCAAACTGAACCCAGTTCTGCTGAGGATAACTCTCAAACCGAACCAAACACTGCTAGAGACTACTATTCCCAAAGGGGATAACAGAGTGTAGAGCAGCATATGTGTATACAAATCACCCATAAAATATTCTTATTCCTTAGTTTTACTCAAATATATCATACCCTGAACCTTGAATGTTTGGCTGTACACTAGGTATATAGTAGTGAGTCCGAGCAACGATAAAATAACTGTGTATAAACACAGCTATCAATATGCCAGTCATCCACTACAGACACAACCATGGTCATTCGGAGGTTTACCAGTGAGCTGCGGGCTTATATAAAGTATTGGCCGCGCCAAAAGATAAGACGGCGTAGCTTTTACTAGGATTTACCTTTTTAAACGTGCTTATTTGGTTTTATATTTGGGTGGTTTGTTTCACAAAACATTAAAGACCGATACTGGTTAGTATCGGTCTTTTTGCAACGACAGTTATGGCAAGTGCTCAGCTCCTGCGAATTACAAGAACATGCAAACTGAAAAGCTTTACTCAGGCCCGACAAAGAAACACAAAAAGACCTCTGAAGGAAGCTTGGTAAAACAACGGGTTTAGGCATATCTTACGCACTACTTAAAGACTAACCAAGGTATACCCAGAGCACTAAGCAAAACGGTTTATTGATAATAACAGGGAAAGGCGATAGAAACAGGCATATGAAACCTGCGATAGGTAGGCATCATTGAGCGACAAAATTACAACAACACGATATTTAACATAATATATATTATAGGATATTTATCGTAGACTGTTATGTGGATCGTCGCATGACTATTATCTGTGTAATAGTTCATAGTTCAAGCTTTAACGTGACCTTTAGATAAACAAAGCACGCTGTTCGAGCGCGTGCTTTGTTTATTCTGAGGTGTGTTGTTTAAGCAAAGCTTATTGCTCAACAATGATCCTGAGCATACGACGCAGTGGCTCGGCCGCGCCCCAAAGCAGCTGATCTCCTACGGTGAATGCACTGATATATTCCGGCCCCATGGTGAGCTTTCGTATTCTGCCAATTGGAATATTCAAAGTGCCTGTCACTTTAACTGGTGTCAGCTCTTGCTCAGTGATTTTACGATCGTTTGGAATAACCGTAACCCATTCGTTGTGTGCTTCTAATATTTCCTCAATCTTCTCAACGGAAACATCTTCTCTTAACTTAATCGTTAAGGCCTGCGCATGACAGCGCATTGCGCCGATCCTTACACAGATCCCGTCGACCGGGATCGGCTGTTTACTTGAACCAAGGATTTTGTTCGCTTCAACCTGAGCTTTCCATTCTTCTTTACTCTGGCCACTTTCCATAGGCACGTCTATCCAGGGGATCAGGCTGCCAGCCAGCGGCACGCCAAACTGATCAGTTGGTAAGCTGTCTGATTTCAGTTTTTGTGCAACCAGCTTATCGATTTCTAAAATGGCAGCGCCAGGATCGTCAAGCTGGGTTTTAACACTATCATGTATATCGCCCATTTGTGCGATAAGTTCTTTCATATTTCGTGCACCAGCGCCCGATGCAGCCTGGTACGTCATAGGGCTGACCCATTCAATCAGGTCTTGCTCAAACAAACCGCCCAGCGCCAGCAGCATCAATGACACAGTACAGTTACCGCCCACAAAGGTCTTAACCCCCTGCTCTAACCCCTGCTCAATGACATCTTTATTTACCGGATCCAGAACAATGATGCTATCTGAGGACATTCTCAATGCAGACGCCGCATCAATCCAATAGCCATTCCATCCAGTTTCTCTTAGCCCGTTATAAACTGCCTTGGTGTAATCACCGCCCTGACAAGACAGAATAATATCCATTTTAGACAGGCTATCGATATCATAGGCATCTAGTAACGCCTTTGCCTGAGCATTAACTTCTGGCCCTGGTTGGCCAGCTTGAGAGGTAGTGAAGAAATAAGGTTCAATGTCAGAAAAGTCATTTTCTTCATGCATGCGTTGCATCAATACAGAGCCGACCATTCCACGCCAACCAATTAGTCCTACTTTTTTCATGGTATTACCTTTTTATGATTCATTGAGTATTTTGCGTGAGAGGTATGTCTAGACGTCTAAAAATAGCAAACAATAGCTGAAGAAACTATACTTTTAGCGTCAAATTTGAACATTTATGATAAAAAACCCCGCGAAAGCGGGGTTTGGATACAACATGTAAAGGTTGTGTCCCATACTGCCACCTAAAGCAGCAGTTTAGAACGAGGTTGTGGTAACCAGAAACTCAGTCTAATTACCAAAATTCTGACTTAGTATGTGAGAACAAAGTATGGCTTAATTCTAGTGAGTGTTCAAGAAGTTTTGATTACAACAAACTGAAAAGTAAGAAAATATTTTCCCAATTTTGCGACCAGCTGGATGTCACATAAGTTTAACTTTTTACCACTGTTTGAGCGCTTGTATTTTGACCTGCAACAATAAAAGACATCATTAAAATCACATTAATCGACATTTGTTATCATTAGTACCCTATTGTGAAAAGTCAGGCAGAGGGTAAATTGAAATATATGCAAGAATCTAATGACAGAATTAGACTACTTGAGGGCTAAAAGCTTGAAAGCCGCCGATACTGGCCCGGCGGCTTTCAAGCTGGGTTAAATTACTTAGAACTCATATTTGTAGCTCAGGCTCACACTGGTGCCCACTTCTTTTTGACGAACAATATAGTCCGACTGAGTGACTTCCTGCTCTTCATCCAGTAAGTTCTGTACCTTGAACTTAACTTGTGAGTTAAAATCAGGATACCAGGTGTAAACCAGGTCCAGTGAATGGAACGGCTGCTCGAATGCATCCTCGCGACCACCAATACCTGAAGCCAGGATCCGCTCACCGAATACATTGTAAACAAGCGAGCTGCTGTGCTGGCCATCTGCTGAGTCATAGTTCAGCTGCAAGTTCACAACATATTTTGAATGACCCGTCATGCGTTTGGTCGGGTTGGTCAGGTTACCCGCTCTTGCCGGGTCAATCTCAACTTCTGAATCACTCAGCGTGATATTACCTGAGGTAAAGATACCGCTGACAACACCAGATAGATCGTATAACCATTCAGCTTCGACACCATACACTTCACCTGTCTCACCGTTTACAAAGGTTGCGGTGTAATCTTCATCACCCACTTGTAGTATGGTTTCGATTGGCGCTGTGATGTCTTTATAGAAGGCACCCACTGAGAAATTGTCGCCATTGTCCATATAATATTCGAAACGCGCATCGTAGTTAGCCAGTTCGCTACTCTTAAGACCGGCAACACCGAATGTGCGGATGTCAGTTAGCGGGTCAAAATACGATACCGGCACCAACTCACGCAAGTCAGGGCGAACAACGGTTTCACCATAACCAAAGCGAATTTGGTACTTTTCACCACCAAGGTAAGTCATTGACAGTGCATTGAAGAAATCATCTTCGTTGACGGTACCGGCCAGAATACGCTCTTCCGAATAAATAGTGCTGTGTGTAATGCGGTCGAAGATCAGGCTGGATGTACCAATTGATACCTGCTTGAAGTCTTCATAACGAATACCACCGCTTAAACGCCAGGTGTTATTGAAAATAGCGTCGAACTCAAAGTAGCCCGAGTCGATTTTTTGTGCAGCAATGTAGTCGTCAGCACTTGGTGCCGTTGGCTCATTAAACGCAACCAAGAAGTCGTTATTGGCAACAAAGTCATCGCTCAGGTAAGCGGTAATATTGTTGATCCCTTCTAGGCCCGTATTTACCGGTATCGAGATATTGGTTTCGTTGTGGATTGCAAAGCTGGACGTTGAATATACACGTGCGCGGTCGACAAAGTCATAGCCACCTTTAAATGTCAGCTCAACATTATCCAGATACACAGGTAGCGTCAGGTTACCGCTGTAAGACTTAACATTGTCTTCCATTTCAGTGTAGGAGTACAGGATCCGGTTATCATCACCCGTGACGATTGAATCCTGATAAGCCTGATCTTCGCCAAAGTTATCGATAAAGTCATAATCAATATTGGTCGGGATCTTAGTCTCGGCTTTTGACTCAGTGTACTGCCAATCTACGCCAATCCCCATATAATCCATGAAGGTATGCTGACCTACAACCTGATCTATATCCAGTATGCGCTCTTCATAATTAAAATCATAAGTACGATAAGCCTGGTTGGTTGCCGCGATGGTTCTGACGGTACTACCATTGGGGCTCTGAGCCTGTGACAATTCTGATTCATCTTCCGTGTCTTCCAGATAAATCTTAGAGTAAGACACGTTGTGTTGTTCATATTTGTAACCCAGGTTGAACACACCGCTGATACGCTCTGTCTGAGTTGTAACCTTTGAGTCCTTGACGGTCACATAACAAGAGTTTGCAGCATCTTCAGCTGTTTCAAGCTTTGTGGTACATGATTCATCAAAAGACTGATCCAGTACTGCGGTCATCCGCTCTGAATATTTCCAGTCGTTATCGTACGAGGCTGCTGCAAGCACGCCTATGGTGCCGCCTAACCAGCTTTCATCGAAGCTGTTACCAATACTGGCCTTAACATCATAGTTCGGATCAAGCGATTCCTCTTGTACACGGATATCGCGAGGCAATTCCAGAACCAATGCTTTATTCAGTGCTATAGCCTGATCGGCTGCGGTCTGAGTCTCGTTACCCTCAATACCTTCACGCTCAACAATGCCGCGCAAAGACAGGTCGCCGCGATAGCGTACAACTGCAGTCTGAACGGCAACCGGAATACCTTTTTCATTGCGGTTGTAGGTATAACCATCTTGAGAGTTTAAGTTCTGACCAACACCGACTTCGATATTGGCAACAAACTCACTAGGTACCGATTTGGTACGAATGTCGATGTTACCGCCACCAAAGGCCGCTGGCATTGAAGGTGAGTAAGCCTTTTGTACCGCCAGGCTTTCGATGATACTGGACGGGAATATATCTAATGGAACGACATTTCGGGTTAAGTCCGGGCTGGGTACCGCTGCACCGTTTAAACGCGCACTGGAGTAACGTTCACCCAAACCACGCACATAAATAAATTTACCATCTACCAGCGTCAAACCCGTTACACGACGAAGTGCAGACGCAACATCGCTGTCACCTGTGCGCGATAGCTGTTCAGCACCCAGAATGTCTGCAACGAACGCCTGGTTTTTACGCTCTTCAATCACGGCTGCGGCGCTACCTTGCAAGCGCGAGCCTACCGCAACGACTTCTTCAATTTCCTGCGCTTCTTCGGCAAACACAGGTGCGGTCATACCAACCGACAAAGAAGCACCTACAGCCAAAGCGACTTTTCTTAATTTTATCTGCGTATTCATTTGCAATCCTGATAAAACTCGTAAAAAAGGCGCAATCAATGCGCCTACTTCGAAATACTTATTGAGTTAAAAACAAAGTAATCGCAAAGATTAGTCTTTGTCTGCTGCTTCCAGTGCTTCTTTAACCCACTTGTACCAAGCGCTTGTAGTATCTGCGCTTGAAACAGCACCTACATAGTCAGCTTTTACGAAGAAATCGTCGTTCAGAGTTGTCATGTCATGGGCTGCAACTGTAATGTCAGCCGATTCACTGTTAGTAGAGAAACCGTCCGCAGCCAGTACGTCACCTGCTTTGTCCAGGATTTCACTAGAAGCATCGTTATCCCACCATGCTGTGTAAGACTCGTTACCTGGCAAAGTTTTGCTCTCGTCAGTCACGTTCTTAACACAGGCCAGTACTGAACTGTTGAAGTTCAGGTTGTTGTCTGTTGCGTTTTGTGCAGCGTCGTCATCTTTAAAGTGAAGACACGCAGTGTTATTTTCCGCATTGTCGGCTTTTACAAATAGCGTGTTGTAGTACTGACCACGAATAGCATCGTCAAACGTTGCTGCCTGAGAAGGGTCATTGTCACGAATTGACAAACCATCTGTTGTAATTACAGTCACGTTAGCGATGGTAGGGTTAGAAGGCTGTACCTGATTGTACTCATCGCCTTTGTTCTTCTCACCGTCGGTCTCAAAACCATTGTTGCCCATGAAACCTTTTGTTCCTGCATCAATGATCTTGGTCACTTTTTTACCATCGTCGTCTTCACCAGTGTAAGTAACCGGCTTCTTAGTTTCGATAGTGCCGTGTTTGATGAAGATGAACTGAGCTTTACCCTGCCAGCCTGCATCGATATCGATTGAATCATCCTGAGTATCTGTAACAACGATGTTTTTCAGGTTGGCTGCACCACCGAAGAATTCGATACCATCATCAAAACCCTGGTGAATGTGTAAAAACTCAAAGCTAGAACCAGAGCCCACACCATTTAATGTTAGTGAGTTAAGGTCATCACCTACACCACCTTCACGCGGGCCTGAACCTGCATACCAGATTTTCGCGTATTTGATTGTACCGCTGCCATCTTCATTATTGCTGCCGCCAAAGTGACTGGTAATACCTTCGGTTTTAGCGTTACACAGGTTTGCGTCGCGCTCTTCGTTGGTACACTGGTTAGTCAGGCCTTTACCGTTGATCATGATACCGCCCCAGTCAGCAAACTGAGGACCAGTTTCAGTCAGGTCAAACTCTGGAATAGCGTTTGCAGAGGTAAACGCGATTGGCGCTTCAGCCGTACCTTCAGCCATGATTTTTGCACCACGTGCGATGCGTACAATGGCTTCACCAGAAGCGAATGCCATAATAGTGCCAGGCTTAACAGTTAGTGTTGGGCCAGTTTCTGGCACAGTGCAGCCAGTGTTTGAGCTGGTGTCACAGTTTTCACCAATCAATAGAGCGCCTGCGAAGACATGCGCGCCACCATTTGGCAGTGCGTCGAAAGTAATGTCTTCTTTGATTTCTAGTGCTTTACTTGCGAATGAAGAATCATAGTAACAGTGTTTAGAATTGCGGAATTCACCCTGTACTTCTGTACCCGCAACAGTGCGGCTTACACACGGGTTAGTAACAACAGGGTCTTTATCGCCACCGTCGTTACCACCGTCATTGTTATCACCACCGGAATTATCGCCTGTGCCATTATTCGTAGTTGTTGTTGTATTATTTGAATCTGTAACACTTGTATCATTTACTGTTGGTGTTACTTCGATGTCACCGCCACAGCCAGCTAGTACAAGTGCAGATGTAACAAGGCTTACTTTGAATAACCCAGTAAGTTTCATTTTATTCTCCGTTGTGTATTTAAATGAGCTGGCGTTATCATATAAAGGCTATATTTCATTTGTGTGTCTAATTATTTTCAGAAAAATGAAAGTATCAAATTCAGGGAATTTTTTTATTTTAAGACAGGCATAAAAAAACCGCCCGAAGGCGGCTTTGGTGTTGCGATTATAAAATCATAACAAAGCTTGCTTTAACGTTTCGGCGTGAATTTTTTCGCGTTTAACGTATTTAATCCATTGCTTGGCGAGATTAGCTGATTTTTTGTGCTTTTCTGCCTGTTCAAACGCAAGTATCGACGCGTCGAAGTTTTGCAGGTTATATTGTGCCATACCTAATGCCACATACGCGTTGGATTCGAACGTCAGCTCCCCTTTATCCAGGGCGGCACGTGCAGCGTCGGCCGCTTCATCAAACTTTTCTAGGTTAATGTAGACCTCAGCAATACGTTGCAGATAATTACCATGCCCTACTTCTTTGTCTGCTTTTACAAAGTAGGATATGGACTTATCTTCATCCTTAGACTGCACATAGGCCTCGGCGATAAAGGCGTAATTTTTAGCATTGCCTTCGACAACCCCGCTTTTGATACCTTCATCCAGGGTCACCGCCGCCTTATACGGCAAACCATTAAACAGATAAACCTGAGCCAGCTGGATAACGTCGCTGCGCTTTTTAATAAAGCCGCGCTGTTTGGCTGTTTCGAGAAGAGCCAGTTGTTTTTTCTCTTCGCCCAACTCACCAAACATACCCGCTAACTGGACCCAGTATTCTGGCTTATCAAACAGCTTGACCATTTTTTCCAGTACGTCAGCAACCTTTTTAGGTTGATTCATTGAGTAATATAATGCCCTTTGCAGAACCAGCCAGTTCTCCTTGGGAACATTACCTTCACTTTCTGTTAATGATATCGCTATATTGATATTTTCTACAGCCGATTGATAATTTTTATCCTGGTATAAAGCCTGTGCTTTTAATACATAATAATTACTTTTAATTGGCTGAGTATTAATCTTTTTCCATCTATCGAGATAATCAACCGTAGCCTTATAATCACCATTGGCCATGGCCAATTGCGCCAGACTAAAGGTCGTGGATAATCTCAGTGACTCAGGGATCGCTTCTTCAGCAACAACTTGCTCGAATGAAGCTATGGCTTTATCAAGCTGATTTTCGTTGTAATAGATAAACCCGTAGAAATTATGCATCATGGCAATTTCGTAAGAGTTCATGCTACCGGAACGCTCTTTAATGGAGTCCAGCACTTCCAGACCACCTTTGACGTCGCCATCATCGGCCAGCTTTTGTGCACGTGCCAGCTGGCTGTATACTTTTTCGCGCAGTGCCGGTACACGTTTTGTTTTGGTTTCTGCATGTGCAACCGCAAGGTCAACACCCGGTAACACCGAGACCATACTTGGCGCCACCAGGCCGGCGCAACCAAGTGCACTTGCCAACAAGACTTTTTTAAATACTTTCATAATCGCACCTTTGTCTGTTAGCCATTGATCTGGAATGAGATCTTGTTCTGAACACCGGCTACTTCTACCGCTTCACCGTTCACAACACGAGGCTTGTACTTAAATTTCAAAGCCGCATCCATTGCCGCACGCTCAAAAATATTCTCCGGCTCAGCTTTCACGACAACCGGATCTCTTACCGTGCCTTGCTTCGTCACGATAAACTCAACGATCACATATCCTTCGATACCACGTGACAGCGCACGTCTGGGATAGACTGGCGCAACCTTAACGATTGGTAGATATTCACCATCACTGGATTCGAGTGCCAGTCCACCGGCAAGATCTACATCGGCTGCAACGTCTGCGCTAAAGTTAAAATCAGCGCCTGCAGCATCGAGGTTATTACTTTGCATCTGAGGCGCATCCATAGGTGGAGGCGGCTCTTTTGGCGTTGGTGGTTTTTGTGGCTTGCGCTCTTTTTTCTGAACTGTTTCTTCTTTTTTCAGGCGAACAAAGTCAAGTACATTGCCTTTGACGGGCTCTTCCATTTTGCCTTCGCCGCCTGTGATAAGTGCTTGCATACCGAGAAACAAGAAAAAAGTCACAATACCTGCAATAACGAGTGCTAGTAAGTAACGCATTTTCTAATCCTATGATTCCTGTGCTGCAATCGAGACATCAAACGCGCCTGCTGCACGAGATGCATCCATTACCTTGATTAGGGTATCTGTAGTTGCTTTTTTATCTGCCTGAATAACCACGCTGCCTTGTGGATTTTCCGCTTTCAGGCGCTCGATATTGGCCTGTACCGCGCGGATATCTACCTGGCGTTTGTTGATCCAGATTTCACCCTTGTCTGAAATGGCAACCAGGATATTGGCACGCTGCTTTTTCACGGCTGTCGCTGCTTCCGGGCGGTTAACATCAATACCCGCTTCTTTGACGAAAGACGCAGTAACGATAAAGAAGATAAGCATGATAAATACAACGTCCAGCATGGGCGTCATGTTAATTTCTTCGGCTTCTTCTTCCTGAAAAACCTTTGCTAGTGGAGCTCTCATTTTGTTTCCTCAAATTCTTTTCTAGTGGTCAAGCAACAGCTTGTCTTCCAACAGTTCTACTTCGCGCTTTGCTTTGCGTTGCAAAAAGGTCGAGGCAAACACCCCGGACAGCGCGCCAACCATACCAGCCATAGTCGGAATGGTTGCCTTGGATACACCGGCTGCCATAGAACGGGCACTGCCGGAACCTGTAATTGCCATGACATTAAATACTTCTATCATGCCGGTCACTGTACCGAGCAGACCCAGTAGAGGACACAGGGCAACCATCACATTGATATAAGGTAAGTTACTGTTAAGCTGAATACCGGCTCGTGAGATCATGGCCTGGCGGATCTGCTCTGCATTCCAGCTGTTTCTTTCCTCTCGGCTGCTCCAGCTGTTCAGCAGATCTTTGCGATACGTTCTGAACTTGCCGAACACAAACATAAAGCGCTCGAGGATCAACAACCACATCAGAAATGTGACCAGTCCGATGACCAGGAGAACCTGGCCACCTGTATCTAGGAACTCACGTAGCGCATTAATTGCATCTACTAAAAGAACCACAATTACGCTCCTTTCTCGCTGCGTTCAGCGATGATGCCGGCGCTTTGCTCTTGCAAGATAAGCAGCAAGTTACGAGAGCGTGTGTTAAGCAGGGTGTATAGGAACACGGTTGGGATAGCAACCACCAGACCCAGCACTGTCGTAACAAGAGCAGTAGAAATACCACCTGCCATGAGTTTCGGGTCACCTGTACCAAACAGTGTAATTGCCTGGAAGGTATTGATCATACCGGTTACCGTACCCAGTAGACCAAGCAACGGGGCAACTACTGAAATAATCTTAATCAGAGTCAGGTTACGGGTAATTTTTGGCATCTCACGCAGGATTGCTTCACTTAACTTAAGCTCAAGTGTGTCATACGCCACATCCGGGTATTGCTCTTTAACTTTCATCACACGACCCAGCGGATTGTCTTCACGTGCAACAGAGTCTTTTAGCTGACGGTTGATCTTAGCACCCATAATCATCAGAGAAATAAAGCGCTCGATGGCAATTAACAGTGCAAGCAAACCTACGCCCAGGATGACATAACCTACGGCACCACCTTGCTCAACCTGCTCTTTGGTGTTTGGTGCCTGAACCAACAGACCCAGAATTGAGCCGCCTGTTGGGTCAAGTGCAAAGTCGACAATACCTGATTGCGCAGACTGAAGGTCAGCTGCACTTTGGGTGAAGCGTGCAGTAGGCTGACGCGTCAGCTCAGACAATGTGTTAGTTTCCGGGTTGTAAGACAGGTATTTACCATCAGCAATCAGGTTAAACGCACCAACACGCAAAACTTCTTTTTGCTCTTTGGCACCACCGGCAACAATTACATCTGAAGTATAGCGAGAGACTTTACCCTGCTCAGTCATTTCGCGTTGTAACTCAACCCAGACTTTTTCAATGTCTTCGATAGACGCAAGCTTAGTGCTTGAACCCATGCGCTGCGCCATATCATCCATAAACGCGCTGCGGTTTGGAATTTCGGCAGAGACCACAGACGTGCGGAATTTGTTACTTGAGTCTCCGGCAACCTGTTGCAGCACACCGAATAGCTCTTTTAGTGAACCCATGCGCTTAGACAGCGTATCGCTCAGGTTACCAAGTTTAATTTCATTTTCTTCAAACTGTGTTTCCAGGCGCTCTGAACGGTTTAGCTCTCCGTCACGGTTTGCAGTCAGTTCGCGCAGCATGCGAACCTGTTCGCTCTGTTGTGCCTTAAACTGCGCTTCGCGTTGTGCGTTTTGCGCGTTCTGGGCTGTTTGACCTTGCTCAAGTTGTTTTAACAGGGTATCCAGGTCCATTGCTTGCTCGGCTGCAAATGCTGAGCTCGACAATGCCAGTGTCGCTGCCATAACCGTTTTTAGGCTGAAAGATTTAAAAAAGTTCATTGTATACCTCTTATTCTGCAGCCTGAATTGGCAGAGTTAACATATCCGGGGCAAGTTGCTTACGGGCAATACGGATACCCTTGTTGATTTGACTGATGTTGGTGTCTGGCAGTGCAGTGAAAGACTTGCTCTCTTTGTTCCAGCTACCTGCTTTGCTGCCATCTTTAGTTACGTAAAGCAGTTCAAGACGTCCGATACGTAGCATATCGACTTCGCGCTCCTGACCATCAACGGTGAGCAGTGTGGAGTAAGCTTCGATAGTGCGACCGTATTCAACCTCTACCTGATAGGCTTCTAAAACACGGCGGAATTTTTCACTGGAAGACACATCAGCGCGGTCCATCATGGCCTGTAGCTTTGCGATACGCTCGGCGCGTTCATTTTTAAGAAATGGCACATCCAGGGCAACGAATTGCTCAAGACCGGTGATCATGCGCATCATCAGCGGCGTGATTTGACGCTCGATAACCGATACCTGATCCATCGATGCATTGATAGCAGCCATTTCTTCTAATTGATTTTTGATCTGCTTATCCAGCTGGCTGTTGTAAACAACCAAGCCATCGATTTCTTTATTCAGGGTTCTGAACTTTTGCAGACGTGACTGCATATCGTCTGCAATTGAGTTGATTTTGTTTTGAGATTGCAAAGCGGACTGGTTAATCGCCGAACTTGAATCAATGACCTTATCCAGATCGTTTGCCTGAGCATTAGCCGCTACTGCGACCATACCTGCTAATAGCAAGTGGTTAACGCACTTCATCGCATACACCTTTTAATATTTGCTTGTTGCTATATTGGAATTGCGTGCAGTCTAATGTGCCTAAATGACATCCATGTTGCGCTAAAAATACAGTTAGGTTACAGCTGTCATATATGATTCATGAAGGAGGTTTATTTAGTCTTGTGCAATAAATAAAAAAGGCTGCATAGACGCAGCCTTAGAAAGGGTTAGACCTTGAACTTGGCGAGCATATGTTCTAGTTCATCAAATTGCAATTTTAGTGTCTGGCATTCTTCCAGTGTTTTAGTCAGGCTGTCACTGCCCTCGACACACAGATCACTGATCCCATGAATGTCACTGTCGAGCGACTGGATCACCGCATTTTGTTCCTGCGTTGCACTGGCCACGGCATGGTTTACACCGTCGATAGAGTCGATTGCATGTGTCACTTCCTGCATTTTAGTCCCAGCGGACTGAGCCTGCTGCGCACTGTTACTGGAATCGTCGATGCTCGACTTCATCACCGCAACGGCGGATGCAGATCCCTGTTGCAATTCGCCAATGGTGTTTTCAATTTCCTGGGTCGATTCCTGTGTACGCTGGGCAAGCTGTCTCACCTCATCGGCCACCACGGCGAACCCGCGTCCGGCCTCACCGGCGCGCGCCGCTTCGATTGCCGCATTGAGCGCCAGCAGATTAGTTTGCTCACTGACCCCTTTAATCACTTCAAGCACCTGGCCAATACTTGAGGTCAGTTTATCCAGACCATCGATTGTTGACTGGGCTTCCTGCATCTTAGCACTCAAAGAGCCTATCTCTTCGATATTGGCATTCAGAGCAACCTGGCCCTGGCTGGACAAGCTGTTTGCCTCCGTCGCCAATTCCGAGGCGTGCTTGGCATTATTTGAAATCTCAACCGCGCTGGATGACAGCTCGTTAATGGCGGTTGCGACACTGTCGGTACGTTTGGTTTGTTCGGTATAAATGTCCAGGGCACCCTGGGTTTGCGATTGCAGCCCGGCCATAACCTGCTCCAGCGCCAGCGTGGTTTCCTTGACCTTAGAAATACTCTCGTGAATTTTGTCTACAAACAGGTTGAAGTAATTAGACAGCTCACCAAACTCATCGTTGTTTTCAACTTCCAGTCTGCGTGTTAAATCACCTTCTCCCTGGGCGATGTCTTTAATTGCCTCGTTCAAATGAACCATTGGCCGCATCAGGTATTTCAGTAGCAGCTGTAACATCACTACAATCACCACAACACCCACCAGCATGTAGATCAGGGCCATATTACGGAAAGAAGCCACTGAGCTGTAAGCAATCTCTTTGTCGATCACTACCCCTAGGTACCAGTCGACATTTTTTATACCGCGCATTTTGACAAAAGACACCAGTTTTTCTTTACCGTCTATCGTCAGGTCAGCGAATGACTCGGACAGCGGCAGTTTAGTACCGAACAAGTCTGACATAGGTTTATCGTTGAGCCCGGTATTTGGGTGGCTCAGGATCCGGCCCTCTGCATCCAGTAAAAAGCCATAACCGTAACCCAGAAAATCAATTTCGTTGACTATGTCTGTAATGGTCGCCATGTCTATGTCACCACCAGCAACGCCAGAGAAACGACCGTTCATCATGATAGGAACAACTGCGGTGATGGTCAGTTCGTTACTGGTGACATCAATATAGGGCGTAGTAAACGCAGTATCGCGTTTTCGCTCAGCGAGTTTATACCAGGGTCTCTGGGTGGCATCAAAATCACTGGGCAATACGACACTGGTATCGTTAAGAACAAACTGGCCGTCGGGCGTGCCAATAAAGGTATTCTTAAAATGCCCAGCCTCATGAGCCGTTTGTACTCGACGTAAAATATCCGCCGTGGCATCGCTCGTTCGATGGCCGCTGGCGACGGAGCTGACAATATCCAGCCTGTCGTTTAGCCAGTTAGCTATATTCTGCGACACCGACTCAGAGATTTCCTGCAATACCAGGGTCAGCTGAGCCTGAGTTTGCGAGCGCATCAGAATAAAATTATTCACGGTGAAAAGGGAAAGCACGATCACCAGCACCAATGAAGCGGCCAGTGTTATTTTAGTTGTAAATTTGAGCGCACTAAACATGGGGATCCTGTCTTAATTCTGCTAATACAAATTTGTTTTACCAAATCTTAACGAGTTTGTCTTACCTTATCGGCGAAACTTTTGCGGTCTTAAGCCAATTATACACTTGTTTTCACGATTTATTTTTTAACTGAATAGTTATTGGACAAGTGTCAACGTTAAAAAGAAAAAAGGCGGGATAATTCCCACCTTTGTTTTACACACAATGATCACCGCAAGCTGTATCTAACTCAATCTTCGTTCAGCTCAGCCTGGCTTTTGGTCGTTAACATTATATACGGAGCCTGCTACTGGTACTCAGACAAAGCCGGCGGCCTTGCTTTAAAGGCCTTGCCCCAATTCTTATTTGGTTTATCGCCCATCACATACCTCAGCTCCCCGCCCGACATAATGTCGTCATGAGTCAGATAACTGCGCTCAAGGACCTTGCCATTCAAAGTAACCGACTGGATATATTTGTTTGCATCGCTCAAACCAACCGCAGTGGTTGTAAACTGCTTACCATTTGCCAATTTCAACGTAACCTTGGGCGTTTGTGGCGCGCCAATGGCATACGCCAGGTCACCAGGGGCTACCGGATAAAAACCCATCGCAGAGAAGATATACCAGGCAGACATTTGCCCTACGTCGTCATTACCTGCCAGGCCGTCGGGTTTATCCGAGCTCAAGGTATCCATAATCTGGCGAATGCGTTGCTGGGTTTTCCACGGTTTACCGGCGTAGTTATACAAATATGCAATATGGTGACTGGGTTCATTACCATGGGCATAGTTACCTATCAAACCGGCGATGTCTTCATGCTCTTTGATCATTTCATGGGATAAAGGCGTATCAAACAAATCATCGAGACGCTGAGTGAATGCCTCATCTCCGCCCATTAAGGTAATGAGGCCGGCAACATCTTGCGGGACATAAAAACTGTATTGCATGGCATTACCTTCGGTGAAAGGCCCCATGTATTTAGCCTTAAACGGGTTAAAGTCTGGATCCCAACGTCCCTGGCTGTCACGACCGCGCATAAAGCCACTTTGCGGGTCAAAGACATTCTTATAACTCATTGCACGGGCATAATACTGCTTAGCCAGCTCACTTTTACCCATCGCCTCGAACATTCTGGCAATGGCAAAATCATCGTAGGCGTATTCAAGCGTGATAGACACAGACTCTGGTAACACATCCATTGGGACATAACCGAATTGCTTATATTCAGGGATCGCATCGTACACCGGGTTATTGGCCGTATTAATGATGGCTTCTACAGCCAGGTCAAGGTCGTAATCTCGGATCCCTTTAAGATAGGCATCCGCTATCACAGAGACGGCGTGATAGCCTATCATGGTCCAGGTCTCGTGCGCATGGAACGACCAGATGGGTAACATCTTTTCGTAACTTTGCTGATAGTGCACCAACATAGACTGGATCATGCCCGACACTCTGTCGGGGTCGATATAGGTCAGTAACGGATGCAGCGCCCGGTAAGTGTCCCACAGCGAGTACAAGGTATAATGCTCAAAGCCTTTACCATCGTGAATTTCACCATCAACACCGCGATATTGCCCATTGACGTCCTGATATAAACTGGGCGCCTGCAAGGCATGATACAGCGCCGTGTAAAACTGACGCTTTTCGGAGCGAGTGCCTTCAACATCTACTTTGTCCAGGTAAGATGCCCACTGGGAGCTTGCCGCTTCGCGTACCTTATTAAAGTCCCAGTGTGGTATTTCCGCGTGCAGGTTTTCCAATGCGTTACTGCGGCTAACGGCAGACAAGGCAACCTTAACTTGGAGAGGCTTGTTTTCAACATTGTCAAAACTGGCTACAAACTTTATCGCCTTACCTGCACTCATTTTTACGGCTTTGTTTTCTATGGTTGAGTGTTTTTCTTTACCCAGACAACCCATGCAACGATAGCGCATGTTATCTTCGTTGATAAAACGGTAACTGTCGATTGGCTGCGAAAATTCAATGGCAAAGTACATTTGACGATTACGTGCCCAGCCATTGGTTGCCCGGTATGCAAGCAGCGTAGTGTCGTTTATTTTGCGGATATCACTCCAGATGACTTTGTTTTCAAAGTTGTAAATCGCGCTGGTCAGATCAAACAGCACATGACCTTCGCCACCATTTTTAAATGTATACTGATGCATGCCTACACGCGGACTGGCTGTGAGCTCGGCCTTGATATTGTAGTCTTGTAGCTCTACTCCATAGTAGCCAGCTTCGGCCCATTCCTGATCGTGCGAGAATCGCGAGCGATAACCAGAGTCGGGATCTTTTGCCGTGCCCGGATTGGTTTTAACTTCCCCGCTGATGGGCATGATCAGCAGATCGCCAAGATCAGAGTGTCCGGTGCCGGAAAAGTGTGTATGAGAAAAACCGACTATGGTGGTATCGTCATAATGATAGCCTGCACAGCGCTTATAGATCTCTGGTTGTGGTGATACGCCGCGCATGGGGTTATCGGTATCCGGGCTCAGCTGGACCATGCCAAAGGGTACCACAGCCCCCGGGAAGGTGTGGCCGTCACCGCCAGTGCCTATAAATGGGTCGACCCACTGAGTGTTTGACGCGTTAGCCTCCCCCAGCGACGAGACAGATATTATAGTAGCCAGGGTTGCTACCGATATGATGCGATACATGCATCTCTCCTCTATACCTATTGTTATTATTTGGACCGTTCCAATCGATTCTATAGTACACTGCAAATGAATACGTATTCAATAGCAACAGGATAAGAAATAGTTAGCGAGTTACAAAGCTGCGAGGTTAATGGGGTTAACCGGACATAAAAAAGCCGGCGCTGAGGCCGGCTTGATAAAAGCGCGTTTAGCTATCGACTTTTTGCTGCCACTGCTTGTACAGAGACACCACATTCAGTCCATACCAGGCGATAAAGACATAACAGACCATAGGAACAATAAAGCTAATCTGGATCCCCGCACTGTCTGCAACCAGACCCTGTGCCAGCGGTACCAGTGCACCACCCACAATTGCCAGACATAACCAGCCAGACCCTTTACTGGTTAAAGAGCCCAGTCCTTCAATGGCGATTGAGAAAATGGTCGGGAACATGATTGAATTGAACAGGCCTACAGCAAGTACCGCGAACATAGCCAGTTTGCCATCTGTAGACATCGTCAGAAGCAACAGTGCAATAATGGCAATGGCATTGAACATCAGCGCTTTTGACGGAGCAATCTTTTGTAGTGCCGCAGAGCCAATAAACCGCCCTACCATAGCACCACCCCAGTAATATGAAATGTATTTGGCTGCGGTATGCTCTTCCATTCCGGCAATTGACGGATCGGCAAAATAGTTAACCAGGAAGCTGCCAATCGCAACTTCTGCGCCTACATAACAAAAGATAGCCGCAACACCCATCACCAGATGCGGAGCTTCGGTCAACTTGTGACCACGGGCTTTGCAATCCCCTTCTTCTGTATGTGCTTCGATGGTCGGCAGCTTTAAAAACGCAAATACCGCGGCAATCAGCAGCAAGGCACCGGCAAGTATCAGGTAAGGGACTTTAACGGAGTCTGCTGTTGCGTCAGTTGCCATACTGGCACCGGCACCAAATAACAACATGCCGCCCACCGCCGGTCCAACAGTTGTGCCCAATGAGTTTAGTGCCTGCGCCAGATTCAATCGGCTTGAGGCGGTTTTCTCTGGACCCAGTGCTGCAACATAGGGGTTTGCAGATACTTGTAGAACCGTAATACCTGACGCCAGTACAAACAGCGCGCTCAGGAATATCCAGTACTCATGGACCACCACGGCCGGATAAAACAGCATGCATCCTGCTGCTGCCACAACCAGGCCAGTCAGAACACCGTTTTTGTAACCAAAGCGCTTGAGGAATGCGCCGGCGGGTAAAGAAACGATAAAATAGGCGCTAAAAAAGCAAAACTGGATCAGCATAGCTTCGGTGTAACTGAGGTCAAACACCGCTTTCAGGCGCGGGATCAGTACATCGTTCAGTACGGTAATAAAGCCCCATAAAAAAAACAGGGTGGTCATGGCGGTCAGTGGCAACAAATAGTTGTTGTTTTTTGCATCTCCACTGGCTACATAACTTTGGTTAGTGTTAATTTCGCTCACTTGGATTACTCCGTGTTAAAGGATTCAGTGATTCTACACACTGTTACAGAAAAATCACAAATGTTTTATTGGACCGTTCCAATTTAATTTTGATGATGCTAGAGTAAGATTAAATGCAGGTATTGCCGGGTAAAGATACTCAGGCTAAATGACGACACACTGGATAGGTTATGTCTATAAACTTCAGAAACGATGACTTTTTACTTAAACATATCAACCACACCATGGGCTTTTACCATCCACGATGTGTTGATTCTGACGGCGGTTTCTTCCACTATTTTCTGGATGACGGCACTGTTTACAACCAGGATCATCGCCATCTGGTATCAAGTACCCGGTTTGTGTTCAATTATGCGATGGCTTATTTGCAAACGCGTAAGCCTGAATACCTCGAACTGGTTCACCATGGTCTGGACTTTCTTGAGCAAAGACACAAACAACCCAATGGTGGCTACGCGTGGGTTATCAGTAAAAATCAGGTTGAAGACAATACCAACCATTGTTACGGCCTTGCGTTTGTCCTGCTGGCCAACGCGATTGCGCTTAAGGCCGGTGTTGATTCAGCAGCTGAGACCATAGAGTCGGTATGGCGCTTACTGGAAGACAAATACTACCAAAGTGACTATCAGCTATACCTGGATGAGTACAATGGTGATTTTAGTGTCGCTGATCCTTACCGGGGGCAAAACGCCAATATGCATATGTGCGAAGCATTACTCATGTGTTTTGAAGCCACGCAGGATAATAAATTCCTTGAACGCGCACATGCGCTTGCCTTTACCATGACGGTACAACAGGCTGAATTAGCCAACGGCCTTGTCTGGGAGCACTATAGCGATAACTGGCAGATTGACTGGCACTATAACCAGGATAACCCCAAACACCTGTTTCGCCCATGGGGCTTTCAACCAGGTCATCAAACTGAGTGGAGTAAGCTGTTGCTGATCCTGTATCGGCACAAACCACAAAACTGGATGATCGAACGCGCCCGCTTCCTGTTTGATACAGCGCTTGAAACCGCCTGGGATGAGGCGCATGGCGGAATATGTTATGGCTTCGCGCCGGATAACAGCATTTGCGATTCAGATAAGTACTTCTGGGTTCAGGCAGAGAGTTTTGCCGCAGCGGCGCTACTGGCACTCACAACGGGTGAAAACCGTTACTGGCAGTGGTATGACAAAATATGGCAGTATTGCTGGGATCATATGATAGATCATGAACATGGTGCCTGGTACCGCATTTTAGATAAACGAAACCAGCCATACAGCAACGAAAAAAGCCCTGCCGGGAAAACCGATTATCATACAATGGGCGCCTGCTACGAAGTACTCAGAGCCCAGCAACTAGCACAGGAGGCATTATGAGCCTGGTTTGTTTTGGAGAAGCCCTGATAGATTTCCTGTCAGATGGAAAAACGCCTGAGTCTTTTACTAAATACGCAGGTGGCGCACCGGCCAATGTTGCCGTTGCCGCCGCGCGTCAGGGTATTGCAGCGAGTTTTTGCGGCATGGTCGGCGATGACATGTTCGGCCGCTTTATAAAACAAGAATTGCAATCCCATGGGGTTAATTGTGATTACGTAAGCACGACAGATAAAGCCAAAACGGCGCTGGCGTTCGTATCTTTAGATGCAAACGGCGAACGAAGTTTTAGTTTTTATCGCCCCCCTGCGGCTGATCTGCTGTTTCGTGCTGACGACTTTGATCCCAGCATGTTTGATACGCATACATTGATACATGTGTGCAGCAATAGCCTGACCGAAACCAACATCTATAAAACAACCGTCCATGCTTTAACTCAGGCACGCGCTCAGGGTATGAATACCAGCTTTGATATGAACCTGAGAGAAAACCTCTGGACATCCATGACACATTGCTCAAAGCGCATTTGGCATGTCATTTCCCTCTCAGACATTGTTAAGCTGTCACACGAGGAACTGGTATTTTTGAATGAGCAAAGTCATCCAGGTCAGCCTCAGTCCCATACCCTCGACGCCATCATGGCAGCCAATGTAAAGCTGCTGATCATCACCGATGGCAGGCAAGCTGTTCGCTTTTATGGGCAGACTTATCAGGGCGAGGTGCAAGTACCCGATGTAACCGCGGTAGATACAACCGCTGCGGGAGATGCGTTTGTAGGCGGATTACTGGCAACCTTTATCCGTTCAGACTTGCCTATCGACACCATATTGGCCGACCGAGACAGCGTATATCGCGCCATAGAATACGCCAGTCGCTGCGGCGCTTTTGCCGTAACACGCTACGGTGCATTTGATTCCTTGCCGAGTTACGAGGATATTGCTTAACAGGCTGTGAGAGCGGGTGCATGGATGCGCCTTTTCAGCAAGCCCACAGATAACGCGCCTTTAAATATGCGCCAAATATTCAACGTAAATGTAGTAAAACCCGGGCGAGCAAATCGCCAGACCAAGCAGATAAAGTTTAAAAAAACCATCCCGCTGTGCACTGAGTTGCGACACCACAGACACTGAGCTCTCATCCTGGGCTGGTGACGTTTTTGGCCGATAACGGCGGTAAGCCTTCATTACGCCCCACCCTATTGTAAAAGGACCCAGGATCAGCAAAAAGAAGAACCCAACGGCATACCAGGTTTCAGGGGCAACTCTGTCCATCCTTTACTCTCTCAAATAAACAATCAAAATACTGGTGTAGTAACACCTGCTTACATCTAAGTATTTGATTTAATGCTAAACACTTATGCTAAGCTAAGCCTAACACAGTAAAAGAATAAGAAAAGACGCGTTTTATGAACAAACCTTATCTCGCTCTGCCTTTCGTCACTTGCCTGAGTGCCTGCACGGCCAATCAGGTTGAAGTGACTCAGTCAGACCAGACGGTGGTAAAATACAAAACATCTCAGGGCTACACAGACCGTTTTGCCAACCTCTATAAACAGCCTGAGCACTACCCTTACACTTGTGAACAGGACTGTTACCCGCCTACGCCATTAATTGAATGCCGCGAAAACATGGAGCAATGTCGTTACATAGGCGAGCGCCCCGACATCAACAGCTCACTGGGCTTTAACGTAAAATGGCTTGGCCACGCTAGCTTTTTGCTTACCATGCCTGACGGACAGCAAGTGCTGGTTGACCCGGTAAGTGAGCAGTTTGACTGGCCGGTTGACCTGGGTTTTAAATGGACCGGCGGCTTTTATCGGACTGAGCCTCTGTGGCCCGCAGATCAGGAGCTCAACAAGCTAACCTCGGTCGTGTATTCACATATACACTACGACCATTTCAATAAAGCAGATATCGATACCTTAGGCACCGAGCCAACTTATTATACGCCGCTGGGGTTTGCCGACTACTTTGCCAGCGGCGGCTATAAGATCAATGAAATGGCCTGGTATGCCAGCGCACAACAAGAACAGCTTAACATTCATTTTGTACCGGCTCATCATTTCAGCAGCCGGATCGTTGTCCCCTACTTAACAGAAGACAATGACGCGACGCTTTGGGGTGGCTGGATATTTGAGTACCAGGGCAAGACCTTATTTTATGCGGGTGATACGGGTTACTCCCCCCACTTCAAAGACATACAACAGAAGTACGGCGATATTGACGTTTGCCTGCTGCCCATCGCCTCTTATCACCATGAGGAGTATGGCAACTGGTATCGCAATGTTCACCTCACACCTGAAGACATGCTGGTGGCGGCCGAAGACCTTAACTGTCAGCAAGTAGTGCCGTGGGGATATGGCAATATGAGCTGGAAAATGGGCGATTTAACGTCGCATTCAGCGCTGTTTAGGCTGCTTCATGTTAAACAAACACTGGCACCCCAGCGACCCATTTACGTACTTAACGAAGGAGAGAGCGTCACCTTCTGAGTTTAAGCCGTCTGGTATCAATCAACATCATGTTCAGGCCAGGTGACAATGTGATCTTCAAAGTCGTTCTCGAGATCGACATCCTGTTCGCTGACGGCCTTACCCAGAATACTGATCCCGGCGTCATGCATAGGCTGCTTAGAGCCTTCATGACGTAACGGGTGCCAGCTGGCCAGTCCACGGCCTTCATGTAAGCGGCGATAACTGCAAGATTGCGGCATAAAAAAGATGTCTTTGAGGTTGTCCTTGGTGAGCTGGACGCACGATGGCACCAGTGTTTGGCGCTCCGAATATCGGGTGCAGGCACAGGTGTTTGCGTCGCTGTATTGACACACCACGTCGGTATACAACAATTCTTCGCCCTCACGCAGTACGTCGGTGCTACTAAATTGTTCTTCCTCATCTTCGTCTGAATCTATAAAGGAGTGCAGACAACATTTACCACAGCCGTCACAGATAGCTTCCCACTCCTGTTGGTTCATTTCTTCAAGTGATTTTTCAATCCAAAAAGGAGTTGTGCTCATAACGCCAGTCTGCCACATAGATAAGGGGCGCAGATTGTACTAAAAGAAACAGACCAGCGCAAAGCTGGCCTGTTATCTGTGGGGTGTTACTTTTGAGATTCGACCCAGCGCTCTATCTTGTCCTGCAACACAGGCATTGGCAAAGCACCGTCAATAAGTACCTGATTATGGAATGCGCGAATATCAAACTTTGCGCCAAGTTTTTGTTCGGCGTATTCTCGCAGTTGGCGGATCTTAAACTGGCCCACTTTATAGGATACCGCCTGGCCTGGCCATGCAATATAGCGCTCAACTTCGGCTTCCACATCGCTCTTGGCCATCGACGAGTTATCCAGCATAAAGGCGATCGCCTGCTCACGCGTCCAGCCTTTAGCATGCAAGCCGGTATCTACGACCAGTCGCATTGCTCTTAGCTGCTCATCAGCCAAACGGCCGTACCATTGATACGGATCGGTGAACAAACCCAGCTCTTTACCCAGACTTTCTGCATACAATGCCCAGCCTTCAACAAACACGGTCGAGCCGCCAAACTTACGAAAATCAGGCAGGTCGTCAATTTCCTGTTGCAAGGCGAGCTGGAAATGGTGCCCGGGCGCGGCCTCATGGATTGATAGTGTCTCAACAATAAACTTTGGCTGAGCCTTCAGGTTATGACTATTGATGTAGAAAACACCGGGACGAGAACCATCCGGCGCCGGGCTTTCATAGGATGCCCCGGCCGCCGATGCCGCACGAAACGCTTCTACAGGTTTTACGATATAATCCGCCTTGGGTTTAATATCAAATAACAAAGGCACGCGTGCATCAATTTTCTTTTTCACCTCTTCATAGGCCTGGATCAATTCAGCCTCTGAAGAAAAATAAAACTCTTCGCTGTCACGTAAGTGATCAAAAAATGCCTGGAGATCGCCTTCAAAGCCGACTTGCTCCTTAACATTGCTCATTTCATTGCGAATACGCTGTACTTCGCTCAGACCCAGCTGGTGAATTTCTGTTGCGCTCAAGTCCAGCGTAGTATTTTCTTTAATGTAATGCTGATACCAGGCCTCACCGTTAGGCAATGCACTGTAGCCAACCGTGGCTCTGGACGCAGGCAGGTAGATTGTTTCCAAAAAGCTTACCATGTCGCGGTACGCCGGAACCAAAGTGCGTTCGATATAATGCTTATAGGACTGGGTGATTTGACGCTTTTCTTCGTGTGAGAAAGTCTCGGGCAAATTTTTAATCGGTCCCCAGAATATGGAGTCTTCTGCTTTTTCAACGACGTGTGTTTTAAACTGAGGAATGACCTTCACGGTGAGCGCACGTGGTAACACTACCCCACGCTCAATGCCCTGCGTCATCATAGTTTGCGCCGATTTCAGCCAGACCACAAAGCCGTCGGCGCGTTTCAGAAAGTTGCTGTAATCCTCAACTGTTTTAAACGGCTGTGCACCTTCGCCAGAACCAAGTGACGCAAAAATATGATGTGAGCCATACAACTGATCAATCGGCAAAAACTGATCATCAAACTGCTCAGCCGCTTTGCTTTGCAGCAGTTCATAGTGAAGAATGTCGTAAGACAGTTTAGCCTGGCCGGTTAGCTTACTACTATCGAGCGCTTCGAGGCGCGCCAGATAACGGTCGGTAAAGGCGCGAGACTGTGCAAGGCTGGCTTCTCCGAGTGGTGGTTCGAACTTGTCATTGTACTCAGACATACCGAAAAAGGTTGCAGATAGCGGGCTGAGCGCAATGCTCTCATCGAAGTAAGACTGCGCAAGTGCCATCATCTGAGCGTTGGCATCTTTGCGTTCCACACTCTGCTGCTGGGGCTGCATATTGACAGAAGTCACTTCACATCCTGTCAGTGCCAAACCAACAACGAGCGCTACCAGGGTTTTTCTTATCATGTCTGTAACCTTATTCTTTATATAAATCGCAGCGCAGTCTGCCAGACATCAAACAGATTACAACTCTTTTCTACGCCAGGGCGACATCGACCTCGGACGTTGGCAAAATAATTTCGATGCATAATCCGCCCAGCAGACTGTTATGTGACTCGATTTTCCCACCATGACATTCGACTATTTTCTTGCATACCGCCAGGCCCATGCCTTTGCCACCACTTAAGGAACTGCGTGACGCTTCTTCGCGAAACAGTGGCTGAAATAGCTGCCTGTGAGCATCGTATGACAGCGGCATACCTGAATCTTCGATGCGCAGCACCAGATGTTGCTCGGTGACCTGCGCACTCATTTTTATGTCCACGCCGTCTCCACCATATTTCAGGGCATTCTTGACGACCTCTAAAATCGCGTTACCAATAGAGCGCCTGTCAAACTGCATAGTAAAATGAGGATCGAGCCGGTTCGTGATTTCAAGCCGGGCTTTTTTAGGGTCCACATAGGTCATGCAGGTCTGAAACGTTTCGTTGATAAAGTGTGCAACTTTTATATCTTCTTTATTCAGAATGTTTGCCACATCTTTGTCTGTAGTCACCAGCATTAGCTGGTCGATAAACTTATGCAGCTCGTCAATTTTCGCCATTAACTTGGCATAGGAATCTTCGACGTTTTCGACAATATTGTATTGCAACGACTCGACCTGGATCTTCATCACGGTCAGCGGTGTACGCAATTCATGAGACAAATCGGTGAACAGCTGCTCTTCTTTTGCCTTAAGCTGGTTTACCTGCTCGTTCACAACCTGCCTTTCACTGACTACGGTGCGATTGAGCGCATTAACCTGCTGCTCCAGATGTCGCACTAACTGTCCCTGCAAGGATTTATGTTGCAGCGCTAACGCTACTGTGAACAACAGCACTTCAATTAGATAACCAACCTTAATAAAAGAGGTGATCTGAAACAAATCAATCAGGTTGCCATAACTGGCCCCAACTATGGTCAATAAGTTCAGAAACACCAGGTGATTAATCAGGCTGTAGGTAAAGGTGCGCATCCCCGGCCCTTTTTGTCTGAAACTCCATAAACAGGTGTAGACAAATAAGGGGATAATGAAGGTACTGGCCAATAGATTATAATAAACACTTTGCAGATACAGGGCGGTAGGCACGAGCAAAATGTACAGCCACGTCGCACCAACATAGAAAGTGTTTAGCGTTGGATGATAGTGTTTTAACTGCAAAAAACCGCGTACAAACAAAAGATGAAATATCGGCACAATGGCCATCAGCGCAATTGAAAACTGGCCACTGAAAAAACCGTGATTTGGCCAAAAATACTGGAAAGTAAACCCGGCCATATCAATCACGATAAGTAAAAACAGGAAAGTCCACAAGGCATAAAACACGTTTGTGGTGTTACGGTTAAAGGCCAGGTTTACTATGACAATCAGCAAGATGGCGGCAACAACCCCGGCGAGGCTGGCATTAGTCAGTATACTTATCTGCGACGTTGACAGATAATGGGCTTGAGAGTGTAAGCGCAGATTGGCTGGTGCGTTGGCAAAGGTCTGAAATTCAATCAAGTACTCACTGTGGCCCGGCTTAATAGCAAGGGGCAGATACATTTGTGGATCCTGGATCGGCCGCTGCTCAAAGCGTGCCGCAGCATCTTGGGTGTGTATTTGCTTGAACCTGCCGTCCTCAAGTACATAAACGGCAAGCTTCGGCAATCTGGCAAAGCCGAACGACATGACCCAGTCGGTCGTGTTACTGCGGTTATCTAACTTTAGCCAGGCCCATTTAGAGTACAACGCATGCTGTGGCCGTTTTTCTACCTCGTTCAGCGCACTAAAATGCTGAGCAAACCTGAGCACGTCGTCAGCCTCTTTTATCTGTTTATCATAATCATAAAAGAAGCTGGCATCACGCAAAGTGAGCTCAGTCGTACTGTCACCTAAGAGGATCCTTTGCTGCTGGGCAGCCAAAGCGGCATGACCCGTGAGCAACAAACACCCCATTAAAAGCAATAAGATAAAGCGCATGAACAAGACTCGGTAACCATTTGTAACTATCATAGGTCTTAATCGTGTATGAAATGTGGAGTCCGGACGAAATTACACTTCGCCTTCTGATTAATGTAAATCAATGTAACATTGTTGCGAAATTCAAAATAGCACTATTTATTAGAAACTTAAAAAATCTTCTATAAATTCTTCATGGTCGAAGTGCCACACTGCCCCCTTTAATTTTGAGTACCTGGTTAAATGACAATCGCATTGAAATATTTCTGTCATATAACTTTGTTTTAATCCGCCCTGAAATAAAAACGTCATCAAAGTGCCACATTAGTTGGCCAGACATAACTGAGTAAAATCATGAGTGAACAAAATCAAACCTCTCTTTTTGCAAAGATCTTAAATTGGACCGCGATTGCATTACTGGTCTACCTCGTATTAGTCGCTGTAGGTACCGTCAGTGGTGGTTTCAAACTGGCTTCCGGTGGCACCGAAGGCGCTAAAGAAATTTTTGCATTCGCAACGAACCCATTCGTCGCATTAATGCTGGGTGCATTTGCCACCGCTCTGGTTCAATCTTCTTCTACTGTTACGTCAGTTATTGTTGGTCTGGTCGCAGGTGGTCTGCCATTAGGCATTGCAATTCCTATGATCATGGGTGCAAACATTGGTACTACTATCACCAATACACTGGTATCGATTGGTCATATTCGCGACAAAGAAGAGTTTCAGCGTGCTTTTGCCGCCTCTACAGTGCACGATTTCTTTAATCTGTTCGCCGTTGCTATCTTCCTGCCGCTGGAAATTATGTTTGGCCTGTTGGAAAAGTTCTCTGCGGCCCTTTCACACCTGTTTGTCGGTGATGCAGACCTGTCTCTTAAGAGCTACAACTTCATTAAACCTCTGGTAAAACCGGCTGTTGGCCTGGTGAAAGACGCGGTGAGCTTCCTTGATGGTAAAGCGGTTGGCGTTGCAATGGTTGTTATCGGTATCGCGATGATCCTGTTCGCTGTAACCACGCTTGGTAAACTCCTTAAGAAAGCTTTGGTTGGCCGTGCAAAAGAATTACTACACAGCGCAATCGGTCGTGGCCCGGTTGCAGGTATCAGCTCAGGTGCGGTTGTAACTGTTATGGTTCAGTCATCGTCTACCACCACCAGCCTGATGATCCCCCTGGCAGGTAGCGGCGTTTTCAACACGCGTCAAATCTACCCATTCACGCTGGGTGCGAACATTGGTACAACTATCACAGCACTGCTGGCGGCAACCTCCATCACTGGCCCTAATGCCGAAGTTGCCCTGACGATTGCACTGGTACACGTTATGTTTAACGTCTTCGCAGTTGCCCTGATTTACGGCTTACCATTACTACGTGAAATTCCGCTTCAGCTTGCTGAAAAACTGGCACGAATTGGTACACGTAATAAATCTGCGGCATTTGGTTATGTACTGGGTTCGTTCTTTGTACTGCCGGGCTTGCTGATGCTCGCTATCAAATAAATAGTTCGACCTGAAAACATTTTCAGGTACTCAGAAAAAGGGCTCATTTTGGAGCCCTTTTTTAATAATTTTGACATATTATCCCGGCATAATTATCCCAGTTTAATTTCTCGGCAAAATCATGAATACACGTAAACGGTCTTTAACTTTTGATATCAAGGACCAGGCACAACAGCTGTTTTCTCTGGAGCAAGGCTCTCCGTTCGATCAGCTGGAGTTTTATATAGAACAAGATCAACTGATTGTCTCTTGTCAGCTGCCGCAGGACGCGGTGTCAGGAAACCAGATCCGCATAACAGCCAATCACCAGGATAATCGCGACGTCGACTTTGTAGGCATTCTTAAGCTCAAAGAAAAAGACATCATGACTGGTACGGTAGAGGTAGCCCTGAAGGGCTCGGGCAAAAGCGGGTCGTACAACCTGCAATTGAGTTTACTGGGTTATAAGCAGCGCGTTAAAAACAGTATGGATTACATGGCCAGCCTGCCCTATGACATACACCCGCGCAAAGAAGATGAGCGGACTGTGGCAGAAAAAACAAAGACGACAAGCGGGGTGTTGCAGGCAGTGGTCAGATACCTGCGTAATGAATTTAGCGCCCTGCTAGGTTCAACCCGGCAGGCTTATCTTACCGAACGAAAATAACCCGCTTCCAGCTACGCATTCATTTGCCAGGACCGCAAATAATGCCGCTTCTTTTGAGTCAACACACACCCCATCCTGCGACAGCTCAGTTACCTCGTAACAAGCAGGCAAACGCGATTTAAACTTCTCGACCAGCAATGCGTTGTGGGCGCCACCACCGCTGAGTATGAGTTGTGTAGTCCCATCGAGCTGTAATGCGCTCAGGTGCTCCAACACACACCAGGCGGTTAGTTCATTCAGGGTCGCCAGCACATCCTGGTGAGACAATGGCTCAGAGCAAAGTGCTTGTTTTTGCTCAAACATAGTCAAACTGAACACCTCAGGGCCTGTGGTTTTGGGTGTATCGAAATGGAAAAAGGGGATGGCCTTTAACGACTCAAGCAGACTAGCACAGACTCGCCCTTGTTTTGCCAGCCTGCCGTCTTCATCATAAGCTTGGCCCAAATAACGCTGACAGTAAGCATCCATAAGCGTATTTCCCGGTCCAATGTCTGAACATTGAACGTCTTCCACTGTGGCGCTTCGCGGCAGCACGGTAAAATTCGCAATCCCCCCCAGGTTCAGTAAAACACGGTTTACCCGCTCGCTCTGATAGAGCAAGTAATCTCCGTACTGAGCAAGCGGCGCACCCTCGCCCCCTTTTGCGGTATGCTTTTGACGAAAATCAGAAACGGTGATGATTTGTGTTTGTGTGGCAACCTGATCGCCGTCTCCCAGCTGTAAGGTACCATTGCCAAAATCTTCATGAGCATGCTGATGATGGGGACAATGGAATACAGTCTGCCCATGGCTGGCTATCAGGTCGATATCTTCACGTTTAACGTGCCACTGCGACAGGGTTTGATTGATTAATTGGCCGTGATAGTGACCTATCCAGGGATTGAGTAAGGTCAAATATTCAAAGTTCACCGTGTCTTTTGCAAACACCTCACGTACTTTATCTTTAAAGTCATTGTCGTACGCTATGGTGGTAAACTTGAGCAGTTTGCATTGTGTATCAACACCTGACCCACTTACTTCGCACAAGGCCATGTCTAAGCCATCCAAAGAAGTACCACTCATCAGCCCCAGAATCATCCTTGCTGGCTTGTGCGCAATCGCTTGAAGTTGATTGATTTGTTTTAACCCCATGGTTTAATATCCTGCGTTATTGGCCGACACAACCGCAATAACCGGGTAATCATTGGCACCCAGCTCCAACGTAAAGTTACGCTGCTCGTAGCCTTCAAGCACCACTTTGTGTGGCAATGCACTGACCTGCTGCGCAGCCCCATCGGCATAAATCACCATCAACTGCTCCGGCTCCAGAATGCGTCGGCCAGAAGAGAGGTTCTCAATACTGAGCAACACGGCCCGGTATCCGTCATCATTGGACATGGCGACACTGCGCGTTACCTTGAAGTCACTTTTAGCGGGTTTGATGCGCTCTGGGCGGTCAAACAGCAAAGAGTCCAGGTTCATTTGCATGGTGTCAAAACGGTATGGCTTTAGTTCTTTCGCCGCTGTAGTTGCAGAAACCACCATTAGCACCCACATTAACAAGCCTGCTTTGCGCATATCTCACACTCCGTAAAACGCTTCCAGGTTCGCGCTTCGCCCGCGCGTCCCCGCATCTATCCCATATTGATCGATCAAGTCCGCTATTTCGCTTTGTAGTGCTTCAATCGCAGCGTTGATCTCATTGATTTGCTGTTTATTAAATGATTTACGGCTTAACATAAAATGAATGGCGTTATCATTGACGACATAGGGGTGGATCCGCATTTGCTCAAAACCCAGCTCTTCGATGTAGTAGTAACCGGAGAACTCATCTTCTATTAAGAAGTCGACACGCTTTTTGTTTACCAGTTGCATGCGCTGGCTGATACTGGGCACTTCCAGCAAGCGTTCTTTGTACCAGGCTATTTTCAATATCTGTTCAAGCTCTCTACCATAATAAGCGCCAGGATTGGCAACGAAGGTGTGTTCAGCGGCAAACAGCTCTGTCAGGCTTCTGACCTCTTTTAGCGTTTTTTTACGGGTAAACAAGCGCATTCTTTCGCGACGATACGCCTGGCTAAAAAACGCGACTTCGGCTCTTTGCGTATTAAAACTGGCAGACGGCAAGATATCTATAAAGCCTTTGGAAAGCTCAGTGATCCCGCGTGCGGATGACGGCAGCTGCACAAAGTCGATGCAAAGCTGAGCTTTTTCGAATACTCTTCGGGTAATGTCGATATCCAGACCGTATGGGACCGTATCACGATACATCACATACGGTGGCCAGCTGGTACCAACACCCACCTTGTAGCGCGTTTCGCATTGTGAATTGGCAAAAACAGCGGCCGGTAGGAAAAACAACAGAAAAATTAAATGCACGGCGTCTAGCAATCATTGATATTAGCTAGATTATGAAGGATATCTGACAGAAAACAAAGGCGCCTGAGCGCCTTTATTGGTTATTGTTGGCCAATCCCTTGGTCAATCAGAGGCACACACTCCAGCCTCTGATATCAACTTAGCTTAAAGTGCTTTCCAGACCATGGCTTTGCCAGGTTCTTCACCGCGAGTCCACCACTTAGCTTCATACAACTTGCCCTGATGGCTAACGCGGTCGCCGCCTACATAGACTTTGTTGCTTACCCAAGGATCGGCACCTGCCGCCGCGTCTGTCACCGTCACATCAAATGATGTTGTAGTCGTGGCAACACCATCCGACACAGCAACAGTAACCTGATAGGTCGTATCCTGAGTGACTTGTGGAGCCGTAATTGTTGCGCTTGCGCCCTGACCATTGACGGTCAAACCGTTGCTTGCAGACCAGGTGTAAGTCAAGGCATCACCATTAGGGTCGGTTGCGCTGACTTGTACCGACGCACTGGTGTTTTCAGCCAGAGACAGTGCAGCAATCGGTGTTACGACTGGCGCGTCATTGCCTGTCGAAGGCGCTTTTACCAGTACAGTCACATTGCGTGTCGTGGTCGCTTCACCATCAGAAACGGCGATAGTTAGCGTATACTCGGTATCCTGAGTCACAACCGGTGCGGCCACACCAACAGCGGCAGAGGACGCATTTGTGAGCGTCAAGGCAGCTGGCGCACTCCATGCAAAGGTCAGCGGCTGGTTATCCGGGTCTGAAGCCGTTGCAGTAACTGTGATTGAACCACCCGATTGCACTGTGACATTGCTGTCAACAGAAACGACCGGCGGCTTATTCACAGGTACGCCCCCTGTCAGGCCATCGTACATGGCATTGAGAATATCGCCATTATCCGCATCGATTTCCCAGGCGAACAACCCACCCAAGTCATACAGGTTAACGTAACGACCTTTCGCCTCAACAGAGCGTGCGCTGTCAAACGTCAGTAATTTACCATTGCTGCGGTTCCACACATACGCCGCTTCGGCCTGCTCGTCATAACCTACTTCAAAACCGTTGAGACCTGTCCCATTTGGACCCACCAGATTGGCAGCGATTGCCTTATAGTCCATGATCCCTGGCTCCCAGACGCCTTCTGACGTTGAGCCTGTGTACTTGCCGTTACCCGGCGCAGTCATCGGGTTACCCGGGATAGTGGTGTTCTGATCCATCACGCCTTCCCAGCCACGACCGTACATCGCGGCACCCATGACGATTTTCTTCGAGTTAACACCTTGCTGTAATAACAGTTGAACCGCGTTGTGTGCTGTATAAGCAGGCCCTTTACGTGGCTCGCCGTTGTCATCAACACCTGTACCGTTACATTCATCCTGGCTCAAGTGTGAGCCACAATACAAACCAGTCTGATGACCAGTTACATTGTTCCAGCCACCGTAGAAGTCGTAGGTCATTGCGAAGATATAATCCATGTACTGCTGTGCAGCCTGATAATCAACATCTTCAATCTTGTCGTAACCTGACCCTATTGCAGACGTCAACTCGTAGGTGCGGCCGGTTTCCGCTTCAAGCTCGTCTAACATGGCACGTAGTTCAGCCATTAGTGCAATATAAGCCGGACCATCATTCACCGGATCGCCCAGATCCGGGTTAGGACCATCACCACCCGGGAATTCCCAGTCAATGTCGACACCATCGTAGAATTTCCAGGTTTTCAGGAATTTCTTCATTGAAGCGACGAAGACATCACGATTTGCTTTGGTCGTGAAGCCGTGGAACGGATCCGACAGCGTCCAGCCACCGACAGAAGGCAAGATCTTAAGGTCCGGATAACGCTGCTTGAGTGCCATCAGCTGCGCGTAAGTACCACGAATTGGGTCATTCTGGTTAACGCCCGGCAGTGTTTTTTGAACAGCTGCCCAGGGGTCGTGGATCACCACTTCGTAATCCGCAGTACCGGCACACGCTTTTTGCAGTGCACGCCAGCTGTTACCATTCTCAATTTCTTTGAGTGACTCGTTAGGGCCACAAATTGGAATGAAGCCATATAGCAAGTGGCTCAGGTTTTGCGCCGGAATGTTAGTGACGTCGAAGTCACGGCCATAAATCCCCCACTCAACAAAGTAGGCACCCGTTACTTTGCCTGGTATTGTGCCGTTGTTACGGTTATTCGGATTTACATCCATAGGCAGAGGCTCAAGGTGGCCACCGTCTGTGTCGGCAATCACAATCTCCTTACCGGCACTTCTTGCACAACCTGTGCTGTCGCACAGCTCAACATACAAAGTATGGCGACCAGACTGGGTATATGGGAAAGTGATTGTGCCGCTTTTGGTGCCCGCATCCAGTACACCTTCATTAACCAGCTGGTTATCGAAATACACTTTGTAGCTGTCGCCGCCAGTACCACTCCAGGCATTCCATTTGATCTGAATGTCAACTTGCTCTTTGGCTGTGACCAGATCTTTGTATGAGCCATTGCCGTCGAGTACGACATCAACAAATGAATACACTTGTGGTTCCCAGCTCAGGCTAGGGGTAGATGGAGCCGCTAATACTGAACCGCTCATCAGAGCTAAGCCAATCGCCGTGCTAATCTGTTTAATCTTCATTACTTTCTCAACCTTATTTACATGTTATATCCAAACCCCGGGGGGATGATTTATTGGTACTGCTTAAAACTCTTTATCAGTTTTAGTCTGGTTACAGCACTTTCCAGACCTGGGCTTTACCGGGCTCCTCACCTCGGGTCCACCACTTGGCTTCATAATTTTTGCCACCATGAGACACTTTGTCACCGCCAACATAGGTGCTTGAGGCCTGCCATTGTGGGTAGGTCGACACAGGCACGTCTTTGACCGTTACGCTAAGTTCTCTTGATGTTTCTAATTCGCCATCGGACACCGTCACAGACACGGTATACTGAGTATCCGCTGCAACTTCGCCGCTTTGTAAACTAATGGTGGCGCCACTGCCTGTCATTGAGAGCCCGGCGGGCACGACCCAGCTATAGGTGAGCTCTGATTGTTCATCATCAAATGCATGCACATGTACCTGAACTTGGGTGTTTTCGTCCATCAACACAGGTTCCGGCTGATGTACTGTAGGCGGCGTATTGGGCGCTTTGGGCACTATTGTGAGGTTATAGGTATACGCAGCATCCGTCACAAACACCTGATTACTCAGCAAATTGGCATCGTCGAACAGCACATCGCCATTGGCTTGCTTGACACCCACCTGGACATCGTTGACATAGCTTGCGTTTAGCTGACCTGCCAGTGTACTGGCCCAGTTGGCCTGGTTTTGTGCCGTAACAGCGAATGAATGCTTCACGATTTCCTGACCGTTTTGGTCAAATACCCTTGCCCAGACTAAATCGCCGACGTTAGCGGTCTGGCCACGACTTACAAAGTAGCCGGCGACATACCAGTCTTTTGGCTGAGTGTCGCTGACAATGGTGATATCGCTACAGTTGTAAAAGCCTTCCCCAACCACATCGTTACGCTGCCAGCGAGTATACAAGATGGCATCGCCACTGCGCCCCTGAGGAATTTGAATGGTCATTTCGTAAATCCTTTTGCCATCCGGGTCTTTAACGAAATCCACGTTACCCACTTCGGTGATCAAGTCTATGTTGCCCCAGGTCATGACATCGGTAGCCGGATTAAAGCCGGGCTTGGTCAAATAGAACTTCCAAAAGCTCGGGTTATGTGGCGTTGTGGCGTGAAAGCGAATTGCCAGCTCACCGTTTGCATTGGGACGAACCTCTGTCTTTTGCCAGTCTGCAGATGGTAAGTTCATGCCACGCTTTTCAGAGGAACCCGCTGCACATAAGGTGCCATCGGGAATATTCTTCTCTACTGCCTGTTGGTTATTGTAATCGGGCGTATTGACAGCAAATTCATGCTCCTGAATAAACTGCACGTACCCGGACTCAAGATAAGCGGCGCGACATGCGGCATTAGGAATATTCGAGCCGTCTTCTGGCCACCAGTAGCCACCCTGATCTTCACAAATGGCCTGTCTTGCCATTGGAAAGTCCATATAGCCATGACTGGCAGCCAGCTCGCTGTAACTCAGTGCCGATACCACCAAAACACCGATTGCAGTTTGCTGTGACAATGATTTAAACGTTTTCATAGTTTGCCTCTCGCATAGGGGCCGAAGCCCCTTTGAGTTAAATGGGTCGGTTATAAACTACAAACCTTGGTGTAATCTGAGCTGGTTGATGGTTGCTTGTTGCTCCACCACTTCGCTTTATACACCCCATTGCCGTCGATGATTAGATCGCCCTGAGCTGCATGACTGCCCTTTGGAAACTCCGGATAAACCGTGATTTGTGAGATAGGCACCCCTTCACAGCTTGTGATAGGTCCGCCGTTACCGTCACCAGGTTTTGCATCAGGTAGTTGCGGGTACTCAAACTTAAAGGCGTAGCGTTTGCCATCTTTCTCGGCAACAAAGTTAACCGGACCTGTGATAGGCATGTAATACATTACCTGCGCATTGACCGTTTCACCCGGCGCGAACGATTTTGGAATGTTGCCCCACTCGTCAACCAGCGTGATAGAGAAGCGGTGGAATTCATTTTCGAATCCGCCAATGTTGTTTCCGGCTGCGTTTGAGGCATTCACTTCAACCGCCATGCCCAGTTTTTCCTGCGCATTCCAGTTAGACTTGAAGATTGCAGAAGTAGCAACTGGCACATCAAAGGTGATCTTCGCACCTGATAAATCGATTGCAGAGTTATTGGTAAAGGCAAATGTCGGTGCAATCGGATAGTTATCATCGCCAAGTGGGAAATCCTTAGCCGTAAAGCTGACATCAACCGCTTCTGCCGGCACCTGGAAGTTCACGTTGCCCGGGTGAATATCATAAGGCGCGCCGGATTGGTTGAACTTGTTGTAGGCCAGCGTCGTCAAGCTTGAACCCATAAAGTACTCGCCCTTCGCTGCATCATAATCAAAGTCACCAGCCAGCTCCCAGAACATGATCCCGCCCAGTCCATTGTTAATTACGTAATCAACCTTAGTGCCCATCGACTCTTCATCTTCAATCGAAAGGAACACTTTTTTCTCGGCATTCCATAACCAAGGGGCAACTGCGACAGAGTCGTAATGACGTGTGTATGTACCTGTAAGGGCATCTGCCGGATCTGTATCCGGGCTAAGGCCGTAATCAGCCAGGTAGCTTCCTAATACGCCAGATTGCAGGTTCTTGACATGCCATAACGGGTTAGAGCCGGCAGGCACTTCCAGCCCAACGTCATTCTTATCGTGCCAGAGGTTATCGATACCTACTGCGCCGTTGCCGCACTTATTCTTTTCACCTTTACCTGTGCCCGGCGGACAGTTTGCCTGATCTGGGAAGGCTGCCTGACCCCACAAGCCGTTAGTGCCACCCTGCACATCTTTAAAGCCGCGCGTATAGTAAGGGATACCAATGTTAATGCGGCCCGCAGACAGCGCACCGCGGAAGTACTTCACGGCCCAGTCGGTGTTCAGGTAGCCGATACCTTCAAATTCAGCGGTGCCGTAAACATTCCATGCTTTGAGCTCAGAATCTTCACCGGTGTCAAACAAAGACGCATTGTGACCAACATGCTGGTTCCAGGCGCCATGTAAGTCGTAAGACATGATGTTCACGTAATCCAGATATTTAGTGACCTGGAAGGTCTCCATACCACGCAGCAGATAACCTGACGAAGGCGAAGCAATCGTTAGCATGTAGTGCTTGCCATCCTGCTGACCGGCCTTATCCAGCTCTTCACGCAGGCGCTTCATTAACACCTGATAAGAGGCATTCAACCCGGCACGCAATGCGTTAGAAATGGGGAAATCATCCGGGTGACCAGCGTCGTTCATTGAAGTTGGGTATTCGTAGTCGATGTCTACACCGTCAAAGCCATAGGTACGAATGAACTCCACGGCACTTGCTGCAAACGCGTCAATACCAGCCTGGTTGACACTACCGTCGGCGTTGGTTGTCATCGTATAGAAACCACCGCTGTTCACTCGTTTGCCATCGCTGCCAAAGTAGCCGCCGGTTTCTGCCCAGCCGCCCACTGAAATTAAGGTTTTAACATCCGGATATTGCTTTTTATATTTGTTCAGCAGGTTGAAATGACCTTTATATGGCAATGCCGGGTCCATCTCTGCACCAGTCTCTCCGGGCCACTCCATGTTCGTTGCAGGGTTACCGGGAGCAGCCGGATCGCCAATCGACACTTTGTTGTTAGCATCGACATGGGCAAATGCGTAGTTGATATGGGTGATCTTGTCCCATGGAATATCATTCACAAGGTAAGATGGTTGGCCATTTGCGCCGTTACGCCAGCTAGTGAAGTAACCGATAACACGACGAGGGTGATCGTTACCCATTTTCTCACGACCGTTTACATCGTAAACCGTACAATAAGGCGTATTAACACCCGGAGTCTGGAATAACCCTTCCGGTTTACAATCATCCCGGCCGCCCTGGCCTTGCTCTACAACCGTCAGCGTTTGAGAAACACTTGCCGTAGCGCCTTTATCGTCGGTTACCGTCAAAGTAAATGTCACCGGTCCGAGCTGCTGCGCCGTCCAGGTGTGGTCCGTTGCACTGCCATTGGTTGCAACCACCTCAACGCCATCTACCGTAAACGTTAACTTAGTAACCTGACCATCCGCATCGCTACCCGACAGGCCGAAAACCACTTGCGAACCAACCACCAGCTCTGCAGGCTGGCTCTTAACCATGAGCTGCGCTTCAGGCGCTTTATTACCGGTATCTGCTGGTTTTACAATTACCTGGCTGGTCAACACGTTTGATGCGGCGCCTTTGTCATCGTATGCCGTTGCACTGATGTCATGTGTACCCACAGTGGCACTCCACTGGGCATCAAACATATCCGCGGTGCCGCTTACGTCAGTGGCAATCAAAGCGCCATCCACAAAGAACTCAACCTTGCTCACAGAGCCATCTGAATCAACTGCTTTCACGCTGATGGCAACGCTGTCATTAGCGACAAATTCAGTGCCCGTGATAGGTTGTAAGTTACTGGCAACAGGCGGATTATTTTCGACAACGCTGTCACATTGCCCCAACCAAGTCCACTCCTGCCAGTCACCTGAGTTTGCCGCAGGCTCAGAACGAGTCCACCAGTTGGCTTCATAGGCATTATTATTCTGCTCTACCACCTGACCAGCGGTATACGCTGTACCTGATTGCCAGGGACTGAGTCCGGTACAATCGTATGCCTGAACCTGTGTTGCTCCAATAGCAATAGCGATTGCACTTAGCTGCATTGCCACCTTGAATTTGTTTCTCGTTTTCATACTTTCTTCAACCTTTACCGTTTTAGTGATTAACATTTTTAAAGTAAAGCTAACATAGAATTGGAGTACGTCAACGTAAGCGCGACTACTTTTTAACCAGGTTAATTTTAAAACCCATCCTTTTTAACTATCAATTATTCAAATGAATGGACTTTTTCTTGATGCTCGTTAGGAAGCCTTGAATGAGTTAAATTCATATATTACAATTTTAATACGCCACCCTATTGCATTAATTACAACCAGTTAAGTGCATATCAGAAACAAACAAAAGAAAAACTTATCCATTCGGATAAGTTTTTCTTATCTATAACATTCCAAATCCAATGTTAAATTTGGGAATACTATATAACCAACAGTTATATATAAAACTACCCAGGTCAGACCAGAAACATCACGTTAACGTCAACGTTAACAGCAAGGCACGGATCACATTTGGACCTTTAAGTGTTACAAACAACAGCAAAGTAAAGTGATCTGTGGAACGAAATAGATGGATAAGTGTCGGGGGGTATTTAATCAGACGTGCAGACAGGCAAAGTGACGGTCACTTTAGTGCCTTGGTTAGGCTTGCTCTCGATGTTTATCGTGCCTTTGTGCTCAGAAACAATCCCATAGGCAACAGCCAAACCCATGCCTGTGCCCTGACCGACAGGCTTAGTGGTGAAAAAAGGCTCGAAAACATGCTCTATCTGACTTTCCTCTATGCCTGTGCCATTGTCTGTTACCTCAATTAGCAGCTGCCTGTTGGCGTGTCGCAGCAAGAGCTTGATCAGTGGCGTTTGACAAACCCCCTTTGTCTTTGCCTGCTCACACGCATATTTGGCATTAATAAGAAGGTTAATGATCACCTGATTTAGTGCTGCCAAATTGCAAAAACTCAGCGGAATTTCACCTTTTTCAACAATCAGTTCAATGTGTTTAAGCTGATTAGCAAGCAGACCCAGTGCACTGTCAATGGCTTCTGTCATATCCGCCATCACAAATTCGTTGTTTTTCGGCCGGGCAAAATCGAGCAGGCTTGCCACAATGACGGCAATACGCTGACAACCGTCCTGACAATCCTCAATCAGCTCTTGCGCATCTTCGGCAAAAAAACCCAACTGGTATTTTTCTTCAAGTGCTTTGACTGTTTCTTTGAACGCTTGCTGATCCAGTCCATTATCAGCAAACAGCTGACTGGCTTTGATTAAATCTGACACGCCCTTAACTACCTGACCAAGGGTACTGATATTACTGTTAACGTAGGCCAGTGGATTATTGATTTCGTGTGCCACTCCGGCAGACATGACACCCAAAGTTGCCATTTTCTCGCTTTGCAAAATCGCAGCGTGCTGGCGTTTAAGTTGCGCCAGGTTGGCCTCAAGCTCCTGATTAGCAAGGTATAAAGAGCGGGTTTTATCCTCGAGCAAGGTTTCAAGTTCATCCCGGGCTTGTTTTTCTCTCAGATACGCTTTGTAATACTCATTGTCGTTTTGAACCATAAGAAACCTCTTTTCGATTGCGCAGCTAAACGGATACGCCAAGCCGAAGTTTTTGAGTCGCCTCCCAAACCACTAACCTGCTGTAAGGCAGGGATCAGGAAAGCACAGTCACTACAAAACGGCTGTGATCATCCTCATTGTGCATACAACTGGTGTGTGAAATCTCTATTTGCTTGTTGTAATGATCCGCAGCACCATAAATCAGTCCTTCCGCGCAGAAGCAGAGCTTGCGTGGGGAGCGATATTCAACAACTATCTCGCTGTCATTGACGATTTTGGCATCTATCTGAGGCAGGTTCGGTTCATCATATAATTTTGCGACCTCCACATGGATCACACTGTCTATCGCCAAAATCAACTTTTCAAATGTATCCAGCTCAGCCAAAACAGTAGGATGTTTCGCTGCCAAAGATCCGAACAAAAAGCGCCCGAACACGCCAAGTACTTCGGGCAGCGGCAGAGCCATTTTAGTTGCAACGCCATTTGCCAGTGCAAATAACTCCTCGTCCGGGTAAGAGACAGCGGAAATATAGCTGCGGTGCTCGGGGCTATGTTCATCCAATAAGGCATTCCAGGCGCCCATTCCTAAATTTTCTACAACCAGCTCTTCTAAACTACGAAATATTATGCCTTTCATGAGTCGCTCCTTACATTGCGTAATTTAGCGCTAAACGTACTGCAGCAATTGTGATACAACCAAGTTTAGACTAATTTTTATATTATCTATTGCTTTACGTCATTGAATTTTGATGGAACAGACTCAAACATCAATTAATATAAAACCACCAAATGGCCCTATTCGGGTATTGTGCCTGGACGATGAGCCCGGCGTTTTAAAGGTGCTTAAAAGAACATTGCGCATGTCTGGCATGCAGGTCGCGGTATTCGAATGCGGCGAGCTTGCCTTAAAGGCATTGGGTGACGATGAATTTGAAGTGATCATTTCGGATATGAGAATGCCTGAAATGGATGGCGTTGAATTTCTGACCAAAGCGAGACAAGTATCACCGCAGTCGCAACGTGTTTTGTTATCGGGCTATGCCGACATGGACTCTACAATTGCAGCCATTAATGAAGGAGGTATCCACAATTTTCTGCAAAAGCCCTGGCAAAATGAAACCCTGGTCCACATCATCAAAGATGCAGCAGAAAAATATCGTCTCAAGCAATACACCCAGGCACTTCAGGCAGAGATAAGTAAACAGAATGAACAACTGAAAATACTTAACGGCAATCTTGAAGAACTGGTAGAAAAGCGCACGACCCAGATCCGCACGGTACTTCGTCAGCTCGAGACCGCCAACAAACGAGAACAAGACGAGCATAGGGCAACCGTTGAGTTGTTATATAACTTTATTAATGCAAACCCTTATATAGATGCAGAAAAGGCGAAGCAGATAGCGCAGCTATGTGGCTCTGTCGCCCACAAACTTGGCTTGAGTGAAAAGGTCGTACAACTTACCCGAATGGCTGGTTACCTGTCACAAGTTGGCCTGCTTGCCATGGACCCGGCCTTGTACAATCAGCCCCTTGAGAATCTCAGCCCGCAACAACGTAAACTGTTTTTTACCCATCCCGCCACAGCGCAACTCATGCTGATGCCGGCACAGCACCTCAGTGACGTTGGAGAAGCCATTTACCACCAGTTTGAAAAATACAACGGTCAGGGCATACCCAAAGGCCTAAAAGGTAAAGAAATTCCAATCGGAGCACACATTCTTGCCGCAGTCAGGGATTATGTAGAACACCTGTTAAAGAACAAAGACGCCAAAAATGAGCAGCGGGCGCACGCGCTTGAGATGATAAAGATGTACAGCGGCTCCTTTTATCACCCAAAAGTGGTTACTGCATTAGAGATAGCGGTTCAATCTGACGCTCAGGGCGCTGAGCAGGTGGGGTCGATGAATATCATTAATGCGCAAACACTTGAGCCTGGCATGGAGTTAGGCCTGGCTATACACAGCCATAAAGGGATCATGCTGTTACCTAAGGGGCATGTTTTCACACCTGCCACCATAGCGAAGCTACAACAGCTGGAATCGCAAAAACCCACCCCGTTCCGGATCCTGATTAAAACCTAGCGCTTAAACCTTACCACGAGCTCATACATGTCATTGGCAACCGTGGTCAGCTCCTCGCTGATAACGTGCATTTCGTTAGAGCTGCTAACGCTGGTGTTGGCAAGCGTTGCAATACTTACCACCTGCTGATTAATGTCTTCGGATACGGCTGCCTGCTCTTCCACAGCGGTGGCAATTTGCATGCTACTTGCGCTAATTTTTTCGATCAGCTGATAGATGCCCTCTAATTTAGTAGAAGACTGTGAGAGCTGCTCAATGCCCTGCCTTGATTCATCTTCACCACGCTGGGCAATAAATTCTGCATTCTGTGAGCTTTGCGTTAACTGGTCAATAATCGCATGGATCTCTTTTGTCGACTCCTGCGTACGTTGCGCCAGATGGCGCACCTCATCGGCTACCACGGCAAAACCGCGACCTTGCTCCCCGGCTCTGGCCGCCTCTATAGCTGCATTGAGTGCCAACAAGTTAGTTTGCTCTGCTATTTGCTCAATGATCTGCGCGGCTTCTGCAATTTTAGACGTTTGCTTTGCAACGCCCAGTACAGAATCCTTAATATCAACCACAGTTGCCCCTAAGCTTTCAATTGAAGAGCGGGTTTCTTCTGAGCTACGTGCACTTTCCTGAGCCAGTACCAACACCCCTTTGGCATCTTCTGAACTGGCCTGAACACTTTGCGATACCTCGTTGATAGTCGTTGCCATTTCGTTCATCGCTGTTGCAACCAGCTCAGTTTCTAGTTGCTGTTTGGTCAGGCATTCGGTGGTTTCGATACTTTTAGCGTTACTCTCTTGCGCACCGCTGGCGACGCCTTTGGCCGCAAATTCAATACGCGTGATAATCGTATCCAAGTGAGAGCGCTCACTGAGCAGCTTGACGTGCAGCTGCGCCATTTTGCCACTCCAGGGCGAATATACCTGAGTGGCGATGTCATCACAGAAACTATGGGACATCACTTTGTCTAGCCTTCCCAGCTGCTCGTTATCGCGATAATTATTGTACGCAAATAGTGCCAGCGTGTTGGCAATCAACCAGCCAAAGCCAAGTGTTTCACTCACAAATACATAAAGTAAAATCGCACTCAGCACAGCCAGTGACGGCCAGATTGAACGTAGTTTAGGTAGCTTTATTGTGTCGCGCTGGCCTGATTTTACCCGCTTATACAACGCCTCAGCCCGTTCTACGCTCGCCCGGTCTGGGCAGCTGCGCACTGACTCATAACCCACGATTTTGCCGCCTTCCGTCATCGGTGTGACGTAGGCATTGACCCAATAGTGGTCGCCATTTTTACAGCGGTTTTTCACCAGCCCCATCCAGGGCTTACCCGCTTTTAACTGATCCCACATTGTCTTAAACGCTACCTCAGGCATATCCGGGTGGCGAACTAAATTGTGGGGTTGGCCAATCAGTTCATCTTTGGCATATCCACTGACTTCAACAAAGTGTTCGTTGCAGTCAAGGATTGTCCCTTTCAGATCGGTCACTGAAATAAGTCGGGTATCAGCGGAAAAGCGCTTTTCCTGATTGGTGACGGGGTGATTTAATCGCATCTTTAAACTCGAATTCTGTGCTGTAAATTGCTTCGGCGGAGCGAGAAAATACGACTAATGCGCTGTTTTTGCAACAACAAATCTATATTTTGCCAATTTTTTAAGACAAAATAACGAGATCCTATCCTACATCAAGCGCGTACAACCAAAAATCGTTTTTTCACTCTGGCCTTTTATGTAAAATAGCGGGGCTAAGAGAACACACCAAAGGAGCCGTGAGTGCCAAAGCTTTCTGCCATTACTGATAATCCGCACGAGAACAGATTTAATGAAAAAATCGGTGTTCTGGTTACTAACCTGGGCAGCCCTGACGCCCCAAACGCCCCTGCACTGAGAAACTACTTGCGAGAGTTTTTATCTGATCCTCGCATAGTAGAACTGCCAAGAGCACTTTGGTGGTTGATATTACACGGCGTCATCCTGAGAGTCAGACCCAGCCGCTCTGCAAAAGCGTATGCCAGTATCTGGACAGAGCAAGGCTCACCACTGGTGCAAATTACACAAGATCAGTGTAGTAAGCTCAGCGCTTTACTGAAAGAACAAAACTACGATAATGTCGAAGTCGTTATGGCAATGCGTTATGGTAATCCGTCTATCAAAAGCGGCCTTGAAGCGCTGCGCGCAAAAGGGATCACAAACATCGTTGTATTTCCGCTTTATCCGCAATACTCCAGCGCAACCACGGGCTCAACCTTTGACGCCATCGCAAATGTATTAAAAACGTGGCGCTGGGTGCCCAGCCTGAGCTTTATCAACGGTTATCACAAGCAACCAAGCTATATCACAGCTCTTGCAAACTCCGTGCAGGAGCACATCGACAAGCACGGCCTGCCAGAAAAACTATTGTTTTCTTACCACGGCACGCCAAAACGATTCCTGGACAACGGCGATCCGTATCATTGTTTTTGCCATCAAACAACCCGACTGGTTTGCGAGCAGCTCAAGCTAGACAAAGACACCGTAATGACCACATTCCAAAGTCGCTTTGGCCGTGAAGAATGGCTTCAGCCTTACACAGACGTCACTCTAAAAGAGTTGGCATCGAAGGGAGTTAAGGAAGTGGCTATCCTCAGTCCGGCGTTTAGCGCCGACTGCCTGGAAACGCTTGAAGAGTTAGAAGAAGAAAATCGCGACTACTTTATGGAAGCAGGCGGTGAAACTTACCACTATATTCCTGCCCTGAATGACAGAGACGATCACCTGCAAGCGTTATTAGACGTACTTAAACCGTACCTCAGATAACGCAAATTAAAAAAGGGGCCTTCTTTTACGGCCCCTTTGTAACTAGTGTTGTTGAGACGATTTACTTATGTATATCAGCTCATCATTAAATACCTGACCAGAATTAAACTCCTGTAACAGCCTCAAGCAGGCAGAGAGTGGTTGAGCGGGACTGTAATAAAAACCTTGTATATGATTACAACCAAGCTGTTCAAGCATGGCGAGCTGACTCTGAGACTCTACCCCTTCGGCAATCACTTTTATACCCAACTCCTCGGCTAAATTAAGCAAGCAGTTGATCATCACCTTTTTACTTCTGTCTGCCATCAGGCTGTCTACAAATGACTTATCGATTTTCAGATAGTCGACCTGGTTTTCGATCAAGTGGCTAAGCGATGAGTAGCCGGTGCAGAAATCATCCAGTGCAATTTTCACCCCCTGCTCTCTGAGCTTAGACAGTAACTCCCAGGTATAACGGTTCGTTGCCATGGACTCTGTTACTTCGAGCGTGACTTTTTCAAAGGGGACCTCAGCGTTGCTGATGGCTTGCGTTACCAGCTTAAACTGATCATTACTGGTTTTAAACTCATTCACCGAGCGATTGATTGAAATACTGACATCTTCATAGCCCTGCAAGTGCATCTCTTTCAGATCCTGACAGGCTTTTTCCAGTACAAACTGGCCGATCAGATGGATCAAGCCGAACTCTTCTGCAATGGGAATAAAGGTGCCTGGAGATATCATTCCCTGCTCATCGTCAAACCACCTGACAAGCGCCTCAAACTTCACTATTTTTCTGCGCTGTACGTCGACGATAGGTTGATAGTATACCGTCAACAGGTTGGCTTTAAGCGCCGCTTTGAGTTTGTCCTTGAGCTTGATTTTGTTCAGATAGGCATTTTGAATAGCCGCATTGTGCAAAGCGACATGGCCCCGGTGGGTTTTCTTAGCGCTCTCCAGCGCATGTGCCGCATTACGAATAAACTTAGCAGCAGTGATCCGCCCTCGGTTCTCAAGCTGCGCGATACCCGTGCTTGCGCTGAGCTCTACGGTTAACTCGTTAAAAACATAGGGCTGTTTGATTTTGTCACTAAGCTTTTTAGCCACCTGCAGGGCACTTTTTACATCCGTGTTATCCAGCAGGATGGCAAATTCGTCGCCCCCATAACGGGAGATAGTGTCTTTCTCTCTGATGCCATTTCGCAGTCTTTTTGCGACGGAAACCAGAACTTTGTCGCCTATTTCAGGTCCGTATATATCATTCACCTCTTTAAAGTGATCAAGACCGATAAACAACAAAGAGCATGGGGTATGCAAACTACGACTGGCCGATATTTTTTCTTCTACAATATCGATAAAACAGCGGCGGTTTAATAACGCGGTCAGAGGCTCATGATTTGCGTAAAACATGAGTTGCGCTTCATTGCGCTTCCACTCGGTAATGTCCCGGAATATGGCAACATAGTTGACGATTTCGCCTTGCTCGTCTTTTACCAGACTGAGTGTTAACTCTTCGGGGAAAATTTGCCCGTTCTTGCGGCGGTTGAATATCTCGCCTTTCCAGCAACCGGCGCTCATCAGGCTGTTCCACATTTGGTGATAAAAATCCCCGCTGTGTTGTCCTGATGACAGTACTGAGGGGTCACGCCCCATCAGCTCCTGACCGGAATAACCGGTTAGGCGTTCGAACGCTCTGTTGACCATAATGATCTTATTGTCACCATCGGTGATCATGATGGCTTCTGTGGCATGTTCAAACACCACATTGGTCAATTCAAGCTGTTTATTTAGCGAATAAATATAAGAGACGTCCTGTACAGTGGCACTGAAAACGCGCTCATCACGTTGCTCCTCGCACTGTTCAACCCGGCCGATGATTCGATAGAGGCCACGCAAATTGGTACGTTTTCTATGCGCGACATTAACATCGATATAGTCGAGGTGACCGGTACGCAGTTTCTGAATGATAACCCTGAGCCGTTTCTGATCCGCTTCAGTTAAACTATCAGTGAAATCATCCAGGGTGAGTGTTTCTTCGCGGTGCTGCAACAAACGACGCATTTCGTGGCTGAATACGTGTTTGTCCCGACTGATATTCCAAGTCCAGGAGCTTAATTTCGCGATCCGCTCACCTTTTGCCAGTTGTTTTACCAATATTTGTTGCGCCGCGATTTCGAGATTGTGATTCAGTTCAGCCCCGACAACCAAGCTTAGTTCACGGAACCAGTGGCGGTCCTCTTCACTGACGACAACTTTTTCGTCAAACAAGCAAACCATAATACCAATTGGTTTATGATCCAGTGCACGCAGTGTTACACCCAGATACCCGTCGATATCGAATATCTTGAGGATCTCATCTTCGGCGTACATCTGCTGCAAGTTACAACTGATGGAACATACGCCCTGGCTGGATTTGGCATCGTTACAAGGCGTGCCTTCTAAATCATAGATAATGTCATTGGATTTTTCACCATCTACTGAGTAGGCAACCGTTTTAACCCGGGTATCCGCATCGATAAATTTACCAATCAAACAATGAGCCGGTTTGAATTTCTCATAGATCAAATCGAGCGCCAGTTCATAGCGCGCCTCACTACTACACAGATTGTAAAAAGTACTGAATGAAAAAGTCATTGTTCGGCTAAGTTCTTATATTTTATTGTTTTCAATATCAACAGGTATTTTAACAAATTGCAATGATAGAATTAAAAGCAGTCTTATTCTCGATACAGATCAATAAACCGAACTTTATTCTGAGCACCGTCAATCCCTGCGCGACTTTCAGTAAGATGAGCTTATGTTTCTTCATCTTACCTGACCAATTATATGATAATATTCATATCACAACACAGTATCAGGTTCAAACACTCCTTAACAAAACAGAATAATGATTGCTAAAATTCTTCGCTAAACAGCATGCTGAGCAACATCATTGTTAGCGGCATATACCCGGTGCTTCGCCTGGCAAGTTTGATTACGACCCTTATTTTTGGCCTGATAAAGCGCTTGATCCGCCATCTTTAATGTCTCCTCAATGCTCTTGCTGTGAACAGGCCAACAGGCAATGCCAATTGACACCGTTACGGGTCTTGGGATCGGCATAGAATGTTCAAAAACCGCGATGCGTAACCGCTCTGCGATGCTATATGCCCGGTTGGCATCAACAAACGGCATAAAAATTAAAAACTCTTCCCCACCGCTGCGACAAACAAAATCATGACTTCGGGCATTTTTTTTCATCACACCGGCCAGGGCACATAACACCTCATCACCCACTCCATGACCAAACTCATCATTAATCGACTTAAAGTGATCAACATCCAATGCCATCACAGAGAACTGATATTGCATATTTTTGACATTATCCAGCCATAGCTGCATTGCCAGGCGGTTATTAAGTTTGGTAAGCGGATCCATTTTTCTGTCCTGCTCCAGTTCTTTGATTTCCTGACCCAGTAACTCAGAGCTATTCAGGATCGCAGACTTAAGATTCTCTGCCTCAAAATACCAGGCAGGAGTTTGATCAATACAGCGCAAATTACCCGGGCTTAATGAACTGACACTCTGTGCCAGCTGAGCAAGTGGCCTGGCTATGGCGAAACCAGCAATCAAGGTCGCCGCCAAAATGGCAAGCGCAAACGGCAACGTTGAATACAGTACATTAGTATGTGTTTGATTGAGCTCTGCCACAATACTGGTCAAAGCACGTTGACTGACGATCCCCCATCCGGTACTGCTCACCGGCGCAAATCCCGCCAACATATTATCGCCCAGACTATTCAATGTTTCTGTCGCACCAGATTGCCCGTTCAACACCGCATTAATCGCCACGTTATCTGCGATGTACTCACCAACGCGAGCGTTATCTTTGTGATATATCAGTCGTTTACTTTTATCTACCACATAAACATACGAATGATCCGACGCATGATGAGTACCCAGTAGCTGATTTAAAATGGTGTTGCCCTGCAAATAAATACCACCAGCAATGAAACCGAGGTAAGTGCCATCTGCGGCAAATACTGGGAAAGTGGGGCTGACCAGTAAATTTCCCGCAGGCGAGACAAAGGGATCGAGAATATGGGGTTGCTGAAGCTCTATTGGCAAAGATAGCGCAGGATCGAGTGTCAACCCTTTCAGTGCCAGACTCGAGGGCTGAGCTGAAATGATCTTGCGCTGCGCATCGATCACCACCAACGAATCAAAGCTGTTGGTTTGCGCCAATAAGCGTCCGAGTTCTGCGTCAATTGCCTGACTGTCGTCAAAGTGGTTTGCGATATGGCCAGCACTCACCCGCAACTGGCTGTTTAACGATTGCAAAAACAGCTCAGTGACCTCAGCGAGCTTTTCTGCATATGCCTGATTGGACGCAAGCGTGTCTTTAATAAATGCGCGTTCATGTACGCGATAACTCGCCATCAATGCGCTGTACACCGACAACACTATCCCGGCACTTACCAGTAATAATATCAGCTGTTTTAGGTCCAATTTCCAGCGACGGGTGATTTTCACGCTTCCCTCCCAATCTAAGCACAAACATAGCCACTTATTTCATTGTAAATAATTGCGAGATTGAGAACTTATTCTGGGTCAAATTCTCTGTGCCTAAAGTACTTACACAACACATTTGCAATAATTTGATTGACTTGAAGCAAGTGAGGATGAGGCAAAGGATGAGAAACATAGCCAAGAGCCACCCTTTTGAATTAGGTTAAAAAATAAAAAACATAAATTACTATCAAGTTTATGCACTGTACTTTATAATATGGTCGATATTTAACCAAATCAGTTTTACCGAAATGAAAAAGAAAGCCCGAATGAACCCACTTGTTACCCACTTTACGTTTGCCAGTATCATCCTGGCCATGTTGTGGATGTTTGTTCAGGATAAAGACACCCTGTTGACGGGCAGCGCCCTGGTGCTGGCTTACATTGTGTGTGCACTGGCCTATCGAATGATTGCAGCGCGAGAAGCATTCAAAAACGCCAGCAAGCATTCCCACAAAAAGCATTAATTTCTAACTCGATACAGATGCCTGGATAATACTTGGCCTCTGTATTGGAGTGTGCAATCATCGGGATACACCACTACAACAGGAACTTATAAATGTATCGTCGATTGCTGCCACTCCTTTTGCTACTGGGCGGCTGCGCCTCGCACCCGCCATCAGACTCAGTACAACTTTGCCAGAGCCTCGTTTACGCCTACCCGGAAATACGCGACAACGGAAGCGCTGAGCAATACGCCGATTTATTTACGGATAACGCCCGCTTTAGCGTTGATAAATTGAACATTGAGCTTGCCGGGAAATCGCAGATAGTGGCGCGCTTTAACAAAGCACGCAATAACACCAGAACGGTTCATATGATGACCTCCACGCGTCAATACCGGCAAAATGCAACCCTTGCAGCAGAATCTCATTTTATTCTGCTACTTAAGAGCAAGGCGCAGCCTGATACCACGAAAATTATCAACGGCCGTTATCTCGATACCTTTGATTACAACGAAACGCAATGTCGCTTTAGTAACCGGACTGTGCTGATTGATCGCATGGACACCCTGTAGCTCTAACAATTAACTTTGATTGCTGCGTTTATGCCAGCGCAGCATTTCTTTGTGATCCCGCGTTACAACCTGCCCTTTAGACTCCATTTCAGTTACTTCGTTAGCCAGTATTTCTTCTGCGGTTAATTCCAGTTTCATCAGCAAACCGCTTAATAGCGCCTTTTCGTCATCGGACAGGTGGGCAGTCAACTTTTCTTCTCGTTTGCGTATATGCGCCGTTACTTCCCGATAAACCTTTTCCCCTGCTTGCGTTAAAACCACAGGCTTACTTTTGCCAGACAGCTCGGTTGCACGCACCAGGTCCAGCTTTAGCAGCGCGTTCACCGCACGAGTCACTGAATAGGGGTCTAGTCGAGACTGATAACTCACTTCCGCAGCCGTAACTGGCCCATACGACCCAACGTTAAGTAACACGCGTAATTCCCGGGTGTTTAGCTCTGTCAGCGAGCGGATCACCGGGTCACGGTCCAGTGATAACAGGTTACTAACCACAGCAACCTGAAATGGTACGTGTTCTATCAGGTTTAGCGCGTCTTTGCCTTTATTTGTTACTGCCAGTGCCCGCTTTCTGTTGGCAATGGCTTTTTTCATATCATTGTCACTGGACAATTTGTACCTCTACACATATAGTTGTTGCATATGCAACATACAAAACATCAACAGGAACCAGTATGCCTTTAGTTAAGCCTTTGTCACAAGAACATGATCAGGAAGTCGCAGAACTTGCGAAGTTTTTTAATGAAACCCTGGGCTTTTGTCCAAATAGTGTGCTCACCATGCAAATTCGCCCGGCAATTGCCCGTGCCTTTATCAATTTGAACAAAGCCGTGATGGAAAATCATGGTCGAGTCACATCAGAATTAAAGCGACTGATTGGCTATATTACCAGTGCGAATACGGGATGCCGCTACTGTGAAGCACATACTATATTAGCAGCACAGCGCTACGGCGGCAGTGATGAAAGGCTCGCGAATATCTGGCAGTTCAGGGAAAGTGACGTATTTACAGCCGCTGAAAAAGCCGCATTTGAATTTGCGCTGGCCGCCTCCAGCGTGCCAAACGCCGTAGACGCCTCGATTGAAAGCGCCATGCAAGCGCACTGGGATGACGGGGAAATCGTAGAAATTCTTGGCGTGATAGCCCTGTTTGGTTATCTCAATCGCTGGAACGACTCTATGGCAACGACATTGGAGCCAGGCGCCATCGACGCCGGTGAAACACTGCTTAATGAGCGCTGGGAAACAGGCAAACATAGTAGTCAGCCTGCCAAATAAACCGAACATCCTTCAACCGATGGGCAAGCACCTACCTATGCTGCCCATTTTTCACCTCTTTTGCCTGTAAATTAGTTGAATAATTGGCTTGATCCAAATCAATCAGCACTATATATTAAAGTTTCAATAATTACTGAAACTTTAAAAATGCAGCTATCACCTAAAATCGAAAACTTCGTTCTCCATTGTGGAGAAATGGGAAGCCGCTGGGGCTTCAATCGCACCATTGGCCAAATGGTTGGCTTGCTGGTTATCAATGAGAAGCCGTTAACGGCCAATGAGATTGCTGAAGCACTCAAGATCTCACGAGGTAATGTCAGCATGGGGATCAAAGAGCTGCAATCATGGCAACTGGTTAAAGTTCATCATATTCCAGGTGACAGAAAAGAATACTATTCGCCAAATGGCAGTATCTGGGACCTGGCAAACCGCGTTTTTGAAGAACGCCGTAAACGTGAAATCGACCCCACCCTAACCTTGTTGCGCGACCAAATTCTCGACAGCGCGAATTCACCAGAAGAAAAATACGCGCAAGAGCAAATGCAATCTATCCACGACTTGCTGGAAACAGTGACCAAATGGTCTGCCGAACTGCAACGCTTAACACCCGAGCAATTGCAATCCCTGATGAAACTCGGATCGTCGGTCAGCAAGGTGATTGATTTGAAGGACAAGCTACTCAGAAAGTCCTAAAAGAGTGGCTTTTGAAAAGGATTTTTTCATTGTGCGCGGTTCGTGCCCGCGCACTGAGTCGTATCAGTTACCGTTTGCCTGACTCAGGCCCGGCTAGGCTGATATAATATGCGAGGTGCGTCATGCTTGATACCCTACTGTTGTCGCGTATTCAATTTGCGGCAAATATAAGCTTTCATATTCTTTTTCCTACCATCACCATTGCTTTGGCCTGGTTTCTGGTGTTCTTCAAATTCCGTTATGACCGAACCGGAGAAGCGGTTTGGCTTCGGGCCTATCGTTTTTGGGTAAAAATATTCGCCCTCACTTTTGCGCTTGGCGTCGTCAGTGGTATCACCATGTCTTTTCAGTTTGGCACCAACTGGCCCGGATTTATGGAGCGCATTGGTAACATAGCAGGTCCCTTACTTGGTTACGAAGTGCTAACCGCCTTTTTTATGGAAGCCACCTTTTTAGGCATTATGCTGTTTGGCATGAAACGTGTCAGTCCGCGCCTGCATACCTTTGCAACACTCATCGTTGCTATAGGCACTACTCTTTCGGCTTTTTGGATCTTGTCTCTAAACAGCTGGCTGCAAACCCCGACAGGCTACACCCTGGTAGATGGCGTGTTCTACCCCAAAGACTGGTTTGAGATCATCTTTAATCCGTCATTTGGTTATCGCTTTTTTCATATGTTGCTGGCAAGCGCCCTCACCGCATCTTTTCTGATGGCTGGAATAAGCGCGTATAGACTGCTTAAAGAGGATCATAAGCACGCCCCTAAACTAACCTTAAAAGTATCGCTGACGGTCGCAGCCCTGCTCGCGCCAATGCAGATGTTTGTCGGCGACCTGCACGGCCTGAACACCTTTGAGCACCAACCACAAAAAGTAGCCGCGATGGAAGGTGTCTGGGAAACCGAACAAGGTGCGCCTTTGTTACTCTTTGCCATACCGGATGAACAACAAAGAACCAATCACTTTGAAATCGCCATTCCCAAACTGGCTAGTCTGATCCTGACACACGAGGCAGAAGGCGAAATTAAGGGACTTAATGAGTTTAAGGGGGAACACCCGCCCGTTAAACCTGTGTTTTTTGGCTTTAGGATCATGGTAGGAATAGGCGTTCTGATGATACTCGTCGCCTTAGTGACCCGTTATACCTTATGGAAGCACTCGACTCTCCCAACCTGGCAACTTAAAGCTTTAGTAGTCATGACATTTTCAGGATGGATTGCCACGCTGGCAGGCTGGTATGTCACTGAAATTGGTCGCCAGCCGTTTATGGTCAGTGGTCTGGTTAAAATTGAGGAGCTGGTTACAAACGTCCCCAGTGAACACGTCTTGCTGACCTTGATTGGTTACCTGACTTTATATGCAGTTTTGCTGGCAGCTTACATCAAAACGCTGTTCTACACCGCGCGCAATGCCGTTCAAGTTGAAGAATATCAAACAACACCGGTTCAGGGAGGCCAATATGTTTAGCGCAGAATATCTTGCTTTGCTCTACAGTGCCCTGATGGCTCTGGCGATTATCGTTTACGCCGTACTGGACGGCTATGATCTGGGGGTCGGTATTTTGTTGCCGGGTAACAATAAACCCGCAGCGGATACCATGATTGCGTCAATTGGTCCTTTCTGGGATGCCAATGAAACCTGGCTGGTGCTGGCTGTAGGCCTTGCATTAATCGCGTTTCCTACCGCCCACTCGATTATCTTGCAGGCCCTCTATTTGCCCATCGCCTTTATGCTGCTGGGGTTAATTCTAAGAGGCGTCGCTTTTGATTTCCGTGCCAAAGCGAAAACCCGTTACCGGCAAACCTGGGATCGTTGTTTCAAGCTGGGCAGTCTGATCACCGCATTTACGCAGGGGTATATGCTGGGCCTGTATGTGATGTCTTTTGAACACAGCCTGGCGAGTCACCTGTTTGCTACGCTCAGTGGCGTCGGCGTGATTGCGGCTTACACCTTAATTGGAGCAGGCTGGTTGATCATGAAATGCGAAGGTGAGATACAAAGCGCTGCTATCCGCTGGTGTCGACTGAGTAACCTCATTGCTTTGCTGGGCGTACTGGCGGTTTCTGTGGTTAATCCGCTGATTAATGCTTACGTTCAGACACGCTGGTTTGGTACCGAGATAAGCCTGTTACTGCTGCCACTGCCATTAATCTGCATGGTGCTCTTCGTTATACAAGACAGAGTGCTGGTAAAACTCAATGACAACCCTAGCCATGGTTGCTGGTTACCTTTTGCCATCACAGTGATGATATTTTTATTGTGCTTCTTTGGCCTGGTATACAGCTTCTTTCCATATGTTGTGCCAGGTACGCTCACCATATTCGAGGCCCTTGCCGATCCGTCTGCCCTCACCTTTATGCTCTACGGTGTAGTGCTGGTGGTGCCGGCTATCATTGGCTACACGTTGTTTTCTTATCGGGTTTTCTGGGGAAAAACTCAGGACCTGAGCTACTACTGATTTTCACTTGCATTAGCCCAACCAAAAAGGCAGCTCGCACGCTGCCTTTTTTATTTTTTGTTATCTGAATGACTAGATTTTCGGGTAGCCTATGCGATCAGACAAATAACCTACACTGGTTGCGAAATAGTAGCTTCGGTTCCAGTTCATCAGCGCTTTGTAGTTGTTGTAAGCCAGATACATACGACCGTTCATGTCATCGGGCATGACTAAAGCAGCGCTAATATTTACCTTAGGTAAGTCAGTGCCATCAGTACGTCTTACACCCAGGTTTTGCCACTCTTCGAGTGAGCGCTCAGAATCACGCCAAAACTCCAGCCATTGCTTGTGGTTTTTCGAACCACGCTTGAGCACATACTGACTCGGGAAGTCCTCTGGCAATTTTACCTGGCGACCCCAGGTCAGGTTATCATTCCAGCCCACGCTTTTAAGGTAGTTTGCTATTGATGCCAATGCATCTTCTTTGCTGGTCCAGATATCCTTTTTACCGTCATTGTTATAGTCAACAGCATAAGAATTAAAAGAAGTTGGCATAAACTGGGACTGACCCATGGCGCCGGCCCACGAGCCCTTGAAGTTGTCGATATCGACGTGGCCATCTTTGAGAATATCCAAAGCTGCCCATAACTGGCGCTTATACAAAGCCTCACGACGACCATCAAATGCCAAGGTGACAAGTGAGCTGATCACAGGGTAGCCGCCCTGGACACGGCCAAAACTACTTTCAAGTCCCCATAAAGCAACAATAAAGCGGCCCTGTACGCCAAAGTCTTTGCTTATCTTATCCAGCAGCTCTTTATTTTCTTTGTAGAGCTTTCTTGCTCGCTGAACTTTCCAATCAGGTACGCGTTTAGGTAAATAAGTTTCCAGCGTCTCGACTATTTCTGGCTGGTTCTTATCCTGTTTAATCACTTTCTTTTTAAATTTAACCGTGCTGAACGCCTGGTCAATCAAAGCCTGTTCATAGCCTCTTTCGCGGGCTTCGGCTTTTAGCACTTCAACGTAGCTATCGAAGCGTGCCTGGTCATCTGCTTTTACGCTTTGCGACGCCAGACATAAAGATACTAATAATGCGGATAGTGTTTTAGTCACTTTTTACTCCGTTTTGTCTTTTTAATTCGTCCAGAAGATTTTCTTGTGGAGGCGGCAGCTGCAAATAAAACCCATCGTCGATTAATTTTTGCTTAACGTTACTTAAATCAGCAACCCCAAGTTTGGTGCGTTTTGCTAAATCCACAATGATTACAAATATTGGCGTACCAAAAGTAGCCATTAAAGGGTCAGGGACTTTGCTAAAATCGTCTCGTTTTTCAATAAAAAGATAGGTATCGGCTTTTTTACTACTTTTATATACTGCGGCTAGCATTATAACCCTATAAAATCTTGCTAATCTGAGAGCAGCACTATACCATGACCTATATACTATTTGGAAAGTTTTGCGACTCTCAAACGTACAGAGTACGGGGTCAGAACAATATTAATCAGAGTTCGCACTGGTATTGAGCGCTTATGTCTACACAGTCTTTTGAATTGAAGGGAAACCTGTTTACACTCTCAGTTTTACACCTCTTCGACGCCGACCTTGGCAATGTAAAGCAACAACTGAGTGATAAAATTTCCCAGGCTCCAAAGTTTTTTAAAGGGGCACCTATCGTCATCAATCTTGCCGACGTCCAGGAACAGAGTATTGTCCTTAGCGATTTAAAACGCATTCTTACAGAGCTGGCTTTAAACCCGGTTGGTATTTGCAACGGTACAGAACAGCACAATGCTGAGGCAAAAGAAATAGGCCTCTCCGTACTTAACTATACTAAAGACGTTAAACCTGTGACTCAGGAGAGTGCTGACACGCAAGTGGTGGAAAAAGAAGTCTATCTCGGCGCCCAGGTTATCAACAGCACTGTACGCTCTGGGCAACAAATTTACGCGAAGGACCGGGACCTCATTGTACTGGGCGCGGTCAGCCATGGTGCTGAGGTCATTGCCGATGGCAATATTCACATCTATGGCACGCTCAGAGGACGTGCTATCGCTGGTGCGCAAGGAAATCATGAGGCAAGTATTTACTGCCAAAAGCTGGAAGCAGAACTTGTTTCGGTTGGCGGCAGTTATTGGATCAGTGACTCTTTACAGGGAGAGCACTGGGGCAAAGCCTGCCAGATTTCACAAAATAACGAATCATTAGAATTAACAGCATTGGTCAAAGGATAATTCAGATGGCAAAGATTATTGTCGTAACTTCAGGTAAAGGTGGTGTAGGTAAAACCACATCAAGTGCAGCGATCGGCACAGGTCTGGCACTTAAAGGATACAAAACAGCCATTATCGACTTTGATATTGGCCTGCGTAACCTAGATCTCATCATGGGCTGCGAGCGTCGGGTAGTCTATGACTTTGTAAACGTCATAAATGGCGAAGCTAACCTTAATCAGGCACTTATCAAAGATAAGCGCGTAGAGAAGCTGTACATTCTGCCAGCATCACAAACTCGTGACAAAGATGCCCTGACTAAAGAAGGCGTTGAGCGCGTACTAAAAGACATGTCGGAGGACTTCGACTTCATTATCTGTGATTCGCCTGCTGGCATTGAGGCCGGTGCAATGATGGCCTTATATTTCGCTGACGAAGCGATTGTCACCACTAACCCGGAAGTGTCTTCTGTACGTGACTCGGATCGCATTTTGGGCATTTTACAAAGTAAGTCAAAACGCGCAGAAGATGGCCTTGAGCCAGTCAAAGAGCACCTGTTGCTTACCCGTTATAACCCGGAACGTGTTGAAAGCGGCGACATGCTATCGGTCGAAGATGTCCAGGAAATTTTGGCCATCGACTTGCTTGGCGTGATCCCTGAGTCTAAAGCGGTACTAAATGCATCTAACTCAGGACAACCCGTTATCCTGGATACAGAGTCGGATGCAGGCCAGGCATACAGCGATGCTATCAATCGTTTGTTGGGTGAAATCGTCGACTTCAGGTTTTTGAATGTTGAAAAGAAAGGACTGCTAAAGCGGATTTTTGGAGGTTAATGTGTCTTTACTTGATTATTTTCGATCCGAGAAAAAGTCCAGCGCATCGCTGGCTAAAGAGCGGCTACAAATAATCGTTGCCCATGAACGCTCCAAGCGTGGCACCCCCGATTATCTGCCTCAGTTAAAGCAGGATATACTGGAAGTGATCCGTAAGTATGTCAAAGTAGACTCTGACGCAGTCAATGTGCAGTTTGAGCAAAATGAAGATGATTTAGCGGTACTGGAGCTCAACGTGACGCTCCCGGATGACGAGCAAAAATAAAACAGCAATAAAAAAGCCGCACACTGTGCGGCTTTTTCATCTTAGCATTAGGCAATATGCCACTTCGACAGCGCGTCTTTAAGTATCTCGTGACGCCAACCCTGGAATAGGTCGGGCTTCAGGAAGGTCTTTCTCTGCTGCTCATCCAATTTCCAGTTCCAGCCAATCACCTGATTGATCTGCTTTTTCGAGGCAAATACATCCACCGGAATATCGTGTTCCCTGGCCACTTCTGCGATTGCTTGTTTTATTTCTTTCGCAGCCCCTTTATATCCGGGATAATCAATCAGCCGTTGCACGCGCGCAGGTAATTCTGATTCCTGTACCGCTTTACCTGCTTCAATACAGGCGAGAATTTCTTTACCTGAGCGATTCACTTCCATTGGCTCAACACCCGGTACATTTCGCAAGCTGTTTAAAGAGCTCGGTCTGCGCTTTGCTATTTCGACCATATTATGTTCTTTTAGCACAAAATTAAGGGCGAGATTCTTTTTCTCGGCCTTATTCTGCCGCCAACTGGCCAGTGTTCTTAAGACGGCAAGATCGCGCGGCTTTAACTGCCAGACATTTTTAATACCCAGATAGAGATAGTGATCCGGCGTTCTGAATGCGCGCTTTTGGGCGATCAGCTGCGACTCACACGTTACTATGTGCGATAGTCCCTTTTCGGCAATCTTCTTGCTGATCGTCTGGTAGCAAGGTAACAGGTAGAATACGTCAGCTGCGGCATATTCCAGCTGACTTGCCTGCAATGGGCGCTTAAGCCAGTCCGTTCTGGACATACTCTTATCGAGCTCAATATCGAGCATCGACTTGACCATATTGGCAAACCCCACGCAATTACCCTCTCCTAGCAACTGCAGCGCAAATTGGGTGTCGAACAAAGGTGTTGGCACAAACCCCGCAAACTTTTGAAATACTTCAATATCTTCAGAGGGTGAATGCAATACTTTGACAATCTGTTCATCGCGAAGTAAATGCCATAACCCTGAAAAATCTAGCTCACTTAACGGGTCTATCAACGCCAGATGCTCGCCATCGTAGACCTGAATTAAGGCAATCTCAGGATACAAAGTTCTGCGACGCATAAATTCTGTGTCTATAGCCAGCACCTGGCTATCTGACAGGTTGGCTATAAAGGCATCGAGCTCTGCTTGTTGCTGGATAAATTGATACTGCACATTTACTCCCTATAAAAAACCGGCTTTCGCCGGTTTCTTTTTACTTTAATGCCCTACGCAATATTTTGCCGACATTGGTCTTAGGCAATTCATCTCTGAATTCGACCAATTTAGGGACTTTATAATTGGTTAGCTTGTCGCGACAGTGTTTTATTATATCTTTTTCTGTCAAAGATGGATCCTTTCTTACAACAAAAACTTTAACCTGCTCACCACTTACATCATGTGGCACGCCAACGGCAGCGACTTCTAATACACCATCGTGCATCGCAACCACTTCTTCAATTTCATTAGGGAAGACGTTAAAACCAGATACCAGGATCATGTCTTTCTTACGGTCTACGATGTAGAAGAAACCTTCATCATCGTAAATGGCTATATCACCGGTTGCAAACCAGCCTTCCTGCAAACACTCGGCCGTTGCATCCGGACGATTATAATAACCAGCCATGACTTGCGGGCCTTTAACACACAATTCACCAGGCTCGCCCTTTGGTACTTCTTCGCCCTGATCGTTAATGACTTTCAACTCGGTGCTTGGTGCCGGTAAGCCGATAGAACCGTTATAACCATCCAGGTCCCAAGGGCAAATTGTTACCAGTGGTGCACACTCTGTCAGGCCGTAGCCTTCCATTAGTTTACTCTGTGTCACTTTCTGCCAGCGCTCAGCAACGGGTCGCTGCACCGCCATACCGCCACCTAAAGACATCTTCAAAGTAGAAAAGTCCAATTCAGAGAACCCTGGAGTGTTCAGCAGACCATTGAATAAGGTATTTACACCTGTAATGGCCGTAAACGGATATTTTGCCAGTTCTTTAACGAAGCCAGGCATATCCCGTGGATTAGTGATCAGAATATTGTGACCGCCATACTTCATAAACGTCAGGCAGTTCGCTGTCAGCGCAAAGATATGGTAAAGCGGTAGCGCAGTTATCACCACTTCTCGACCTTTATCCAGCACCTTATCTAGACAGCCTGATACCTGTTCAAGGTTGGCAACCATATTGCCATGGGTCAGCATCGCGCCTTTAGAAACGCCTGTGGTACCGCCGGTATACTGCAAAAATGCCAGATCGGTAAGACTAATCTCAGGCACCTTATACTGGTTCGGATCAGCGCTAATTGCGTTGGCAAACGGAATTGCATTGGGCAAGCTGTAGTCTGGCACCATTTTCTTTAGCTTTTTGACAACAAAATTGACTAAATGCTTTTTGACGCCGCCAAGCATGTCACCAATTTGTGTGACAACAATATGTTTAACACCTGTCGTAGGCAATGCCTTTTCAAGTGTATGTGCAAAGTTGGCCAATATGAAGATTGCTTTCGCTTCTGAATCATTGAGCTGGTGTTCAAGCTCTCGTACCGTGTACAAAGGGTTGACATTAACAACGGTACAGCCTGCTCTCAGCACGCCCAAAATGGTTACAGGTGTTTGTAGCAGGTTTGGCATCATCACCGCTACTTTGTCCCCTTTACCTAACTTAAGGGTATTTTGAATGTAACTGGCAACGGCCTTGGTTGCTTCATCAACTTGTTGGTAAGTCATTGTTTTGCCCATGTTACTGTAAGCCGGTAACTGAGCAAACTCTCTAAAACTGTTGTCGAATAATTCAAGCAGCGAGTTGTAGTGTTCTGGGTCGATTGTTTCAGGCATCCCTTCGGGGTAGCGCTTTAACCAGATTTTTTCCACTCTTAGCTCCTGTGTTCTCGTTATTTTTTATATTGGTCTTACCTTAATATAATTAAGGTACGCAAACAATTGAGTAAATACTCTAAAGCTGGGATAGTCCCACATTTAACACAAATATACAATCAGGAAACGCCAGTATGCGTCATATGTGTTAAGATCTTTGCCAACACTTGCTCCGGCTCTTCCATATGGCAATGATGGCCTCCCGCCACTTCAACGCATGTAAACTCTTTAAAACATTGAGAAAACTGCTGTAAACTGTGTTTCATTTGTGCGTAGCCAGACGTTCCCATTATTGCTAAAGTCGGCGTTTCAGTGTCTTGTAACAAAGAATGCGCCTGAGCACGTGAAAAGCGTGTTGTTGAGGGCAACTTCAACTTAGGATCCGTCGTTAAGCGCGCGCCCTCTTCAAGCACTTCTATATTTCGCTCCATTAATATAGCAGCAATTTCCTCGCTGAAGTCACTCACTTTCACTCGAGCTTTGATGATAGCCTGTTTATCAGCAAACAGCCGCTTAGTGGTGTTATTAAATTGTTCATTTGCGTCACGTGCAGCAAACGCCTGAAGCAACTGTTGCTTTGCATTCTTATCGCTTTGATATAGCAGACCAATACCGTCTATCAATGTCAAGGTATTTACTTTCTCTGCATACAAGCTGGTGAATAACCCTCCCACCAACGCCCCCATAGAGTGGCCGACAATGTCGCATCGCGCAATCTCCATGGCTCGAAGAAAGCGCAAAATATCATAAACATACTCGACAAAGTAATAATGGGCATCAACACTGCGCCAGGCTGACTTACCATGCCCGGCAAAATCTAACGCAATGAATCTGTAGGATTGCAAGGTATCATCGCCAAGACTATCAAGAATAGGAATAAAGCTATTACTGTTGTCCTGCCAGCCATGTAGCATTAATACAGTTTGGGGACCCTGGCCAATTTCCTGATAGGCAAAACCCGCTACTTTCCCTTGTTTTATCTTATTTTTATTAGCAGTCAACATAAATTCATATTCTTATTGAACGTATTACATTAATATTCTACGCATTCTGGCTCACGTGCAAAGCATAAATCGCATATCCAACAGCGATTTACTAAGCACACAGGTGAGCACACATACGGGAACATTAAGGATCATCTATGACACGTAAAATAAGTGCCCTCGCGTTTGCCCTGGGCTGTACCTTGTCAAACTCGGCGTTCGCAGCACCCAAAAACATCATATATATGATTGGCGATGGCATGGGGCCGGCCTTCACTACGGCCTATCGCTATATGCAAGACGATAAGACAACCAAAATAGTTGAGCCCACCGTATTTGATTCAATCCTGGTTGGTATGGCCCACACATACCCGGACGATGATACGGTTGTTACAGACAGTGCAGCGGGCGCCACGGCCCTGAGCACTGCCTCGAAAAGCTATAACGGAGCCATTGCGGTAGATACACACAAAAAATCGCTTAAAACCATGCTGGAGATTGCCAAAGAGCAAGGCATGACCACAGCTCTGGTCGCAACGTCACAGATCAACCATGCTACACCGGCCAGCTTTGCCGCACACAATGAGTCGCGTCGTAACTATGATGAAATCGCCGACGATTATATCGATAACAAAGTTGCTGGTAAGCTACCTGTCGATTTAATGCTTGGTGGTGGCACCAAGTACTTTATTCGCGACGACCGCAACCTGGTCAGCGAGTTTAAAGAAGCGGGTTACCAGTATACAGATAAGTTCAACAAGCTTGACTCATTAAGTCGCCTGCCCGCACTTGGGCTTTTTGCTGATGTCGCTTTTCCTCATGCAATCGACAGTGATGAGCCAAAGCGGCTGACAACCATGACCAATAAAACACTGAGGTTACTGGACAAGCACAATGAGAAAGGCTTCTTTGTTATGATCGAGGGCAGCCAGATTGACTGGTGTGGTCATGCCAATGATATCGCGTGTGCAATGAAAGAAATGGACGATTTTGCAGGCGCAATAAAGGCTGCAAAAGCATATATTGATGCCAACCCAGACACTTTATTGGTTGTCACGGCCGACCACTCTACCGGTGGCCTGACTTTAGGCAGTAATGGCGTGTATCAATGGAAAACAGAGGTCGTTGAACAAGTCAAAGCCTCAGTCAAAGAGCTGACAAATACCCTGTTCGATATGAAGGCAGACCAAATGGCCAAGACCTGGACGCAATTGACGGGTTTACCTTTTGATAAAGAGACGGAAAAAGCGCTTACAGGCGCACAAAAGGACTCGAAAGAGGCGCTGTATAAAGCGGCCAATAAGCTCATCAATGATGCCAGCTTTACAGGTTGGACAACCAAAGGACACACAGCGATTGACGTACAGATCTTTGCCTATGGTCAGGGTCGCGATGCGTTTATTGGCTCGTTAAACAATACCCAGATTGCAGATAAGCTGATTTCCTTCATAGAGAAGTAATGAGCTATGCAGCGGGTCAAACATGGGGCCCGCCTATTCATACTGACTGGTCGGCGGCATTTTGCTGCTGACTTGCTTCGGTCTGAGTCTGTAATAACGTCATAGCCTCTTCGATGGGCATGGCTTTGTAATAGAGAAACCCTTGCACACAATCCACCTGCGACTGCTTTACCAGATTCTCCTCCTCTTTCGTTTCAACTCCTTCTGCCACCAGCCTGAAACCAAGCTTAGCTATCATCTCTGACAGATTGGTATACAAAGACACGGATTTACAGTTGTAGTTGTCGGGCAAAAGGCTTCTGTCCAGTTTAATGGTGTCGATATTCAACTTGGATAACACAGACAGGCAAGAATACCCGGTACCGAAATCATCCATTGCACAGGCAATATGATGTGCTCGCAATAAATTAACCACATCAACCGTACGATTAAAGTCCTCGATATAACTGGACTCAAGTAACTCAACCTCAACCTGGCCGGGATAATCTGCGAAGGCTTTCACAATACGTTTGTACCCCCCGCTCAGCAAGTTTTGTGGTGAAATATTAAAGCTTACTTTGGGTCCGAATCCTTCCCGTGCAAAGTGCTCCAGGTCGACTTCTAATTGGTCAATTACAAAGTTATCTATGATGTGGAGTAGCCCGTGTTGCTCCAGCGTTGCCAAAAACCAGGGGCCCTGAACCCTGCCATCGGTGTCTTTTAGCCTTAATAAGGCTTCAAAGCCTACCACCGCCTTAGTGTAAGGGTTTATTTTTGGCTGATAAAAAAGCATCAGCTCGCCACTGTTCAGTGCATCAGTGACTTCCTTGAGACTGTGAACATTGATCTGTTCCTCACGCTGCGTGCGGGTATAAGAGCTTTCAGCCCCCGCTTCTATCAGCCTGCCTGTGGTAAATCGCTTAAGTAACACATCCAGCGCTTTCCCGGATAAATTATGATCCCGGTTAAATTTTAAAAACGGATAATAAAGCGCCGCATTCAGCGCGATTAATAAGAGCTGCAGCAAAACACCACTAACACTTTGCGTAAGCAGCCAGCCGCTAACGAACACCGGTGTGAACCAGGGAATATCCATTGCTGGATCTAAAGCTATCATCCCTGTTGAAATACAGCCGTAGGCAATTAATGCATTTAGCAACGGGCTAAGCAAAAATGGGATCAGCAGATAAGGATTAAATACAATGGGTAAAGCATAGAGCATAACTTCGCTGATGTTAAACAGTGCAAGCGGCGATGCAATCATGGCGATGCTGCGCTCATGACGTGCATTTTTAAGCAGCAATGAGGCAATGATCAGTCCCCAAATACAGCCCGTACCACCGATTATTACAAAGCAAGTGTAAAAGGCATAGCTCGATAGCTGAGGTAACACCTGATAATCGGTTAGCTCCCCTGAAACCAGCAAGTGATAGGTATTGTCACCATGCACACCGATGAACCACAGTAAATGTGAAAAAATCAGCTGAGCCGACACTTTCTCGAACACATTCCAGGTCGGGTTAAGGAGTTTTAGGGTACTGTGAAGCTGACCTGCGAAATGATCTAAAACCGGGATCACCAGTAAAATTATCGCAGTAACCAGAATGTACGGGATGATCAGGTTCAGGTGTTTGCGCAAAAACAGGCTGATTGAGCTTATTCCAACCAGTCTCAGCCAGCGTATTCGCTCGATATAAGCCAGCAAATAGCAGCAAAGGACTGGCATAAGCAGTGAATACAACATGCCATTACGATGCACTATGCTAAGTGTTCCCTGGCTAATTTCGATGTAACCTGTGGTTGCTGTGAAGCAGGCAAGCACCAGAACAGGGCCTGCGATGGTGTGGATTTTAAGGTTTTTCGACAGATAGTAGCTAAACGATATCAGGGTTAACAGCGGAAAGATCCCCCATACCAGAGTGTTAAAGTCACCCAGTGCCTGATACTTTAATTTATGTAAGTCATCACCAAGCCACTGATTGAGCAGAGTGATCACAGACGCAACGATAAAAAACGGGATCAACGCGATGTAGCCTTCGCGCAGTGACAAAACAACCGTATTTGAAGAAAGTTTCAGTGCAAACTGGTTGAATCTGTTCAGCAAACTCGTAACCATAATTTGTTATTTTCTTTTAACATTACTCCAAAAGCAGATTAAAACAAATCAATTGACTAAATTTTTGCTGAAAAAAATTCAAGCGAGCGTGTGCTCTGATACAACATGAAAAATAGTATTGAGAGATGGCAGTTCAGGCGTAAATACTGACACCAAGTAAAGACTGCACTTCGCTGCGCCGCTCCTGGTTTTGGATGGCGCTATAGGCTTGCATAGCGACACTGGTCTTATAACTGGGTTGGTCGTAGATAACGTCGCGCTTGTCTGCAGTGTACTGCTGTGCAAGTGCAACGCCGGCATCCGAAAAATTTAGCTTTGCGCTCGGTTTGGGAGGCGTAACGGGTTCACTGGCAGCAGGTTTAGCAACCGACTGCCTCAGCTGATAAGTATCCTGATTCTGAACAAGCTGGTTGATTTTCATCAGTCAATATCACTAAAAACCCAACACACCAATATAAGATTAGCCTGTTATTCGCGCCCGGGCAACTTCTTCCAGGTGACCGTATCTCTGACATACTGTGGCTGAGCGTCAGCGGCATTAACAACTTGCCCGGACTCAAACTGTGCAGCGCCAATTTCAAGCATATATTCTGCATGTGGTAAGGTGATAGCGTCGTGCACGTCGAGTGCTAATTTTTCGGCAACCTCTGAATAAGTCTGCCAGCCAGTGCCCACGGCCAGCACGCCTGCAAAATCCCCTTCAATAAGTTCAGGCTTGATCACGCTTTCATCACCCAAAGCAACTGCCTGATTGTTTTCTGAGCGGGTATAATGACAAAGATACACTTCGCCCATCCGTGCATCGATGGCAACAAGGACTTGTTTAGCATCCGTTTGTGCAAAGGCCTGCTGCGCCATAGCCTGCAAAGTAGAAACCCCCGCCAATTGCAAATTACCCGAATACGCCAGGCCCTGTGCAACAGACACCCCGATCCGCACCCCGGTAAAACTACCCGGTCCGCGACCGAATACCAGACCATCCAGGTCTTTGAGCTGACAACCGGCCTCAGAAAACAGCTGCTCAACTAAAGGGAGTATTTTCTGACTGTGTTGCTGAGGGCACTCTTCAAAGTGACGATAAAGGTTGCCGTTAAACGACAACGCCAGGCTCAGAGCTTCTGTTGAAGCATCCAGGGCAAGCAAATTAGTTTTCATGCTGGTCAATATTCTCTAAAAATGACAAGGCCTTATCCAGATCACGGGTCCGCGACATGGGAGGCAAACTTTTAATAAAGGTTTCACCGTATTTTCGCGTAACCAGACGATTATCGCAAATAATTAGCACACCTTTGTCTTTCTTATCACGAATGAGACGCCCCACACCCTGCTTTAGCGCAATAACGGCAAGCGGAAGCTGAATTTCATCAAACGGCTCTTTGTCCTGCAATTGGGCATCTTTCATTCGGGCCTGTAATAACGGATCATCCGGTGAGGTAAACGGCAATTTATCTATGAGTACACAACTGAGCGTATCGCCGCGCACATCAACGCCTTCCCAGAACGATGCGGTGCCCATAAGTACCGCATTACCATGACGGACAAATTGCTCCAGAATAATGCGCTTTGACGCCTGACCCTGCATGAATACCGGATATTCGGTTGCGGTGCTAAGCCCTTCGTAGACCAGATGCATAACGCGGTAACTGGTAAAGAGTAAAAACGTGCGCCCCTTGGCGGCATTGATCACTTGCTTTGCAATTTTTACCAACGCATGTGGCATCATTTCATCTTTGGTTTCGGGCAAATAACGAGGCAGGCAAAGCACCGCCTGCGATTCGTAATCAAACGGGCTATCGACGATGGCCTGATGGTCAGGCTCTAGGCCCAGGCTGGCATTGAAGTGCGCCAGGCTGTTGTCTACCGACAAAGTGGCCGAGGTAAACACAAAGCTAGCCTCACTTTTAGCCATCATGTCTTTAAAGCGGTTCGATACATCCAGAGGCGTAATGTGTATGGTCAAAAAGCGCCGGGTGGTTTCAAACCAATAGCTAAAGCCCGGCAGACTCACGTCAAAGGCTCTGTCGAGTTGCCCTTTAAAGGACAACACCCGCTCCAGCGGATGCTCAATCTTATCAGAGCGGTCCAGGCACAACTTAAGCACCTGATATAAAAAATCCAGATTGCTGATCACTCTGTGCAGCGCATCGCAGATCACTTTATCCTGAAGCTTTTCCCGCCAATCACCACGGGCACCATCGCTGCCAAACACCAGTCGCAGATCAGCCACACTGGTCTCCAGCTTGTTTAGCGTTTTGCCCAGCTGCAGCATATCGGGTATATCACTGCGATAAATCAATCTTAAATCATTGATCAGCGCATGTAGTTGTTTGGTACTGATAGACTCCCCAAAGTAATCTGATGCAATTTCACCCAGCTGGTGCGCCTCGTCGAAAATATAGCTATCTGCGGTTGGCATCAACTCAGCAAAGCCCGACTCTTTGACCGACATATCGGCAAAAAACAGATGATGGTTAATCACTACCAGATCCGCTTCAGCCGCCTTGATCCTTGCCTTACGTATATAACACTCTGCAAAGTCGGGGCAGTCTTTTCCTAAGCAGTTATCCGCAGTGGAATTAACATAAGGCAGTACTTTGGCGTCTTCTTCAATGCCCACACAATCAGCCAGGTCGCCACTTTGGGTTTCTGTGGCAAACTTGGCCACCATCGCCAGCTGGTGCATAACATCAGGGTCGTCACTGGGCACATGCGCTACATGCTCATTCAAACGATAAGTGCAAAGATAATTCGCCCGGCCCTTGAGTAAGGCCACTTTACGACCTTTGCCAAGTGCTTTGAGTAGTTCGGGCAAATCTCTGTGGTAAAGTTGTTCCTGCAATGCTTTAGAGCCGGTCGAAATAATGACCTTTTTGTCGTTCACAAGCGCCGGAACCAGATACGCAAACGTTTTACCTGTCCCAGTACCCGCTTCCACCACACATTGTCCACCCTCTTTAACCACCTGATCTATAGCTTCAGCCATATCGATTTGAGGCTGTCTTGGCTGATAACCGCTAAAGTGGTGAGCCAGGGGACCGTTTTCTGAAAAATACTGAGTGATAGACAAAATTAAAGCACTGCATAATGACTGGGCGAGGCAATTTTATGGTGGATAAGGAGCAAGCGCAAGTCAGCACGCCTTTATCACTTACATCTCATAAAAGCAGCACAAAATCCTTAATTTTTGAATTGTGTTACCTGGCTTTCGACTTGATACCCGTTTTTGCTCAAAGTGGCCTCTGAGCATCAAGAAAAAACTCATTCAACTCTTTGAAGAAATAGAATAAATTCCCTCCTTTATCGAGAAAAAGGTACCACACTGTGGCACATATAAGAAATATACCCATAAGAAAGATTCCAAGAGAATTTCCTGCTATTTCTGCGGCAGGTGATCCCTTGGGAAGCTTGCCAAATCCATAGCGCCGATAAGCAAGATAAGAAACCCGGATATAATAAATGCCACCCGGTAGGCCAAAAAATATAACCCCTATCGTAAAAAGGGCGTAGATAACTAAGTCGAACCAGTTGTTAATTTCCAATTTTATTTCCCACAAACGTAACCAGACAGCCCTATTAACAGCTTTTATTTGTCGGCTGCCTGCACTCTAAAAACTAGTAGACAGGTTGAAACTACTCATCGACTGCATCGATTTCCAAATACCTTTTTATACCAATATGACTGTTGATTGTGCTTAAACCATATTCTGTTGCCTTCACTCAGAAATGCCTTTAGCTGCTTCATATTAACGCCGTAGCGATAAAACAGGGCGATGATCTCTTTTAGTTCTTCATCGTCCAGGGACTGGTTTGTATCAATGACTACCGAAAACCCTAGCCCATAGACATCATTAACGCCTGACAACGCATTTAATCGGTCAAAAAAGCTCTGCTCATCCGCCGGTGACAAAAATTTAATACTCTTTGCTTCTAACTTCATGTCTTTGTTATTTTTATGGTCGATAAATATTCAAGGCCGTTTACAGTCAGCAGATAGATTAATGCACACATCAGCGCGCTTTTCTCTTCTCGCAGGCCTGTAAGATAATTCTTTTCTGCTCATTGCTGGATGACTGCCACTTCATGATTTCATTGAGCGTTCTATAACACCCGACACAAATATCGTTATCGTCGAGGCAACAATGGCGGATACAAGGCGATGGCACCTGCACCGCTTTTTCAGGTGTCGAATTGGGTTCTTTGTTTACGCTCATCAATCTACTCCGTCACACTGCACCAGGCATTATACCCCATTAGACACGAGCAAAGATATTTTGCTTGCCAGCTGACAAAAAATGACTATTATGCGCACAGCAAAGCAGGCAGCAAGCCATAAAGCCCAGAGCCATGAGGTTAAGACTACTTCTTCTCTTTTGCTTTAATGACACACTTTTTGATTTTGATACGACTAAATATAGGAAATCAGGTTGGCCGCTTTAGTTCATTTTCGTGCAGGGCACGACGACTCAACAACAGATGACACACTGTTTTCACTCATTGCTGATGATTTACTGAGCCAGGGTTATAGCATTCGCCCCGGCGCACTCCCGTGCGACCTGGCAGATGACTTACTGGCCTATCAGCACAGTTTAAGTACGCAAAAGTATGAACATGCCGGCATTGGCCGTGGCGATGATTTCTTACATAACGATTTTGTGCGTACAGACGAAATTTGCTGGATAAACGGCGAGTCAGAGCCCGGACAGCGCTGGCTTGACTGGACCAGTCGGTTACAGCAATTTTTGAACCGTCGCTTGTTCATGGGCCTGTTTTCTTTTGAAAGCCATTTTGCACATTACGCCAGCGGCAGTTATTACAAACGCCATTACGACGCGTTCAGGGGCGAGACCAACCGCGTCCTCTCGCTGGTTACCTACCTGAACCCTGGCTGGGCACATGATGATGGGGGTGAAATGGTACTCTATCGGGATGACAATGACCTTGAAGGAATAAAAGTCGTGCCATTACACGGCACGCTTGCTTTGTTTTTAAGTGAAGAATTCCCTCATGAAGTACTCCCGGCTAAACGGGACAGATACTCTATCGCTGGCTGGTTTAGGGTCAATACCTCCATTGCGGGCAAAATAGATCCACCAAGATAAAAGCGCGGCCAACGAAGATAAGTTACCTTACCGGGGCCTGAGAGAATTTTAGGCCCAGGTATCCAAATGTTGTTCTTCGTCGTCGATCTCGCTACCATCGTCGCTTTCTTTGCGGGCTTCTTCTTCATGATGTTTTTTCTGCGCCATTTCCTGTAAGTATTTTTTACGCTTAATCTTTTCTATTCGGTTGTCGAGTACACCCGCAACTTTAAAGGGGCCATCATGACTCACCTGCAACCGAACGATCGGCGCCAGAAACGGCTTAAATGCATCCATAACCCACCTCTTTTCGTGGTATTTCATGCCTTTATTATCGACAGTTATAATTTATTCTTTAATTTATGCAAAAAAGTACTTGCGCGCAATTCCTCTCCTGTGTTTATCTATAAATACATTTTGAGCGCCTGATGCGCGTCACGTTTTAGATAAACAACAAGAGAATCTGACATGCTTATTACACTGACAGCTATCCATCATCACCATCATACACCGGGATAACCTGTCAGGTATTTCGCTGGTGGGTTATTCCTTCAAGGAACCTCCGGCGAACTAGCACTCAACATAATTTATTTTCGCCCTGAGGTTCCCTCGGGGCTTTTAGTTTTTAAACTTAGGAAATAAATTATGAACACCAACAACCGCTTACGAATTGCAATTCAAAAATCTGGCCGTCTTTCTAAGGACTGTCAGTCACTACTCAAACAGCTTGGGATTAAACTCAATCTGCGCGAACAGCGCCTGATCGCCCACTCTACCAATATGCCAATCGATGTCCTGAGAGTCCGTGATGACGATATTCCGGGTTTGGTGATGGACGGTGTGTGCGACCTGGGCATTGTTGGCGAAAATGTACTGGTCGAAACTCAGGCAGAGCGCCAGCGTAATGGGCAGCCCAGCGAAGTCAGCAAGCTCGCAAAACTCGACTTTGGTTACTGTCGCCTGGCACTGGCCTGGCCTCAGGAGCTGGGTATGCAGGATAAAAGCTGGTTCAACGGCAAACGCATAGCAACCACATACCCTGAGATTTTGAAGCAGTACCTTGAACAAGAGCAGATCGATGCCAGCGTCGTTATGCTAACGGGCTCGGTAGAAGTAGCTCCTCGTGCAGGTCTTGCCGACGCCATCTGCGATTTGGTATCGACCGGTGCAACCCTCGAAGCAAACGGCCTGATGCAGGGCGACACCATTTTAGAATCGAACGCTTGCCTTATCCAAAACGCCAATCTTAATGACGACGATAAGCTCTCACTTATCAATAAGCTGATGCCCCGTTTGCGTGGTGTTAAACAGGCAAAAGAAAGCAAATACATTATGCTGCACGCGCCAAAAGCGAAACTTGATGAGATCTGTGCGTTGTTGCCGGGGACAGGTCAACCAACTTTGCTTGCTCTAGCCGGAAGCGAAGAATATGTTGCTCTGCACATGGTCAGCAGTGAAACCCTGTTCTGGGAAACCATGGAAGAGCTCAAAGCCCTCGGCGCAAACTCCATTCTTGTTATGCCAATCGAAAAAATGATGGAGTAACGACGCATGTTTATCTGGAATGAGGCAAACCAGGCACAGCAAAAGGCAGCACTTGAACGCCCGGCCGTCACTATCAGTGATGAACTGGAAAAAGTGGTTGCAGAAATCATTGCAGAAGTCGAGCTAAACGGTGATGAAGCCTTGCTAGAATATGCCCGCAAGTTCGATAAACGTGCTCAGCCCCGGTTACTGGTATCCGCTGAAGAAATACAAGCCAGTGAAGGAGCCATTTCACCGGAACTTAAACAGGCAATCGATCAGGCTTATAGTAATATTCGCGCATTTCACGCACTACAAGTGCCCGTAGAAAAACGCCTCGAAACACAACCAGGTGTTATATGCGAGCTTAAGTATCAAGCCATTGAAGCGGTTGGTCTGTACGTTCCGGGAGGCAGTGCACCACTGCCGTCTTCTGTACTTATGCAAGGGGTCTGTGCGCAACTGGCAGGGGCACAAACAATTGTATTGTGTACCCCAGTTAACGGTGAACAAAGCATTGATCCTGCAATTTTATATGCAGCCAAAAAATGCGGCATTACCACAATCGTCGAAAGTGGTGGTGCTGGTGCAGTTGCTGCAATGGCGCTGGGTACCCAGAGCGTACCAAAAGTAGACAAAGTGTTTGGACCCGGAAACGCCTTTGTAACAATGGCCAAACAGCTACTGTCGCAATCGCTTCCAGGATTTGCCATTGATATGCCCGCAGGACCCTCAGAAGTATTGGTCATTGCCGATGAGCGCGCTAATCCGGCTTACGTTGCCGCGGATCTGCTCTCGCAAGCCGAACATGGCCCCGACTCTCAGGTACTGCTGCTCAGTAACAGCAAACAACTTATTACAGAGGTCCAGGGCGAGCTGGACCGTCAGTTGTTGCAACTAAACCGCGCAGATATTGCCAAACAGGCACTGGAAAATAGCACGCTTATTCTGGTCGAAGATATGGAACAGGCGTTTGCGGTTAGCGCAGAGTACGGACCGGAGCACCTGATCTTACAGCTCGGTGAACCAGAGCCCTATCTGCCTTTAGTGAAAAATGCCGGCTCGGTATTTGTTGGTGACTACACGCCAGAATCGGCAGGTGATTACGCGTCAGGGACCAACCATGTATTGCCAACGTATGGTTACAGTCGTTGCTATTCGAGCCTTAACCTGCTCGATTTTTATCGTACCTATACGCAACAAACAATCAGTAAAGGGGGTTTACAGTTGCTAAGCAAGGCCATTTTACCCCTGGCTGAGGCGGAAGGCCTGGATGCCCACGCCAATGCTGTCAAAATAAGGCTGGAGAACAACGCATGAGCCAAATTCAATTACCTGAAAACATCGCCTCACTGAACGCTTATAGTTCAGCTAAGAGCGAAAAGCTTACCGGCACAACCTGGCTTAATGCCAACGAAAGCCCTTATTCAAGGCGTGTGAGCCTCAACTTTGAAGCACTTAACCGCTATCCGGATCCACAGCCCGAAGCGGTGATCAACGCCTACGCCAGTTATGCGGGCCTTAGCCCGGAGCAGGTGTTAATGACGCGTGGCGCTGATGAAGGCATAGAGCTGTTAGTGCGTACTTATTGTACACCCGGACAAGACAAAATCGCTTTGTTCCTGCCAACGTACGGCATGTATAAAGTAACGGCAGATACCCACAATGTCGGGATCACAGCACTTGAGCAGAGCCTGCTGCAACAAGGCAGCGCTGCAGAAATTGCAGACGCTGTTGGCAACGCCAAGCTGGTATTTATCTGTAACCCCAATAACCCGACCGGCGCAACGGTAAGCACAGACAAAATTGCTGCGATTACAGCTGCCCTCAAAGGCAAGGCACTGGTTATTGTCGATGAAGCATATATTGAGTTTTGTGAACAACTCACCGCAGCGAGCCTGTTATCGGATTTCGATAACCTGGTGGTACTACGTACTTTGTCTAAGGCATTTGCCCTGGCCGGGCTCAGAACCGGGTTTACGTTAGCTTCACCCAAGGTACTTGCACCAGTACGCAAGGTTATCGCCCCTTATCCGGTGTCTACGGTGGTAGCGCAAATCGCACAAGAAGCGCTGACTCCGGATGCCATTACCCAGATGCGCCGTCAGGTCAGTATTCTCAATAAAGCAAAAGAAAAGCTCACTGAGGTACTTGGTGGTTCCGAAAAAATTGCCAAAGTCATGATTGGCGAAGGCAACTTTATTACAGTCCAGGTACGGCAAGTAAACGATATTAAACAGGCGATGCAATCAGGTCTTATCATGCGTCCCTTTACCCTCTTCGGTGAGGATAATTGGTTACGCATTTCAATTGGTAGCGAGCAGGAATTAGAACAAGTCAGACGCTGGCTGACACAACCACAGGCAGAACAACAACAATGAGCACACCTTATTTATTCATCGACCGAGATGGCACATTAATTGAAGAACCCATTTCGGACAAACAGGTAGACAGTCTGGAAAAACTGGCCTTGCTGCCCAATGTGATCCCGGCTTTACTGTCGCTACAAGCCGCAGGTTACAAACTGGTCATGGTCTCAAATCAGGATGGACTGGGCACCGATAGCTTTCCAGAGGAAGACTTCGCCCTGCCCCACAATCAAATGATGGCGATTTTTACCAGTCAGGGGATCCGTTTTGAAGAGGTGTTGATTTGCCCACACTTTGACGAAGACAACTGTCAGTGCCGAAAACCTAAAACGGGTTTGCTGACCAGCCTGATGCGCTCCGGTAAAGTTGATCTTGCAAATTCCTATGTGATTGGTGACAGGCAAACCGATGTCGAACTGGCTAACAATCTGTGTATAGAAGGTATTCTTTATGATGACAACTGGCCTGAAATTGTCACTCGCTTGACAACCCAAAACCGTCAGGCATCAGTACAACGTAATACCAAAGAAACGCAGATCAGTCTGGCACTTAACCTCGACCAAAATAGTGTCGGATCTATCAGTACAGGCCTTGGCTTTTTCGACCACATGCTGGATCAAATTCGCACTCACGCAAACATCGGTCTGACGATAGAAGCCAGCGGCGATCTGCACATTGATGAGCACCACCTGGTAGAAGACATTGGCATTGCTCTTGGGCAAGCACTGAAACAAGCGCTCGGCACTAAGTCACAGATCGCCCGTTATGGCTTCGCATTGCCAATGGATGAATGCAAAGCTGAGTGTCAGCTGGACTTATCTGGCCGGGCATCATTTGTGCTGAACGCCGACTTTAGTCGCGAAAAAGTGGGCGATCTGGATGTGCAAATGGTTGAACACTTCTTTAAGTCGCTGGCAGATAACGCCAACATCAGCCTGATCCTGTCAGTCAGCGAAGGCAACTGCCACCACCAGGTTGAAGGCTTGTTTAAAGTCTTTGCGCGAGCGCTGCGCATGGCCATCGCCAAAGATACCAGCCAGCAAACTGCAAGCTCTAAGGGGTGCTTATGATTGCCATCATTAACACGGGCTGTGCCAATATCAACTCGGTACGCTTTGCCTTTGAACGTCTGGGTGTGAATCCGGAAGTGATCCGCGACCCGGCAAAGCTAAAGCAATTTGACAGGGCGGTGCTACCTGGCGTCGGACACGCCTCTGTGGCAATGAAACGCCTGCGCGACCAGGGTTGGGACACCGCTATCGCTGAGTATCAGAATCCGCTCATGGGCATTTGTCTTGGCATGCAGCTGCTGTGCGACGAAACCGAAGAAGGGAGCGTTCAGTGTCTGGGTCAAATTCCCGGCAAAGTCAGCTACCTTGAAACCGGTCAGTTAACCAGTCCGCACATGGGCTGGAATACCTTGTCTGTGTGCAAGGCACATCCCCTGACACAAGGGCTTAACCCAGACGATCAGGTGTATTTTGTCCATAGTTTTGCCCACACCAGCAACGCCAGTACACTGGTCGAAAGTGAATATGGCACGCGCTTCTCAGCCGTGGTTGCCAAAGACAACTATGCCGGTATGCAGTTTCACCCGGAAAAAAGCGCCAAAGTCGGTGCAACATTACTGAATAACTTCCTGAACTGGCAATTATAAGGACAAGATAATGATCATTCCTGCATTAGATGTATTACAAAACCAGATTGTACGCCTGTATCAGGGCAAGTATGACACCGCACAGTTCTACCCTTTCGAGCTGGCAAGTCGCTTAAAAGCCTATCAGGATGCGGGCGCCACCAAATTGCACCTGGTTGATCTGGAAGGCGCGCGCGACCCACAAAAGAAACAATGGCAACAGATCCAGCAAGCCACAGCCGAGCTGACGGCCCCTTATCAGGTGGGCGGCGGGATCCGTCGTTATGAAGACGTGAAGCAATGGCTTAAAGCGGGTGCACAACAAGTTGTGATTGGTTCCATGGCTGTAGATAGCAAAGAAGAAGTCGCCGCATGGATTGAAGAGTTTGGTGCCGAGCGCTTTGTTATCGCACTGGATGTAAAACACAGCGCTTCGGGATGGGCAGTTGCCACCCATGGCTGGCTCGAGGAGTCTCAGTTAAGCCTGTTTGAACTCATTGATTTTTACCTGGCGCTGGGCGTGTATGATTTCTTATGTACGGACATCAGTAAAGATGGCACTATGACAGGTCCCTCTTTTGCGCTCTACCAGGAAATCGTCGCGCACAGTCCAGGCGTCAGGGTTCAGGCTTCGGGCGGGGTCAGCAGTTTAGATGATATTCGTCAGTTAATTGAACTGGGCGTAAGTGGAATTATTCTGGGTAAGTCGTTACTGGATGGCGCATTTACTGTTGAGGAGGCAATCGCATGTTATCAAAGCGCATAATCCCCTGCCTCGATGTCAAAAATGGCCAGGTTGTTAAAGGCGTTAAGTTTAAACAACACGAAATCGTTGGCGAGATCCTTGAGCTTGCCGCGCTTTACAGTCAGGCCGGGGCCGATGAACTGGTGTTTTATGAGATCAGTGCCAGCGTTGAGAAACGCTTGCTGGATGTTAACTGGGTCAGGGACATAGCCCGCCATATTGATATTCCTTTTTGCGTCGCTGGTGGCATTAAGTCGGTGGCGGATGCCGCAAAGGTGCTAGAGCAAGGTGCTGATAAAATCTCCATTAACAGCCCGGCTATCGCACGGCCCGAGCTCATTAAAGAGCTGCACGATGAGTTTGGCAAACAATGTGTGGTCGTTGGTATAGACAGCTTTTTTGATGCCAACACCGGCGAATATCTGGTGTACCAGCTAACCGGCGACCCTAACAGCGCCAGCCAGACACGCTATAAAACCAGTGAATGGGTACAGCGTGTTCAGGAACTTGGAGCCGGAGAAATTGTTCTCAACTGCATGAACCAGGATGGCGTAAGAAAAGGCTATGACATTGAACAGCTGAGCAACATTCGCAAACAATGTGACGTACCACTGATTGCCTCAGGCGGCGCGGGCGTTATGCAGGACTTTGTTGATGTATTTCAGCAAGCCGACGTCGATGGTGCGCTGGCAGCCAGTGTCTTTCACAAACAGCTCATTGAAATTGATGCGCTTAAACAATACTTAGCAGCTAACAAGGTACCTTGCAGATTATGAAACTCACCCCGGAAAACCTAACCAGTTTAGACTTCAATAAAATGTCGCTGATCCCCGCCATCGTTCAGGACGCACAAAGCGGTGTTATCCTCATGCAGGGCTTTATGGATCAGACTGCACTCAACGCGACTTTTGAAAAAGGCCTTATCACCTTCTACTCTCGCTCAAAACAGCGGCTGTGGACCAAAGGTGAAGAGTCAGGCAATGTATTAAAACTGGTTTCAGCCTACACAGATTGCGATCGCGACAGCCTGCTGCTGCTTGCAAACCCGGCCGGACCAACCTGCCACCTCGGCACACAAAGTTGCTTTGCCGACGCGCGTCCGGCAATTAGCTTCCTGTGTGAGCTGGAGCGCGTCATTTGCGAGCGCAAAGACGCCGATCCAGAACAAAGTTACACGGCCTCTTTGTTCGCCAAAGATCTCAGTCGCAGCTGCCAAAAAGTCGGTGAAGAAGGCGTTGAGGTGGCACTGGCGGCCATGAAGCAAGATCAACTCGAATTGCGCAACGAATCTGCGGATCTGCTCTACCACCTGATTGTATTGCTGCAACGCAGTGGTTTATCCCTTGAGCAGGTTGTAGAAACACTGAGCGAACGTCATAAATAACGCTGAGTTTTCTGCGAACTCAGCCTGCTTCATGCTATGCTCAGGCCAGTTGAGTCAGTTCAGGCTCAACTGGCTCCACAATTCAGATGAAGGATATAGCCATGGATCATCGCCAGTTTATTCTCCCTATTGCGCTGCTATCACTCACCGCATGTCAACAGCTACCAGCTGACGTACAACAACGTGTAGACACAATGAGTGACTGTGAAAAAGTACTTGCCCTGACAAGCGGCGCCCAGGATGACTTTGCCCAGCTTAAAGGCAGTGAGGTCAGCTCACCATTGATGAGCGCCTGGCAACCAAAAGCCCACTTAATCGCCAATAGTTGTCAGATCAATCAATATAGTAGCGGGCGTGTCGCCTATGAATGCACTAAATCATTCATTACCGAGTCTGACGCGACAGCACTGTTTAATAACGTCGATCAGCAATTAAGTGCCTGCCTGGGCACCGCATGGCAAAAAGACCAAGTAAAAACCACTGCCCTGCTTTATACCAGTGGCGCATCAGAGGCGAAAATTTCCCTTAGCCAGGGAACTGGTCTGGACCGTAATGAGCCTTGGGTTATCTCATTAGAAATCTCACAATAGCAGCATCACGGGCAGGTGTTTATCATCTGCCCAACTTTTGTCTAATTTGACAACAAACACGCCGCATTCTTTAATAAATCTTTGATCCGCTCTTAATTATTAGTACCTAAAGTGGCATAGTGTTGTTAGTAGTTAAGGTGGGTTTGACAACTTATCAATAACCACCTAACTTCAGACATCAAAATAAAAATCAAAATCCTCAGGGAGAACCCAGTGTCAATTGAAATCAACTTTGAATTATCCGATGCCGATCTGGCGCACTTTCGTAGCATGATGAATGCGACTATCGAAAAAAGCCAGGGCTTGAGCGACGACGAAATCATCAGCAAGGCCAAAGAGCTGGTCAACAACATGGAAAAGTCTAACTTACCTGAGTTTGTGCGCACGCGCATGATGTCACTTGCTGCACTGATTGATGCAGTGCAGGACGAAGAATGGCAAATGCCTGAAGATGAAAAACGCGAAATCATGCTGTCTTTGGCCTATTTCAGTGAGCCTGAAGACATAGTACCAGACAACGTCCCAGTGCTGGGTTACATTGATGATGCCATCATGATTGAGTTGGTGCTGCAGGAATTATCTCTGGATTTAAGTGCTTATCGTCAATTCTGCGGCTTCCGCGCAACGGAGGAAGCCCGCCGTGGTGATGCTGCAAAAGTGGACCGCGAAAGTTGGCTAGCTGGTACGCGCTCTCAGATCCGCTCTTCTATGCGCCGCAATCGCTCGACCACGAAGAAGTCACGATTCTTTTCGCGCATTATGTAATTTAATCGATTTAAAAAAAGGGAGCCTCGGCTCCCTTTCAGATTGATGATAAACCCCACTTTTTTAAGTGGGGTTTATTTTTTCAGTCGTCAGATGGTATTTCTCCGGCGATATTCGAGCATTCGATTTCTTGGTTATATGAGACGGGTCACGGGGATTTGATGTTTCTTAGGTCGTTTTAGGGGCTTTTAGGTCTAATATTTCGTGATGTTTGGCTAGTGTGCTGCCATTAACGCCATTTTCTTCATATTTTGACATGCCGCTGCTAGCAAACACTGCGCGGTCACTTTTGACAGACCTCTATATCGGCAGTAGCGGTGACCATGATGCTGTTTTGCATCGGCGAAGCTCCGTTCTACCGTTTCGGCTCTTCGCCGATAAATCTGTTTACCCCAGTCACTCAGTCTCGTGACATTGGCGGCTTCTACACTCGATTGCCAGACATGCCGCGTAATCACTTTGGTATGGTTCTTACTGGCTGTACATTGATTTCTTACCGGACAGCTCTCACACTTCCTCGGGTCAGAATGATAGTGACGATACCCTGTTCGACTTGTTGTTTTATAGATTAATGTTTCACCTTGAGGACATAAGTAAATATCAGTATCTGGTTGATAGCTATACTCTCGTTTGGCGAAGTAGCCTTTCTTCTTATTTGGTCTTCGATATCCAAGTACGCCTACAAGTTGTCTTTCTTCAAGATTGTGGCATACCGCCGCTGTGAAATAGCCTGCATCGAGTCCTACCGCGATGGGATTAAGTGCAAAGGTCTCTAACGCTCTGTCGAGTCGACTGATTATAGGTTGTGAGTCATGCACATTGCCCGCTGTAGCGTGTGTATCAACAATAATGCCATGTTTACCATCTACAATTCGGTGGTCTAAATAGAAAAAACCTTGCGGCTTCTCATCTCGCACCATAAACCCGCTATCTGGGTCGGTGCGGCTGACTTTGGTTGGTTTTGTGCAAGGTGCTTCTTCCTTACGCTTCAGGGGCTTTTTTCCTTCATCCTCCCGGTCTTGTTGTACCGCTTCGTTCAGTTGCTCTACATACACTGAAGGACTGACTTTTAAATCTTCTATGTCATAGCGTTTCTTATTGGCGTTGGCTTTAAGGTGCGTACTGTCGGCAAACAAGCTATAACCACCGATGAGTTTTTGCTTCATCGCTTGGCGGACAATGTTGTCGAAGATAGATTGATAAATGTTGCTGTCTTTAAAGCGCTTAATACGGTTTTGGCTTAGCGTCGAGTGGTGGATCACATCTTCGGTGAGTCCTATACCTAAAAACCAACGATAAGCGACGTTAACTTGAATGTCTTTGATTAAGCGGCGCTCGCTTTGAATACCAAACAGGTATCCAAGAAACAAAATTTTGAACATTCGAACAGGGTCAACAGCTGGGCGGCCATTATTTTTACAATAAAGATGTGAGACTTCGTCGCGAATAAACTCAAAATCAATAGCGAGGTCAATCAGGCGTACTAAATGGTCTTGTGGAACCAGTTGATCGATAGCGACCATTTCTAGTTCATATTGCTGAGGGGTTTTGTCTTTAAGCATGGTGAACTCTCCAAACTCACTACACTTATTAGATCAAAGGGCTGGATCTGTGTCCAGCCCTTTTTCAACAGTCTGAAAGGGAGCCTCGGCTCCCTTTTTTGTGTCGTGCTTACTGGCTTGTTTGCCCGGCATTAGGATGTGCTACACCCATCCAGGCGCGATACAACATCTGTTGACGCTGCGTAGGCTGCAACAGTGCCGTGACCTGCTTTGGTTTTGATTGTACTTCGCTCAATGTCAATTCTGTAGACATCAGTTTATCGCGACGAATAAAGTCAACAACCACCTTTTGCCCAGGCTCAAACAGTGCCAACGTTTTGTCCAGTGTATTTCTCACCTGATGCTTGTTTAGCGCCACCAGTTTATCACCACTTGTTAATCCCGCCTGCCACGCGTTGCCGTTGCGTGCCACATGACTTAACTCCAGCAGCTCGCCGTTGGATTTTGCCTGACCGTCAAAACCGGCAACAGTCTGGCTACCTGCAGGGTATTGATAAACAAGTCCCACTTTTTCGAACAACGCATCCACATCCAATATAAACGGCGTGTCAATGTTCTTTGCCCACCACTGGGTGTGATCCTGACCACTGATCTCTTTGAGGATATCTAACACATCTTGGCTATTAAACGAGTTTGGCAACGCATGGCGCTTTGCCAATATGGCGTGCACGTCACGGTAACTCACCTTTCCATCACTGTCGTCCAGTAGCTTAATATCCAGCATCATAGAAACCAAAGCCCCTTCTGAATAAATATTAGTACTGAAGTTTTTGCCATGATCACCGCCCTGGTTAATCCATTTATCAAAGCTGGTTTGCGCCACGCTCTGTATTTCTCTGCCCGGTGTCTTCAGGTGGCGATTAATGCGTTTGCTCAGGCCTTGATAATACTCCTCATGGGTAATAATCCCTGCGCTTAACAGCAAGAAATCCTCAAGGTAGCTGGTCGAGCCTTCCGCAAGCCAGAGCAAATCACTGTAGTTAGGATTGACATAGTCGTAAGGAACTAACCCGGCAGGCCGATAGTTTTTCACATTCCAGGTGTGGATAAATTCATGTGCCGCGGTCGAAATGAACCCAATGTAATCGTCACGTTTGGCAAATGCATCTCTGTGACGCTGAATAATGGTCGAATTAAGATGTTCGGTTGCCCCCCTGGCGCCACTGGTCGCATGTACCATAAATACATACCGCTCATAGGGATAATCCTGCCAGATCAGGCTGCCGGTCTTGACCAGTTTTTTCAGGTCGCTCAGCATCAACTCAACGTCGTAATTACCCTCTCCCCAGATAACCAGCTCATAATCCCGTCCATCTACTCGAAATTTGTGAAGCTGGTTTATGCCGGATTCGATAGGTGAATCGACTAACACGTCAAAATTTGCAGCACTGAAGCGGTGCTCGCTGCCAGCAAAGTCCATTCCCGATACAGAGCGCCACTGCCCGGGTACCTGCATCTCCACGGTTACCGGTTCATTGCGAAACGACTCGCTGAACATAAAAAAGCCGGAAGCATCAACAAAAGCATGACTATCATCAATATGCCTTGCCCTGAGCCCCAGCTCATTGGCGTAAACCTGATAATTAACGGTCACCTCGGTCGGGCTATCCAGATGAACACGCCAGGTGCTTTTGTCTACTTTGTGCCAGGTCAGCTCCCGGCCCTCGGCGTCGTTTGCATCAAATGCGCGTATCCCATTTGCCAGATTGAGGATCTCATAGCGCCCTGTCCGCCAGTCGGCCAGTTTGATATCCAGGTGCGCCTGAGCACTTTTAGGAAAGGTAATTTCGACTTCACCCAGATGATGCTCTGGCTGGGTAATTTTCAGGGTATATTCAACATCCGACAATGCAGGAAAAGCACTTAATGCTAAGAGCAGGGAACAGATTTTTTTCATAATGGTTCGATAAAATTGCAAATATGAGATTAAACTAACAAAAAAGTCTGACCCCTGCCCCCTAAACACGATGAGTCAACGGTCAAAATAGGTGGATCCACGACCTAAAATCTTCCACATTTATCAGTAATTTGATGTAGACTTGCTAATGAGTAGGTTAAAACAATAGATGTTAGGTTTCTGTGACTGATAAAACTGCGCGATTAGAGAAAAAACTATCACAAGCGATTGAAGCAAGAAAGGCGCTGGAAGAAGCGAGAAAGCAGCAGGTCGATACCCTGTCGGAGTTTGCCGCTAAACTTACGCTTGGCTGCAAAGGCCAGGATGTGTCTTTGGATAACCTGCTGGCAAAGTATCGCAGTGCGCTGGCAAAGGGCATGGACTTTGAACATCTTGCCCCTTTAATTGAAAATACCAGTGCTCAGCTAAAGCAACTTGATAGCACCAATTCGGCTAATCAACGCAATCTAGTAACCCACATCCAGAGCGCCGGAAAACAACTCCAAAAGCTACGCGGTGTGCCTGAAAATACACGTCGTAAATTACGTCATTTACTGGATCATGAACTGGGTGATATTGATGCTATCCCAGAGTTCGTGCCTTTGTTAGATAAGTTGTTTCAATTCTACCAGCAAGTATTTGATGCCAAGTACGAGATTGATAGCGATGCGCAGCATAACGATCCTGAGCTGGCAACAGAATTACTGGGCCTGACTAACGAGCTCGTGTTTGAGGACGATGTGGCCGATGAGGTCACGGCCATCAAACACAGCATTTCAACTGACTCGAGTATCGATTCGTTACTGGGCAATGCCATCGCCGTTATTCGCATTTTTGCAAAATCCATTGCGCGCGAGAGACAATCAGCTCAGGGCTTTTTGGTATCGCTAAACCAGACTCTCGAAGAGCTCCACAAATCTATTATTGATACCACCAGTCACTCTAAGTCCATCAACAAAGAGCTCAATGCGTTGAATGAGCGCATCGAGGCGAAAATAAAACGACTGACCGAGAATACTCAAAAGGCATCGTCTATCTCTGAGCTTAAAGGGTTGGTCGATGACGAGTTGGCGCAAATTAGCAAAGACTTGGTGGAACGAGAACACATTGAGCGGCGTGACAAAGAAGCTTTGCTTGAGAGCTTCGATGCCATCAACAGCCGTATCAATGTGCTCGAAAACAAAGTAAACACCTATAAAAAGCGACTCAATGAACAAAGATTCAAAAGCCTGCTCGACGGCCTGACTAAACTGCCTAACCGCTCTGCTTTTGACGATCGCTACAGTCAGGAATTTCATTTGTTTGAAATCCAGGGCAATGATGTCACTTTAGTCGTTGTGGATGTCGATCATTTTAAATCAATTAATGACAAATATGGTCACAGCGCTGGAGATAAAACGCTCCAGGTAATTGCCCGGGCACTGAAAAAGTCCATTCGTAAATCGGACTTCATTGCACGTTATGGTGGTGAAGAATTCGTGATCCTGATGCCAGGTATGCCCATCGAAGCGGCCTATGCACCGCTTGAAAAAATACGTGCAACCGTTAAATCGATCCCATTTCGCTTTAAAGACAAAGAGGTGCGGATCACTATCTCGTTAGGCGCAACCCAGCTCAAAGAAGGCGACTCTAAGCTCACCGCCTTTGACCGCGCGGATGAAGCGCTATACGAGGCCAAAAACAGCGGCAGAGACAAACTTTGCTTGCGTGAATAACAAGGAGATTGCCTATGCATGTCCAGTTAAACCCAACAGGCGTACTTAATTTACTCTCTAAACTGGAAGTTGACCTGCTACAGCAGACATCGACCATTGAAAAATACAGGCTGTTCAGAAATTGTGTTTTAGCGGTACTCAACGTAGGCAGTCATACCGACTCAAGCTACGAAATCTACAACAAATATCGGGACTTTGATATTAAGTTGCTCTCCCGTGAGCGCGGCATAAAAATAGAACTGACTAACCCACCAGAATCTGCGTTTGTAGACGGTAAAATTATCGCGGGGATACACGAACATATCTTCTCTGTGATCCGCGATATCTTGTTTATTTGCCAGCGTTACGAAGAACAACTCACTGACCCCAAACAAATTACCCACATGGTCTTCGATATGCTGCGCAATGCCGGCGCACTTGAGGTCAATACGGACCCAAATATGGTGGTCTGCTGGGGAGGCCATTCCATCAATGAAGAAGAATACAAATATACTAAGGAAGTTGGCTACCAGCTAGGATTGCGCGGTCTGAATATCTGCACAGGTTGTGGACCAGGCGCCATGAAGGGCCCGATGAAAGGCGCCACCATAGGCCATGCCAAACAAAGGATCACCAGCAATCGTTATCTTGGCCTGACTGAGCCCAGTATCATTGCGGCAGAGCCACCAAACCCAATTGTCAATGAACTGGTGATCCTGCCAGATATTGAAAAACGGCTTGAAGCCTTTATCAGAACTGCGCACGCCATCATTATTTTTCCTGGCGGCGCCGGCACGGCCGAAGAGCTGCTTTATTTGCTCGGGATCCTGCTACACCCCGATAATGCCAAGCAACAATTACCGGTTATTCTGACTGGCCCAAGTTCATCTAAAGCTTATTTTGACGAGCTTTGCGACTTTGTTGAAAAGACCTTAGGTAAAGAAGCGCTGAGTAAATTTGAGGTGTTGGTTGATCAACCCGAGTTGGTTGCGCAAAAGCTAAGCCAGGGTATGGAGCAAGTCCGTGAATATCGCAAAGCACAAGGCGATGCCTATTACTTTAACTGGACGTTGAAAATTGAAGAGCAATTCCAGCACCCATTTGAACCCACGCACGACAATATGGCAGCGCTAGATTTGCATCTGGCCCAACCTACGCAGAACCTGGCAGCCAACCTGCGCCGAGCATTTTCCGGTATTGTGGCCGGTAATGTAAAAGAGCAAGGTATCGCAGCCATTAAACAGCAAGGCCCGTACATATTGAGCGGTGACACGTCGTTAATGACTGATATGGACAAACTGCTGCGCGCTTTTGTCGCACAAGGCAGAATGAAATTACCAGGTAGCGCCTACGTCCCCTGCTATCAAATCAAATCTTAATCTGTGAGGGGTAAGGGCTAGCCTTACCCCGACGCAATCAACTTCTAAGACATACCGCTAAAGAGTTACATGGCAAAATTACTTCTTATTGATGCACTCAACCTGATCCGTCGGATCTATGCAATTGACGTCGACCAGGGCGCGAGTGAACAGCAGATCATGCAATCGTGCAAAGCGCGCGTCCATAATGCCTGCAGTAAGCTACTCAGGCGCATCGAACCAACTCACGCCATTGCCGTGTTTGACGGTGAACGAAGCTGGCGCTACCACTACTATGCCGATTATAAGCACAGCCGAAAGCCCATGCCTGAACAGCTTAAACAAAATCTGCCGTTTATTGCACAAGGATTTAAAGAATGCGGCATCACTGCATTTTTCCCTGAGCAGGATGAAGCAGATGACGTCATAGCCACTCTCGCGAGTAAAGCCAGCAACAATCAGGTTCACTCCGTCATTGTGTCGACCGATAAAGGTTTTTTGCCCCTGTGCTGCGAAAATATCGATATCTATAACTACTTTTCGAAGTCTTTCACAGGCCACAGTGAGATTAAAGAAAAGTTTTCAGTGCCCTACCATGCTCTGACTGAACTGTGGGCACTAATGGGAGATAAAACCAATGATATTCCTGGTGTAAAAGGCATCGGCAAGAAAACCGCCGTTGAGCTAATCGCAGAGTTTGGTCAGGTTGAGCATGCGCTCAACTCAACAACACTAGCAAGTGCAACACGGCGCAAATTGGAACAGGATCTGGATAACTTTATTTTAAGTAAAACCCTTGTTTCGCTACAAACTGACATCAACCTTGGCTTTAATTTAAGTCAACTCAGGGTGATTGAGCGCAAATAGCTTGTTGTGTTGCAGCGCTTCCGTTACGCTAGCATCGGGAGTATTTGGTGTATTTCAATGATTAAAAAGGTTTTACAATACGTTTTTCTTGGCCTTGCCGTGTATGGGGTCATAGTCTATCTGGTCATTAATTTTTATAAGGATGACCCACAAGCGATGATCTGGCAAGACAGAGAAGCCTTTAACAAGCGTTATATCAGTAAGCTAAAACCCGATATGATAATCGAGCTGGACGAAGTCCTGGAGACGCTTGGAAGCCCGGATCTGACCTATGTGAAATCAGAGGGCGGGCGTGTCGTGCAGATCGTGTTTTACAGGACCCAGCTAGTCAAACCAGATGGGATCACCACGCAAGATGAGTGTACCGGCTTGCTGTTTGAAAATGGCAAGCTGACGCTTTGGGGTGCAGGCGCAATCGTAGCGTACGACAAGGCTTTTGAATGACGGTCAATGAGGATATAGCAAGGCAACTACACAAACTTCTGACTCAGTCTGAGTCGGTGTTGTCGCTATATTATGACAAAAGCAGCTGGCCTAAAATTGACGTCACGCTGTCTCAGCTGGCTGAACAATATACCCGTATTTATCGCCAGGCACCCAATGCCCTGCATGCACACTTACACTTTATCTCAGCCCCATATCGCCACTCCACCAATGTACTTGTGAAACAGTCAGTTGTACTGTGTATGCTTGGCTATGCCCACGGTTATACTGAACAAATGATCCATGAGCTGTTAGTCGCCGGCTTTGCAAGCGTGCTGTGTGCCAATCGCGAATATGACAAACTGGCAACCGATAAGCCATTATCTAAGGTAGAGTCACAAAAACTCAAGCTGCGTCATCAGCTCGCCGTTAAGGTGCTTGATGCCGGACAGCTAAAGTCGCCACAGGTAACTCGGATCCTGGCCCGGCTCAGTGGCTATGAATTGTCCATCAGCCGCAAGAGTAACACTCCGCTGTACGACAATGTCACCTTGTTGGTTGCTGTCGCGACCCAAATTGCCAACGCTTTGATGAAAAAGCATCAGCGTACATCGCTACCCGCTGTCATTAAACAGTTATATTTGAACAATACCCATACCTTTGTGCAAGCCAGTTTGCAGCTACTCGCCCGTCAACTTAATACCTACCCCGCCGGCGCCGTGCAACAGCATAAAGATCACCAGGCGTTGTTGCTCTGCGAAGAAGACAAACATGCCATTCTGGCCATTATTGAGTCAGGTAAGATCACCCGTTTAATTAAAACACAAAGACGTCAACCACAACGCTACCAGGCTTTTCGGGTTTCAGATGCACAGTTGCTATATCGGGTTTGGTCACGCATCCCGCCACAGCCCCTTGCAACAGCATCAGATCAAATGACAGAAGCGCTCCATGTTGTCGAGCAGCTGGGCGGCGAGAACTTTAGTAGCTTCAGAGCAATAGAAAAAACCATCGCCCCATTCGGGGAAATCGAAACGGCTTTATCGCAAGCCGCCAGGCTCTACAACCGGGAAGCGCAAAAAGGGGCCAACCTGCGCCACTGCCTGACTATGGTTGGTCTCGACGCAGCGGCACTGCTTTGTCAGCGCGTGTTAGTAGAACAACTCATTGTGCAACTCAAGCACCCTTTTGCCAAAGATATCTGGCACAAATACCAGTTATTTGCTCAGGTTTTGGCAGCGCTCGTGCAGCAAAATTATGGCCATCACTATGAGCATATTCTTTCGCCCGTCAGTGCAGCCATCGCTTTTATGCTGAAACATCACAGCGTAGATATTAAACGGTTTGTATACGCGAGTGAATGTGCTGACAACCCTCATCCTGTTTCTCTGGCAAACTTGTATGGTTTTATGGCATTTGATGAAGAGACGTTTAAACACTATTTCCATAATCACTTTGCCAATAGTGAGGCACACCGCGCTTTTGAACAGTCTGAGTTAGACAGAAAATCAAAGCTCAAAGGCCTGTCGCTGACCTTTACGGCAGTAAAAATCCTGACATTACAGATCAGTGACGCCAACTTTCAAACCTCAGCCTGGCAACGGCAGGTACTGGAGGATCAGGCCAAACTACATGACTGGCCAAGTCTTAACGCGCTGCTGGCACACCTGCAATCTCTTGGTTTGTATAATTTGATTGAGTGATATTTACACGATAAATACAATACATACCGAGCATTCAGCATATTTATGGCTTTTATCCATTCCTGACTGGAATATAAAGGAATAAATTGCTATAAAACGCGCTTAAATTTTCAAGCGATCCAACATCACCCGAACAGCTCGACTACACTTGGTTAGAATTGTTCTCAGATGTGAATTTACTTTTGATAAAGGAAACATAAATGGCTAAGCAAACTATCACGGTGATCCGTGGCGACGGCATCGGTCCAAGCATCATCGACTCGGCAATTGAAATTTTAAATGCAGCAGGCTGCGAATTCGACTACGAGTACGTTGACGCAGGACTGGCAGCACTGGAAAAAACCGGTGAGCTACTGCCTCCTGAAACGTTAGAAGCCATTGAACGCAACAAAATCACGCTGAAAGGCCCGCTTACAACTCCAGTTGGCGAAGGCTTTACGTCTATCAACGTAACATTGCGCAAGCACTTCGGCCTGTACGCAAACGTGCGCCCGGTTAAATCTTTCGAAGGCACGAAAGCGCGTTACGACGATATCGACATCATCACTGTACGTGAAAACACACAGGGCATGTACTCTGGCCTGGGCCAGGTTGTCTCTGAAGATGGCAGCGAAGCCGAAGCAATGTCTAAAATCACGCGTGAAGGCGCTGAGAAGATCGTCACGTTTGCATACGAGCTGGCACAACGTGAAGGCCGTAAGAAAGTAACTGCGGTACACAAAGCGAACATCCTGAAGTCAACTTCTGGCCTGTTCCTGAAAGTAGCGCGTGAAGTTGGCGAGCGTTACCCTGACATCGAGTCTGCGGAAATGATCGTAGACGCAACGTGTATGAAACTGGTTATGACACCAGAAGAGTTTGACGTTGTTGTAACAACTAACCTGTTTGGTGACATCATTTCTGACCTGTGTGCTGGTCTGGTAGGTGGTCTGGGCATGGCGCCTGGTGCTAACATCGGTGAAAACGCGGCGATTTTCGAAGCAGTACACGGCAGCGCACCAGACATCGCGGGTAAAAATCTGGCAAACCCAACCTCTGTGATCCTGGCTTCTATCCAGATGCTTGAGTACCTTGACATGGGCGAGACAGCTGACAAAATCCGTAACGCCGTTGCTGATGTGATCAAATCTGGTGACCGTACTACTCGCGACTTAGGCGGTAACCACGGCACGACTGACTTTACACAAGCGGTTATCGAACGCCTGTAATATCAATCGGATCTGATTGAATACCAACGCCCTGCTTATGCGGGGCGTTTTCTTATCCTGACTAACATCATGAGAAACACACTTAGTCCAAACAAGCTGCCTGCAGACTCAGCTGGTCCTGAGCTGGCTGTATCAGACACGGAAATATCCCGGGTTACTGTCACTTGCTTATTGTCATTCAGATCAGTGATCGTGGCCGCCACCTGATAGCGCCCGCCCCCCTGATAGGTATGACTGACGGACTCACCACTGGCACTCTGACCATCCCCGAACACCCAGCTAACCGCGTAATTACCGGAGCCGCCTTGAGCTGACAAGCTCAAGTTAGCAGTCAAACCACTTTGTGTCAGGCTGATCTCGCCGCTCAGAGGGACTGTGACTCTTTGCTCAATAGCGTGACTTACTTTGCTACCGCTGGCATCCTCCAGCGACACCACTATCTGATAAAGGCCAGACAAATCATATTGATGCTGAACCTGCGCCCCTTCCAGTTCGGTCCCGTCTCCCAGCGCCCAGCGAACGGCCACAGGCGCAACGCCACCCTGATACTCGACACTGGCTGTGATCTTGCCATCTTCGCCCGTAATACTGGTATCTAGCAATTCTAATGGGGCAGCCAGAGTAACTTGCTGCTCGACCGATTGCACTTCGCCTGTGGAATTTGTGCGTGTAAACGTCACTGTGTAGACGCCCTGGCCAGCATATTGGTGAGAAGGCGCCAGTAATTGACTGTGATTACCGTCACCAAAGTCCCACTCAAATGTATCGGAAGTACTCAAGGTGAGGCCGGAAATAGAGAAGCTTACGGTGAGACCGTCTACCGCTGCTTGAATTTTCGCTGTGGGTGAGGCCGTCAATTGCAATTGCGCCTGCGTGTACTGCTCAGTGACCTCAAGTAATTCAATGGTTACGCCATACTCCGGTAAGATCACACCCGAGACTGGCTGCTGAGGATGACTGTAGTCCTGCGTGTCACTAAACTGATAAATGGCCTGTAGCTGAGTGTCACCGAGCCCAGCGTTTTGGTCTTCTAACCTCAGCGGCGCATCTCTGAGCTGGATCCGAGTCGCTGCCGGAGACTCTCCACTTGCCCCGGGTATAATGCCCTGATCAGTATCTACCACCAGTATTTTACCTTCGCCCGGATGCTGTGACGTTGAATTATCTTCGATGTTCTCATTTGCATACCAAACTAACACCCCGGGCACATAACTGGCCCCTTGCAGGCCTGCGTCTATGCCGAGGTGCGATCTGAGCTGTAAATAGTAGGCCTGCTCTAGCCCTTCGCGATAGCGGTTTATTCTGCTAAAGCCATGCAAAGAAAGCTGCTCAGTCGACTCTCCATCGGCCATCGCGATGGTATTTTCTCCATCCGAGATGGTGATATCATCCAGTAAAATACCCAGCCCGTATTCCACACTGTCGGTTTGGTAAAGGAATTCCAGGGTGATAGTTTCGCCTGCGTAAGCGGCGAGCGAATAACTGAGTTCAGTAACCAGACTGCCATTCACGCCTCCCGTAGCCTGGCCGCTGTGACCATCAATATAGTGCGTCACTGTTGGATAAAGCGGGTGCTGTTCCTTGGTTTCATTGCCGGCAAGTGGCTGCTGATTGACTCTTACCTGGAAAAAATCATAGCCGCGCTCAATATCAAATCGAGCGCGCATGCTCAGGGTCAGGGTTTCTGATTCCGGCAGCGTCAGTGTCATGCTCGCATGATTCTGTTTGTCGTTCCCCTGCCCAGAGTAGTACTGATATTGCCCGGATATCGGCTCTCCCACATATTCAAGGCTGGCGGGCAATGTCACTTTAAGCTGATCGGTTTGCCCTGAGAACTCCCCAACATGACTGAGACTGGCCTGATAGCCGTCACGCAATTGTGTGAGGTCAACTTGGACCTGGTTAACCCAGTTACCACCAAACTTGTTTTGTAACCTTGCCAGATTGCGCGGCGAGAATGACACAGGTTGGGAGCCGCGCAGTGAGCCCAGCCAATTACCGCTGGACATCACCGACCAGTTTGCAACAGGCTCGCCAATCGTGCCATTGCTGAGCTCATATTCATCTATCAGACCAAGCTCATGACCGAACTCATGAACGACCACGCCCACACTCGCATCGATTGGATTAATGGTGTAGTTGTGGATCCGTGTATCGCTATTTGCAATGCTTGCGGGTGTATAACCGTCTTCGGCCACCAAAAACCGGTGTGACCAGATTGCATCCGTGCCCAGCACACCACCACCTGCTTCTTCCCCGATGCTGGAGTGAAACAACATTATGTGGTCAACAACACCATCAGGCTCATTCAAAATGCCATCGCCATCGCGGTCGTTTAAATCGGTAAGGTCGTAGTCACTGAGGTTAATAGCATAGCGTTCAACTGCCAGCTCAACGGCTTCTTTAACCAGTTCTGCTACCTTGTTATCGCGCCGCGTACCGACTCTTTGTCCATAGTAGCTTGCGTTTTGTGCAGCGGTGACCCAACCATATACCTCACCAGACAAAGTAAAGCTGCCACCCGAAGCCTGTTGATAATATTGATTTGCGCTGTTAAGTAGTTTGCCGTCAGGGGCGGTGAAGCCCTGACTTGAGAAAATCAGCTGCTGATAATGGCTGTGAGGATACTCGGAGTAGAACATATCCGAATCGCCCTGCTCCAGACGGTTATCGTTATGGGGCAGATCAGGAAAGTCTATAAGAATCGCCAGTATTTTAGCCCCTTGGATCGGCTGCGCTGACGCAGCCTGGTAACCTCTGAGCGAGGCTGTCAGCTTGGGGAGTTTAGCTGTGTACGGAGCTCTCAGGGCAGGTCCCTGAGTTGCGGATAAATATGCCGAGATGCGCTGTCTGGCCTCGTAGTCAGAAAAGCTTCGCCCGGCATGCTTTTCGAGCCAGAAACGTAATTGCTGTTGATCCAGTTGCAAAGCCACCACAGGGTTTGCAAGAACGGCAAAAAGAAGGACTAAAATGCTGAATTTCACACTAATTTACCCGATTTGATTGTAGCGACGATAGTAGCAGGTTGATGAGCATATTTCTAAACTCACCAAAAACACCAAAACTTGCATTAATTATTCATCTCAACCAAAGATAAACGCTATGAAATACTACGTTTCAATATTTAAAATACCAAATAGGCATAATAATGCATTTTGGTCATTTTTGAGCCTTGACACACTCACGGATTCACCTTTAAATAAGAGCATCAGATTAAACTTTTACGCAGATATTAAACATGCAAACACTATTCTTCACAGTTGTGGTACTCGTACTGGTCTTAGTGCTAAGTCCGGCGGGGCCGTTGTGAGCGAATGTTTGCACAGACCCCGCACCAGCGGGGTTTTTTTTTGCCTTTAATTTAAATTTTGCTGAGGAATGAGGTAATGAGTGAGCAATTTAATGGCTCGGAGCTGGTAGTAAAGGCGCTGACCGAGCTGGACGTTGAGTATATATTTGGCTATCCGGGCGGCTCTGTTTTGGATCTGTATGATGCGCTGTTTGCACAAAATGACATTGAACATATACTGGTCCGCCATGAACAAGCAGCCACCCATATGGCAGATGGCTATGCCAGGAGTACCGGTAAAACAGGGGTTGTACTGGCAACCTCAGGCCCAGGTGCAACCAACTGTGTGACAGGTATCGCAACCGCCTATATGGACAGTATCCCCATGGTCGTACTATCAGGTCAGGTGCCATCCAATTTGATTGGTGATGATGCTTTCCAGGAAACTGACATTGTTGGTTGCTCAAGGCCAATCGTTAAACATAGCTTTAACTGTCGTGATGCCAGGCAGATCCCAACGGTGCTGGCAAAGGCATTCTATCTGGCCAACTCAGGCAGACCTGGCCCAGTGGTGGTTGAGTTGCCAAAAGATATACTCAATCCGCAACTCAAGTTTTGTTATGACATGCCCACACGAATCGAGATGCGCACTTATAACCCAAGCTCCAAAGGCCACTCGCGACAAATCAAAAAAGCGGTAGATGCCATTTTGGGTGCTAAAAGGCTGGTCGTCTACTCTGGTGGCGGTATCATATTGTCAAACACCTCTGAGCAACTGACAGAGCTGGTTGAAACGCTGAACGCACCTGTCACCAACACTTTGATGGGACTTGGCGGGATCAGTGGCACACACCCCAATTTTGTTGGCATGCTGGGTATGCATGGCTCTCTCGAAGCCAATAAGGCCATGGCCAATGCCGATGTAATACTGGCGCTGGGCGCACGATTTGATGATCGGGTAACTAATAACGTTAAGAAGTTTTGCCCAGATGCCACCATAGTCCACGTGGATGTTGACCCGACCTCTATCTCCAAGACAATTCAGGCACACATTCCGGTTGTTGGTAGCCTGGACACAGTGCTGGCACAGCTGCAACATGCGATAGAAAAAAGTGCGCTTCGTATTGACCGCGCGGCTCAGGAATCATGGTGGCAGCAAATTACGGCATGGCGAGAACAACGCTGTCTGGCTTACGACACACAAGACGACAAAATCAAGCCACAAACGGTCATTGAGAAGCTCTATCAGGTTACCCAGGGAGACGCATACATCTGCTCTGATGTCGGTCAGCACCAGATGTTCGCGGCACAGTACTACCCTTTCAAACACCCGAGACAATGGATCAACTCTGGTGGCCTGGGAACTATGGGGTTTGGCCTGCCTGCGGCAATGGGCGTCAAAGTTGCTTTCCCTGATTCCGACGTCGTCTGCGTGACCGGCGACGGGTCAATACAAATGAACATTCAGGAACTGTCTACCTGCCTTCAGTACGGCTTAAATGTCAAAATCGTGTCTCTGAATAACCGATCTTTGGGTATGGTGCGTCAGTGGCAGGATATGATGTATGGCGGGCGTCACTCAAGTTCTTATATGGAATCCCTCCCTGACTTTGTTGCGCTAGCCGAAAGTTATGGCCATGTCGGGATCCGTGTTGATCACCCTGATGAACTGGACGATGCATTGGCTCGCGCATTTGCTATCAATGATCGACTGGTGTTTCTGGATATCCGCGTTGACGAAAATGAACACGTTTACCCGATGCAAATAAAATTAGGTGCCATTGATGAAATGTGGCTGAAAAAGGGAGTAAAAGCATAATGCGCAGAATACTGGCCATCTTACTAGAAAACGAACCGGGCGCATTGTCGCGTATTGTGGGCTTATTTTCTCAGCGCGCCTATAACATTGATAGCCTGACAGTGGGCACCACAGACGACACAACCCTGTCTCGCATCACCATTACCACGCAAGGTGATGACCGAGTCGTGGAACAAATAACTAAGCAAGTTAACAAACTGGTGGATGTCCTTAAAATCATTGATCTGACTGAAACCAGTCATATTGAACGGGAGCTGTTACTGGTCAAGGTGTTTGCGGGCAACGAACAAACCAGAGCCTCTGTGACACGTGTCACCGATGTGTTTGGCGGTATTATACTGGATATGGGCAAACGTAGCTACACGGTGCAACTGGCCAGCAGTAGCGACAAAATAGCCTCTTTTCTGGATATGCTAAGGCATGAGAGCGATATTATTGAAATGGTACGTTCTGGAACTGTGGGTATTGGACGAGGCGACAAAGCCCTCAGGGGGTGATAAAACGATTGGATAAAAAAAGGGGCTGTAGCCCCTTTTTTTATTAAGGATTAACCTGATCTTTAAGGCCCTTACCCGCTTTAAACGAAGGGATATTTGCCGCTGGAATTTGGATTTCAGCGCCAGTTTGCGGGTTACGACCCGTACGTGCTGAACGCTCTTTTACAGAGAAAGTGCCAAAACCAACCAGTGCCACTGAGTTACCATCTTTAAGAGACTGAGTTACAGCACCAGTGAATGCTTCAAGCGCGCGAGTTGCTGCAGCTTTTGAGATCTCAGCGTCAGCCGCCATCTTTTCAACTAGTTGAGCTTTATTCATTGTATAATTCCTATGTTTTTATAATTTGCCGGAGCGGATTCTATGGTTATCCATTTTTTTTCTTTGTGCAAGCCTAAAATCCCGTTTTAACTAAAATATTTACGCTATTTCGCCTTATCTGGCGCGGGTGTGGACATAACAGGCACAAATACACACACTTTTTGTTTACTTTTCAGCCACTGTGCCTTAGCCCGTGCCAGACCTGAGCTTGACAAAAACCGCTCAACGTCGGTTAAACCTTGAACGCCGTCAGGGCTCTTTCACGCGCAGTCTTATGATCAACGATTGGATTAACATAGCCCTCAATTGCAAATGCCTGCAAATAATCATGGGGAAAGTGAATCGATTTCGCCGGTACATCGCTTAGCTCTGGGACATATTTACGAATGAAGTCCCCTTGCGGGTCGAACTTTTCACTTTGGCTAATTGGATTAAAAATCCGGAAATAAGGTTGTGCATCACACCCGGTGCTGGCCGCCCATTGCCAGCCGCCATTATTGCTCGCCAGGTCACCATCTATCAGCTTACTCATAAAGTAATGCTCACCCTTGCGCCAGTCTATTAACAGATGCTTGGTTAAAAAGCTAGCGACTATCATGCGCAAACGATTGTGCATCCAGCCTGTCTGGTTGAGCTGCCGCATTGCCGCATCCACTATCGGATACCCTGTTTTTCCTTCGCACCAGGCCTTAAACTGTACCTCGTCCTCGCGCCAAAGAACGTCATTGTACTTTTCATTGAAATTAACTCCTTTACACAACTTTGGATAGGCACAGATTAGGTGGCGGTAAAATTCGCGCCAGATCAATTCGTTGACCCAGCTAAATGCCGGTGCGCTGGTCATCTGCAACAGCTCAGGAAAATGCAACTGAATTTCAGCAAGTAATTGCTTAACCGAAACAATTCCCAACGCCAGATACGGGCTGAGTCCGGAGGTGCCCTTCACACCCGGAAAATCTCGGTTGTCTTTATAATCAGCCATTTTGTCCTGAATAAATGTCTGCACGACTTTTACGAGCGTTTCATCATCGACCGGCCATTTTTCGGAGCTCGCATCCCCCTCAAGCAGCTCCGGTGCCTGCCACTGTTGCGGCTCAAGGTCTAGTTCCGGCCAGCTCGGCAGATAAAAGTGTTGTTGCTCATACTGTTTAAGCCAGGCCTTTTTAAATGACGTAAACACTTTATACATTTCGTTACTGGCCGTTGTTACACTGCCCGGTGGTGCGATTAAATCACCGTCGAACAGTATCAGCTCTACGCCCGCTTCCTGGCATGCGAGATCTCTGGCCTGCTCATTGACTTCGTATTCCCGATTGGCGTAAACCTGTTGCATCCCATTTTCCTGACAAAACTGGGCGAGCAGAGCTGGCACCTTAGTAAAGTCACCAGCATCTAGTACATGTAGCCGGATCCCTAACTCGGCCAGCTTATGGCCCAACCAGACTACCCGGCGTTTGAGTAAATCCACCTGCACAGGCGCAGCATTGTGCTGTTGCCATTGTTGCTCACACAATATAAAGAGCGCATCACGTGCCCCATTTTCAACCGCTTCGATAAGCGCTTCGTTGCCATAGGCCCTTAAATCGCGGCGAAACCAGAATAACGCAGACATTAAATTGCATACCTCAGCTTAAGTTCGTTCGGATAAGGATGGAAATAGACTTGCTGCATAAGATAGTCATTTGGATGCATGATCAGATGATGGCGCAACAAGGTTAATGGTACCTGCAACGGCACCTGACCGACCCGATAGTCATCAATCGCCCTGCACAACTCTTGCTTCTCAACTTTACCCAGCACTTTTTTAAAGTAGCCCTGCAAATGCGATAGCGTGTTCGCCTGATCTTTGCGTCTGGCTGGGCGCGACAAGGCAGCCATCAGGCCACTGATATAATTCGCTCTGAGCTCCTCAAGTGGTGTTCCTTTGCCCTCAGCGAGCAGCCTGCCCAGGTCGCGATAGGCCTGATAGTTATGACTCATCAGCAAGTACTTGTGACGAGCATGAAAACTGGTCAGCTCGTGTAACCCAGGTTGAGTGGCCACCAGCTCCTGCCAGCTTTTATAGACATAAACACGCATCACAAAATTTTCTCGCAGATGCATATCGTTCAGACGGCCATTTTCTTCACACGGTAACAAAGGGTTGCGTGCCATGATCTGCTCTGCAAATATGCCCACACCTTCGGAGGTATTGCCGGTTTCGGCTTCGTTGTAGATTTTTACCCGCTCCATGCCACAGCTGGGACTTTTCGCGCAAAAAATATAGCCAGATAACTGCTCCCCATGCTCGTCTGATACTTTCTTGCCGTATTCGGCAAGATCAGGCGCGTAATCTTCATCACTGTGCGCCGGTCCAACCTTAATGACATCCTCGACCCTGACCTGGCGAATGGTTTTTCTGGGAATGGGCAAGCCTATTGCCACCTCAGGACAAAAACGCACGTATTCCACATAGTCGGCCAGTTCGTCCATACAAAAGTTGCTGCGCTTATGCCCCGAATCAAAGCGCACTTTGTCACCAGCAAGACAGGCACTGATACCTATTTTAATGGGGGAATTGAAATTAAAAGCTTGCTCTATCATTGCTCTCTCCATAACTTAAAAATGACGGATAGATTTAGCACCACTGGTACTGGCGCAAGGCAATCTTGCCACCCTGCACCTGCACCCCTTCCAAGCGTAATAATTCACTTTGCTGTCTGAACTTATCACTCTGGGGTGGAAAAGAAATTTTTCCCTGACTATTAATCACCCTGTGCCACGGCAGACTTGAGCCTGCCGGCAAGTGCTTTAATAAATAACCAACGGCTCGCGCGTGTTTAGGCGCACCGGCAAGCCCCGCAATTTGCCCATAAGTGGCAACGCTTCCCTCGGGGATTGCACCAATCAGGGTAAATACCCGTACTCTAAACTCTTCTTTAGTTTCCGTTTGCAAACTGCGCTCCTAATGCCGTGAATTGTTGCCACAAGTGTCGCGCTACCGGGCCGTAATGACTCTGATGACGTCGAAAAGCATGAATGGCCGCCGTGAACTCATGTTGACGGTCGATGATCTCAATGCGTTCCAGCTCTCCGCTTTCGAGCTCCTGACGACAGGTATTAAGACTGGTCAGTGCAAACCCGACGCCCTGTGATAAGAATAGCTTAATGGTGCTGACGTCATCCAATTTCATCACATGGAGTCCACGGGAATAGGCCAGACGTTCGCTGTCAAAGTCGAAGCCACTCTCAACCATGGCCAGACAAGGATATAAGCTCAATTCATCATAGTACATGCGCTTTGGCAACAGACCGCGCTTAGCAACAACGCCCAATTTGGTTTCTCCGATGGCGATGGACTCCAGCTCACCGGTGGCGTGAAACAAATCAAACCAGGGCCCTATCCCTAAGTCGGCGGCACCGGCGTTTACCTGCTCCAACGCGACAAAGCGCCGACCGCTGGAAATCACCAATTCAGTCGAAGGAAATTGCTTAAAGGTGCTACTAATCTGCGTGTTATACGTTTCCTGGTGGCACATAGGTTCATAGCAAATGCGAAATTTTGCCTCATTGCCCTGAGAAAACTCATCCGCCAAGATTTTTAGGTGATTATGCTGTTCCAGCAGCTTCTGAGCATGCTGATGAAAGCGCTTTCCCTGCTCGGTGAGACGAATACGATAATCCTCGCGCGTCACCAGAGCAAAACCTAACTCATCAGACAGTCTTTTTAAGGCTTGCGTGACCGCCGGTTGTGACTTATATAATCGTTTTGCCGCTGCGCTCAGGCTTTGTGCATTTGCCACAGCATCGAGTACCTGAATATCTGCCAACTTCATAAATAAAATTTATTTTATACCAAAGTTTTAATAATTTTTATTTTATGCCTAAATTCATTATCCTGCACTAAATTTTAGTCTGAGGGAGTAATTTTGGTGAATAAACTCGCACTCTTTTTTCCAGCTTTGTTGTTATTGTCAGCTTGTCAGGACGCTGTTCAGCAAACCACGACAAGCCAGGTCATACGTCCAGTAAAACTGCATACCGTTGCTGATCCACAGGCCGGCCAGTTACGCAGCTTTCCTGCCGAAGTCGTCGCAAACCAGGGATCTTACCTTGCCTTTCGAGTCAACGGCGAACTGATGGAGTTTCCGGTGCTGGCCGGTCAGGAAGTGAAAAAGGGTCAACTACTGGCAAAACTCGACCCGGAAGACTTCGAGCTTCAGTATCAGCAACGCAAAGCCCAATTCGAACTGGCGGTGGCTCAGCTTAACCGGATCGAATCTTTGTACGAAAAGTCGATTACCAGTAAAGCCGAATATGATCAGGCGCTGGCAAACAAGCAGGTTGCCGAGTCTGCATTTAAAATCGCTCAGACCAACCTTGAGAACAGTGAACTCAGAGCGCCTTTTGATGGCACCATTGCCAAGGTGTTTGTAAAGAATTTTGAGAACATTGTCGCCAAACAGAATATTTTACGCCTGGAGACGCGCGACCGTATGGACGTGGTCATTCAGGTGCCCGAAAAACTGGTTGCCCGGGTAAATAAGGATCTCGACTATCATCCGACCGTGATATTTGATGGCTACCCGGACAAATCTTATCTGTTAAACATCAAAGAGTGGGATACCCAGGCCGATCCGGTTACGCTTACTTATAAAGTGGTTTTCTCGCTGCCAATTCCGCAAGATTTTAACCTTTTGGCCGGGATGACTGGCCATGTCTATGTCGACCCGAGTAAGATCACAAATCAAAGTAATTCCGCGATTATCGTGCCTAATGAAGCCGTTTTCTCAGAACAAACTCAGGAGACTGCGGGCAACCACTATGTGTGGGTCTATAACCCGGACACTCAGCAGGTTTCAAAACGCGCGGTTCAACCGGGTCAGTTACGCCAGCAAGGCTTTGAGATCCAAAGCGGCCTTAAGCCTGGCGATATCATTGTCTCTGCCGGTGTTCATCACCTAAAAGAAGGCCTGAAAGTGCGCCCCTGGACTAAAGAGCGAGGCCTGTAATAATGAGTCTTGCCAAATGGTCGATTGAAAATAAAGTGATCAGTGCGATGTTCGCTCTGCTGCTGTTTTTGGCGGGCACGGTGTCGTACTTTGGACTTGGGCAACTGGAAGATCCTGAGTTTACACTCAAAAAAGCCATGGTGATCACCGTCTATTCGGGCGCTTCTCCGCAACAGGTTGAAGAGGAAGTAACCTACCCCATCGAAAATGCCATCCAGAGTCTGCCGTACGTAGATTATGTGACGTCTATTTCGTCACCCGGTCAGTCGCAGATCACCGTGGAGATGAAAAGCACCTACCGTAAGGAAGATTTAAAGCAAATCTGGGATGAACTCAGACGCAAAATTAACGACCTTAAACCCAATTTACCACCCGGCGTCTACACGCCAAAGGTAATGGATGACTTCGCCGACGTATATGGTGTGTTGTACGCTGTAACCGGTGATGGCTACTCCTATGAGGAACTCAAAGAATACGTTGATTACCTCAAACGCGAGCTGGTACTGGTCGATGGCGTCAGTAAAGTTACTATCGCTGGTGAGCAGCAGGCCCAGGTCACGGTTGAAATCTCCAGTCAGAAATTGTCACAGCTGGGTATATCTCACAACCGCATTTTCTCATTACTGCAAACCCAAAACAGTGTCTCCAATGCTGGTAAAATCCGTGTAGGTGACGAATCTATCCGGATTCATCCCACGGGTGAGTTTAATCAAGTTTCTGAACTGGAAGACTTGCTGATCTCAAAGCCCGGTGCCAAAGAGCTGATTTACCTTGGCGATGTAGCCACGGTCAAGCGTGAATATGCCGAGATCCCAACACACATTACGCGTTTTAACCGTGATCAGTCTTTGCTACTTGGTATTTCATTTAGCTCAGGCGTGAATGTGGTCGAAGTCGGTAAGGCGATAGACAGCCATCTGGCGTCACTGGAGTACCAACGCCCGCTTGGCATGTCTGTCCACACGGTGTACAACCAGCCTAAGGAAGTCGAAAAGTCTGTTGACGGGTTTATCGTCAGCCTACTCGAAGCCGTGGCCATCGTGATCATCGTACTGTTGATCTTCATGGGTGTGAAAAGCGGTATTCTTATTGGTGGTATCTTATTGCTCACCGTGCTCGGTACCTTCATTTTTATGAAAGTGTTCGCTATCGACTTGCAACGGATTTCCCTGGGTGCGCTTATCATCGCACTGGGTATGCTGGTCGACAACGCCATTGTTGTTACAGAAGGGATCCTGATCAACCTCAAACGCGGACAAAGCAAAGTCAAAGCTGCGGTCAATATTGTAGAACAAACCAAATGGCCCCTGTTAGGTGCGACCGTGATTGGCATTACCGCCTTTGCACCAATTGGCCTGAGCTCGGACGCCAGCGGTGAGTTTGCCGGGTCTTTGTTCTGGGTGTTGCTGATCTCTTTGCTGCTCAGCTGGGTAACTGCCATTACCTTAACCCCCTTCTTTGCCAATATGTTATTCAAAGAAGAGATCCAGCAAGGCAAAGAAACCGACGACCCTTATCAGGGCATTATTTTTACCGCGTACAAGGCCCTGCTCAGCCTGTGTCTAAGGTTCCGCTGGACAACGGTGATCGCCATGCTGGCATTACTCGGATGTGCAATGGTTGGGTTTAAATCTGTTAAACAATCTTTCTTCCCAGCGTCCAATACACCGATGTTTTATGTCGACTACTGGCATTACCAGGGCGCAGACATTCGCAGCACCGCAGAGAACCTGGAGAAGCTGGAGGCCTTTTTACAAGCAGACGAGCTGGTTGAAGAGATCACCACCACCATAGGCCAAGGTGCACCGCGTTTTATGCTCACATATAGCCCGGAAAAACAGTATGCCTCTTATGGCCAGCTGATCATTCGGGTTAGCGACCGGGATGCGGTAGCCACTATGATTGCCAAGGTACGGGACTTTGCTGCGCACAACGAACTGGATGGTAAACTCAAAGTGAAGCGCATGGAAATTGGTCCTTCTACCGATGCCAAAATTGAAGCACGCTTCTCAGGGCCAGATCCGGTCGTACTGCGACAGCTGGCCGATCAGGCCAAAAATATTCTGGCACAGGACTCGGGCGCGTTTAATATTCGCGATAACTGGCGTCAGCGCGCCAAAGTACTGGAGCCGGTCTTCAATGAGCAAAAGGCACGCCGACTTGGGATCAGTAAATCCGACCTGGACCAGTTATTACTGACCAGCGTGTCAGGTAACAAAGTGGGTTTATATCGGGATGGCACCAAGATGCTGCCCATCGTAGCCAAAGCGCCGGAAGTTGAACGACGCAGCGTTGAAAATCTGGTTGATCTGCAAATTTTTAGTCCTGTGCTCAATGTGTATGTGCCGCTTGGCCAGATCCTCGATAACGTTGAGGTAGTCTGGGAAGATAGCCTGATCATGCGTCGCGACCGAAAACGCACCATTACTGTGATGGCAGATCATGACGTGATCGGCAACGAAACTCCGGCCAAACTGTTTAACCGGGTACGCGCCGATATCGAAGCAATCGAGCTGCCGCAGGGCTATGAAATGCAGTGGGGTGGCGAATTTGAGTCGTCCAGTAAAGCACAAAAAGCCATTTTTGGCTCGTTACCGCTGGGTTACTTGTCGATGTTTATGATCACTGTGTTGCTGTTTAACTCTGTGCGTAAGCCGCTGGTTATCTGGAGCACAGTACCACTTGCCATCATTGGGGTAACCGCAGGCCTGGTGGTCTTCCAGGCTCCGTTTAGCTTTATGGCACTGCTGGGGTTATTGAGCCTCTCTGGCATGTTGATTAAGAACGGGATTGTTCTGATGGACCAAATTAATCTGGAATTGGATAGCGGAAAAGACCCCTACCAGGCAGTATTTGATTCCGGGGTAAGCCGTGTGCGGCCTGTGTCTATGGCGGCAGTGACCACAATTTTGGGCATGATCCCGCTGCTGTTCGATGTGTTCTTCAAATCAATGGCCGTGACAATCATGTTTGGCCTGGGTTTTGCCACCGTTTTGACACTGATAGTGCTGCCGGTAATATATTGTCTGTTCTTTAAAGTAACAGCCCCCAAATAGAAAAAAGGCCGCATTGAGCGGCCTTTTTCTTAACTGAGTTATTTTTTCAAAGACAAGGTCCCTTTCACTCTGCCCTTAGGCTTAGCGCCCGAACGGTTTTGTGGTTTGCCCCGTTGCGCAGTTTTGTCAGTACCAGGTTCATTGCCCCGTGTACGCTTGTGCTCATGTTCGCTCCTTTTGCCGGAACGTCTGTTGGTTGAATTTGCTTCTGTTTGGCGAGGCTTTGCCGTCTGGCGCTGCGGGCGTTTGCGCTGATCCACTGAAGCTTCTTCGGTTTTAGATGACCCTTCTATCGAGGCATTGATCTCTGCCATTTCAGAGTCACTGAGGTGACGCCACTGTCCGGGTCGTAAACCATTGAGGTTAACATTCATGATCCGCACACGCTTAAGTGTTTGTACTTCATAATCAAAGTACTCACACATACGTCGGATCTGACGATTGAGACCCTGGGTAAGAATAATGGTGAATTGCTTCGCAGCGGTTTTCTTCACAAAGCATTTTTTGGTCACAGTGCCGAGGATTGGCACACCTGAGCGCATCCCGTTAATAAATGCATCGGTGATGGGCTTGTCCACAGTGACCACGTATTCTTTTTCGTGATTATTACCGGCGCGCAGTATCTTGTTAACGATATCGCCTTCATTGGTCAGGAATATCAGCCCTTCAGAGGGCCTGTCGAGCCGCCCAATAGGAAAGATGCGTTCGGGGTACTGGATTGCGCTGACGATGTTGCTCTTTATTTTTCGCTCAGTCGTACAGGTTACGCCAACCGGCTTGTTATAAGCGATATAAACGCGCTTTGGCTTGGCTTTGAGCGGCTTATTATCAACCAAAATGGTGTCAGCATCGCCCACTTTCAGACCCATTTCGGCAACTTCTCCGTTGACTGAGACGCGGCCATCGCTGATCAGGGTGTCTGCTTCTCTGCGGCTGCAAAATCCGGTTTCGCTGATGTATTTGTTTAATCGCTTAAGTTCATTCATAAAGGGGCACTTATCTGTTCCTGTGCATATAATCAAAGGCCCGATCCCCGGCACTTTGGCTCAAGTGCGGTGTGCTTATCTATCAGGCAAGTTACAGGGGGCGCATGGTAACAAACTTTCTGCGCCAGTAGAAATGTTTCATCGTCGACTCTCCGGCTTAAGAGCCCCCACTCTTTGATGTTAACCTAGGGATTGTCTTTGGCTAAAAACGCTGGTGACACCAGGTATTGCGTCTGTTTGTTTTTAAGCAGGCTGAATTGACTAAAGTCCACCCCAGTCCAGTCGGTTTTGTCTGCCAGCCAGATGTAGCGATGTACATTTTGCTGACTGATAACCTCCAGTGGATACGTAATAGACTGGTGAGCCTGCCAGTAGGAATGACCGTGAAACCTGTCATACAAAGACAAAATAGCCAGCCCGCCCATAATAAAATGCCCACCAACAGACGCCTGTAGCTCGCCTTGCTCGATGAGCCTGAGCGTATCGCTCAACCAGTCGAAGCCCCCTATCGCGACGAAGGTTTGGTCCTTTTCGGCTCGCTGCTTTACTGCGCTGAGTGCGCCCATGGCCATAAGATCCGACGCACTCCAGATGATATTAGTAGCCGGATATCGTTTCAGCAGTCGCTGTGTTTTCTCCATTGCTTGTGTTTTGGACCAGCTGGCATAAATAGACTGTTGCAGGGCAACCCCCTGACTACCAAAATACGATTGTGCCCCCTGATTGCGCGCATCAGACTCACTGCCGTAGTGGCCATTGATTGCAATCGCTTGGGCTTTGGCCCCAGAATTGTTCGCGCGTAATGACTCTGTTAACGCCTGTGCCAGATCGGCTCCGGCCCGAAAATTGTCAAAATAAATTTCACCCAGCCAGTTTTTGTATCTCTGTGCGGGCCTGCCAATCTCAGACTGCTCTGGGCCACTGATGGTTTGCTCTAAGGTCAGATACTGGATCCCGTACTTTTCCAGCAGATCGAGGTGTTGCTCTGCATTGCCCGGATAGAGCATTAACACCACATAATCCGGAGTCGCGCGATATTCCAAATATTTTTGCAGCTCTGCCAGCTGAATGTAGCGGCTGCCGTCACCATAAATCACGTCGAGCTTTACATTGAGCTGTTTACTGGCAGCTTTGGCTATGGACTCAACTTTCTGCCAAAACGGCTCGCCTGACACAGACGGATTAACCAAAAGAACTGAAAAATCGGCCTTCGCCCAGCTCAAGGGGGCAACACACAACAGACAGGTTAGCAAAACACACTGCAACAACTTCACGATACACAGCCTTTCGTTATGTCACACACGGCTGAGATGCCGTACGCAACGTTTCAATATACACTCGGCAGGGCCGGTTTTTTTAGCCCTGTTAAGCAGTATAGCTAAGATCACCTGAACCAGGGTCAAAGCCAGAAAAAACACAAAATACTCCAGGCGCGTGAATAAGACACGGGCAGCAGGAAAAATAAAATGAAACACCCCAATACCAATCAAAGACTGAAGTAAATAGAGCGACAAAGAATAGCGCCCTACAATAGCCAGTATTTTGCTAGCCCGGGGCAGATTTGCATTGATAGCCTGCAACAGCATTAGATAACACAGCGCCATAGGGAGAGCCGCCAACCAATTCATGGTTTCCAACACCTGACCTGTGGCTGTATCACGACTGAGCCACAACAGCAACGACACTGACGCACTCCCAAGCCCCAATATCCACACCCATTTTACAGCTAGAGTACGTAGCCCGCTGAGCCAGCCTCGCTCATAGAGCTCCATGCCAAGTAGCATCAACCCTAAGGTATTCCACAAAGTCGCGAGCGGTATAAGCAAGATCATCATATTAAAGTGGCTGACATTTTGGCTCAGCAGCTCGGCGTAATTAACCGGCATCGACGCAATCATAGTGGCATACTCGGCGCTGGCGCGGTCGATATTGGGCTCACGAACGAGCAGACTGAGCACCACCAGCAAGCCCACGGGGAGTATGATCAGTAAGGCTGCTGTTAGTAACCTGTGCCTGGTGTTGAGCCACATCAGCGCCAGTAAACCGGACAAGGCATAATTGAGCAGAATGTCTCCGGGCCACAGTAAATATCCGTGCATTACACCAAACACAGCCAAAATACACAGCCGAGATTTTATCATAAAGAGCGCATCATCGCCCTTTTGCCACTGCTGGTATTGCATTACCAACGCAGCACCAAACACCAGGCAAAACAAGGTACGAAAACGGCCATCGGCAAACACAGTGGTGACAAGCGATAAACCAGATTCAAGCCAATCCTGATTAACCGGGGGCACATAACCGTAGGCAAAATTGGCCATAAAAAACAGGTTTGTCAGGCTCAGGCCAAGTAGTGCAAACCCCCTTACGCTGTCAATATACGGGTTTCTTGTCATCAATAAACGTGTTCACGGTACATATCAGCCCAGGTTACCGCAGAGGCGTGAAACTCAGGCAGATTGTCATCCTCCATGTTTAACAAGGCACAGGCTTCTTGCAATGCCCACCAACTGCCGCTTTCATAGGCCCTGACCACATTCAAAATGTAATACAAGGTATTGGACTTACCCAGCAGTGCATCATGGATAATCTCAGGGAAAGGCAGTCGACCAACCAGCAGCTCCATCGGTTTATCGAGGATGGCATCGAGCAAAGAAAACAGCCCGACCAAAAAGCTCATACTGGCAACCCCAGGGGCAATTTGCTGCGCAATTAACTCACAAAACCGCGAGCGAACAATACTCAGGCGGGTCAGCTCTGTGGGTTTATTGGTGGCAACGTGGGCTGTCATGATCAGGTTGACGAACTTTAATACACGTTCATTGCCCAGATAGACCAGCGCCTGCTTAAGGGACTCGATACGACTCTTAATGGGGAAAACACCAGAATTGATCAGGCGTAATAGCTTGTAGGCGAGCGCCGTGTCCTGTGCGAACAATTCAGAGATCCGTCCCAGATTCATGTGTGGCTTCAAAACCTCAGCATAAATCAGCATAACAATGGCGTAGTTTATTTCAATGTCCTGCTGAGAGATCATGGTAGGTTTGGCGAAAAAGTATCCCTGAAAAAAGGTGAACCCCATTTTTTTCGCTTCGATGAACTCGTCTTCTGTCTCTACTTTTTCGGCCAATAACTTGAGGTTTTTGCGCTTTTTTAGCTGCTCCACTAGTGGTGCGATAGTTTCCAGCGGACTCTCAACTAAGTCAAACTTGATTAAGCGCACCAGCTTAAGAAACGGCTCCCAGTCTTTGGAATAGGTGAAATCGTCTAGCGCCAGCCGATAATTATTATGAAATAGCGCCCGGACCCGCTCGTAATTGTCTTTTGTTGGAGGTATGGTCTCAAGCAGCTCCAGGATCACATCACTGCTAGGCAGAAACTGAGCAAGTTCCTGATTAAGCGACTCTTCGCCGATGTTGATCAGGGCCTTTTTGCCCGATGTCAGATAACGTGTACCCAGATTAAGCTGATTATCCATAATCAATCTTGCCGTTGCGGCATCATCAGCAATGTTGGGGAAGCAATTTTCTTTACCATCTCGAAACAGCAATTCATACGCAACCACCTGTTTCTTTCTATTAAAGATGGCCTGCCTTGCCACAAACACTTTCAAATCACTGCTCCCAGCTATCTACTGCTCAATTAATAGCACTTTTGTTTTATTAGTTTGTCTTAATGGGGAATATTTTAACCCCATTTCATTAGAAAAAACATCAAACTAAAACATTAATGTATTAGAATAGTCGAAAGCTGAGGGAGCAGGCAAACACCTACTCATACAATTTCTCAATATATTGGCTTGCAATGGCATCCCAACTGAAACGCTGTGTCCGCGCATTGGCCTTTATTTCAAGATATCTTTGTGGCTCATTACGGTGAATATCGAGCGCCTGTTGTAAACCCGCCAGCAGTTGCTGCGACTGCTCGTCCAGCGTCCTGCCTGCAAACAAAAACCCGGTTCGCTCATGGTCAATCGTATCCTTAAGCCCACCCACCTGATGGGCCAGGCAAGGTTGACCTGCACGCATTGCAAGCATTTGGCTGATCCCGCAAGGCTCAAACGAGCTGGGCATCAGGAACAGATCACCTAAATCATATAAATGATCGCCGAGTTCCTGTCCATACCCTTGCAAATACAAGACATTTTCATTGCGGGCCATAACCTGAGTAAACAAATACTCTAAATGTGGATCGCCAGACCCCAAAATAACCAATACCCCGCCGTACTCATTAATTAAGGTCGCTACACTATCCAGTATGAGTTGCCCATCCTTTGGCTGTCTCAATAGCAGAGCTTTTTGATCCGTTAAACGTCCGACGCTGGTTACCAGTGGACGACGAAAAGTAGATTGCTGACGCCACTGAATGACTCTTTGGTGGGCGATATAATGTGCTGGTTTCAGCGCTTCCCCGTTAGACATCCAGACAAACAGCGATTGTTCAGCCAAATCACAATACTGACTCAAAGTGAGATCTTGCGTTTGTTCTTCGTGGCTTGGATAAATACAACCATTTAGGATCCCTGCCAACCTGCCCGTTCTTGCTGCTGCCTGCATATCGTTTTCAAGCCCTTCACCGCCAAAAAAGCCGCTTTCATGGTCGCTGCTATGCTGCACTTCCTCACAATAGGTGGGCGATACCAGGTGTACTTTATCAACAAGGTTGATTGCTGCACGCATTGGATTGAAGCAATGTGGATAGAGGTGATCGCAGATCCGGCTGCCGTCATAGCTCAAAGTCGGAAACCAGGATTCCAGGCTAGAGTCATCATGTTTAAACGGGCGGATCCCCTGTAAGGCCAGGTTATGTACCGTATACACGGTTTTAATTTGCTTTAGATTCACAAACCGGGGGCTGAAGGTTTTCAATACCGCCACCACAGCCGCATGCCAGTCGTGCAAATGCAGTATATCGACCGGCCCTATCATCTGATGTTCTAACAGCTCACTCACCGCAGCGCAAAACAGCGCAAACTTATTCGCATCTGTCGCAAAGGGCTGGTCGCCATCATTACAATAAATGGACCCACCGTGGTGTGAAAACAAAGAGTGAGAGACCACATATTGTTCAACACCCGAGTCGCTGGCCACCCGCCACAAAGTTGCCGTTTCTAAGTGCTGCTTAAAAGGTACTGCAATGTCTGCAACAAATTCACGGTTCAGTGCATACTGACCATAATCTGGCACAATCACAGAGCAGCGGACCTGCTGCTCTGCCAGTGCATAAGGAATGTCGCGGATCACATCCGCAACACCACCTACTTTACAACTTGGCAGACGGTCGTTTTCCGCTGCCACCATAACTACATGCATGTTTGTCCCTTTACGCCGTTTCCTGGTTTTGACCCGCCAACAGCTGCTGTTGCTTTTCTAATGCGGCTAGCATATCACGGGTCACCAGCACTATGCCGTTTTTAGAAACTCTGAAACCGTTTCTTTTATCCTTCGCCTGGTCATAGCCTATTTCCATTCCTTCAGGAATATGACAACTTCGATCAATAATCGCATTTCGGATCCGACAGTGGCGCTCAATCACCACACCAGGCAGCACAACTGCCCCGTCAATTTCACAGTAAGAGTGTACGTGAACATTTGAAAATAAGAGAGATTTACGCACTCTGGAGCCTGAAATAATACAGCCACCAGACACGGTAGAGTCGACCGCCATGCCACGACGCTCGTCATCATCAAAAATGAATTTTGCAGGCGGTAGCTGCTCCTGATAAGTCCAGATTGGCCAGCTTGGATCGTACAAGTCAAGCTGAGGCTGAGGCGACACCAGCTCCATATTCGCTTCCCAGAATGAATCTATGGTACCAACGTCACGCCAATAAGGCTGACCTGGATGGCTGGGATCACGAAACGGAAATGCAAATACATTATGCTCTTCAATAATGGCCGGGATGATATCATGGCCAAAGTCGCGACCAGAACCTTCGCGCTCGGCATCTTCCTTTAACTGCTCAAATAGAAACTCGGTATTGAAGACATAATTCCCCATGGAGGCCAGGCATACCCCGGGCTTGCCTGGGATTTCGCTCGGTGCAGCGGGCTTTTCATCAAAACGACGCACCCGCTTGTTTTCATCAACAGTCATAACCCCGAAGGTATTTGCCGCATCCTCACACGGCACTTCAATACAACACACCGTCATATCCGCACCGGTTTCGACATGCTTGGCCAGTAACGCACCATAGTCCATCCGATAGACATGGTCGCCGGACAAGATCATGACGTATTTAGGTAACTCGTGACGAATGATATCCATATTCTGGAATACCGCATCTGCGGTACCACAGTACCACTCATCTCCATAGCGCTGAGAGGCCGGCAAAATCTCGACTGATTCTCCCAGCTCTTTCTTAAAATGACCCCAGGCGCGATTGACATGGCGGATCAAAGAGTGTGACTTGTACTGTGTTGCTATGCCAACCCGGCGAATACCCGAGTTAATACAATTTGATAACGGAAAGTCTATTATTCTGTGTTTGCCTCCAAAATATACCGCGGGCTTTGCTCTCCAGTCGGTCAGCTCATGCAGCCTGCTACCACGACCACCCGCCAGGATCAGTGCATAGGTTTCTCTGGTCAGGTTACTAATATATCGGTTTGCATAACTGGGCATTCATTATCTCCATTAAAAAGTCTATCTACGATCTACTGCATTGGGGTTAAGCGCCAAATATCGTCACAATATTGTTGAATAGTGCGATCGCTAGAAAAACTGCCACTAGCGGCCGTGTTAAGTATGCTCATTCGTAACCACTGGGACTGATCCTGATAGGTTTCTGCGGCACGTTGTTGCGCTTCGAGATAACTGTCGAAGTCGTGTGCAACCAACCAGGGATCGTGAGGGCTACGAATGGCAGCAATGATGTCGTTGAAAATTCCGGGTTCAAATAGATTAAAGTGGCCACTTTCCAGCAGCGCCATGGTATTACTTAGTGCCTGGCTGGATTGAATTATGGCATTAGGATCATAGTGTTGGCGCACTTCGTCGGCTTGTTGCGCGGTTGCACCAAACAGGAAAAAGTTATCCGCGCCTACCTGTTCTCTGATCTCAATGTTGGCGCCATCCAGCGTGCCTATGGTCAGTGCGCCGTTCATCATGAATTTCATGTTACCCGTGCCCGAGGCTTCTTTACCTGCCGTCGAGATTTGTTGAGACAGATCGGTCGCGGCACAAATGGTTTCCATGGCGGTGACATTGTAGTTTGGGAAGAAAGCGACTCTCAGAAGCGATCTGGCCTGGGCGTCTTTATTGACTACGTTCGCCACATTATTGATCAATTTGATGACCAGCTTGGCCATGGCATAACCGGGGGCCGCCTTACCGCCAAACAAGACGCAGCGTGGCACCATGCCCTGGGTCTCGCCACGGCGAATACGGTCGTACAATGAAATCACATGCAGGATGTTAAGCAGCTGGCGTTTATATTCGTGGATGCGCTTGACCTGAACATCAAACATCATACTCGGGTCGAACTCCACATCACAGCGCGCTTTTACCAGTTTTGCAAGCTTTTCTTTATTGCCCTGCTTGACTACCTGCCACTGGCTCTGGAAAGCTCTGTCATCGTAATAACGCCGCAGTGCCTTGATTTCGGCATAATCCGCTTGCCAGGTCTCGCCAATTTTGCTGGTAATTAACGCCGCCAGAGAAGGGTTACAATAAGCTAGCCAGCGTCTGGGAGTAACGCCATTGGTTTTGTTGTTAAATTTGGCAGGCCAGAGCTGGTAAAAATCATGGAACAGCCCCGATTTAAGTAACTCAGTGTGCAGCGCCGCCACACCATTGACCGAGAAGCTCCCTACAATTGCCAGATAAGCCATGCGGATCTGCGGATGGTCGCCCTCTTCGATGAGCGACAATGCACGTTGTTTTTCCATATCTCCGGGCCACATCAATGCCACTTCAGACAAAAAGCGGGCATTAATTTCGTAGATGACTTCTAATAATCTCGGCAGCAGACGGGCAAACAAAGACACAGACCATTTTTCCAGTGCCTCAGGCAGCAAAGTATGGTTGGTGTATGCCATGGTTGAGGTCGTGATAGTCCAGGCCTGCTCCCACTCAAGCTCATGTTCGTCCACCAGCAACCTCATCAGTTCTGCGACTGCTATGCTTGGGTGCGTGTCATTAAGCTGAAAAACATGCAAGTCAGCAAACCCACTAAAGTCCGTGCCATGCTGCTCAACCCACTGATGAAGTATGTCCTGCAAGCTGGCACTGGACAGAAAATACTGCTGTCTTAGTCTAAGCTCTTTACCATTTTCACTGCTGTCATTGGGGTACAGGACCATAGTGATTTGCTCAGCCAGGTTTTTCTTCGCAACGGCTTCAGAATAGCTGCCAGCGTTGAATTCCTTTAAATTAAACTCATCCGTCGCTTCTGACTTCCATAACCTGAGTGTATTCACAACGCCATTGCGGTATCCTGGAATGGGCACATCATAGGGTACCGCCAGCACATCCTGCGTATTCACCCACATGCGATGAGTACGACCCTGTTTGTCCTGATGTGCCTCAACATGACCAAAAAACTTGATCACTCTGGCTTGCTCTGGTGCCGGCATTTCCCAGGGGTGTCCTTCACGTAACCAGTTATCGGGCTGCTCGACCTGAAAGCCCTGATCCAGTGACTGATTGAACATGCCGTATTCATAGCGGATCCCATAGCCAATAACAGGCAATGCCAGTGTTGCACAACTATCCAAAAAACACGCTGCCAGACGACCCAAACCACCATTACCCAGGCCCGCATCATGTTCAGCCTGCTCCACGTATTCAAACTCAGTGCAATACTCTTTGAGTGCTTCACGGGTTTGTTTTTCCAGATCCAGACTCAGTACCGCGTTGCCCAAAGCCCTGCCCATTAAAAACTCAAGAGATAAGTAGGCCGCCCGTTTGCATTGGTTGTCTGCCAGATACTGATTGGTTGCCCTGCACCTTGCAACTAGACGATCCCGGACCGTCAACGCCAGTGCCTGGAACAAATAATGTTTAGAATCTCCAACCTTGTCACGCCCCAGGGTGTAGTAAAAATGGCGCATTAAATCATCAGCCAGCGTGCTTTCATCCAGTTTTGGGGCTTCTTGCCAATGCTTTACGACACACACATTTGACGTTTTCTTAGTCATTTTTGAGATCCTCGTTATGAGATTGATATACCCAGGCACTGTGTGCACTCAGGGATTGGGTCTGGTGGCCTTGTTCGATGGTTTCTGTGGGGGGCGCAGAGCTAAGTGTTAGTTTCCATACACCCCCCGCTATGACAGGTAGTTTCACCGCCACATCGTTACTGCCGGCATGTAAAATCACCAGCAGACTTTGCTTTCTTAGCGTGTCGGTCAACATGTAGATCAGCGTTTTATTGTGGCTGTCGTGCCAGTCGCCCTCCGACATCGGACGTGCGTCTTTGTTGAACCAGCTGATATTGAACCGCTCATCCTGGGTGTGAATATAAAACGGGTGATGAAATATCGCGTACTGGCAGCGTATTTCCTGAAGCCTTGCAATTAGGGCGCACAAGGTACTTGCTTCGTCACTGCCCCAGCTACCTTTTGCACTTCGGTTTTGGCTGCAACGCTCAGAAATACTCTGAGGCCAGCTCAACCAATTAATCTGATTGTCCTGACAATACGCATTATTATTGCCCTGTTGCGAATGCGCAATTTCCGTGCCCGCGGCCAACATAGGCACCCCCTTAGACATCATTAATGTAATGAGTGCGCTTTTTTGAATTTGGTGCCTCAATGCCAGTATGTGTTGATGCTCGGTTTGACCCTCTACACCACAGTTAAATGAAAGGTTTTCACTGTGGCCATCACGGTTGTCTTCACCATTGGCAAAATTGTGTTTTTGCTCATAGCTCACCCAGTCGGCAAGCGTAAAGCCATCATGGCTGGTGATAAAGTTCACCGAGTTGAGTGGCCCGCGTTGATTATGTTCAAATAATTCATGAGAGCCATGAACTCTTTTCGCAAGTTCAGACAAGGTTCCGGCGTCGCCACGCCAAAAGCGCCTGACCGTATCCCGGTATTTGTCATTCCACTCCCGCCAGGGCGATGGAAATCCGCCCAACTGATACCCACCGGGACCCACATCCCAGGGCTCGGCAATCAGCTTAACCTTGCTAAGTACGGGGTCTTGTGCCATTGCCTGTAAGAAACTGTGCTGCGAATTAAAGCCATGCTCAGTGCGAGCCAGTATGGTTGCCAGGTCAAACCTAAAGCCATCAACGCCCATAAATTCAACCCAGTATCTAAGGCTATCCATCACCAGTTTCAAAGTGTAGGGATCGTCAATATTGAGGGTGTTGCCACAACCGGTGTCGTTTATATATTGGGCTTGCTCACCCACCATACGATAATAACCCGTATTATTGAGCCCCTTGAGCGACAAAGTGGGTCCATCAAGGCCCCCTTCCGCAGTATGGTTGTAGACAACATCCAGGATCACCTCAATCCCGGCGCGATGAAGATCGCGAACCATTTGCTGAAACTCGCTAATCATCCCGTCTATCAGGAAGTCTTTGTGCGGAACAAAAAAACTTAAAGAGTTATAACCCCAGTAGTTTTTCAACCCCTTGGTTGTTAAAAATTGCTCTGAAATAAAGGCATGACAAGGTAGTAACTCAATGGTTGTCACTCCCAGACTGGCCAGGTGCGCAATGAAGTTACTGTGGCTCAGGCCCAAAAACTTGCCGCGCAGAGGCTTTGGCACAAACTCACATTGTTTAGTCGCACCTCTGACATGGCACTCATAGATCAAGGTTTTTGACCAAGGTATATCCGGCCTGGCGCCTTCATATGGCTCAATATCCGTAACGCAAGATTTGGGCATATCGACGGCATTATCACTTGGATTAAGTGTACCTACTGGCAAATGGCAAAAATGCCGTTCACTCCAGGTAAACTCGCCATGAAAATCTTTGCAATACGGGTCTAACAGTAACTTATGATGATTGAATAACATGCCTTTTTCGGGCGCATACCGACCTGCAGCGCGAAAGCCGTACAAAGCCCCGGCGCGCAGTGGCGAGACAAACACAGACCACAGCCCGCCCTCATGGCGATACATAGTGATCTTGGCTATTTCACTATGGCCACTTTGGTCAAACAGGCACAGCTGTACCTCCTTTGCACCAGGGGCATAGACAGCAAAGTTAACGCCCTGATCATGCAGTGAGCTGCCCAGTGGTGAAGGTTGGCCCCGGTGTGACGTTAACATCAGGCGTCTGCACTCATGTATTGCAAATAGATGGTACTCAATGGCCCGATGGTGATTTCAATGCTGTGCTCAAAACCATGGCTGGCGATGGCCTTGCTCTGGACCATTTGCTGTTGGTGTGCAACCGGCGTTGTGCCACTGCCATACAAACTGCTGTCGTCGGAGTTAAAGACCACGCGATAAATACCACCACGGGGCACCCCAATACGATAGCAGTGCAGAACCTGTGGGGTAAAATGGCTAACGACCACCAGTAAGTCGTTACTGGATTTGCCGAAGCGGGCAAAACTCAGCACCGACTGCTCACCGTTGTGACAGTCAATCCACTGAAAACCACATGGCGAATTATCGAGCTCATACAAAGCCGGTGTATCGCGGTACAGATGATTGAGTGCCTTGATTGTTTGATAAATCCCTAGGTGCGGCGGCGACTCAAGCAAAGACCAGTCCAACCCCTGGTTATGATCCCACTCAGTGCGCGGAGCCAATTCACTGCCCATAAACAGCAGCTTCTTGCCCGGGTGTGCGTACATAAAGCCATAGTAAGCGCGCAGGTTGGCAAACTGTTGCCAGTCGTCGCCGGGCATTTTACTCAGCAGTGCGCCCTTGCCATGCACGACTTCATCGTGGCTCAGCGGCAAAATATAGTTTTCTGAGTAAGCATAGGCCATAGAAAAAGTCATCTCATGATGATGGTACTTTCTGTGAATGGGATCTCTTTGCATGTAACTCAGGCTGTCGTTCATCCAACCCATGTTCCACTTATAGCCAAATCCCAATCCATTATGATCCACCGCCTGAGTCACCCCCGGCCAGGCCGTAGATTCCTCGGCGACCATCATAATGTGTGGATGGCGACCATAGCTGCGGGTATTGACTGCTCTGATACAGTCTATCGCGCCAAGGTTTTCTCTGCCGCCAAACTGGTTGGGGATCCATTCACCATCGTTGCGCGAGTAATCCAGATACAGCATAGAGGCAACCGCATCGACCCTTAATCCATCCAGTTTAAACACATCAAGCCAGTAGTTTGCATTAGAAAGCAGGTAACTTTTTACTTCCGGGCGTTCGTAGTTATAAATATACGTGTTCCAGTCAGGATGATAGCCCTGACGGCTGTCCGCGTGCTCATACAGGTGCGTGCCGTCAAAGCGATGTAAACCATGGGGATCAGACGGAAAGTGCCCCGGTACCCAGTCAATCAGAATACCCAGGTCTAGCTCTGCACACTGAGCTACGAAATAGCGAAAGTCATCTAAAGAGCCAAAGCGGCTGGTCGGCGCAAAAAGCCCCACGGGCTGATATCCCCACGAACCGTCAAAGGGATACTCGCTAATTGGCATAAGCTGCACATGAGAAAACCCCAGCGCCTTAACATAGGGTAATAAATCATCTGCCAGCTCACGATAAGTCAGGTAGCGGTTATCCTCATCATACCGGCGCTTCCACGAGCCCAAATGCACTTCATAAATGGCAATGGGCGCGTCAATCGCATTGCGCTGTCGACGTCGTGCTTGATCAGCATCACTCAGCGGCATGCTCTGTTGAGCCGGCTGGATCACACTGGCGGTACCGGGGGCTTGCTGCATTTTAACCGCATAAGGGTCGGCGCGCTCAGTCACTTCGCCATCCACACCGACGATAGCGTATTTGTAGCCTTGCTCAGCCTTAATATGTGGCACAAACAAATCCCACACACCACTGGCCGGATGAAAGCGCATAAAGTGCTGGCATGGCTGCCAATGATTAAACTCGCCAATCACAGAGACACTGCGCGCATTCGGTGCCCAGACGCAAAACTGCGTGCCTTCGCAACTCTGATGAGTCAGCGGACGAGCTCCAAAATGCAAGTAACCATGCTCAAGCGACCCTTCGTTGAACAAATACATCGCAGACTCGTCCAGCGCACTACTAAAGTCATAGACATCGCGCGTAGAAATGACAGTATCGGGAAATTCAATCGTCAAATGGTATCCTGAGGACACCTTAGTGCTGAATGCCAGCACAAACAAAGCTGAGTCATCAATACGCTGCATGGCACTGGTTTGGTGCTCAACATTGACTGACACAGTCAGTGCGCCGGGCATGTACACACGAATAACAGAGCCTTCCGCGCTGTTATGCAGACCAAGAAAAGAGAAGGGATCACGAAAACATCCGCTATCCAGGGCCGAAATTTGTGCTGCGTAGTCATGGGTAATAATGGGCGATTTACTTGCTGAATTCATGCCTGCTCTCTGATCCTTTTTATCTCTTTCATTAAATGACTGTTTTGCTCTAAAGTCTGCTCAGCCGGGATTGCCAGTCGACGGCGCCAGTTGGGGTACTCACGATCTGTACCGGGAATATTCACTGGTAACTGCTGTTGCTCCAGATCATCCAACTGGATTGCCAGCAATTTACTCGGACTTGCCGCAAGCTTTTTAACTATGGCAGCGTAAATATTGTGTGCATCACTGAGCTGATGTGTATCATGCGTACTATCCAGCCCCAGCCAGGTTAGTAGCCTGGCCTTATCCTCTTCGCGAGCCTTGACCATCTCCTTTGCTTCTTGTTCACTGCACAGCTGGTAATCTAGTTTGAGGCTAATGTCAGTATGGCACCACCAGGCACTAAACGGTGCCACATCATGGTTAGCAACCATCAGTAAGGTATCTGCACGATACTCCTCGACTGGCTTAAACTGGCCCAGGTGATCTTTGGCAAAATACATTAAAATGTTGCCGTAGAGATTGGCATCACTCATAGCGGCAGAGACTTCCGGCGGCACTATGCCAAGATCTTCACCTATCACCATGGCCCGGTTCAGATGAGATTCGATCTTTAAAATCGCCAGTAAATGTTCAAAGGGATAATAGATGTAGCACCCGTCCTGCTTACCCTGCGACTCAAAACACCACCACAAACGCCGTATTGCCATCACATGATCAATACGTAGCGCACCAAAAGACGCCATGTTGCTGCGCACCAGTGAGCGAAAATACGCGTAGTTGTGCTGTTTGATTTTAATTGGATTCAGCGCTGGCAACCCCCAATTCTGACCGGCTTCAGCCCAGGGGTCTGGCGGCGCGCCGACGTTTGCGCCTTTGGCAAATAAGGGTTCATTGTGCATAAACTCATCGCCTTCTTGTGCGCAGCCAACGGCCAGATCGTTGATGAGGCCTATGGCCATCCCCTCTTGCCGGGCATGTAACTGACAAGCTGCGAGCTGACGATGTGCAAGCCACTGCATAAACCACTCACGCTCAGTGAGTTCACTGTGGCTCAGAGTTTGCTCCTTGTCGTGTTTGAACTCGCTCAGAGCTTGGCGCACAGCCGGCACAGCTTTGCATTCATCAAACAAATACGTCAGCACGGCATATTTCGCTTTACCAACCGCACTGTAATCAATGTAGTTTTGAGCACACTCGTTTTGTGCAGAGCCAAGTGCTTCGTCTATGCTCAGTTGAAAGTCTTCGCGTAAGGTGTCAACCGCCCAATCTAATGCAATATATAAAGGATTGATCAGGCAACGATGTGACGGGCTGTATGGACTTGCGCGCTCCGGTTCTGATTCAAACAGTAAGTGCAAAGGGTTTAGCAAAATAAAGTCGCAATGCGTCATTGCGGCGCTGGAGATCACCTGATGTAGATCGCGAAAGTCCCCCACACCTGCGTTGCGCTCGCTGCGTAATGTATAAAGCTGGAGCGATAAGCCTGTGCGCTTAACATCGTCTTGCTCTATGGCATAACAACGTTTAGGTACCGACCATAGTTCAGTCGTTTTAGTGCCAAACACTCCTTCAATCTGGGTATTAAAATACCCGACGGGTAACTCTCCTACGCTGATTTTCAGGTCCAGATAAATCTGTCCGTTGTAATGATAATCACCACACACCTCGGCCTGAGAAAGCGCAAAGCTGGTGCTCAAAGCGAGCTCTGGTATTTGAATTACCACCGACGAATGACGAGCACTTTGCGGGACTTTTAACGAAAAACACCCGGTTTCGGCCTCGGAAAGTACGACCTCATCGACAACCTCAAGCCAGGGTTTAACATCCAGCAAAAAGTTTAGCTCGGCAATATGGGATTCATCGTCAGTATCAACACCACAGCAGCGCAATGCGTCGACCCGAGTTGCATGGTCAAAATAGACGTGCTCACCATTATATTTGGTGTAATCAAAGCCTATGCCATGCAAGTAGAACAGCTGTTCCAGCCCTTGCATTGTTATCAGGCCTGCTTGTGAGTATCAACGACGCTGTTTTGTGTACCAAAGCCATTTGGCACATAGCCATCGGCCTGGTCATCGTTATCCCAATGCTCTCCATCAATTAAGTATCTAAAGTGGTATTCGTGACCCGTGGGTAAGCGGTGCTTGAGCTTAAATCGTTTGTCTTTCTTATTGAATTTCATCGTCAGAGGCTGCCAGTCGTTGAACTCTGCCACCAGCTCGACTTTTATCGCTTCAGGATGAATGATTTCAAACGTGACTTCCGCTTCGTTTTTTGTTTTGAAAAAACGCTTAGTTAACATTGTGGGCTCCAAAAAAACCGCTAGGTTGTTTATCCTTGCCACAGTGCCGTGCCCGTTACAGCTAGACTTACGGATGCTGTGAAACTACAAAGCATAATTGCTCATTGTCTACATACAGTGTGTACGCTTCATTACAGTGCAATGACAGTCCAGCCTTGCACTAATGTGGTGATTTTCACTTAGAAAGCTGGCACAACTGCCTGTATATTAGTATACGGGCAATAAACGCGCCAAAACTTGTTAAAAAGTTAGGTGAGAACTATTCTCGTGTAAAGTGAATTTAATTGATACTTGATCTCAAACACAGCAAAGCGGTATTAATTAATTACAATACTCACAGGCACTGAGCTGCGATTGGTGGCACCCCGAATTAGGTGTAAAACATGTCATACTTAGGGCTTATTTATAGTATACTTACTGCTCCTGGCAGGGACGATTTTCTTTAGGTAGGTGGATACGCTCAATCATGCAAAGTGTTTTTAAAAATATAGCAACCTGTATTGTCTGTTTTGTCGTGATTAGCATTGTTGTTAGCTTGCTGTTTACAAAGCATGTGGTTGACCTACAAACTGGTCGCACCACTATACCGCTGCACACACAACCTATCGGTGCCCAGTCAGAATATATGCCCTGGTACGCTTTCTTGCTGGCGGATCAACGTTTTTTGCAGGTGAACGAAGAAACCCATGTGCTACTGAAACGCAGCCAAACAGAAGCCACTTCGGCCTCCGTTAAACAGGTCATGACGCGCGTGTTTTCATCGCCAGTTTTGCTGTTACTGGTTATGGTGATGCTAATACTGGCACTCACCAGACTGCGTGAGTTAAGATTGCAACATACCCGCTCGAAAGCTCTGACCGACATTGACAGGGACCTCAAAGATATTATTAGTGGCCTGGAAATTGATTACAAAGCATTGCCGATTGGCGGCACTGTTGCCCAGATCAGTCATGCTGTACACGCCATCGCAAGCAATATCCAGCGTATTAAGATCAACACCGACAGCCATGTCTTTCAGGATAAGCTCACGAAACTGATAGACCGTCATGCCTATATTGAGCACATCAGCAATGAGCTCGCAATGGCAGAACAACAGCAAAGCAAGTGCGGCCTGCTGTTTATTGACCTTGATGGTTTTAAGCAAGTAAACGATTCGTTCGGACATAGTTTTGGTGATGAGATATTGATCCAGGTTGCTGAGCGTTTATGTCAGGTGGTGCGTCAGTATCAGTTGCAGGCACTGCATGCCGTACATGGGCTTGATCAAAACCTCTCGCGACTTGGCGGAGATGAGTTTTCTATTTTTATTCCCGACCTTAAAGATACCGGGTTTTGTACCGAAGTCGCTCAGACCATACTTGGCGAGATTGAGCGCGACTTTGTGCTCGGCAATAAGCTGGTGAAGATTAGTGCCAGTATCGGTATTGCTGTCTATCCCGACAGCGCCGCCACACCCAATGCACTACTACAAATGTCAGACGTTGCTATGTACCGTGCTAAAACGGATGGTCGCGGGATATTTCGGGTTTACTCCCCCGAAATGGGCAATAAAATTAGGCGCTATCATTACCTGTTAGAAGAACTGCGCCTGGCCATTGCCTCGCAAAACTTCCACTTATCGTTTCAACCCATAGTGCATGTTGAAGATTGCTCTATTGACTACTTTGAAGCACTGGCACGCTGGCACCATCCGATAGAGGGCCTGATCCCCCCGTCTGAGTTTATTCCCATTGCGGAAGAGTCGAACCTGATCCTGGATCTTGGGGACTGGATCTTGCTGGAGTCCTGTCGGCAAATGTCCGCCTGGCACAATGCAGGTATGAAGCGCGTGCGCATCTCGGTAAATGTATCCGGGATCCAGCTCAAGCACCGTGCAATTTTTGACTGGGTGATGGCTGCATTAGAAAAAACCGGCTTACCGCCGACTTCACTGATGCTGGAGATCACGGAGTCAACGCTTATCACTGCTAGTGATGAAATCATTGCACAGCTTGAGCGTTGTCGCTCAGCTGGGGTCACCATCGCCATTGACGATTTTGGCACCGGGTTTAGCTCGCTCAGCACCCTGGCGGACTTACCAATTGATGTGATCAAAATCGACAAGCTGTTTATTTCACAGGCTAAAGACAACCCCAAATACTATAAGATCCTTAACTCCATCAGTGAGCTGGGCGCACAGCTCGACCTCAAAATTGTTGCCGAAGGGGTTGAGCAGGTCGACCAGTTTGAGTTAGTTAAACAGATGGGGATACGGTGTGTTCAGGGGTATCTGGTCAGTCGTCCGGAAACCTCCAGCCGGGTTGGCAACAAAGTGCTGAAAAGCAATATGAACCATATCGCGTCCACCGGCACCAGCGTATGGTTACCTGAGTCGTCCAGCTAAGCAACCCAAGCTCTGTTCAGCGTTTGAACTTAGTTTCTAAAATTACCGAGGATGTGGTCCGCTCAACCCCTTCCAGGTTGCCAATATCATCGAGCAGCTGACTGAGCTGCTCAAGGCTTTGCGCCTCTACTTCTGCTATCATGTCGTATTCGCCACTAATCGCATACAAAGCTGAAATGTTGTTGATCTGCTTCAGTGCATTATTGGTTTGTGCGGTCAGCTTCTGCCGGACCTTGATAGATACATGCGCAGCAACCTGAGATTCCTGATACTGCCTGCCCAGCTCCACACTATACCCCTGGATCACCCCGCTTTGTTCGAGTTTTTGCAACCGACTTTGGACCGTTGTTCTGGACATATCCAGGGTTCTGGCCAATTCAGAGATGCTGGCACGGGCATTTTTCCTCAGCTCAGAAAGTAAACGTTCGTCTTGTGAATGGATCATTGTGAAAACTTAAATCGTCATTTTGACTGTTATTTTAATCATTTTATTTATTTTTGCACTGCAAATTGACAACGCAACGCGTAATAATGACAAAAAGCGGGGAAAGTAACATCGTCTATTGCAGTCAGTAGCCGGTTCTGTCCCTAAGATGTAAAGATTTATAAGAGGAAGTCGTCATGCAAGTGAATCGCGAGTTGTTTAATGAGGTAATGGTACCAAACTACAATCCGTCTGAAGTGATCCCGGTTAAAGGTAAGGGCTCACGTGTTTGGGACCAAAAAGGCGACGAGTACATCGACTTCGCTGGCGGTATTGCCGTAAACTGTCTGGGTCATTGTCACCCAGTTCTGGTTAACGCGCTGAAAGAGCAAGGTGAGAAAATCTGGCACCTGTCTAACGTAATGACCAACGAGCCGGCCCTTCGCCTGGCAAAAAAACTCACAGATGCGACCTTTGGCGAGCAAGTTTACTTTGCAAACTCTGGCGCAGAAGCAAACGAGGCAGCCCTCAAGCTGGCACGTCGCTGGGCCATTGATAACTACTCAGAAGAAAAGACCCAGATCATTGCCTTCAACAAAGGCTTCCATGGCAGAACCTTTTTCACTGTGACCGTAGGTGGTCAGGCAGCATACTCAGATGGTTTCGGTCCTAAGCCTCAGGATGTAACACACGTTGATTACAACGACCTGGAAACCTTTGCCAAGTTAATCTCTGACAAGACCTGTGCAGTGATGATGGAACCCCTTCAGGGCGAAGGCGGTATCATCCCTCCAACAAACGAATTTATTCAGGGCGTGCGCGAGCTGTGTGACAAGCACAACGCATTACTGATCTTTGACGAAGTACAAACAGGCGTTGGCCGTACTGGCGACCTTTATGCTTACCAGGGTCTGAACGTGACTCCAGATATCCTGACGACCGCAAAAGCGCTGGGTGGTGGTTTCCCAATTGGTGCAATGCTAACAACCAAAGAGATTGCTAAGCACCTTAAAATTGGTACTCATGGCTCTACTTATGGCGGTAACCCGCTGGCATGTGCTGTAGCCGAAGCTGCGTTTGATACTGTTAACGACGCGCAACTGCTGGCCGATGTAAAGCGCAAGGAGCAATTGTTCCGCGATGGACTGGCTGCCATTAACGAAAAGTACAACGTATTCAGTGAAGTACGTGGTAAAGGGTTACTGCTTGGCGCCGTGTTAAACGAACAATTTAACGGTCGCGCTCGTGACTTCCTGGTAGCAAGTGGTAAACATGGCCTGATGGCCCTGGTTGCAGGTACCAATGTTGTTCGCTTCACTCCTTCTCTGGTTATTCCTGACGAAGATATCCAGGCCGGTCTGGCTCGCTTTGAGCTGGCTGTAGCAGACGTAGTTAACGGTTAATAGTGAGGGGCGCGTAAGCGCCCTGTTAAAACTATGCAAGTACTCAGACCCATTTCAGAAAAAGACTTTGCGGCGCTCAAAACCATCGCCATCGAATCGGGCCATGGGTTTACCTCATTGCCAGTAGATGACGACTTGCTGAGCAGTAAAATTGCGCGCTCAGAGCAAAGCTTTGCAAAAACCGTTGTTCAGCCACGGGACGAAGGCTATCTATTTGTACTGGAAGACAGTGACAGCGGCGAAATTTTAGGCACCACCGCAATTGAAGCTGCGGTTGGTATGCAAACCCCTTTATATCACTATCACCTGGGCAAAACGGTACACCATTCTCGAACCCTGAATGTATACAATACGGTCGACATTCTGAGCATGTGTAATGACTACACCGGCGCATCCGAGATCTGTACCTTGTTTCTCAGAGAGCCCTTCCGTAAGGGACTGGCAGGCCGCTTCCTGTCGCGTTCGCGCTTTAACTTTATGGCGTTACACACAGACCGCTTTAGCGACACAGTTATCGCGGAGATGCGCGGCGTGAGCGACGAAGACGGACACTCCCCTTTCTGGCAGTGGTTGCAGGAACATTTCTTCAGTATTGAGTTTCCTCAGGCAGATCACTTAGTTGGTTTGGGCGATAAGGTATTTATCAGTGAGCTGATGCCTAAATACCCAATTTACGCCAACTTACTGAGCAAAAAAGCACAAGCCGTGATAGGCCAGGTGCATGAAAAAACCAAGCCTGCGCTGCGCCTACTGGAAAAAGAAGGTTTTGAACACCGTGGTTATGTGGACTTGTTTGATGCAGGCCCGACTGTTGAGTCGAGACTGCAGAATATCAAAACGGTCCGTGAAACAAAACGTGGCGCTGTGCGCATCGTCAAGCCCGAAGAATTAAACCTTACCGAAGCGCAAACCTGGTCCGTCTCTAATTGTGGTTTAGCGAATTTCAGAGCCACCTTTGATACTCAGGTTAACTGGTGTGGTAAAACCGCCGCTTTCAAAGTGACGGCAGACATAGCCTCGGCACTACAAGTGTCTGAAGGCGACGAGATAAGCGGGTTTATCCTGTAACAAACATATTAACTCAGTCGCTTTGAGCAACAACGCTTAAGCGCCTGGTAAAAATCGAATTAAAAGTTTGCGTCGTGCTTAGTCGTAACATTTAACGCGGCTGGGCCGCCATTTTAAGGATTGTCATTATGCACAACAATGTAGATAGCTTATTTGAAAAACTATGGAATAACTACCTAGAAGTTACTCCTTCAGCTGTTAAAGTCCACGAACTACTTGGTTCTACGCAACAGGATGATGTGATCAACGATCATATTGCACTGCGCACCTTTAACCACGAAAAAATTGGCCTGGAAAAACTGGCAGCGCATTTCAAAGCGGTTGGCTATACAGAGTGCGGTGAATACCACTTCGAAGCCAAAAAACTCTATGCCAAGCACTTTGAGCACAGCGATCCGACCAAACCAAAAGTGTTCATTTCTGAGCTGTTGGTAGAAAAGTGCTCACCTGAACTGCAAGCTATCGTTAACGAGCTGGTTGAGCAAATCGACGAGAGCGCCGTTACTGCGGAAAACTTCCTGTACTCAGGTACGCACTGGCAAGTCAGCCACGAAACCTACAAGCAATTACTGGCCGAGTCTGAATACGCAGCCTGGATGGCAGCATGGGGCTACCGTGCTAACCACTTCACAGTGAGCATCAACCACCTGGGTAACTTTGAAACCATCGAAGCCGTTAACCAGGCACTGAAAGACGCCGGATTTGAACTGAACGCCTCTGGTGGTGAAATCAAAGGTTCACCGGAAGTGCTGCTTGAGCAATCATCAACACTCGCAGACCATCAGGCTGTGGCATTCAGCGATGGCGAGTTCAGCATTCCAAGCTGTTTCTACGAGTTTGCGCTGCGCTATAACAAGCCAGATGGCGAAATCTACACAGGATTCGTTGCAGCATCTGCCGACAAGATTTTCGAAAGTACTAACGCGCGCTAATCGCGCTATCACAGTAACTTGTCAAAGCAGCCATCCGGCTGCTTTTTTATTGCCTGATTGCATCGATTCTATGGCGAGATCAACCCTTTAAAGCAAAAACTCTGTCAGTATGGGGCAACATTGTGGTTGTTTTGAAAAGCAATGACGGTTAAGTTTTCAACTGTCACAAAACAGTCTTAACAAAACTGTCATTGTTCTGAGCTAGCGTAGAGGTATCAAGCTGGCAACAAGCGCGACCATGACAGTGATCACTGCCAACGAGGTAGAGTTGTGAATATTGAACCTAAGCTTAGTGTATTATTAAATCGCCAGATCACGGTCAAAGCACCGCTGGAGCATCCGGCACTGGATGACAAAAAAGCCTATCGGCGGGCGCTGAAATACTGGCAAAACGAGCTGTTGCACGTGCAGCAGGCCTACTATCACCAGGGCCGCCGTGCGCTGATCATCTTTGAAGGCTGGGATGCGGCCGGCAAAGGGGGCGCTATTCGCCGCATCACTGAACGGCTGGACCCAAGGGGTTATCAGGTTTTTCCCATCAGCGCGCCAAAAGATGAAGAACAAGGCAGACATTATCTCTATCGCTTTTACAATAAGCTGCCAAAGGCTGGCACCCTGACCATCTTTGACCGCTCCTACTACGGCCGCGTGTTGGTAGAGCGCGTAGAAGCGTTCGCTACACAAAGTGAATGGCAACGGGCCTATCAGGAAATTAACGAGTTTGAGCGCCTGCTTCATGATGACGACGTGAAGGTGGTGAAGCTCTTTTTGCATATCAGCGCTCAGGAGCAGCTGAAACGCTTTGAAGAGCGCCTTAATAACCCTTATAAGCGCTGGAAACTGACTGAAGAAGATATTCGTAACCGCAACAGACGCAACGATTATGAACAAGCCATAGACGATATGTTTGCCCGCACCGATACCCAGCAAGCCCCCTGGCATCTGGTCCTTGGAGAGCATAAATGGTATACCCGGGTCGAAGTACTCAAGACCCTGGTAAAAACACTCAGCGATGGTGTAGACACGACTCCCCCACCGGTGGACCCAAACGTGGTCAGATTGGCAAAAGAGCATTTAGGTATAAAACACAAGAGGAAGGACTAATGGAAAGAGCAGATGTACTCGGTCAATATTTTGATCATCATGACGGGACGCATCCCAGCATGACCTTAGCTAAGCACAGCAAGATGGCCTCCAGCGCATTTCGCTTTTTCCGCGGCAGTGCCCCTTTGATGTATCGGGATCTGGCGCAAGCGGCTATTTCATTGCCTAAAACCCTGTTTGAATTACCACTAACTAACGTGCTCGGAGACTGCCATGCCAGTAACTTTGGGTTTTTAAGCGAAGAAGGCTCGCACGGCGGCACTTTGGTTTTTTCGCCGAACGACTTTGATGATGCCTGCGTCGGCCACGCAGTATGGGACTTACTACGTTTTTTAGTCAGCCTGCCTCTGGCCCAACAAGAAGGTGCTTTGTTGCAAAGTAACAGTGAGGATATGAAGCTTCGGCAGAAGCCCCTGGCTGACATGGCGCAGGTTCACCGGGCCCAGAGCATTTTCATCGACCGCTATGTGACCACCTGTGAGGCGTCGTTACGCGGAGAAAACAACAACCAAAGTGCCCTTACTCAGTTCGCTCAGGAGCATATTTTACATAAACGCTGGCAAAAGGGCTTACAACGTCTGGTCGGGGGCGCAGCCTTTAACCTTAAGAGTAGCCTGGCCAAAGAAGTGGACTTAAATAACACCCCGCTTCAGTTTAAGGATGATGATGAAAAATTTGTTCGTTTACACGAAGATTTCAGCAATGCCTTGGTTGAGTACTTCCGCCCCTATGTCGATGACGAGATAATCGACTGTGTTGAGCGCCTGGATGCAGGAACAGGGTCTAACAACCTGAAACGTTACTACCTGCTGGTTGGACCTAAATTTTGCTCTTCTGCCGAGCTGTATCACATAGTAGAAGTCAAACAACAGCAACTGGCCGCGCCGTTACATTATTTCACCGACCTGAGCCCAACCAACCGCCTAAATCATGCACACCTGACCGTTAATTGCCAGCGCAAAATGCAGCGCCGACCCGATCTGGTTTTAGATGATGCACTATGGCAAGGCACACACTGGCTGGTACGCTCGCGTCATCATGCTCGGGTTGGCATCGATCCTGAGCATATTGTGTTAGGCAAGCGCGCTGCCGAGCGTGATGGCTTATGCCAGTACGCAGAGGCCTGTGCTACTGCGCTGGCCTATGCGCACATGCGTGGCGATCGCCGCTCGTTGATGTTTCAACAGGTCGTTACAGATGTCTTGCCAGCGGCCAGAGATGAACTGATTGAAGCTGCGAATGCTTATGCCAGCCAGGTCGAACAGGACTGGGGACTTTTCTGCTCACTCAGAAAGTAGCTGTTTAGGCACAGTTAAAACCAAAAAATCGTACGCCAGGCGCAAATTCCCGTGAAAGTGTGTTCTGGCTTCTTTCTCAAGTACGTCAAGCATGCCCTCACCATGATAACGCACACTAAAGTGAGTCAGTATGAGCGAAGGGATCTGATATTGCTGGGCAAACTGCGCCACCCGTTTGGCGTCGCTGTGACCGGTATGGGTGCCAACCCGTATCAGATCCGGGTGAGTAAATGTCGCCTCGTGCACCAGCATATCTATATCGTCGCAGTATGACGACAGCAGCGAGGGTTTTTCATTGTCCCCGCAAACAATCACGCTTCTGGGTCGCCAGCTGGGGAACGCATAAGTGTCGGCCGCGAGCCGTTGCCCCTGGTAAATGACATCCTGACCTTTTTGCAGCAAGTTGTAATGCGGCCCGCTCGCTATGCCTTCACTGTGAAGCTGTTTAATTCTCAGTTTGCGTGGAATAAGCGCCTCTGTGATTTTGAATCCAAAACTGGGCACCCGGTGCTTCAAAGGGATGATCTCGATATAGCAAAACTCTAGAGAAATAAACTGATCACTTTGCTCTATGGCCATCGTATGTAGGTCAAAAGGCAAGGTGACCTGAGTCAGTGCCAGGGTCGACATAACAAACTGAACCACAGCCTGTGGCGCAATCAAGTAAACAGGATCAGTTCGGCCCGACATAGCCATTGACGACAGCAAACCTGGCAGGCCATAACAATGGTCACCATGTAAATGAGAGATGCAAATCACGCTCAGGTGATAAGGAGACAAGTCCGCTTTAAGCAGCTGGTGCTGAGTGGCTTCGCCGCAATCCACCAGCAGCCAGGATTTGGATTTTTCGAAACTGACCCCGGTTGCAGACATGTTTCGGCTCAGACTGGGGCTGCCCGACGAGGTCCCTAAAAAATGTATTTGCAAAACAACTCCAAAAATACGGCTTTAGCCATTGATCCTGCCACAGCTTGCGTTACAGTGGAACTAGTCCGGATGATTTGTGCCAAACGGACTGATTTACAAGCCGTTTAAAGGAAATTGCACCTCTAAGCAGATTAACAGGAGCAGATAATGAAAAACGATATCGACAGTCGCCAGATCCTCGCCGTTTATGAGTATATTCAGCAACACGGTGAAGCCGATGAAAATGGCAAATTATTTGAAGGGATCCGAGCCTACTCTGATCCGGACGGTTACACTATCTACCTGGAAGGCAGCGCCTTGTTACTCAGGTTTGGTTTTCACAACACCTATCACCTGGATTACCAACACGAAAAGAACAAAGAGGACTTTATTAACAAGCTTAACTTTATCTATCAAATGGCTAATGAGGCTAAAGAGTAACCTGTATTCCTGGGTACAAGTGGGTGTTTTACTCATTTTGTCTCAGATTCTTTCAAAATTAACGCGTAGCTATAAAACAAATGCGCGATTGGTGGTAGAGTAACGGCATTTTTTATAATCGAGAAATTTGCTATGTCGAATGCTGTAGAGACGTCAGCTGATCAATCCAACCAGCAAAAGCAAGGCGGCCTGTTTAACCGCTTTCTAGCAACGGTTGAGTTTCTGGGCAACATGTTGCCCCACCCTATCACCCTGTTTGCCATGTTCTGTATCGCCATTGTCATTTTCAGTGGTATCGCGGACTGGATGGGGCTCAGTGCCATAGATCCGCGCCCGGAAGGTGCAAAAGGCAGAGCGCCAGACGGTGTGATCGAGGTCGTCAGCCTGATGAGCGCAGAAGGTCTGCAGCGTATCGTCACTGGTCTCGTTACTAACTTTACGGGCTTTGCACCACTGGGGACCGTACTGGTTGCGCTATTGGGTGTGAGTGTAGCAGAACACTCAGGCATGCTTTCAGCGGCCATGCGCGGTATGGTTATGGGCGCATCTAAGCGGCTAGTGACCTTTATGGTCGTGTTCGCGGCGATTCTTTCTAACACGGCTTCTGAGCTCGGTTATGTTGTACTGATCCCACTCGCAGCCATGATTTTCCATAGCCTGGGCCGCCACCCGCTTGCAGGTCTTGCCGCAGCCTTTGCCGGGGTATCTGGCGGTTACAGTGCCAACCTGTTACTGGGCACCATAGACCCGCTGCTTGCCGGTATCACGACACCCGCCGCGCAAATGATTGACCCAACCTACCAGGTTGGTCCTGAGGCAAACTGGTACTTCATGATGATCTCTGTATTCCTGATTGCCATTGTAGGTACCTGGGTAACAGAAGCCATTGTTGAGCCTCGCCTTGGCAAATACAACCCGGACGAAGCCAGCGTTGACCTGTCCAGCAACAACATTGAACACCTGACAGACAAAGAAAAGTCTGGCCTAAAGTGGGCTGGTGTTGCTTTGCTTGTGGTATCAGCCTTACTGGCATTAACCATAGTGCCTGAAAACGGCATTCTGCGTCATCCTGAAACAGGCGCCGTCGCCGGCTCTCCTTTCCTGAAAGGCATAGTTGTATTCATCTTCGTGACATTCGCAATTCCTGGTTTCGTCTATGGACGAGTTGTCGGCACTATGCGTAACGATCGTGACGTTATCGACGCCATGAGTAAAAGCATGAGCTCAATGGGTATGTACATAGTGCTGGTGTTCTTTGCAGCTCAGTTCGTAGCCTTCTTTAAGTGGACCAACCTGGGTACCATTTTGGCAATTAACGGTGCGGCGATGTTACAAGCGCTGAACCTGACAGGCCCGGAAGTCTTTGTTCTGTTTATTTTGATGTGTGCGGTTGTGAACCTGAGCCTGGGCTCATCTTCAGCGCAGTGGGCGGTTACCGCGCCTATCTTCGTGCCTATGCTGATGTTGGTCGGCTATGCACCTGAAACCATTCAGGCCGCATATCGAATTGGCGACTCAGTTACTAACCTGATCACACCGATGATGAGTTACTTTGGTTTAATATTGGCGGTGGCCACCAAGTACAAAAAAGACATGGGGATCGGTACTCTGGTCGCGACCATGCTGCCTTACAGTATGTGTTTCTTTATCGGCTGGGTGGCGCTGTTCTATATCTGGGTATTCGGTTTCGGCTTGCCGGTCGGGCCAAACTCCCCGATTTATTATCAGCCCTAGTCAAATTATGCCAGCGCAAGCTGGCATTTTTTTTGGCGAATATGCAAGGTTCCATTTGTTTAATGGTTGATGCTGTCCTACAGTCCTATAGGAATCGCCGAAAAGGAGTTTAAACCTACGACATAAACTATTTAAGGCTAACCATGTATACACTGTTCTACTATCCACGAAACGCGAGTTTAGCGCCTCACTTTGTTCTTGAAGCCCTCAGGGTCCCTTACCAGCTTGAACTGGTCGACAGAAAAAAAAATGTGCAGCGGTCGGCACAATATTTACAGCTCAACCCCACAGGACGGATCCCAACCTTAGTTGATGACGAGTTTGTTCTGTTCGAAAGTGCCGCTATTTGTCTTTACTTATGTGAAAAGCACCCCGAAGGCCATTTAATTCCAGCAGAGCCAAAACAAAAAGCAGAATTTTACCAGTGGCTGATGTATCTGACGACCACAGTTCAGGCAGAGCTGATGATCTACTTTTATCCGGAGCGCCATACGCAAAGTGCACTCATGTATGACGATATTGTCAGAACCCAACAGTCGCGTGTGCAAGATATGCTGACCCTGCTCGACAGACATCTGGCAGATAAAACCTATATGGTTGGTGAGCAGTTCACGGTCTGTGATTGCTATTTATTTATGCTCTGTATCTGGGCCGACGAGCTTGCCAAACCGCCTCTGCAGTTTGAGCATCTGGGACGTTACTTAAGTGGTATTTCAAGGCATCCTGCAATTGAGGCAGTATGTAAAAAAGAAGGGACAGAGTTAGGTATGTATCGCTGAATGTTCAGTCTGGCCTGTCGGGCCAGACTGAAGGATATTATCTACTTCTGTAATTTTAGCTGAGCACCTTTTAGCCTCTGACGAACGTTACTGATTTTAGTGCGGTTTTTGGCGCGCGCTTCACCACTGGCCTGATTACTCGGACGGTTAGTACGCGCCTTACGACGCTGATGAGACGGCTTCTTAGCCAGGTTCTCAATCAGGTTTTCGCGGCTGGCAACCTCATAACCCGGCAGATAATAGCGCTTTATTTTTTGGCCAATTAAAGTTTCGATATGTAGCAAAGTCTGCTCTTCTTCTCGTGCCACAAAAGAAATTGCCTGACCCGAGTTCCCCGCACGGCCGGTACGACCAATACGGTGCACATAGTCCTCAGCAAGATAAGGTAAATCGTAGTTGATTACGCGAGGGAGTCCGTCAATATCAATACCCCGGGCCGCAACCTCAGTGGCAACCAGCACTCTGACCTTGCCCTCTTTAAACTCACGCAATGCCCTGCGACGAGCACCCTGGCTTTTATCACCATGGCAGACTGTTGCACTGATCCCATCAAGCTCCAGCTCTTTGACCAGCTGATCAGCATCATCTTTCATATTGACGAAAACCAGGACCTGCAACCAGTTTTTCTTGCCGATCAGCTCAGACAGCAGCTCCTGCTTACGCTTTTGTTCAACCGGATAAACAACGTGTCGTACGGTTTCTGCGGTGGTGTTTTCTTTCGCGGCCTGAACTAATTTAGGCTCACGCAGTACTTGCTTGGCAAATTGTTTAACTGCCGTTGGGAAAGTCGCAGAAAATAACAGTAACTGTCTGTCTTCGCTGACCATGTCGATAACCTTTTGCATATCTGCAATAAAGCCCATATCCAGCATACGATCTGCTTCATCCAGCACCAGGTACTTTACCTGTGCCAGGCTGACAGAACCCAAACGGATCAAATCTAACAATCGACCTGGTGTGGCAACCAGAATATCAACGCCCTGAGCAAGACGCTGTGTCTGCCCTTCAACGTTCACACCACCGTACACAGCCTGCACGGTCAGTGGAGTATACTGGCAAAACGCCTCACAGTTGTTGGCTATTTGCTCTGCAAGTTCTCTGGTTGGCGCAAGGATCAGCGCGCGCGGCGACTTCAGTGATTCTCCCTCCAGCAAACGGTGGATCACAGGCAGCGCAAACGCCGCTGTTTTTCCGGTTCCGGTTTGCGCAGTTGCTAACACGTCATGGCCGCGCCTGACGACGGGGATAGCTGCCTGCTGTATCGGTGTCAGGGTATGGAAATTTAATTCATCTAGCGCCTGTAGTAAGGCATCGGGAAAACTGAAAGACTTAAAATTCATTGCAAAAACCTGCGACCAATAATGAAGGGCCGCAGATTATACGCTATTTAATTGCCCGGTGTCACCTGCATGTGGTTAATATAGCTTAACATCGGCAGGATTAATCACATCGGCAACACCACCAACCACTGTGTCAGCATTAAGCTGATTGATCAATTCAACCCCCGTTCTTTGCTGGGATTCACACAGTGGTACGTATGGCAAACGAAACACAGGTAACGCAGCACCTGTCATGGCCAGTGCCGTGTTGATTGCAATCGGGTTGGGTTCGCAAAACAACCAATTCATCAACGGCTGCAATTGTGCGTTTAACGACTCATTTGGGCTATCCATCAATGCACGAAACAACTGTGGAACCAGATTTGAAGTGACCGAAATAACACCGTGAGACTGATGAATGTGGCGGCTGTCATGGGCCTGGTCGTCATTACCCGACCAACAGGCAACGCCTTTTTGCTCATAATAGGCTATGCGCTCGTGCCCGGCACACTCTTTCATACCGACAAAATTAGTATGCCCCGCTAAAGGTTCGATGATTTCCGGGGTCAGATCCTGGCCTGTCCGCCCAGGTACGTTGTAAATAAACGCAGGGCCGATTTCCAGCACGCGTGCAAAATGCTCAGCCAGACCAGCCTTGGAAGTGCGGCCGTAGTATGGATTGATCTGCAGTGCCGCATCCATACCAGACGCAAAGCCATATTCCGTCGCCTTAACCGCTTCACGCGTATTATTACTGCCAGTGTTGCCGACGATCACCAACTTGTCGGAAAACCGGTTAACACTGTGAGCAATCAGCATCAGGTGCTCTTCCCAGTTCATTAACTGGCCTTCACCTGTCGTGCCACCGACGACAATCCCATCAACGCCGGCCTCAATTTGTGCTTCAACAAGCGCGTCAAAACCGGCAAGGTCAATATTGCCGTGTAAATCATAAGGAGTTTTGATAGCCGTAATTAAACTGGCTTTTTTTATCGTTTCTATGTTGCGCATACAAATTTCGTTTGATTCGTTATTTGGCGCTAAGTTTTAACACAAATGAAAGTCAGATCCGAGGGGCAATTGGAAAATTTATAAAACAGCTTGCCTAAATACGCTGATTCGGCCAGAATAAGAATACTGTATATATAACCAGTTGTTTTATTTATGCGTCTGACACACCACCTCAGTACACACTTTTTCAGCGCTGACGAGCTCTGTAGCGCACTTGGCGTTGCGCCCGATCAACTTATGCATTGGCAGGAGATGTGTATTTTCCCTAACGCCAGTTATAGCCTGGAAAACCAGATCAAGTGCAGCTCTTACCTGGGCCTCTATGAATGCGTTGAGCATACAGATTACTACCCAAGAGGTGCTGAGCTATGGGGTCAGTTACTCCTGAAGCATCAGGTTGAGCAATCATCCCATGCTTACGAGTTGTTTCAGCAAAAGTACGTGCAAGTGCTCAGTAAATGTGCGCAGCAGGGCCTGATAAGCCAGGACAGCCGCTTTAATGAAGACTTACCTGAGCATATACAACAAAGCTGGCAACAATTCCTGTGCAGTAAATATGGTGTAATTAGTCAAAATGGGCTAATAGAAGAAATTGTGTATATAGACTTGGGCCGTGCGCTGGTAGACACATTGACCGAAGACCGCACTGCCAGCTATATCCCGGCGCAGCACCGAGCTGAGTTACTTAGCGCACTTAAACTGTTAAATCGTGCGCTCAGCCACCACATGGAGCACGAAAAACCCATGTCCATGCGTTACAAGTACATCGAGAGCCTGATAACTAAATACGACTTGTCTATTCGCTAAATACGGTTGTGCAGAGAGGTCTGAAAACCTCTCTGTATCGGCTGTTATAATTTAATGGGCCTGCTCGTAGTGGGCTCTGAAGATTTCAAACGCCTTCAATACTCTGAGCTGGTCCTGACACAAAGCATCGTACCAGGCATCAAACTGGCTATCATCGTCTTGCTCACTCAAAGCAAGATACTGTGCTAGTAGCTCGATAATATCGCCATGCGTGCAGCTCAGATTATCCAAATGTTTTAATTGTTCTGAATGATCTTTATTTTGTAATTCAGCGATGACGCTATTATCCAATTGTTGTGTTTTGTCCATCATGACGAATTCCTGTTTCTCAATCCATAGCTAGTTATATCAGCCTAGTTCGGAATATCCAGTGCTTTGTATGCCGTTCGCTCAATCTATCAACAATTTGTTATAAAAAGTAACCTTTAGTGCAGAAATTAACGCAAGTTCTCTTAATTTTTTGCAAAGCACAGACATAAAAAAAGCGAGTCAGTTTTCACCAACTCGCCTTCTGTTTAATCGGCTCTTGCCTATTTACGTCTTCTGCGAAGCAATGCTAGCGGTAAGCTCAGCAATGCCAGCCAAGAGAATGAACCTGCATCACCGTCATCATCATCATCGTCATCACCACGAAGGTCTTTAATCTTTACATTAACCGTTGTGTGCTCAGACAAATGACCTAAGCTATCTTCCGCCTGAACACCCAGTACTGCGAGTTCCTGAAATTCAAAATCCAGCTCTCTGGCAACTATGATGTTACCCTCAGCATCGATAGTGAAGGAATTATCACCGTACACGTGGAACGCAACCACAGGTGATGTCTCTGCATCCGGATCGCTGAACGCCAGCTGACCGATGGTGGTACCTACAGGAGTATTTTCGAATACCTCAAATCTTTGCTGTTGCTCGATAACCGGTGTACGGTCAGTAAGGTCAACAATGTCAACTACAAAACTAATTGATGTTTCAAGTTCACCATCAGAGGCTGTCAACCTTACATCGCCGCTAAACAACTCTGATGCCTGCCCAGAGAAAACACCGTCTTCGAATGTAAATCCAGGGACTTGTGTCTCCATAGACAATGTAACCGGATCACCTTCGATATCTGTGACCTTATCTTTGAAATCAAGAGTAAATTTCTGACCCAAAGTTAAGTAAATGTCTTCTATCCCCTGGAAAACCGGTGCATCGTTTACAGCTTCGACAGTCAGGTCCACGGGCACCTCTTCAGCGACATCTGAACCTGCTGTTTTACCCGCAACTTTGAAGTGATCTTCGCCGTTGAAATCTACATTTGGCATGTAAACGACTTTAGCAACGTTATCTCCTTCAACGACAGCACCCAAGTCGAGTGCTTCACCGTCTAGCATTAATGCACCAGACTCAGGCTGCTCTGTGATCTCTACCATTGTAAACGTCGCTCCTGTGAAGCGGCTTACCAAAGCAGGGGCAACATTTAACTCTGTATCCTCTTGCGTGCTCAGCTCGGCATCACCAAAACTCGCCAAGGCCACTTTATAGGCGCTGCGTCCGTGAGTGAAAGCGAAGACTTCATTATTGTGGAATGCAACTTTAGCAATATTGGTGTTAGCCAGGCCAGAACCGTCAGCGAACCAGTTTTCACCACCGTCAGTAGAAATGAATACGCCTAAATCGGTACCGATAATGACGCGCTGAGCGTTGTTTGGATCAACCGCAACCGAGGTCGCAGGTACATTTGGAATATCTTTATCGATAGGCATCCAGCTCTTACCGCCGTCTGTGGTTTTCCAAACATGTGCCTGATCAAATGTCGAAACTGTCGCGTAAGCGATTTGCGCATCAGTTGGGTCAAATGCGATGGCGCTGATTGTAGCACGTTCGTCTTCAGCACCAATTTTGAAGCTATGCCAAGGTTGCTCTGCATCCGCTTCACCAGCCGCGTAATTAATGTAAATATAACCCTCGCGTGTACCGGCCGCTACAATGTTTTCATCCTGCGGAGCAATACCGATTGCATACACTGAGCTATCTAATACAGGGCTGCCTGCTACCCAGTTTTCGGCTTGATCAGTTGTACGCCAAAGCTGATTACCGCCTATCCACAGAACTTGTGGGTTAGATGGTGCCATTTCGAAACGAGTAATGAACGGGAAGCCATCCCCTGTAATACCATTGAAAGCATCAGCAAATGTCACACCACCGTCTGTCGATTTCTGTAACGACAGGCCGGTATACTCAGAGAACATAACGTCTGGGTTAGTTGGATCAACCGCTGTCCAGCCGCCGTCACCCCCAGTGATTTCACGCCATTCATTAAATCCGCCATCTTCACCCAGCAAAGTACCATTGTCCTGAGTACCGCCAAAGTAAGCGGTGCCATCTGGCATAACAGTACCATGGTAGAATTGCGTTACCGCATAACCATTGTTAAGCGTTTGCCAGTTTATCTTGCCTGCAGGATCATCGCTGGCACCACATACCTGTTCAAGGTCTAGGCGTTCACCCATCGCATTGTCAGTTCGTTGAATACCACCGTCGTTACCAACAAACATCGTTGTGTTATTCACACCATCATACGCAGGGTGGAAAACGATAGTGTGTTGGTCAGCGTGAGCATACAGCTCATGGTCCATATCAAACCACCAAATACTGGTTGGTACGAACGTTTTACCACCGTCATCTGAGCGGAACGTATCAATACCACCCGTCCAGACTACGTCAGGATTCACGGGGTCAACAGCAATAATGTTGTCATACCAGCCCTGGTTATAAAACTGAGGTTCAGGACCATAACCACATTGAGGGAATAAACCATATACCGTGTTACTCAGTAGCAGTCGGCTAAATTCATCTGCTGAGTCACGGGTAACTGTCGCAGTCCAGGTCAAACCCATATCTTCCGATTTATAGACGGCTTCCATACCATGATCATCGATGTTAGCCAGCAAGGCGTACATGACGTTGTTGTCAGACGGTGCCACAGCGATGGTAGAGCGACCCTGTTTTGGAGCTACCAATACCGAATCCCAGTTATCACCGCCGTCTGCACTGCGGTGGATGCCGCCCGTATCAAACGAGCCACACGCAGTAACCAATACATCTTTATCACCATCGTCAACCAGAGTCAGATCGGTACACCCAACAGAAGCCCCTTTTGCAACAAACACGGTCTCCCAGCTTGCACCATTGTCTTTTGAGCGCTGTACACCGCCGCGCGTTGCAGCATAAAGGATAGCGGGATCGTTTTTGCTAAATACAATCTTGTTTGTATAGTGGAATAGCTCATTGCCTGCGGTTGCCTCAAGCTGCTCCCAGGTTGCGCCGCCATCTGTTGATTTAAAAATACCATCTCCGCGCATGGCGTCCGCGTTAAAGAAACCCTCACCCGTTCCGGCATAGATGGTATTCGGGTCATTCGGCGCAAATGTCAACGTGGTAACCGCCAGGTTAGTCGCCAAATCGCTCATTGGCTGCCATGATTTACCTGCATCGGTGGTTTTCCACACGCCACCGGCAACGCCCGCGGCGTACATAGTGTCATGCTCTGTTGGGTGGATTATCAATGCTCTTGTTCGGCCACCGATATTGCCAGGTCCCAGCTCTTTCCACTGGCCCAGCTCACGGTTGATGCCATCAACAGAGTTCATACGCGGTGTGTAATCAAAAACGATTTTGCTATCAGCCAATGAGTAGTGCTGCATCGTTTTAATGTGTGCCAATGCTTTAGAGTATTTCTCTGTCGGCAGTGTTTCCACGCCTTTGGGTAGACGTTGTGCAATATAAAACTCTTGCGCTTCTTTAGGCTTATCATAACGCTTTGGTGAATTGGCTTTTTTCTCGGCCTTGGCAGCCAGGTAATCTGCCTTTTGCTCATACATGTTAGGTTGCGCATTGTGATACGCCAGATAGCTGGCACCGCCAAGCGCTACTGCAACAGCGAGGCTCACAGGATGTAAGAGTTTCATATTTATCCCTTCTTAGAGTAGTTATAATTTTAATTGAATGTAAGGAAATAGCGTCTCAAGAACTATTTACCGATTTAAAAACGTCAACAAAGTTAAGCACAAATGCAAGAAGTTACAAACAATGTCATTTCACCGCATTTCCCTTAACCCCATTATCAATTAAAGGTACATTTAACTGTAACAATAACAGAAAATCATCAAACATGAATGATTTCTTAACGAGCCAAAGCAGATAATTTAGGGTTAGCAGTACATGATCCAGTTTTTACTTTTATCCACGATCGCGGCGCAAGGCAGCGCCATTGAAACAATTGAAGTCATTGGCGGTAAAAATTTACTTGCCTCAGAGCCATTTACAAACGTTAACATTGAACATATTAGCAAGGACGATTTACACGGTGCGAGCAATACCATTGCAGATTGGGTTGTTCAGGTCCCAGGCGTCTCTCTGAATGGTCAGGGAGGGCTCTATCAGAGCTATAGCATCCGAGGCCTGAGTCGCTGGCGGGTAAGAACTGAAGTCAATGGTATTGTCCTGCTAACTGACCGACGCGCAGGTAACTCGGCCTCATTCATCGACCCAGGTTTGTTGCAACTGGCCAGTGTGCAAAAAGGGCCGGCAGCTATGCTATACGGCTCTGAGGCCATCGGCGGCGTCATAGCGATGAACTCAGTTCAGGGTGAGCAAGATACACTGGAACTGGGTGTCGAAGACACAGGCAATGGGCGACGTATCCTTGCCATCACAGGTGAAGAAAACTACAACCTGGCATTTGCATACCGAAAGAAAGACCGCAGCCATGCCCCCAATGGCGATCGGCTTAACAATGGCTTTGAGCAATTTTCTTCCAGCGTCAGGTACAAACACCAACTGGCAGATGACATTGAACTGAATATGTCGTGGCTCCCTTCAGTTAGTAAAGACGTTGGAAAAAACAGTGTCACTTATCCTGAAAGTCAAATAGCAATGTACCCGGAAGACTTGCACAGCCTGGCACAAGTGTCCGTCAAATCTAAGCAGTGGCTGGTTAATGTTTTTCATCATTACCAAAACTGGGACAGTGACGTGCTGCGCATAGGCAAAAGACAAAACCTGACAGAATATCAATCGCACACGCTTGGCGCAAACCTGTACCACGAATTTAGCTGGAATAAACTGCCAATGCGCGCAGGCCTTGATTGGACAGCCAGGCGCGGCGTTTCTATCACCGATCAGGAAACGAACTTCAAAGTGACTGCCGATCCGGCTTACAATACTTTGCTGGATGGACAACAAGATAACTTTGCAGCGTTTATCAACGGTATCTGGGAGAAGCAAAGCTGGCGAGCAGATTTTGGCGCTCGCTTTGATCACTTCACGGCCAGCAACTTTGGGGTCAGTAAATCCGACAATCACCTCAGTCATAGCCTTGGTTTGACCAGGCAGTGGCAGGCGCACAGCATATCGCTCAACTATGCCAATGCATTCAGATTTCCAACTCTGACAGAGCTGTACTTTAATGGGGTCACGCCGCGAGGCAACACACTAGGCAACCCGCAACTTGACCCGGAAACCAGTCAGGGGCTGGAACTGACCTACCGCATTGACAGCCAACTAGCCAAAACTACCCTGAATGTGTTCCATACGCGCCTGGATGACTACATAGAGCGTGTGAAGCTGGCATCAGGTGACAGAACCTATCTTAATCTCGATCAGGCAAGCATTTCTGGCGCTGAAATATCAACCCAAATTGAGCTAAGCGATGCACTGTCTTATACACTGGGATACACACATCAGAAGGGCAAAAGTGACACAGGTGAATATTTGTCGGATATCGCCCCGCGCAAGTTGAGTATATCTGGTCACTATGCATGGCAGTCATTTGAATTTAAAAGTGCACTCAACTATCAGCTGGCAAAGCATCAGCCGGGCTCAGGTGAAACAGATCTGGACAAAAGCCTTGTGGTAGACCTCAATCTGAACTGGTTTGTGGATGAGCACTGGACGCTGCGTGCGGGCGTGTTAAATCTGTTCAACCGCCTATACAGAACGACTGCAGACGAAGATGCGCCGTTTCATACCGAGCGTACTATCAAATTTGATGTCAGCTGGAGCATCTAACCACTGACGACGGAGAATGGTGTTATCACACACCATTCTCCAACTTGAGCAAGGCCCTTAAGGCTTGCTATTTGCCGAATAATAGCTCCCAGAAACCCGGCGGTTCGTGTAGCTCGTGGTACTCTTTTCTCAATTCATCTACCTGCTTGAGCAATTGTTTGGCCTGCTGTATTTGTGCCTGCTTAACTAAGCTTTGTGCCTCACGGATGATCTCAGACACTTTGTCCAGCCCTTGCAGCGATTGTGATTTTACATCCGCTTTAAATTGATGTTGTTTACTCTGTTGGAGCAACGATAGCATGGTGTCCAGATGCCTGTTGACCTCTTCCGCTTGTTGGGCTTCCATTGCTTGTTTATATGCATGTCCCATGTTTTTCATGGTCTGGTTCAGATCCTGGCCCTGCTGCGCGCTTACCACCTGGGCAAAACACACAGAAAAAAGAAATATTATCAAGCGTCTCATTTTTCCCCCTCTAACAAGAATGGGCTAGTATATAAGTTAAAGTGCAACAAAAAAACTGTTCGACCTGTCATTGAGGAGCACAATGAAACAAATAATCACGCCCGTTGTACTGCTGCTCTTCGTTACTTTTACAGGCTTTGCACAATCCATCTCTGTCACCTTTGTCAACCCGGGTAATAGACAAGCAAATCCAACAGGCGCATTCTGGCATAACGTCACAAAGGTCATGGAGGCCGCCGCACAAGACCTAGACATTGAGCTCACTACCCTGTACGCCGAGAGAAATCATATTGATATGAAAAAGCTGGCGCAGCAAGCACTCAACTCCCCTGCCGATTACTTGATCCTGGTGGATGAAAAAGGCGTGATAACGGATGCTTTATTAACGGTTCCGGGAGAGCACAAGCGAATAGCATTTCTACTCAACAGCCCGGATAAACTCGCACTTAAGCGCATTGCAGCTAAGGGGATTGGTGTGCTTGGCTCAGTTACGCCGGATAATTACCAGGCCGGCAGGATACTTGCAAAATTGCTCCATGAATCTCTACCCGAGGGCAACAGACAAACCACAGACAGACATGTCATGCTGGCGCTGCTCGGTGATGTCGCTACCAATGCCGCAATTGAACGCGAACAGGGCCTGCTTGGCTACACCAACCGCACTTATGGCGTAAACTTGGTTGAGCGAGTCGATGCCCAATGGTCCGAACAAAATGCCTACGAATTGGCCAGAGGGCTGTTACAAAGGTTTCCTGACACACGTCTGATCTGGTGCGCAAACGATGCAATCGCAACTGGCGCAGCACGTGCCGCCACTGATCTTAAACTCAGAGATCAATTACATATCGGCGGCATTAATTGGGATCAGGGTCATGAAAATGTCATTGATATTTCACTGGGCGGTCATGTGCTGTTGGGTGGCTATTTACTGACAGAGATTAGAAAATTCCAAAACCGCAAGATCAGTGCTATCGGCGAGCAAAAAATTGCTATTTTTCAGCCATATTCTGAAAATTTCAGACCTTTATACCAGGCTATCCATGGCACTGGCTTGAACAAGATTGACTTTAAACAGTTCACGACAGGCGACCAAAGTTACAGTATTAAGACACTGAATCAGCAATTAAAATTTTAATTTTTTTATCCGCCTTCTGAAAAATAAAATACCATATAAGTTGCATTTGCAACAAACATCAATCTACAAAACCCGCCCGCGAAGTATAAATTTTGCACAGCGCGATTTTCCTTATTTTTTCATTATTGACAGCGCTGACATTCCCTGTTTTAGTTATAAGGGTTAACAACATGTAATATAGGTAAAATTATGAAAACCAAAGTTCTAACAAGCGTAAAGTACTCATTGCTCGCTCTGGGCGTCACAGCTGCACTCGGTACAGCACAAGCCGCAGAGACGCAGCGCGTCATTGTCACAGTTAAAGATTCAGCAGTCGCCAACACGTTGCCGATGCGCGTCTCTGAGGCTGAACTTGCTCAGTTCAAAGCACAGGAGCTTGCCAGCGTTGCTACTCAAGCGAATGCGCAAGCTATCGAAACCCTGCCCAGTGTCAATGCTGTTGTCATGGAGCTAACTCCTGAACAACTCACTGAACTGGAAGCAAGTGGCAGTATTGAGTCTATTGAAGTCGACCCTAAGCGCTATTTGCCAGAGGTGATCAGCGAATCAGTTGTACCTTATGCAGAATCAGTTCCATACGGCATTAACATGGTGCAGGCAAACCTGGTCAGCGATGCCAGCGCGGGTAACAAAAAAGTGTGTATCATGGACACAGGTTATACACGCGGCCACCCTGACCTTCCCAGCACAGGTATTACCGGCAACGACGGTCATGGATCAAACGACACAGGTAACTGGTATCAGGACGGCAACGGACACGGTACGCACGTAGCCGGTACCATTGCGGCCCTTGGTGGCAACGGACAAGGTGTGGTAGGCGTCAACCCATCAGGTCAGCTTGGTTTACATATCGTTAAGGTCTTCAACGACCAGGGCCGCTGGGCATATGGCTCAGATCTGATCAAGGCGATTGAGCAATGTGAAGCAGCTGGTGCAGATGTGACCAGCATGAGTTTAGGTGGCAGTGGCAGCTCAAGTGCAGAGCGTAACGCATTTGCATCAAGTGCACAGCGCGGTATGCTCCACATTGCAGCTGCAGGTAATGGCTCCAACAGCGCTTTCAGCTATCCGGCATCTTATGACGCTGTGGTATCCGTCGCAGCCGTAGACAGCTCTGAGCGCGTCGCCTCTTTCTCACAATACAATAGTCAGGTAGAAATTGCCGGCCCAGGCGTAGGCGTTAACTCGACATGGAATGACAACCGCTACAAGAGCATCAGTGGTACGTCAATGGCAACTCCCCATGTATCTGGCGTAGCGGCACTGGTTTGGAGTAACTTCCCGCAATGTAGCGCTGCTCAGATCCGTTCTGCCCTGAACGCGACAGCAAAAGACAAGGGCTCGGCCGGACGCGATAACTACTATGGTCATGGTATCGTACAGGCAAAAGCCGCCTATGATTACCTGGTTAACGCCGGATGTAGCGACCAGCCGGTTTTAGTTGCAGACTTCAGCGCCACACCAAATGGTCTGAGTGTGCAGTTTAGCAACAAGTCTAGCTCAGGTACTTACAGCTGGAACTTCGGTGATGGTAACACCAGCGCTCAAACCAGCCCAAGCCACACTTACGCACAAGCCGGTACCTATAATGTTACCCTGACAGTGACAGGCGCAAACAACAAAACCGCGTCGAAAAGTCTTAATGTTACGGTTACAGATGGTAGCAACGGCGGCGGTTGTAGTGGTGTAGAAGCCTGGAATGCAGGTACTTATTACAGCACTGGCGACAAAGTATCGTACAGCGGCTATGAGTATCAGGCGACCTGGTGGTCACTAGGTGCACGCCCAGATATCTTCAGCAATGTATGGCGCAAAGGCGCACAATGTAAATAAACCAGTATCAAGACAGCGCTCAGGGATGAGGTTGTCGCATCGGGAGCAAGCAAAATGCTTGCTCCTTTAATACAAAGAGAGTGTCCCTGCCAGAATGACAGTAATACTAAACCATTGGTAACCTTTTAGCCTTTCCTTGTAAAAATAGACACCCAGCAATGCCGCACTGGAAATACCAATTGCTCGCTTGATAGCTTCCATCACCCCCGGCTGCAACTGTTGCAAAGCGAATAACTGACATAACACAGCCACCGCAAAGGCCAGCGCCGCACACGCCCACAACCACTTCGCACTCGATAGTCGCTTAACCGATAAGGTAGGTTTAAATACCATACCGTTGATCAGCACCACAGACGCCGTCAGATAAATCAAATGAAAGCTGACTTCGCTATATTGCAAGGCCTGTTTATCAAACACGATACACATCCCCCAGCACAGCGCGGTTATCAACACATAGCCGGCGCCTTGTTCGCGAATTGCCAGCCTCCCCCCTTGCAGGATAAAAGAGCCTAAAGTAATGGCGCCGAGCGCTATAATTTGCGCCTCTCCAAGCGCCTCACCTAACCACAACCAGGCGAAAGCACCAGACACCACAGGTGTAATAGACAACAAAGGCAACATCACAGCAATCTTACCCACGGCCAGGCCACGAATAAAACATACACTACCTATCGCAGCAAGCAGGCCACTGACTGTGCCCGGTACAAAGTAACCAGCCTCTGGCAACGGCGCTTGCAGCCACCCCCAGTAAATCAGGTATCCGGGCAATACCAACAAGCTGAACATAACGGACATCAGAGGCGCACTAAAGTCCTGCGCCAGTTGTTTACGCAGAAAATCAAAGCACGCCCAGCACAACGCACTCAAAAGTGCACTCAGCATAGTGGCTCACCGAGTTGCTTCAGGCACAATTCACTCTGACGTAACATGTAGGATGTGAGCTTTGGATGATCGGGCTTCCAACCCAGTAAGAAACGCTGAAAATCAGCCCAGACAAATGACCATAGCAGACGCCAGCTCTTTTCAAGGGCGTTAATTTTTGTCTCTGGCCAGTGTGTGCTCAGTGCCTTATTCAAAAATTTAAAATATTGGTCAAGGCACGTTTGTGCATGCATTTCCAGTTGCGGATCACTGTATAAACTGGTCAGCAGCAACATGACGTCACTGATGCCGATGCCTTTGCCAATATGCTGAAAATCGTAACCCAGTGCACCTTTGCCGGAAAAAGCAAAGTTGGCCAGTTTTGCATCACCATGAATGCAGGTCTGGAAGGCACATATCTTCAACTGATGATCTATCTCGGACGCATAGTGTTTTAACTGACCTGAAGCCATACGCGCATATTCATCCGGGCGGGTATCCAGGTGCCAGTAGTTCCCTTGTACATCAATGTCTGTCAAAGCCGGTGAAACAAGACCGACAGCATGAAATTTTGCAAGCCATTGTAGCATCTGCTCAACTTGTTCGGTGTCTGCTTTCCTGACATTGTGATACCCCTGAGCTTCAAAGTCTGCAAACACACAAATAAACACGTCGTCCTGCTGGGCCAGCGCCTTCACCTCAGGCAAAGAGCAAGCATGGGCATAGTGCCTGGCAGTTTGACGATAAAAGTTAAGCTCCTTGAGATAAGACAGGTATTTGCGACGCAATGAATGCTGGCTTTGAGTGATATGACGATGTGTCAGTTGCTCTGGTACTGCCGCTACTTTGGCAACGAGCGCTGAGTCCTGATATGTGAACTTATAAATGTGACCACATCCACTCCACAGCGCCTGGCTGTGTTGTGGTTCAGGCAGCATGGCCAGGACATGGGAAATCAATGCGGTAGTTGACATAGCGCTCCCTCAAATCTTTGTGACATTGAACAGTTATGCTTTTAACAGTGTAACATGTCTGCCTTTGTCTACCCAGCCACAACGAAATACATAGAAACAAAAAAGCCCCGTATCAACGGGGCTTTAAGAGACTAACTAACAATTCGTATTATTGGTTAACGACAGATTTTACTGTGCCAGATGCGGTGTTTTCGTCCAGCAAATTCAAATCAAAGTCAAACTCGTCAACGCGGATCGCTTTTTCACGCTTGCGGTTATAATCGATCAACTGTGCGTATTCGGTCTCAGTGATAACCTTAGCAATCAGGGCGTTATCAAGCGTTTCGTAGAAGCGTACACCCGCTTTGATTTCGCGTTTTTTAAGTGCTTTTTTAACTTTACCCAGTAAGTCCAGACACGCGATCTTCGCTTTGTATGCCTGCTCGTTGATATCGTGTCCATCGCCCGCTTGAGGCTTAACCAGGTGTGTCAATTGCGCTTTGAACGCCGTATCTAGCTGTGCCGCCGTCGCCAATTCACGTACCAAGTCGTCGTTGATCTGTGGCATTGAATGGCTGAACTGCATGGTCAGCACGCGCATAAACTTACGCGTACCTGGTGCAGGGAAGTTATCCAGGAATTTATGCAGTGCTTGCTCCGCTTCAACCAACGCATAACGTGTCGCGTAGTGGAAGTAAGGTGCAGCGGCTTCACGGTCAGTTACAGCTACTTTCTGCTCGTAATATTTAATCGAAGCCATAGCCGCGTATAGATAGCTCATCACATCGCCCAAACGCGCAGATAGCATCTCAGCTTGCTTAAGCTTACCACCCAAGACCAGCAAGGAGAAATCAGCATAAACAGCCAGCTTAGCAGACAGGCGCTGTGCCGCCTTCTCGTAAGGTTGTACCTCAGGCAGACTCGACTTGCTGCTTGCTGTAAATGGCAGCACACCCAGCTTAAAGGCACGCAGGCTATTCGCCACACTGTAGCCCACGGTTTGACGCAAAATCTTGTTAAAGGTTTTGTCGGCATTTGCTTCTTCGCTGTGAATTGCTTCAACCATAGACTGCAGGTATGGATGACAGCGCATTACACCCTGACCAAAAATCATCAGGTTACGAGTAAGTATGTTAGCGCCTTCTACCGTAATTGCGATAGGCTGAGCAACATAACCACTGGCCAGCGTGTTCTGCGGGCCATTCTGGATAGCTTTACCAGCCAGAATATCCATTGCCGAGTCCAGTACGTCACGGCCAGTTTCCGTCATGTGATATTTCGCAATCGCGGTTACGACCGACGGCTTCAGACCCATGCCCAAACCTTCTGTGGTTAGCACACGCATGGCTTCCTGAAGGTAGGTTTTACCAGCAATATCAGCCAGCTTTTCCTGAATACCTTCGAACTGGCCGATGGCCAGACCAAACTGTTCACGCACCGCGGCATATTCAGAGGCTGATTTTAGTGCAACCTGGCTGGTAGATACACCCAGCGCAGGCAGTGAAATACCACGACCAGCACCAAGACAGCTAACCAGCATTTGCCAGCCGCGACCAATGTTCTGTTGGCCGCCAATAATGAAATCCATTGGAATAAAGACTTTTTCGCCACGTGTAGTACCGTTGTAGAAACGGATCCCCATAGGATCGTGGCGATTGCCCAGCTCAACACCTGGGTGCGATTTGGGGATCAGGGCACAGGTGATCCCCAGTGACTCTTTACCGCCGAGTAACCCTTGCGGATCGAACACTTTAAATGCCAGCCCCAGTACGGTTGCGATAGGCGCCAGTGTGATGTAACGCTTATCCCAGGTGACTTCCAGGCCCAGCACCTCTTCACCGTTGTACTGACCTTTAGTAACAATACCTTGATCAGGGATACCACCGGCATCAGAGCCTGCCTCTGGGCTGGTCAATGCAAAACATGGGATATCTGTGCCATTGGCAAGACGCGGCAAGTAATGTGCCTGCTGCTCTTTGGTGCCGTAGTGCATCAGCAATTCACCCGGACCAAGCGAGTTAGGGACCATTACCGTCACGGCAACAGCCGAAGACTTAGTTGCGATAGTGCCCACTATGGTTGAATTTGCATAAGGGCTGAATTCTCGACCACCGTACTCTTTAGGAATGATCAAAGAGAAGAAACGCTCTTTTTTCAAAAATTCAAGGATATGATCTGGCAAATGCTTTTCGTTCTGTATCACAGAATCGTCAATCATCGCCATTAGCTCTTGCACAGGACCATCCAAAAACGCTTGCTCTTCACTGCTTAATTTGGCTTCCGGTACCGCGCGCAATGCGTCGAAGTCTGGTTTCCCGCGATAGATAGAGCCTTCAAGCCATACATCACCCGCATCGAGTGCCTCTTGTTCAGTCACCGAAATGCTTGGCAATATTTTTCTTAGTTGTGTTCTTAAACTCATAATAAACTCATCCGACCAGATTGATATACCTACATTACGGCACAAAATTCAGTTTAGATCAATTACTCTACGTTACTTTTTAACGGGTTTTTTACTGAAAGGTCTGAGTTGTTTAAAAAATTTCTAAATAATTAATAGCTTACAAGTGTTCGCTGAATTGGATTTTTTGAGTGATTTTTATACTAAAAAAGTGTCGAAGAGAAAACTTTCGCTGCCCGCCGTTGCACGGGCACGGATTGGATAAACAACAGAAGCACTAAAAATCAGCAACCTGAGCTGAACACAGTGCTTTAATCGTATCCGGACTGAGCGCTAACTCCAGGCCTCGTCGACCACCGCTAACATAGATGACCTCATAATTGAGTGCGGTTCTGTGCAACATCACAGGTAAGCGTTTTTTGTGTGCAAACGGGCTGATCCCGCCTAACTGATAACCCGTTGCATTTTCGGCCTGCTGCTGCGTTGCAAGCTGCGCCTTTTTGCCCTTACAGCTCTTAGCAAAAGCTTTTAAATCAACCAGTTGAGTAGAGGGTGTGACAGCAACAACGAGTCGGCCATCAACACTGATAACCAAAGTTTTAAACACTTGTTGCGGTGCCAAAGCCAATGCTTCTGTCGCTTCCTGAGCAAAATCTGTGATGCCTGGGTCGTGGTCAAACTTGAGTATATCGAAACCGGCTTTGTGCTTATTGAGTAGTTGGATAGCGGGTGTCATGCCTTTTAGTCCTGTATCTGGCTGTCTTAAAAAGTTCAATGGCGCGTCATAGAGAATAACCCCAACTTAGGGTAGACAAAACGCCAATTTAGACTAAAGTCTAATTACCTCTACACGCACTGTATTATTGCGCCGGAGAGTCGTTATGAGCAAGTACCTTGTTCGTATCGCAGCCGTTTGTGCGGTTAGCTACGTGGCATTATCTTTTTTGACTAATGAGTATTACTTTTGGGAAAGCAGTGTGGCCTGTGCGTCCAAGTGTAAACGATTGGGCTGTACCGATGGACTTCTTTTAACAGGACACAGTCGAACAGTGCTGGCATGTAAATGTACTGGGGATATGGATCATCTCATGCTGTTAAACTGAGAGAAAACGGCGCCGTTAAGCGCCGTTTGTTTTTCTCAAGAATAATCTGAAAACACGTTAAACACGTACTTACTTAGTCAGGTCATCAAAGAACTTTTTGACACCGTCAAAGAACCCCTGCGCTTTTGGACGGTTTTTGCCTGCATCGCTGCCCATGCTCTCTTCAAGCTCTTTAAGCAGCTCTTTTTGTCTGTCATTCAAATTAACCGGTGTTTCGATCACAACTTTACAGATCAGGTCGCCTACAGCACCGCTGCGCACAGATTTAACGCCTTTACCGCGCATTCTGAACATCTTTCCTGTCTGGCTTTCAGAAGGCACTTTGAGGTTTGCTCTGCCATCAAGCGTCGGTACTTCAATTTCACCACCTAATGCGGCTGTGGTGTAACTGATAGGCACTTCGCAATACAGATTATTACCATCACGGACAAAGATCGGGTGCTCTCTTACGCTCACCTGAACATACAAGTCGCCAGCCGGCGCACCATGCATACCCGCTTCGCCCTCACCTGACAATCTGATACGGTCGCCTGTATCAACGCCAGCAGGGATTTTAACAGACAGAGTTTTGGTCTTCTCAACGCGACCCTGACCATGGCAACTATCACAAGGGTCAGCAATCACCTGGCCGCTCCCCTGACAGGTAGGACAGGTTTGTTGCACCGCAAAAAAGCCCTGGCGCATTTGCACCTGTCCTGCACCGTGACAGGTAGAGCACGTCTTAGGCTTAGATCCAGACTTTGCACCGCTGCCATCACAAGGCTTACAGGACACCCAGGTTGGAACCTGGATCTCGACCTCTTTGCCTCGTACAGCATCTTCCAGGCTCAGATCCAGGCTGTAGCGCAAGTCTGCTCCGCGCTGTTGGCGTGACTGACGTCTGCCGCCTCCAAAAATATCACCGAATACGTCCCCGAAAATGTCACCAAAATCAGCACCGCCGCCAAATCCACCATGGCCTGCACCACCGTTTTGTTCAAAGGCAGCATGGCCGTATTGATCATACATCTGGCGTTTTTGACTATCAGTTAAGACTTCGTAGGCTTCTTTTACTTCCTTAAACTTTGCTTCCAGCTCAGCATCGCCCGCCGTTCTGTCTGGGTGATACTTCATTGCAAGGCGTTTATAGGCCTTTTTAATCTCACGTTCACCGGCGTCTTTTGATACCCCAAGAACGTCGTAATAGTCTTGTTTTGACATAGTTCTCACACATCTTACTGAGCGATCAGCCACTATGATGACCGCCTGGCGAATAGGTGTTTAATTGTGCCACAGATGAGGCTTAGTGCCTCTGTTCTTCCACTTATCCGCTCTAATTTAAATACGTCAGAGCCTGCTTACCTTTGCCATTCGCGAGAACTTGAAGGATAAACAGGCCCTGTTTAGCACCTCAGGCTAGGCCTGTGTGCGCTTACAAGTCAACAATTACTTGTCGTCTTTTACTTCTTCAAACTCAGCATCTACTACATCGTCGTCAGCTTTGTTTGCTTGCTGTGCACCTGCATCAGCGCCGCCAGCTTGTTGCGCCTGCGCTTTCGCCTGAGCAATTTCCATCAGCTTTTGAGACTTCTCTGCAAGTGCCTGGGTCTTAGCATCGATTTCTTCTTTGCTTTCGCCTTTAATCGCTGTTTCCAGCTCAGACAGTGCCGCTTCGATTGCTGTTTTGTCGTCAGCAGGTAAGTCGTCGCCAGCTTCTTCAATTTGCTTGCGAGTCGCGTGAACCAAAGCGTCAGCCTGGTTACGAGCGCCTACCAGCTCTTCGAACTTCTTGTCTTCTTCGGCATTCGCTTCTGCATCACGAACCATTTTTTCGATTTCATCGTCGCTCAGACCTGAAGACGCCTGAATCGTGATCTTCTGCTCTTTACCTGTGTCTTTGTCTTTCGCGGATACATGCAAGATGCCATCCGCATCAATGTCAAAGGTTACTTCGATTTGCGGTACGCCGCGCTGTGCAGGACGAATACCTTCCAGGTTAAACTGGCCAAGAGACTTATTGTCGCTTGAACGTTTACGCTCACCCTGCAGTACATGGATAGTTACCGCAGACTGGTTGTCTTCTGCTGTTGAGAAAGTTTGCGACTTCTTAGTAGGAATAGTCGTGTTTTTCTCAATCAGCGCAGTCATTACTTGACCCATAGTCTCAATACCCAGAGACAGAGGGCAAACGTCTAGCAGTAGTACGTCTTTTACGTCACCAGCAAGTACACCACCTTGAACCGCAGCACCAACGGCTACCGCTTCATCAGGGTTAACGTCTTTACGAGGCTCTTTACCAAAGAACTCAGCAACTTTCTTCTGTACCAGTGGCATACGTGTTTGACCACCTACCAGGATGATGTCATTAACGTCGCTTACAGACAAGTCTGCGTCAGCCAGTGCACGCTTCAGCGGCTCGATAGACTGTGCAACCAGGTCTTCAACTAGTGACTCAAGTTTTGCACGCGTCAACTTCACGTTCATGTGCTTAGGACCTGTTGCGTCAGCAGTAACATAAGGTAGGTTAACCTCAGTTTGCTGTGCAGATGAAAGCTCGATTTTCGCTTTTTCAGCTGCTTCTTTCACACGCTGCATTGCCAGCGGATCAGTTTTCAGGTCAATGCCTTGGTCTTTTTTGAATTCAGCAACCAGGTAGTTGATTACGCGGTTATCGAAATCTTCACCACCTAAGTGCGTGTCACCGTTAGTCGCCAGTACTTCGAATGTGTGCTCACCTTCAACTTCATCAATCTCGATGATTGAGATATCGAATGTACCACCACCTAAGTCATACACTGCAACAACGTTGTCGCCTTGTTTTTTGTCCATACCGTAGGCAAGTGCCGCTGCTGTTGGCTCGTTGATGATACGTTTTACATCAAGACCAGCAATACGACCGGCATCTTTTGTTGCCTGACGCTGTGAATCGTTGAAGTAAGCAGGAACAGTGATTACCGCTTCTGTTACTTCTTCGCCAAGGAAATCCTCGGCAGTCTTTTTCATTTTCTTCAGGACTTCAGCAGAAATCTGAGGTGCTGCACGCTTTTCGCCACGTACTTCAACCCAGGCATCGCCATTGTCAGCTTTAACAATCTTAAATGGCATGATGCCGATGTCGCGCTGTACTTCTTCGTCTTCAAAACGACGACCGATCAAACGCTTGATTGCATACAGTGTGTTCTGAGGGTTAGTCACAGCCTGACGTTTTGCCGGTTGACCTACTAGCGTTTCGCCCTCTTCGGTAAATGCAATAACCGATGGCGTTGTACGATCCCCTTCAGCGTTTTCGATAACGCGTGTCTTATCACCATCAAGTACCGCTACACAAGAGTTAGTAGTACCTAAATCGATTCCAATAATTTTACCCATGTGAATCTTCTCCGACTTCAAAAATTCGTTGTTCTGTTAGATGACTTGATAAATAGGGGCGGCAATTTGTAATTCAAGCGTCACAACAAAAAAAAAGTGATTTTTTTTGAAATTTTTTCGCCATGCCGTTTTTTTCATCAAAAAACGCCGAAATTTGACTTTTTAAACCTGGTATGACCAGATAAGAAACATTAAAAACAAACCAAAAGTAAACACGATGACACTTGATCAACTTATTTCTCAGCCTGCCTTGCAAAACGCGCAGGCCCAACTTTCGTTACCAGCCAGCTGGGGCCAAGGCAGAACGGTGTTTGGCGGCCTTTCAGCGGCCCTGATGCTGCAAAGCATGTTGCATCAACTCACAGAGCAAGACAGACGCCTGCTTTCTTTTAGCTGTAATTTTGTCGGCCCGCTGTTGAGTGAAGAACCATTTGAGCTCAACACGCAGCTGCTCAGATCAGGAAAAAATGCCACTCAAATGCAAACCACCATTACTCAGAATGATCAGGTCTGCCTTGTTGCACTGGCTTGTTTTGGTAAACCTCGCACTTCGGCAATCACAGTGCCCGCCGAAGATACCTGTACCTTAACAGAGCTAAATGACAAGCAAACGCTACCTTATATAGAAGGAGTGATGCCTACCTTTATCCAGCACCTCGACCTTAATCTGCAACAAGGCGCCCTGCCTTTTAGCGCGGCAAGCTCGAGTAACATAGGAGGCTGGATGAAATTCAAGGCGCCTGCCGAGCCAAACCTATCAGTACTACATTTACTTGCACTGGCCGATGCCTGGCCACCCACGTTGCTGCAATTGTGTAAAGGACCAACGCCTGCGAGCAGCATGTCGTGGTATATCGAGTTTTTAGATGATATTGCATTACCGGGTGATGAGTGGTTTGCAATGGAGGCGGTGACTCACCAGGCTGAGCATGGTTATGCCATTGAAGATGCTAAGCTCTTCTCACAAGATGGCAAACTGCTGGCACTGAGCAGGCAAACCGTCGCTGTATTTGACAGTTGATTAATACGCCTGAGTCACTCACACTATGTGACAGGAGTAAGTTTAGGTATATTCAAACAGTGATAGTTGCCTGTCAGCATTGTGATTTTTTAGTATCCATTCGAGATTTGGGCGAGCAGCAGCGCGCTGTTTGCCCGCACTGTGGTAATGTGCTGGCCACCACTGTGCGCAACTATGCACAGTGGATAGCCGCATTTAGCCTATCCTCTATTATTTTTTTGTTGCTGAGCCTGCAACCAGATTTTATTTCTTACTCGCAGCATGGCATGAAACAAACCATCAGTTTGATGGCCGCCATTATGCAACTCGCCGAGCAATATAGTGTGTTTTTAGCCGCGTTATTAAGTACCAGCATCCTGATATTACCCCTCTTAGCCAGTGGCCTTATCCTGTTAGTACATACGCCTGTTTGGCAAAAGCTAAATCCGCACAACGCCCGGGCAGTCGCCAAGTTTATTATGGCGCTGAGGCCACTCAACCTGGCCGACATTTTCCTGGTCGCCGTGCTGATCAGTGCATTTAAACTAACCACCTTCGCCGAAATCGAAGTTGGCCTTGGCTTTTGGGCTTATATTTTATTTGTATTGTGCTTTATAGAAACCCTGTCTTTGCTGAGTCAGCATCAGTTATGGCAACTGCAGCAAGCGCATTTTACCCCCAGTATTGAGCACTGTGCCAAACGCGCAAGCACACAAAACCTAAAGCAATGTCACGTGTGTCAACAAATCAGTCGCAGTGAGCACTGTCCGCGCTGCCTGGCCAAATTACGCTACCGTAAAAATAACTCTGTGGCGCGCAGCGCCGCCTGGATGCTCACCTCCTTGGTGTTTATGGTGCCCGCCCTGTCTTTTCCAATCATGGATACCATTAACCTGGGGCTGCACACCCCTGCCACCATTTACAGTGGTGTTGAGGTGCTATGGCAAAATGGCTCCTATCCCATCGCTATCGTGATTTTCATTGCCAGCATCTGTATTCCTCTGATAAAAGCGGGTACGCTGTTCTATTTGCTATACCGGGTAAGGCATCCGGTAAACCCAAAAGTGACCGCCAAATTTTACCGTGCCCTTGAAGCGGTGGGTAAATGGTCTATGATCGACGTTTTCGTCGTGATCCTCTTGGTTTCTCTTGTACAGCTTGGTACTGTACTGAGCGTAGAGCCACAGCCGGGTATCGTCTTTTTTACCGCCATGGTCATTTGTCAAATCTTTGCTGTGAACAATTTTGACCCTCGTTTACTTTGGGACTCTTTAAATAAATATGAATAAAGAAGCGCATATCGAGCCCAAGCCCAGGCTTTCTGTTATCTGGGTAGTGCCCTTACTGGCCGTTCTGATCACCGGTTGGATGCTATATCAGCATCAGCAAAACAAGGGCCACCAAATCTACATAAAAATGAAAAATGCGGACGGTGTTATCGCTGGCAAAACAGAGATTAGAGTGCGCAGTGTTAAAATCGGCATCGTCGAAGAGTTGCGCCTGCAAGTAGAGCACAAAGCCGTAGTCGCAACGGTCCGCATAGACAAACACTATGATAACTTGTTAACTCAGGACGCCAAATTCTGGATAGTAAAACCACGCATTGATCAATCAGGGATCAGTGGACTGAACACACTGTTATCAGGTGTCTATATTGAGTTGCTGCCGGGAGAGAGCAAACAGCGAACCAGCCTTTACACGCTTCAGGAGCAACCCGCATTGGTCTCTACCGATATAGAAGGCCTGCGTTATCAGCTCAGCTCCACCACTGGAGAAGTGTTAGATGTCGGGACCGGGATTTTCTTTCGCAATTACCATATTGGCCAGATAGAAAGTGCGGTGTTCAATACCGACTCCTTACAAATGGAATATGGTATTTTCATCCACTCTCCTTATGACAAGCTCATCACCCACAATGCCATTTTTTGGATCAACTCAGGGGTCGAATTATCTCTGACCAGTGAAGGAATTAACGTCAACACGGGTTCACTTGCAAAAATGATTAAAGGGGGGATCTCTGTCGATTATCCACCGGGCCAAAGTGCAGGAGAAGCAGCTACTGAAGATAAATCCTTTACGTTGCATCAAAATTTTGCCGTTGCGCTGGAAAGGCGTTTTGATTTGTTTGATCACTACTTGGTAGAATTTGAACAATCAATCCGAGGCCTTAAGCCAGGTGCACCAGTGGAATACCGGGGTATGAGAGTAGGCACCGTCGAGCAAGTGCCAGCCAGGTTAGAACGAAATGGGCAACCGCTCTACTTTCAGCAGGGTAACACCTCCATCCCAGTGCTGATTAAAATTGAGTATGGCCGCATTTACGAAGTCGATGCGAAAGCTAAGCAATACTGGCAAGAAAATATAGAACAATGGATTAAAAATGGCCTAAGAGCATCACTAAAAAGTGGTAATATTTTAACAGGTGCGGTATATATAGAACTTGATTTTTACAACTCAACCCCTCAGACCAGTTTAGGTATGAACTTCGCGTACCCCGTATTACCAAGTGTTCCGAGCGGGTTTACGGCCTTATCTGAGCAAGTCATGGCCTTGTTGAATAAACTCAACAAACTGCCGCTGGACAACTCGCTCATAGAGGCGCAAAGAACAATGCAGGCGTTTAGTGCATTAGCAGCCGAAACGCAGGCACTGGTAAATAGTTTCAACACAACGAAAGTATCAGAGAAAGTGGAAAAGAATTTAACACAACTACAAGGAACGCTGGCGCAACTCACAGCGAGTCTGAAACAATTTGAGAAAACGCTCAACAACTACCAAAAAGGCTCTGGCATGGTCGAGCAGCTGACAGATACCCTACAAGAGCTGGAGAGTCTGAGCAATTCACTCAAACCCGTTTCAAAAGGGCTTAACGAACAACCGAGCATGTTGTTGTTCGATAAGGAAATACAAGCTGACCCTGAACCCAGGAAGCAGCGCTAATGAAGGCCGTCATCGGATTATTGGTGATCCTTTTAACTGGGTGCGCAGGCTCAGATCCGGCCCAGTATCAATACTACCGGTTTGACTCAGCACCGGGTACCCCCAGCCAAACCAGTGACGCAGACACAGGGCCTACTCACAAGACCAATACGCATCGGGTCTATGTAGATCAGGTAAATATCATAGGCGTGGCTGATCAGCAGGCGCTTATTCAATATATAGCGCAACATAAGGTACACATTGCGAATTACCACTATTGGGCAGAGCACCCCAAGCTATTGCTAACCAAAGAAACACTCAGCTCACTGAATAATGCAGGTTTCTTCCCTGTACTTTCGGCCCATGCCAGCGACACCAAACCTGGAGACTACAGGTTGCTCATTGAAGTGTCTGATCTGGCAGGTCACTATCAACAAGGCGCCATTTTAAGGGGCGCCTGGCATTTATATCAAATCACAGAAAATGGCAACGAATTACGCCATGTAAGACATTTTGAGTTCCAATCTGCACTCTCACAGGATGGCTTCAATGCGTTGGTCTCAGCCCATCAGATAAACTGGCGTAAGTTAATGGACCAATTGCATACAGAGCTGGGCAAGTAAACGCTAATCACGTAGCTGCTTAAAGTATAAGTTGGTCAGCCCCATATCTGGCGCCAATTCAAGCGTACCAACTAATACAAAGTTCAACTTGGTCAGTAACTTATTACTGGCCAGATTATTTGGGGCTGTGATCGCGCCAAGCGCCTGATATTTACCACATCGATGTACAAATGAGAGTAACGCGTCTGCCGCTTCAAAGGCATAACCTTTCGCGCAATACCTGTCCAGAAAAGCATAACCCAAATCGGGAAAGGCCAGATAAGGACGCTGATACAAGCCACAAATGCCGATGGCAGTACCGTCATTCAGGGTCACAATATAAGGACTTGGCGAGCGCGAGTCGTAAGGCGTGAAAAAAGCACTTTCAATATACTTTCGGGCGTCAGCTAAAGTTCGGATCTGCTTGTCAGCAATATTATCTATGAAGCTTTGTTGGTTGAGCAACTCGAAGATAAACTCAGCATCAGTGATTTGCGCTCTGCGGATAATCAATCGCTCTGTATGCGTTACGATATCAGACATATGAATACATCCTTAAAAAGTGGGGCTATATGCCCCACAAAATAGCAGTCATTTACTCAAAACGCGCTTTTTTATAAAGCTCCGTCATCGAGTTGATTTTTATTGCATTTTCTAAAGTAGCAAAGGGTTTGTCGGCAAACTTCTTACCTCGGATCTGCACATTCAACCTTGCAGCATCTGCATTAAGCATACTTAACTCATAATAAGACTGAATATCCGCCAGTGTTACCTGCTCTGTTGCAGCAATTAACTTGGCTTTTGAATCAAACGCTAAGTTATCGCGATACCAGTCGCTCAAAATAGGCTGAGACTCTTCTGCCAGGTTTTTAGGTACTTCCTTAAGAGACAACAAAGCAGCCTGCTTGAGTTGTGCAAAGGTCTCTTCATCGAGTGCTTTGAGTGCCTGGGCATACTCCTGGCGATAGCGGTCAAATCTTGCCTGCATTGACTGTACATCTAACACCGGTGTCTGGATGTAGAATCCTAATGCAGAGTGCTCATCAATACTCTGAGCGACAGCCCCAACTGCATAGGCGAGTTGCTCTTCCGTGCGTAGTGCATTAAACAGGTGGCTGCTCAGATGAGACTTTAAGATCAGCGCCGCCGCTTTTTGCGGATATCCGGGCAGTGGATGCACAAACATATCAACAATCGCGACATCCGCGGTTTCACTGTCCTGTTGCCACACCAAGGTTTCTTTGGCCTGTGGCTGCAAAAAGCGGGCTCGTACATAGTCATTATGCTCTGCCGGCTTGTTAAGTGTGTCTTTTACCTTTTTTACTACTTCTGCAAGGAAGTCTTTGTTGTAGTTACCATAACCAAAAATACGGACTGTATGATGATTTAACAGTGCATTTTGAGCTTCGAGGAAGGTATCCAGGGTCATTTTAGTGGCGGCTTCAATCTGAACTTCTTCATCAAAGTTACCGGAACGAACCAAAGATTGGTAACGGCCAAATGCCTGATAAAAAGGAAACTGTTGGCGTTGATTCTGAATATCACGGACAAAACGATCAACGGCCTGCTCAAGCTGTTTGGCAGTAGGTTGTACTTTCAAACCTTCTAACGACTGAGACAGCAGTACGCCCTGCTTGTCTGTAAACCCTGACAATGTCAGCAATAGGCCATTGTTGACACTCATGCGCATCCCCATGCCAGCGACTGCGGCTTCCGTTTGCAGCTTGGCTTTGTCTATCGCATACAAGTCTGCCCACAGTGCTGCAGCCACCTGCACCTGCACGCTGTTTAAAGTAAGCGGAGAATTTATATGAACTTGCAGGCGACCCTTTGGTTGTTCGCTATATTTATCACTGGTTTTTTGCCAAACGGCCACCGAATTATCCTGATAAATCTTGTTAACCGTTTTTGATGCCTCGTCCTGAGTGACAATGTCAAACTGCTCCGGCAGCAGCCGGTTAACGCTCGGTAGCGCCAACTCTGGGGCGGGCTCAGCTTGCCATGACGCAATTTCTTGTTGTGGAATATCTACGACCTTATAGCGACCATCATAAAAGTGCAGCTGCTGATCGTGAGGCTCTTGCTTGCTGATATACCAGACACGAAGGCGCTGGGGATTTAATTGCGCCAGTACATCTTTGACTGCTTGCTCGTTAAAGTCAGCAAAAAAGTATGGCGCGTTAATCGCATTATTCAGCGGATACTTTTGCATGCTGTCTGCAAGATTTGATACGTAACTAAACTCATCACCACGCTCTAAGAAACGAAACTGGTTGGCAAGAGCGGTTTTTATTTCTTTAAAGTACTTAGCATCAATTCCTTGCTCTTTGATTAGCCAGATATATTGCATCACGATAGCAACCGCCTGTTCACGATGCTGCATGCCCAGATCTGTCAGTTGGATATCGACCGACATGGTACCATAGTTGCCGTACAGATCCGGCGCGGCACTTGCCGTCAGCTCAGAGATCCAGCCTTTTTGTTTGAGGACTTGTGCCGGACTGCCCTGCATCTCGTTGCTCAACAGGTAAGTGACAAAATAATTAGGTTTGAACGCGAATTCGTCGCGATTGTTGGCAATCGTAAAATCCAGCTTCAGTGTTTTTACGTCTTCATTCGGCACATAATGGATACGCTTTTTGCCCAATTTCGAAAAGTCTAACGAGTCGTCAACCTGAGGCGTTTCAATTTGCTTATTCTCAATCGAAGCAAAGTGCCGCTGTGCCTTTTCAGTCATTTCTGAGAGTGGCAGATTGGATATCATCGCCAGTTTCATAATGTTTGAAGAGTAATATTTATTGTAAAAAGCAACGGTTTCCTGATGTAAATTGCTGCCGGGTTTGTCGCCCAGGGTTTCCAGGTTACCTATCAAAAACCGATTAGCTGGGTGTGTGCCCATCATACTGCGCGACAATTTATACTGCCCGAAGAAATCTAGCTCACGGCGCATCGACCATTCCGCATTCACCGCACTTTTCTCTTTTTCTGTGTATTCGGGGTAGAGCTTGGGTGCCTTGAAGAAGTCCGAAAAGCGATCCAACGCCTCATCGTATGCCTGATTGTTTACTTTGAACATGTAGTTAGTGATATCTAACCAAGTATACGCATTATGTGAGCCACCATTGCGACTCATAAAGTCCTTGTAGCCCTGCGTGTCAGGAAAGCGCTCCGTTCCCAAAAATAACATGTGCTCTAAATAATGTGCCATGCCCTGCTGCGACATCGGATCGTGCAGCAAACCTACTCCGACACTTAACGCAGCTGCTGATTTCTCAACTTCAGGGTCTGAGACAAGAATAACATCAATGCCGTTCGACAATGTCAACGTCTTATATTGTCGATTATCATTCGGGCTCACAACAAGTGAGGTGGCTTCAGCTACAGTCGATGACTGGCCTGCTCCGTATTGAGTTGCCGCACATCCGGATAACAACGCCAGCGTGATGCTGACCACTACCATAGTTTTTTTCATTCACTATCCATCTTAAAAAATGAGTCTGGTCTCGGTTTGTCTGGGACCATGCTAGATACTCAAACGCTACCATCTATCCTCGGTAAAATTCAATATCCATCAAGTATTTTAGGAACTTAAGATGCGTTCTAAGCGATTTCCCATCTACATACAATCTCTCTTCTGGCCTAATCTTATACTTATTAGTTATAACAGGAGAGAAAGTTAAAAGAATTTTTTATCACAAAAGTTTATCCATTTGATAACATTGGGTGCGAAATATAATCATAAACACAGATCATCAGGGGCAAATAATGGACATTCATCAACCGATCTGCGATTTCGGGCTACACAGTGGCGAACCTTACTGCAAACTACCCGCAAGCTTTTTAAACTGGATGGTCGCGACTGGCCATGCTAAACAGGCACTGGCTAAAGATGAGCTCACTCGCAGACACAACGCAGTCTGTGACTCAAGAATGAAATCAAAAGTTCAATAATGAGCTAGGTTTACTTCGAGCTTTTAGTTTAAACTAGAGCGCATAGTTCGTCCCCATTGAAGTAAATCTATGCGCTTTATCATACCTTCGCTTTTAGCGCTGTCGCTGACAGCCTGTAATTCTACACAACAAACAACAACCCAAACCGCTGACAACACCGTCCGCTACCTAACTGTCCTGCACACCAATGACCACCATGGTCGCTTCTGGCACAATGAAGATGGTGAGTATGGCATGGCAGCAAGGAAAACCTTACTGGACAAACTTAGAGCACAAGCTCACGCCAAAGGTCACAGTGTGGTATTACTCTCCGGAGGTGATATCAATACAGGCGTACCAGAATCTGACCTGCAACATGCTGAGCCCGACTTTAAGGGCATGAGCCTGCTTGGCTATGATGCCATGGCCATCGGCAATCATGAGTTCGACAACCCGCTGGATGTGTTGGATAAACAAATTGGTTGGTCCAACTTTCCACTGCTGTCGGCCAACATTTTACATAAGCACAATGGTGAGCCCGCCTATCAGCCGTATACAGTCATCGAAAAGCAAGGGCTGAAAATTGCCATCATTGGCTTGACCACAGTTGATACGGTGAAAATCGCTAATCCAGAGTTTGTCGGTGGTCTGGATTTCGTAGACCCAGCCCCCGTCACGGCGCAGCTATCCAAGCAAATCAAAGCGAAATATAGCCCGGACGTCACAATTGCAGTCACTCACATGGGCCATTATCATGATGCCGCTTTCGGTATTAACGCACCAGGTGATGTCACGCTTGCGCGCAATGTCCCGGCCGGCACACTGGACATGATCATCGGAGGTCACTCGCAGGAGCCTGTGTGTATTGACGCAAGTGGCGCAGAAGACGTTGCATATGTACCTGGCAAAGCCTGTCAACCAGACCAGCAAAACGGCATCTGGATCATGCAGGCGCATGAGTGGGGCAAATACGTAGGTAAGGCCGTGTTTGAGATTTCACAAGGCAAAAAAACGCTACAAAGCTACGAATTATTACCCGTTAACCTCAAAGATGAGCAAGGGCAATGGGCAACCAACTATATCGAACATGACCCCCAAATAAAGGCTTTCCTCGCACCTTATCAAAAAGCGGGTGAAAGCAAAATTTCAGGTGCCGTTGGCGAAGTAGACGCCTTTTTGGATGGCCGAAGAAACACAGTGCGTTTCAAACAAAGCCCGCTGGGTGACTTAGTGATAAAGGCCCAAATGGCCGCGGTTGGCGCCGACTTTGGCCTTATCAGTGGCGGCGGGATCCGTGCCAGTATTAAGGCAGGTGAAGTGAGCTACAAGGATATTCTAAAAGTGCATCCTTTCAGAAATCGCATTACCTATATCGATTGGCGCGCTGAGCAGCTGATTGACTACCTGTCTGTGGTCAGTCGTTTTCCACCTGACTCAGGCGCTTACTTGCAATATCACGGTATTGAGTTCGATATAAAGGGCGACAAGTTAACTAACCTGAAAATTCAGGGCAAGCCTGTTGAACCTGGTAAAACCTATCGCATGAGTATTAATAGTTACAATGCGGCAGGCGGAGACGGTTACCCGGTATTAACGGATTTACCCGGTTTCACAGCAACCGATAGTACAGATGCTCAGGTTCTCAAAGACTACATTGAACGACACTCACCTATCAAACGTTCAGCACTGTAAACACTTTGTCAGAGGCGGTACACAAGGTATGCACCGCCTCTGTTTTTACTTCCCTATTACTTCTACGTCATCCACACTTAAAGCTGTTAAACCATAGCTGTGCAACTTAGAGCGTGACCCTTCCCCATGCGCCTTTGGAGGATAGAGCTTGATTTTCAAGTCGGGTTGATGCGTCAGCAATTCATCCAGAGCTGCGCGGATCTCACTTAGCGTCTTCTCCAGACTATTGGAGAAGTTGGGGCGCTTTCTGATGGTGTGGCCCAGTGCAACTAAGCGATGAAAATATTTATCAGCAATATCCAGTAACTCCTCAGGCACGTCTTTATTTTGATTCAATGAGACTTGTGGATTTTGCAAGCAAAACTCCAGTAAAGCGAGATAGAAACACAGTGGTTTGTTCGCCAGCTGAACCTGACAAGTTTTATCACGACTCAGGCACAATGTTTTGGAGTACAGGTCAATAACCAAATGCTGTGGTTGAGGCTTTGTGGCCATAGTTGTGGCAGTTTGTCGTTTTGCCTGCTCTCTTTTTCTGGAAACCGATTTATAAAATGCCAAGTTTAGCAAAGCAATTAATAAGGGGATGATATACAGCCATTGATTGTGGCTGGTATTAGCCCGATAGCCTATAACTGTAGCGCCCTCCGGGCCGGATAACAGCAACTGGTTCGCTGAGATGTCTCCATTACTGGTGGAGATATTAACAATTCGGATCCGACTGGTCTTCTTCTGCAAATTGTCGTTTAGCAGATCTATATATGCCTGAACGCGTGTCGCGTCCCCTGCGTAATTCAGGACAGGGTCAGCAATGGGAAGGCGATTCTTATCCAGCGCGACTCTGAGTTTAATGCTGTCCAGGTCTTGTGCAATGGTATGTCGGATTGCCTGCTCATGCGCAATGGTAAAAATGAGCAAGAAAATGACACTGTAAACAATAAATGCAAGTATACCCGTTTTACGACTCATCTGTTTCTCCAAGAAAATAAACAGGTAATTCATTACATTGCCAGTACAAATCAAGTTCATCGAAATAACTTGAGCCGTTATTTTTTGCGACTTGTTGCAATTGCTGCTGTAACGCGCAGGCCAGATCTGTATTGTCTACGTCCATTTTCATATACCAGCGGCTGCCGCTGATGTTTTCACCAATAGGGGTTATGTAATTGGCCGAGAAGCGACTTTCATCACTCTCTTGCCAATACGTTGCAATAATGTCCAGCTCACCGGATGAGAGTTTTTCTCTGAGCACCTGATGAGAGCTGACGTATTGGATATCCAGTACACGCATATCTAAGTCAAGCCGCTTAAACATTTGCTTGGGTATGATGTGGCCAGAACGACTGGTGGGATAATCCAGCAGACCAATTTTTTTATCCAAAAAATAGGCTTTGTCTAATCTTGGCTTTTCGCGAGTTGAGATAAAAAAGGCGGTATAGGTCGGATAGCCCACGACTGGCATGTAGTTGTAGGTCGACTGGGCTTTTAGCGCTGCCATGACATTATCTTTAGACAGTGTCAGATCAGCGAGCCCCTTTGCGATGTAGTCGATTTGTTCAGCCAGCTCACCGCTGTAGCGCACTTCAACTTGCCCGTACTGCTTTGCGACCACATCGTCGCCACACAGTGCTGGCGCGAGTCTGCGAGCCAATGGCTCGACCGGAACATGAACCCTAAAAACAGCCATATTACTGGTTGAACGTGTCTTACAGGAGACGCTACTTTCGACCAGCTTTGGCAGTTCACCAACAGGCTTGCCAGTGAGGTTACTGGCAAGTAACCAACAGCACCAGACTGAGAGAAACAAAACTGTAACAATAGTTGTTTTATTGCTTAGAGAGTGATTATTTTTCAAAACATCGTATTTCTTAGGTTGCGCGCCCCTATATTAGATCAATTTTTCTTACTTATTGCAATAGGTAAACTTACCAAAAAGACATAAACCCATGTTTTACCTACTTTATTAACAAGAAATTATGAATCTCATTGAGTCCTTTTCTTTTTCTGAAAAATCCGGACAATTGGCCGCATTCCAAACGTGTAAACAATACCCAGTTTGGGTAATGAGAGATTTTGATGTTACTAGCTTCTTTAAAGGGTTTAGCGCTGTCCGCATTGCTGATAAGCACCAGCGCCTGGTCCTGGGGTATGAATGGTCACAGAGTGGTTGGCGAGTTAGCCCAACAACACCTGACCCCGGCAGCCGAGAAAGCAGTAAAAGCCCTGTTAGCTGAAGATTCACTGGCCGAAGTGTCTACCTGGGCAGACGAAATGCGATCCAGCCCTGACGACTTCTGGAAAAAACAATCTGGTAAGTGGCACTACATCAATATCAAAGATCCCAGCAAAATAGCGCAGCACGATAATCAAGCTGTTGAGCATAAACATCAGGTATCACACATCCTGGATGGCATCAATTATTCCGTTTCCACACTACAAAATCCAAAAGCTACTAAAGAAGACAAGCAATTTGCTTTAAAGTTCCTGGTTCATTTGGTCGGCGATGCGCATCAACCATTTCACGCAGGGCGCAGCGAAGACCGCGGTGGTAATTTAATTAAAGTCACCTTTTTTAAAGAGGAGACTAACCTGCATTCCGTATTCGATACAAAACTCATTGAGCACCAATCTTTATCCTATCGCGAGCTCAGTGACTTTATTCTTACCCGCGACAAACAGAAAATCGCACAAATGTTAAACAGCCGCCCTGCCGACTGGCTTTTGGAATCTAATCAAATAGCTGAAAAGATTTATGACAGCAATGAAACTGACATCAGTTGGGGGTATATTTACAGGTACACCCCCGTTGTTAAGTCTCGACTACTTCACGGCGGGATAAGACTGGCAGGATTGCTAAACCAAATTTTTGACAAAAATTCAAGGCCACTTGACACTGCTCTAAAAGCAGCCAAGTGACCTTGACGATGATTATTTAATAAACCTATAACACGGGAAACAACATAATGAAAACGCAACTACGCAAAACGGCTCTATCGCTTGCAGTTATTGCAGGTATTGGCGCTAGTGGTGCTGCATTCGCTAACGAAACATCTTCATCTGTAAAAGGTCAGATCGTTGGCCCTAACGGCAACCCTGCCGTAGGTACAACTATCACGATCATGCACTTACCAACTGGCTCAACTAAAGTCACAAGTGTAAACGATGCGGGTTACTTCAGTGCCAAGGGTCTGCGCGTTGGTGGTCCTTACCAAATTATCGTTGATTCAAACAAATATGAAGATCAGCTGCTGGAAAACGTTTACCTATCTCTGGGCTCTGAGTACCCTGTAAACGTTCAACTTCAGCCGCAATCAAGCATGGAACAGATCGTTGTTACTGGTCGTCCTATCAGCCAAATGTCTGGTGGTACAGGTCCTGCTGCAACGTTCACTCTAGAAAATCTACAAGAAGCGCCAGCTATCAACCGTGATCTAAAAGACATTGTTCGTGCCGATCCACGAGTCTATGTTGACGAAAGCCGCGGCGCAATCCAGTGTGGTGGTGGCCACCCTCGCTTCAACAGCTTGACACTAGACGGCGTTCGTATGAACGACAACTTTGGTCTGAGCTCAAATGGTTACCCAACTGTTCGCGCACCTTTCTCTTTCGACTCGATCGAGCAAGTGGCTGTTGAATTGGCACCATTTGATGTTCAGTACGGTGGCTTCACCTCTTGTAACATCAACGCCGTAACCAAAACAGGCTCTAACGAAATCCACGGTGGCGTGTTCTACGACTACACCAGCGATTCAATGAAAGGTGACAAAGCAGACGGCGAAGAGTTTGACCCAGGTAACTACACTGAGAAGCGCTACGGTTTCAACGTGGGTTTACCAGTGATCAAAGACAAGCTATTTTTATTCACTTCTTACGAAAAGCTAGAGGGTGTAGAGCAGTTCCAGTACTCAGCATTAGAAAAAACTGTTACCCGCGACGATATTGACAGAATCACAAAAATTGCAGCTGAAAAGTATGGTTACGATGTTGGTGGCATGATACCAAGTATGCCAGTAGAAGACGAGAAACTACTCGTTAAGCTCGACTGGAACATCAATGATTCTCACCGTGCAAACCTAGTGTATAACTACAATGATGGTTTCAGACTAGACCAGTCTGACCAGGCCAGTAATAAGTTATCTCTTGGTAGCCACTTCTATGAGCAAGGCGCTGAGTTCACGTCTATCGTTGCTTCAGTCTACTCTGACTGGAATGACGATTTCTCTACAGAAGTACGTGTTGGAAAATCTGACCTTGACGCGCGCCAGCAATCGTTAGATGCGGCAAGCGGTTTTGGTGAGTTCCAGGTTGATACTGTCGGTGAAGGTACAGTTTACTTCGGCCCTGATGACTCTCGCCACTCCAATGACCTGGATTGGGATAACTTCACACTGAAGCTAGCTGGTACATACTATCTGGACCAACATACCATCACAGCAGGCTATGAATACGAAGACCTCAACGTTTTCAATCTGTTTATGCAACAAACGCAAGGTGAGTTCGTTTTTGACTCTATTGAAAATTTTGAAAACCAGGTAGCCTCTAAAATTGACTATAATAACGCGGCTGGCACAAACAACCCGGATGATGTCGCGGCATCATTCTCTTATCAGCAGCATACATTCTACATCCAGGATGAGTACAGCTTCACTGATATTGATGCGACTTTGACATTCGGTTTACGTTATGACAAATACACCAGTGATGACCGCCCCACCAAAAATGAAAACTTTAGCAAGCGTTATGTAACGGCAGATGGTATGCCACTCGATAACAGTAAAAATATGGACGGTATCGACCTTGTGCAACCTCGTGTAGGTTTCAACTGGTACGTTGACGACGCACTAGAACTACGCGGCGGTGTCGGCCTGTACTCAGGTGGTAACCCGAACGTTTGGGTGTCTAACTCTTACTCAAATGACGGTGTAACACAAATCGGCACATCTCGTCGCGATTACAACCTGGCTGGGGCAACGTTCACAAACTTCAATGGTGGTACCGCTGGCTTCGATGTACCTCAGGAAATGTTTGATGAAGTAGCTGGTAAAACTGTGGGCGCAGGTGACGGTGCCGTAAACTTTATTGCGCCTAATTTCGAACTGCCTTCAGAGTGGAAGTTTGCCCTTGGTGCAACTTATACAACAGAAGATGAGTATGTATTCAGCGCAGACTGGCTATACACGAAGAAGCGTGATTCAGCACTGGTTATTGATGTTGCCCTGAAAGACTCAGGTAAAACAACATTTGACGGTCGCCCTATCATCGAAGCATATGACTCGAATGACTCTCGTTCAGGCGACTACATGCTGACCAACGTCTCAGGTGACGACGGTGAAGCGCAGACTCTGTCTTTCTCTGTTGCTAAGCGTTATGAGAATGGAATCAACTTCACATTGTCTTATGCTTACACTGATTCAAAAGACGTAAACCCAATGACTAGCTCTACTGCAGGCTCTAACTACGGCAACCTTGCAGTCAGTAACCCAACTAACCCTGGTCTGGCAACTTCTGACTATGAAGTACCACACCGCTTTACACTTCAGTTAGGTTATAAGCATGAGTTCTTCGACGGTTACGCGACTAAGTTCAACCTGTTTGGACAAGCGAGTGAAGGCCAGCCATATAGCTACCTGTATCGAAATGATAGAAAAACAGGCACGTATACATGGGGCGATTCAAGCTGGAACCGTTCAGGTCGTCAACTAATTTACGTACCACTTGAAAACGATCCAAACGTAGAATACGACATGTCTGCTGAAGAGCTAAAAGAGTTTAACGACTTTATTGCAGCGGAAGGTCTTGAGCGTGGCCAAATCGTAGCTCGTAACTCTAAAAATGCCGACTGGTTGGTTAAGTTTGACTTTAAAGTGACTCAAGAACTTCCCGGCCTGATGGATGGTCACAAAGGTGAAGTCTTCTTCGTAATAGACAACCTGACTAACTTACTGAATGACGAATGGGGTGTTATGCGCAAAGGTAACTTTGTGGGTAACAACATTGTTAGAGTCAACAATGTTGATGGTAGATTCGTATACTCTGGCTTTAACGCGGACTCAGTACAGCCTTCAATTCAAAAAGATGCGTCTGTTTGGGAAATGCGTGTAGGCGTTAAGTACACTTTCTAATATCTAAAACACGTAATTAGATAATCTCAAAGGTCAACTTCGGTTGACCTTTTTTTGTTCCAATACTGCGTTCAATTAACATTGTGACTAACGAACTATTGAGAAATAAAACGACCTTCGAGTTTTTGCATCATCGCCAGTAACGCTTGTTTTTCATCGGTGTTTAGCTCACTCAACAACTTGTTTTCCCAATCAAGCGCCTGCGGCGTTAGCGCTTCGTACAAAGCCTTCCCAGTGTGTGTTAAAGACATTTCAGTCGCTCGTTTGTCGGTTTCGCTTTGTTTTGCGACCAGCATATCCTGCTGCTGTAATTGTTTGATGGCTCTTGATACCGTTGATTTATCCATGCTCGCCAGGTCGCACAACTGCTTGGCGGTTGCCCCCGGATGCTGAGCCAGATGTACCAACACTCGCCACTGAGGTATGGTCAGCCCGGCGCGCTCATACACCTCAGAAAAGGCCTCACTCATGGCATTGGCCAGTCTCACCATGCGGTAGGGAAGAAATTCATTAATATCAAACGCCATTATCAAGCTCCGGGTACATCTGCCGCATATCTGTATATAAAAATTTACACATGAATATCAGTCAAAGATTGAAAATACTCTCACATGAGAGTATCTTTACAAAAAACATCAACGGAGTCTATGCAAAATGAGTGCAGAATTCGAGTACATGAGTGGTTTTGGTAATGAATTTGAGACCGAGGCCCTGCCCGGCGCCCTGCCAGTCGGCCAGTTTTCACCACAAAAAGTAAAATATGATTTATATGCTGAGCAGTACAACACCACAGCTTTCACGGCACCTCGCGCTGAGAATCGCAGAAACTGGTTTTACCGAATTCGCCCTTCGGTGGTACAGGGTGATTATCAGGCAATGGACAATGGCTTGCTACGTACAGCGCCTATCACTGAAGTGCCCACCCCACCCACTATGCTGCGCTGGAATCCGGTAGAAGTACCCGCTGAAAAAACTGACTTTATCGATGGCCTGGTCACTATGGCAGCCAATGGTAGCGCTAACGGTCAGGCCGGTATCGGGATCCATGTCTATGTTGCGAACGCCTCAATGGAAGGCCGTTACTTCTACAATGCAGATGGTGAGCTACTCTTTGTCCCTCAGATGGGTGAATTAGTGCTACATACTGAGTGCGGCAAGCTGGCCATTAAGCCTGGCGAAATCGCGGTGATCCCGCGTGGTATCAAGTTCCGCGTTGAGTTACTGAGTGAACAGGTACGAGGTTACATTTGCGAAAACTATGGCAACCCATACATTTTACCTGAGCGCGGCCCTGTTGGTGCAAATGGCTACACCAATGAACGCGATTTCCTTTATCCGGTGGCGGCATTTGAAGATCTGGAAGGTGATTTTGAACTGGTTGCCAAGTTCAACGGTAATTTGTTCCGTTGTGATATCGGACATTCTCCACTAGATGTGGTTGCTTGGACAGGTAACAGTGCACCTTATAAATATGACCTGGCCCGCTTTAATGTGATGAATACAGTGAGTTTTGATCACCCGGATCCGTCGATTTTCACGGTACTGACTTCCCCGTCCGGTACACCTGGTGTTGCTAACGTTGACTTTGTGATCTTCCCGCCACGCTGGATGGTTGCAGAAGACACTTTCCGTCCACCTTACTACCATCGCAATATCATGAGCGAATTTATGGGTCTGATAGAAGGTGTTTACGATGCGAAGGAGCACGGGTTTGTACCTGGCGGTATGAGTTTACATAACTGCATGTCGCCGCATGGTCCTGAAGCCGACGTATTTGAAAAGGCATCGAACGCGGAATTAGAGCCACAACGTTATGAAAATACATTGGCCTTTATGTTCGAGTCGCGTTATGTCATTTCTCCAACCAAGTATGCCCTTGAGGGCAAAGAACGCCAGCCAAATTATCTTGATTGCTGGAAAGGCATTAAAAAGTATTACAAAGGTGCTTAAGTTAAAATAGCACATGGAAAACAAAGCGGGCGATATGCCCGCTTTTCGCCGTGTTTAATTCACCTCGAATACTAAACTGGTAATACAAAAACTTAACCTACGTCGTGAACAAAAGGATCAACCATGAAACTGTATACTTATTTTCGCTCCTCTGCCGCGTACCGAGTGCGGATAGCACTCAACCTAAAGGCACTGGATCATGAGCTTGTGCCCGTTAATCTGCTAAAATCCGAACAACAAGGCGCTGATTATCTGAGTAAAAATGGCCAAGGCCTGCTCCCCGCACTGGAAACGGACCAGGGCGTGCTGGCGCAGTCTTTAGCCATTTTAGAATGGCTCGAGGAAACATATGAAGCAACCCCACTACTGCCAGCAGATCCCTGGGAAAAAGCGCAGATCCGCAACTTTTGCTATGCCATAGCGTGCGATATTCATCCGATCGATAACCTCAGAGTATTGAAATACCTAAGCAATGAACTGGCTGTTACCGATGAGCAAAAGAACACTTGGTATCGCCATTGGGTAATTGAAGGGTTTAAAAAGCTGGAAACTATGCTGGATGACAACAGTGCGTTTTGCTTTGGTGATAAGCCAACGCTTGCTGATGTATGTTTGGTCCCTCAGGTCTACAATGCCTTACGCTTCAAAGTAGACATGGACGAGTTTCCAAACATTGCGCGTATTTATGAGCACTGTAACACACTGTCAGCGTTTTCAGATGCAGCACCGGAAAATCAACCGGACGCGCCCAAATAAAAATAAAACTCAGGAGCGCTTTAAATGCGCTCCTGACCACCTCTGGCACTACTTAAGTGCACTGTGCACCTGATCCAGATGCACCAATAGATCGTGTCCCAAATCTGTTAAATATCCACCGTCAGGTTGATCAATTACGCCCTTGGCATACAAGCGCTCTGCCGCCGACAAAATATCCTGGTCTGCATTTTTGTGTATTTTTATCCCCTGATGCAAACTGCTGCGTGGAAACTTCACCAGCAACTCCAGCTCAGCCATTAGTTTTTCATCAAATGCCATATTCCCTCCTGAGACCTTAAAACAGGCCCAACTTCTGCATAATTTACTGCCACTGGCCAGCCAAAAAAGTCTTGCCAGAACATTACCAATAGCTAAGGTGTATAGTACATTAGCTTTCCCCCTTAAATTTAGCTGGAACTCGGAGTTATGCCATGAAAAATAAGCTAATTTGCTTTTTATTTACAATTTTATTGATTCCACTCAAAGGGACAGCCCTTGGTAACGAAACCAATCTCTATCTTGAACAACTTCAAAGCGTATGTTGGTATCAGGACTTGAGATATACAGAAGGGTCAGTCATCAAACAGGCTGATAAGCTCTACGTCTGCTCATACCGCTATAAAAACCAACCGCAGAGCCCCCTAATGTGGCTTAAGCTCGATAAAAACGGCGACCCCGTCAGAGTAGAAATGAAAGGCAAAATCAGGGTACACTAGCGACTTTTAATGAACGAACATAAGCAGTATGAGCGAATCACAACCTAATAACCCTCTACATGGTATAAAGCTTCAAGACATAGTCGAGCGTCTGGTTGAGCAACTTGGGTGGGAAGCCATGGCTGAAGCGGTCAATATCAATTGTTTCAAGAAGGATCCGTCAGTCAAATCGAGCCTTAAGTTTCTTCGTAAAACACCGTGGGCTAGAGAAAAAGTTGAGCAGCTCTATTTGGATACATTCCATGGTTTTAGCTGGCCGGAGATTAAAAAGCCTTAGTACAGGCGTTGGTAGGCAGCCTGAATACGTTTGATGATCCGCTCAGGCACTTTTTTGTTGCAGGCAAAATAGAGCTGAGTGTTCATATTGTCAATCGTCATCACCGGTTCAAGCTCACGGCTTAAGGGCTCACTCTTGCTCTTATGCTCGAACTGAGCGTCACTCAATATCACCAGATCAACAATGTTTCTGCGCGTAGCCAGTAGCTGAAATACCTTATCAAAAGACTGGATCAAAAGCAGTTGCTGGCCTTCCACGAACCCCTGGCTCTTCAAATATTGATGGCTAAAGTTGTCACGGATGACCGCAATCTTATACTGCCTCGCCTGCTCCAGAGAGTCGATGCGAATATTTGCCGTCTTGAGCGCATAAAATGAGGTTGTAAAGGCGCCGATGGGGAACACCCATGAGAATAGCTCAGTACGCTGCTCACTCTTAGCGATAGAAAATATACACGTATTTGCGTCGCGCTGAGCGCTGTTATAAGACGTGCTCCAGTTATCAATGCTCAACTGATAATCAACCTGTGCTTCATTGAGTACAGCCATCACCTTTTCAGCTGCGTGACCGACCAGCTCACCCTCTCCATTCACATACTGAAAGTGTGCGAAATTCTCAGTAACTAAAGTCAGTGTATAGGCATTTGCACCTGCGCTACCCAACATCAACCACGCATAAACAAACCAGCGTACCAAGCATCGCTCCTTATGAACTATTTAGACCGCATTTTTTAATATAGGAAACTATTCGAATGCTGTGAATACAAAGGTAGTTAAATTTTTGACAAGTTAGGATAAAACAAATTGTATAAAACAAAGAAAGAAGGCCGAAGCCCTCCTTCTGATGGTTAGTTTAGCCTTTATTCATGGCATCAATCAGGAAAGCTGACAACTTCGCACCTTCGCGCAGCGTTGTTTCAGAACTCGACTGACCTGCCAAAGAGCTATCAGTGAATGGTGCAATCTCCATCATATCAGCACCGGTGATAGGGAACTCTTTGCTTAGCGCAGTCAGAATGGTCATTGCCTCATCCGGTGTCATACCGCCAGACTCAGGCGTGCCAGTTGCAGCAGCAAACTGTTCATCTAACGCATCTATGTCGAAACTCACGTAAAGTTCATCAACTTTGTCTTCTTTAAGCTGCTTGATTACCTGCTCAACGATGGCGTCGGCACCTTGTTCGCGGATTTCATGAGCCCAATGCTGCTTAACGCCAAACGTTGACTCCCAGTGTTGCTTACTCTTGCCGCTTGAACGGATCCCAAACTGGATCAAATGGTGGGGCGCAGGCAAAAACTCCAGAATATGCGTACACCAGGAACCAAAACACAGATCAATCCCTAAACGCTCAACCAGCAAATCGGTGTGCGCATCGAAATGAATAATAGCCGTACGCTTACCCTGCTCACGTTTCGCTTTCAGGTAAGCTTTCGTAAGTGGGTAGCTAATTGAGTGGTCGCCACCGATCCCGAAGATACCCTTTTCAGGATAATGAGCATAAAAACCGTCACATACATCTTCAGTGATAGACAGTGGAGAAACGTGATACTCACTGTTTTCATCCTGATAAAGTGCCTTCTGACAGTTGCTGATTGTTCCCTCGTTTAAATACTTATCGTGAAGCAAGTGAGGAATAACGCGTACATCACCTAAATCAAACGCACTAACTTGTGGTTGCTCGGTCAACAAAGTCGAACGAAGAAACAATGGTCCCCAGTTCGCACCTCTGAGGATCCCACCACCACAGTCAGAGCTGATCCCTAAAATAGCCGCCTTGTGTTCACTCTCGCCTAATGTGTTTAATGATGCTTTCCAAAGAGGTTCAACGTTTTCTGTCTGTCCATACAACTTTTCACGCAGCGCCGCTTTTCTTTCCTTTGCTGTGTTGACGGTAAAAACACCATCGCCCGGTGGACACAGACAGTTTTCTATTTTCTGATGAAATTTTGCTTTGCTATCACTCATTGAGACCTCCTCAGTCAACTGCATAAACATGCCACACCGTTACTTATAGATTTATTGTCAGATCTACGCTGCTATTTGGATAAACTAACCTTAAGCTTTGAGTACAACTCGCGAACAAATCAAATTAACCATTTAATTTCAAATAGTTAAGAAAATAGTGTGGACTTTTAAATACTAAAATATACTTTGCTGAAGCTGGTATAACATGGCTGGGAGATAAGTCAACCGCCCTGCTGCTGCCAAGCGCAGCATGGGCGGTTGAATATGCAGGCTAAGTGTTTGCTTATTCGTATTTTCTCGGTTTTTTAGTCTTAATCGTCGCGATATAACCGTGCCAACTTGCATAGGCCAGTAACGGCATGATCACGATAAATCCGGCTGTACCAGTCAAAAAACCCACAATCACCAGCACACCTATGGTTGCCCCCCACACTATCATGGCTGCAACGTTAGATTTAACTGCATGTATTGAAGACACCACAGCAGTCATAATATCGACACGGCGCTCCATCATAATCTGAGGTGTAAACGCGGAAATGGCAAACACAGTGACAACCAATATGCCACCAACTAACGTGCCCAGCCCTAAAAAGGCCGACAGCTGCTCAAAGTTTGGGTTAGGTACATTCGGGTACAGTGCATGGATCAGAGCTGCTAACCTCATCCAGACAATCATAATCACCATCAGCAAAATGGCAAAACCCCACTCTCCGGCCGGGTTTCTGAACATAGATTTAAGACTGTGGCTTAACGTTGGTTTATGGCCCTTTTCAAGTTCCCACGCCACATCATACAAGCCGGCAGCAAATGCTGGGCCTATTAAGGCAAATGCAACAGCTGCGGGCAGAATAACCAAGTGGGTTTCCACTTCAAACGCAAGCCACATTATGGCTGCGGGGATCGTTGTAAAAACCAGTCCATATATCAGACTTAGTAACGGTGCTCTGGCGATGTCTTTAAATGCGAGTGCAAGCCAGTGAAACGCCACAAAGGGGCTTAACTTGTTGCTTTCAAAACAGCGGGCAAACTCGGTGTGCTTGTCTATCGATTGTGTTGCAGGCATAGTAGGTATTCCCCATTTGCTTCTCCTTATTAAGGTTTAGAAGACAGTCGACAATGTTGCAAGCAATCGGTTAATTTGAATGGATTCAAGCGTTACAATTAGCCCCATAAGTGCGCCGCTATCTTACCGGTAATTAATTAGCAACTCTTTGTTTCAGGTAGCATTACACTTAATACGACGGGTTTTTCTCTGCTCTGGATAATATTCTGGATTGAAAAACATAATTGTAACGCCCAAAAGCCAGTATAAGGACATTCGTCCTGTACTTAAATGCAGGTAAAACTGACCATTGGGCTTTAGAACTATACAAGGTTTATTTATGGAAAAGGTATTTCACCTGGGTCTTTCGAAAGCAGATCTTAACGGTGCAACACTGGCTATCGTACCTGGCGATCCTAAACGTTCAGAGCGTATTGCTTCACAACTCGATAACCCTAAATGTTTAGCTCAGACACGTGAATTTCACGTCTATCTTGGCGATATCAAGGGCCAATCCATTGTCATTTGCTCAACCGGTATTGGCGGCCCCTCTACCTCAATTGCTGTAGAAGAGCTGGCTCAACTTGGTGTAAATACTTTCCTGCGCATCGGCACAACTGGTGCTATCCAGCCACATATTAACGAAGGCGATATCCTGGTCAGCACGGCGTCTGTGCGCCTTGACGGTGCCAGTCAGCATTTTGCGCCACTTGCGTACCCGGCAGTTTCAGATTTCCATTGTACCGCAGCTATGGTCGAAGCGTGTGATCAATTGGGTGTTACCTATCACACAGGTATTACCGCTTCGAGCGACACCTTCTATCCGGGCCAGGAGCGTTATGATACTTTCTCAGGTTATGTGCCAAAAGCATTTCAGGGCTCATGTGAGGAATGGCAAAAGCTCAATGTGATGAACTACGAGATGGAATCTGCAACGCTATTCACTATGTGTGCGGCGCTGGGCTTAAAAGCAGCGTGTGTCGCAGGCGTACTAGTAAACCGCACCCGTCAGGAAATTCCGAACGTCGATCATCAGCTAGTTGAAAAAAATGCAGTGTCTGTGGTTATCAAAGCCGCAGAGCTGGTACTGGAAAAAACAAAGCAGGCTTAAGCCTGCTTTGTGTCTACCTGATAATATTGCAGCTCTAGCGCCTCGTTAAAGCTGCTTATCACCGCCTCTGTGACCGCGCGCTGATTCTCTCTCCCTTTTGTTTCCACCAAAGTGGCTCGCTCAATTTTGGCCTCAGCTAATATCTGGCCACTCATTGCCAGCTGACTCAGTGCGCTTTGCATGGGCGACAGGCTTGGGCTATACGCCGCATTCTCAACATAACGGCCATAAAAACGCGTACCATCGGTCATTACCAGCTCAGCAGCGGCAATGTTGTTTGTATAAGGCGCATAGACTTGGGTCAAATGACTGATAAGCTCACTGGAAAGCCCGTGCGCATTTATAATATTGACTGGCGCACTGTTGAACAGTGACTCCTGATTGCCCAAATCTGTCGGCCCAAAGTCTCCCGGTAGCAGCTGAGATAACGAAGTCTGTCCGCTCGGCAGTGTGATCTTAAGTTTCTTGGCATTACTCAGTTCATTCATGAACTGACGGCAGTAGCCACAGGGTGCAGCGGTGATATCCAGGCTGGAAATTTCCTTAGCCCCATTTAACCAGGCATTGTTGATAGCGGCCTGCTCGGCATGTACCACCAATGAGAGCGCCTGATGTGAAAACTCCAGGTTAGCACCCAAAAAGTAATGATCGCTATGCTTATCATACGCCACAGCGCCGACCAAAAAAGAGGAAATTGGTGCCTGAGCAAAGCTAGCTGCGTATGGTAATAACGCTTGCCCTAACTGTGCTTTACTGCAACCGAGTAAGGTTTGAATGTGATTTTGAAGAGCGGTGTTTAATACGCCTCTGGCGGTTTTACATACTTCCAGTACGGAAGGATTCAGCTTGTTGTCAGTATCTACCATATGTCGTTATTATTCGCGCAGGTAAAGCCTGCACAGCGTGTTTTACGCTTGTTTCATGGCAGACCAGTTTACGCCTGAATCAGCTTTTACTCAACCATTCCTTGGCACTTTTGAAGCACTCAAAGTTCTCAGCATGAATACCAAAACGTTGCACCTTTTGAAGAAACAAGTCATGCATAAACCCTTCAATGCCCACGACCCGAGCAATCTTCATGTTTTTAACATGGTGAGCCACTTTAGGCATGATATTAACCACGTCAATTGCTGCAAACCTGTGTTCCAGCTCAGACACATCTACCAGTAACTTACTACTTTGGTGTTTGCTGGCATAGTTGTTAGCCGCCTTATAGGCATTAACAACATCATCCACTCCTGCTTTGCCTCTGAGGGTCATCATGATCAGGGTGGTGGTTTCATCATAAGTGATACTGGTTGAAAGCGTTGACATTTCAGCCTCTGACTATTGCTTTAATTAACGTGAAGCGCATTTACAAGGTAGCAGGGGATTCTAGTTAATTAAGAATTGATGTCAACAAACCAACCATAAAAAACCAGATAAAATAAAAAAACCAACCCATAAGGATTGGTTTTTGTTGCTGCAGAATAAACTCGTTATTTCGAGAAATGAAATTAACCTGTATTTCTTATCCCAGCTGCAATCCCCATCATGGTGATCATCAGTGCACTGTCGAGTTCATGGTTGGCTTTCTCTCGGGTCCGTTTAAGCAACTCTACTTGCAGTACATTCAGTGGATCGGTGTAAGGATTGCGCAGCTCGATTGATTCGCGGATCCAAGGCTGTGCAGACAGCAAAGATCCCTTTGGCGCGTATTTTTTGATAAGCCGGGTCGCCTCTTTCAATTCGCTGCGCAGTGACTCTCCCAGTGGCTGTAACTCAGCAGGTACAAGACGCGCATCGTAGTATTCACTCAGCCATAAATCGGTTTTACAAAACACCATTTCCAGCATTTCCAGGCGAGTTCTGAAAAACGGCCACTGCTCACTCATTTCGCCCAGTAGTCCCTCACCATAGGCCTTCACAACACTCTGAATGCCGGCCAGCGCGCCCAGCCATGCCGGCAACATCAAGCGGTTCTGACTCCAGGCAAAGATCCAGGGGATAGCCCTGAGGCTCTCAATTCCGCCCTGCGGCTTACGCTTAGCCGGGCGAGACCCCAAAGGAAGCTTTGCCAGTTCAATTTCCGGTGTTGCAGCCCTAAAATAGGACACAAAATCGGCATTGCCGCGAACAAAATCCCGGTACTGTTTACACGAGTGCTCACTCAACAGTGCCATGGCTGCACGCCAGTCCGCTTTAGGTTGCGGAGGCGGATAAAGGTTATTCTCGATAATCGCACTGGCGTATAGTGACAGGCTTTGGATAGCGACCGGTGTCAGGCCAAATTTAAAGCGGATCATCTCGCCTTGCTCTGTGACCCTTAAACCATGGCTCAAAGAGCCTGGAGGCTGAGAACGCAGCGCCTGCGCCGCTGGTGCCCCACCCCGTCCAATGGTGCCACCACGGCCATGAAACAAATGCATCTCAACCTGATACTTATCCCCTACTTCAATGAGTTGCTCCATGGCAAGGTACTGTGCCCAGCCCGCAGCCATCATGCCAGCGTCTTTGGCAGAATCCGAATAGCCAATCATGACATACTGCTGCTGGCCTACATGACCTTTATACCAACTGGAGTCGAATAGCTGCTGCATAACCTGCTGCGCGTGATTGAGGTCGTCCAGGGTTTCAAAGAGCGGTGCTACAGGTAGCTTGAACGGGCAGCCACTTTCTTGTAACAACAGCTCTACCGCCAGCACGTCTGACGCTTCTCTGGCCATTGAGATAATATAGATCCCAAGCGCAGCCCGGTCCTGCGCGGCAATAACAGAAAACGTATCCAGCACCTCCTGCACTTCCTCGCTGGGTTGCCAGTGTTTGGGCAACAAGGGACGCCGTGACGAAAGCTCAGAGAGTAAAAATGCCTGTTTATCCTGCTCAGACCATTGGGCATAATCTCCCAGCCCCAGGTATCGGGTCACTTCAGACAGTACATCGCTGTGGCGCCCTGAATCCTGACGAATATCCAGTTTACACAACTGTACCCCAAAGCATCTGAGCCTGTGCATCACGTCCAGCAACATACCATTGGCGACCACTTCCATGCCACATTCTGTGAGTGAAGAATAGCACACACTTAATGGCGTCATCAGTTGTGCAGTTGAGCGGATCTTATCCTGGTAGGAACTGGGCCGGGACTTTATTTTATGCTCTAAAAACAAGATTGTTTCATTGATATCAGCTTTAAGCTGCTTAAGGAGTGCGCGATAAGGTTCAGGGTGATCCCCGGTCAGCGCTTTGAGCGCCTCATTCGCGGGGGCCATCGACAACTCGGAGCTTAGCACATCTAAATCACGATAGTACAAGTCCAGTGCCATCCAGCGACCATGATCTAACACGCTCTGGGTCACCTCAGCAGTCACATTGGGATTACCGTCCCTATCTCCCCCCATCCAGGAAGCCAGACTCACAGGAGCATAGTCCTCAGGGAGCGTGATACCAAGCTGCCCTTGCGCAAGCTGTGTAAGTGTTCGGGTAAATTTAGGCACCGCATCCCACAGACTGTTTTCAATGACCGCAAACCCCCACTTCGCTTCTTCCAGTGGCGTTGGTCGCTTATTTCTGATTTCATTGGTGTGCCATGCCTGACAGATCAACTGCTCAATTCGCGCGATGACCTCATTGCGACACAGGCCATTATCCTGACATGCCCCAAGCTCAGATAAACAATCGCTCAGCTCCACATGCTTGCTGATCAGCGTACGGCGAGTGACTTCGGTAGGATGCGCGGTGAGTACTAACTCAATAGACAGGTTTTCGATAACCTGTGAGACCTTGTGCTGATCTGTGCTGCCCTGATTCACTTTATTGGTGATCTCAGACAGAGTGGTTTGCAGGGTATCGAACGGGCCTTGCGGACAGCCTGCATCGGAAATTGTATGTTGCTGCTCGGCGACGTTGGCAAGGTTAAGGAAATGGCTGAATGCACGACAGACTGGCAGCAGCTCTTCATCAGGTAAAGATTGCAGTGTTTCAATTAACGTCTCTCTGGCCTGCGTGTCGCCACCGCGAGATGATTTAGCCAAATGGCGGATCAACTCCACTTTTTCGAGTACTTCTGACCCCTGAGAGTGGGCAATGGTGGTGCCCAGCAACTCACCCAGCAGACTCACATTTCGTTTCAATTCTGTATATTGCTGTTGCATAACATGCTCCCTGAACAATTTTCACTCATTCCAATATACTGACTCTACAGTAAAAAAGAAAAGATACTTTGATGACAAGCAGAAGCGAAAAGTTATAAAAACCCACAAACGCAATTAATTATCATTTACTATTGACATTGCACGACATGTTAGTGATAATCATTCTCAATGAAGACCAGAACACCTCGTTGCTCAATTCTCCGTTTCCGGCTTCATTAACGTTGATCTGCCAAGGACTTTTCACAGGGGAAATTGGCTCACGTACTCATTTACTTGCTACATTGCTCATATCAGTGACGGTTGATATGTAACAGAAAAGCCCGAAAGGGCTTTTTTTATTTCTCTTCAATCGCTTATACTACTCATTTGGCAAAGTTACAAACCAGAATAGCGTCACAGTGCTATACTCAGCACTTGGATCTGGTGATACACAACTTCGGTTTTGAAGGAGAACGCACATGTGGCAAAAACTTACTTACGCACTGGCCTTTGCGGGTCTGCTTGTCAACACACCCGTTGCGCAAGCCGGGCTTGAAGAAGGTATTGCAGCAGCAAATGCCGGACAGTTTGATATCGCCCTGAAAGAATTCAAATATCTGGCTGATATGGGGTATGCACCGGGCATCTACGAGCTGGCCAAAATGTATGAGGGTGGATATGGCGTACCCAGAAACCCATATAAAGCGGCTGAGCTGATGCAGCAGGCTGTCAAGCTGGGCAGTGCCGACGCGATGTTTTCACTGGCCGTTATGTACGATCAAGGCCAGGGCGTAAAAATCGATAAACAGAAAGCAGTTGACCTATTTATGTCGGCAGCGAAAAAGAACTTACCTGCCGCACAGTTTAACCTGGGCGTGATGTATGCCAATGGCGATGGTGTGACCCAAGATTACAGCGGGGCCAGATTCTGGTACGAGCGCGCCGCCGCCAACAACTATACACTGGCTATGTTTAACCTTGCGCTACTTTATTATCAGGGCCTCGGTGGAGAGAAAAACATCCAGCGCTCATACATCTGGAATACGCTCGCCGAGTATAACGGTTATCGCCCGGCATCCACCAGCCGCAGGTTAGATGAACAGAGCATGTCACGCTCTGAGCGTGAGGATGCTCAGGAAATTGCCGATACCATCTATCATAAGATTCAGGCTGGTACCTATATCGCCGGTTCCCAGATCACCGAAGACTAGCAGAAAGAACAAGCAATCCGCATGAGTGCAGAGCCAATTCTGCGGATTGCCAATACACCAACGCTTAAACCTTCCCCCCGAGTTTACACTTGGACGCCGCAGTTAGTACCATACAGGAGCGCCTCTGAGCCGCATACCATGTACAGAACAAGAGAATGAACAAAAACATAAAAATGTACCTGGATATTTAATTTAAAGATAACCAGCTGTAACAAAATAATAATTTTGTCATTTAATGTTACCGCAAGAAGATTTCTACCCTCTAATATGATTTAATCCGCGCCAACCCGAGATCGGGACAATTTAGTAATTAATAAAAGTAAAAAAAGGACATATGGATGTTTAAATATTCGAAAGTCGCTCTTGGTATTGCCACGTGTTTTGCATTAACAGGCTGTCTGGAAGTTGAAGATAATGATGACAGTAAAAAGCTGGCAGAGCAGGTCGAACAACAAAACTCTATCATTCAGGAACAACTTGATCTCGCAAAGCAGCAGCACGAAATCACTCAGGCGCCAATCACTCTAACAGGTAAAGTCGTCAGTGTGTCAGAAGGCGCTTCAGCCAGCGATGCAACCATTAGCGTTTTAGTTGACGGGCAATGGCGAGAGTCGGGCAGCGTCGATGAGCAGGGACAATTTTCTGTAGCCAAACTGCCAGCCGGACATGAAGTGCTAGTCAAGGTAGCCAGTGCGAGCGATGCGTTTGTAACACGTTACTTTGCTGTTTCTACCCCCTATTCTACCATCACGCGTGAAGAGTCTTTTGACTTACTTGACCTTGAAGTTTCAGCTGGTTACACCAAAGAATTTACTGTTCAGGAATCTGGCACAGGTGAAGGCCTTAAGGCACTTTCAATCTGGGCAGCAGACATAGTGGCTGACGATACTATGGTAGGCAACCGTCGCCCGCGTGATGCGTATCTGGAACAAATGACTAAAGAATATAGTCAAAAAGCGGTATTCAATGAAGAGAAAAGCGTATACCAAATCACTTTGGCAAAAGACTTGCCATCTGCGCTACTTTACCAGGCAGACATTAACGCAGATAAAATCGCGGATTACCGTCCAGAGTTTGCACCTTTCAACTTTGACGCTGAGACAATGACCCTGGTTTCAGCAGACAACGTCACTGACACTGACAATTTCTACTTAGAGCCAGTCAAGCAACAAGCCTATAAGCTGGCGCTAACGGTTCTAAATAGTGACGGCAATGTGATTGAAGTCGACCGTATTGTTGCACAAGGCAACGATATGGGGGCAAAATTCGCCACACTGAACGCAGAAACAATGCAGTACGAATTAGATGCAAAGTACTTTGGCCAATTAACATTGCAGATCCCAAGCTTTATTAAAGGGGATGTTGTATTCAATGGCTCAACTGTGAATATTCAAAGTTATGACGAGCAAAATGGATCATACGGCGTAGAGATCAATGGTAATTACAACAGAGTTGACCTGGTAGACAACACACTCAACCTGGTTGTTAAAGTAACTGATAACCTGGTTGAAGAAACATCGGTGTCTGTATTGAATACCAAAGGCATGCGTACAGCGGAAGATCATGCAGCCATTTACTTCAACGTGCCTGTCGCTGTTGAAGCCGATTCTATTGAAGTACAAAAGAACCAGGATGTCACAATCAGCAGTGAAGATGGCCTGACCACTGTTGTTGCTCAGCCAGTAACGGTTGCTGTAAGTACATCAACGGACTTAAATAACACACGCTTGAAAATTTCACCGGACGCCCCTCTTGAGGTCGGTAGGTCATACTCGATAAAACTAAACAAAGTACAAAACCTGGCATCAGGTGAGACAGAAAGCATTGGTTACAGCACAGGTTATACCTTTGTTCAGACAGACAGTGACTTCAGTCTTGACTCAATTGTCGCTGACAACGATAACTTCAGGAAAAACGGCAAGCTCATTCTGACTAAGAATTCAGCGGGTCAGAGCAGCAGCGATACGCAAAGCTATAACCCTACCTATTTATTTATGCCGATTAACTTTGCGAACGTAGAGCACTTTAGCATTCAGTATACTGGATATACAGAAAATGGTGAGCAGTATGACCTTAACAGAGATGTCACCGTCGTCGAAGACGGCCGGATAAACACTTGGAACACAGATGTCGCACGCGTACACCAGCTCGCAAACAACGAGCAAATTGTATATCCTCACAATTATACGGAGCTGAACCCGGGTACAACGCTGACAAACGGCAACTATTTACGTGTACGGACTGATGTTTATTACCTAGGTGACAACACGTCAACTTCCACAAACGACATAACGTTTGCCTATAAGCTGCAGCTTAAGGGTGATAAGACGATTAAAACTGGCACTTTGACCTTACCTATTCAGTAAGGACGAGTCTAAGTCACCTTACAATCAAGGTGTTATAATCGCCATAAACAGAACAAGCCGCAAATGCGGCTTGTTTTTTTATCAACTTAAAACCAACTAACCAACCTAATACCCAAACAGCTTGCTGCCCACCAGCATAGTCAATATTGTGATGACCGCAATCGCAAATAGGTTCATGACAAACCCTGCCTTGATCATATCGCGGATTTTTATCTCACCAGAACCAAATACAATTGCATTGGGCGGTGTCGCGACCGGCATCATAAAGGCACAGCTTGCCGCCATTGCAGCTGGTATGACCCAGATAAGTGGCGTACCGGCAATTTGTTCAGCAACCGGGCCAAGCAAAGGTAAAAACCCCGCAGCCGTCGCCGTATTACTAGTCAGCTCAGTTAAAAAAGTGATAAGTGCCGCAACTGCCAACACACCCAATACCAAAGGTATTGCACTGGCACCGGCCAGCATGTTGGCAATGTACTCGGCCAGACCAGAACCTTTGATTTGTGATGCGAGTGTTAGTCCACCACCAAACAGTAATAAGATCCCCCAGGGTACCTGCTGCGCCGCCTGCCAATCCATTAATCGCGTATCACTCCCCCGCTTTGCCGGGAGCACAAATAATAGTAACGCAGCGGCCATGGCAATCCCGGTATCTGTGATATCTAAACCCGTCCAACTGGCAAGATATGGGCGGCTGATCCAACTTACGGCAGCAAAAACAAACACCAGCAGAACATTTTTTTCGGCCAGGCTCATACGGCCAAGCTCACTTAGTTGCTTGTTAAAAATCTGGGTCAGGTTGGTATCACTGGTGGTTGTTTGTACTTTAAACGCAAAGCGTGTCAGCCACATCCAGCACAGTAAGATCATGCCAAATGTGAAAGGGACCGCCATCACCATCCACTGTGCAAAGCCAATTTTAATCTGATAATTTTCCCACAGGTAAGCAACCATCAGCGCGTTCGGCGCTGTACCTATTATAGTTCCAACGCCACCAAGGCTCGCGCTGTAGGCTATCGCCAGCAGCAGAGCAATACCATAATTATTATCCTGAGACTGATTATCTTTGAGTACATGGATCACCGACAGGGCAATCGGCAGCATCATTAATGTCGTTGCAGTGTTATTGATCCACATAGATAAAAACCCGCTGACCAGCATCATTGCCAGAATTTGGGTTCTGGGGTTATTACCGCTGCGTAACATAGTATGCAAAGCGATACGCTTGTGTAGCTGCCACCTTTCCATGGCGATGGAGATCAAAAAGCCGCCCAGGAACAAAAAGATCAGCGGGTGCGCATACAAACTTGACGCGGATTTAATGTCATTGATCCCGGACAGAGGGACCACCAGCAGAGGAACCAAAGAAGTAGCAGGTATGGGCACGACTTCGCTCACCCACCAAATTCCTAACCACAAGGCAAGGCCAGCTGTGCGCCAGGCTTCTGTACTCATCCCCTCGGGCGCGGCTGTTACACAGGTTAGCAACATAAAAGCAGGACCGAGCAGCAAACACAATCTGTCGGTCCAGAGTTTTGATTTCTTCAAATTATCCATTACTTATTTTTTTACCTGGATTTAACACTCGCTGGGTATTATGCCAGTAAAATAAGTACAGAGTATGGAAAATCTTTCTACTGTGCCGTTATTGACAACGTCATACCACTGGCACTTTGATAGCCTTTGATGCCTATATACCAGTTGCCCGCATTTGGCGTACTAAAGGTACAGGTTTCTGAGTTACCACTTTTATAGGGGCGGCAATCAAAACTGTTATCTCCCACCTCAGCGCCGTGTTTTACATAAAGGTCACCATCCCCTACGCCACCTGACAAAGTGACAGTTAACGACTGGTAATTACCTTCCAGCTGTTGCGAAAAATTAATCCAGCCCCCTTGTGCCACAGATAGGTCAGATTCGCTACGATTAATTGGCGTTGGCGTTGTTCCACCCTGCTGATACTCGCCCACAAGGGTAACATTCTGAATCTCGTTCCAGGCTTCAACCATGACATAGTAAGTGCCCTCGTTAACCGTATTAATGGTACAGGTTTCAGCACTACTGGAGTTTGTACTCTTGCAGTCATAGGTTTGCAGTGTTGGTTTCGACCCATATCTGACATACAGATCGGCATCCCCTGAGCCGCCTGATGTTGTGAATACCAAATTGTTACTTCCGCCAGGTACTTCGAGAGAAAAGTCATGTTGCGATTTGGCGACGCCACTGATCCCCGTTCTTGGCACACCATTTTGCAGCTTACCCGGATCCGGCGGTGGCAGATCTCCCGCATTTTTGCCCATCTCAGCCAAATAGGCGACCGCTAGTTTGGCAAACTTACTGGCATGTGTGGCATCAAAAGACGTATCGTTGCTGGTATGTATCTTGCGGTTTATCTCAGACATGCGAGATTCAAATGGCATAGACGCCGCAAACCCTTGCTGATACCAGGAAGCATGATCCGAACAGCCATAGCCACATTGATCATAGCCGTAACTTAAATTAGGTAAGTAAGCATCAAGGAGCTGCGACAAGAATTGATTCTGACCACTGTTGGTGTAGTCAGTCATCATAGTGATGTCCTGAGTGCTTCCGTTATTGCCCGTCATATCAAACTGCACCATACCCACTACATTTTTCCCCTGAGACTTATAGGCCTGGGCAATGGCTTTAGACCCTCTGAGCCCCACTTCTTCTGCCGCAAAGCCCATGATCTGAATGGTCCGCTGTGGCTTGTAATCCGCTGCGACTAAGGCCTTTAGTGCCTCGGTCAGCACGGCAATACCTGACGCATTATCGTCCGCGCCCGGCGCTCTGCCAGCACTTGGGCTCGACTGATTGATGGAGTCCAGGTGCCCACCAATGACTACGATTTCATCGGCATTTTCGGCGCCATTAATGGTCACAACAACCGAAGATTGAGACCAGCTGTGGGTGTAATAATCAACGCTTATGTCACTGCGGGACTGTGCGATGCTCTGCCAGTTTTGTTTGATCCATTGAGCCGCGTCGACACCACTTTGCTGGGTATAGTAGCGATTATGAAATGCAGTCAGGTTAGCTACTGTGCTATCCAGGCTGGTTGTACTGATTTCGTTGATCATGGCATTGGCCATAGCCGGGTTGTCTATGGTGTAGGCTTGTTGTGGCTGGTTGTTTATTGCCTGATTTAGCTGGGACAGATAGAGCTCAGCCTCACTTTTAGATGCATGCGCAACAAATCCACCGCAGCGGTGATACTGCTCATGCATAAAGTGGCTTAACTCGCCATGCTCTGATTCACCTATCTGCGCTATGCTGACACCGGGTATGGTGCTCACCTGAGCATTAATATGCTTACCTGTTAATAAATTCTGTAACTGATAATGTTGCCCTGCCATCGTCTCTATCGTGATCCAGGGTTTATCTGATTGCACTGAAGCATTAGCAAATGCCACACCATGAGATAAAAAGAGTAAATTCGCGGCCACCAATAAGCCTGGCACACGCGTGGGTCTTTGAGCTGTCATCGCAACACCCCTCTATAAAAAGTGAATGAGAAAGAAAAAAGGGAGCCGTTCGCTCCCTTGTTTAACCGTTAATTGGCCTTAATATTTACTGTGACATCACTTGCAGCTGAATAGCCTCGTAAATCGATGTGCCAGGTGCCAGCTTGTGGATTATCGAAAGTACAACTCTCCGTATTGCCATTGCGATATGGGCGGCAGTCATATGTTGAGAGCGTCGATTCGCTGCCGTATCTCACGTATAAATCAGCATCACCACTGCCACCATTGATGGTAACGGTCAGGTTGGAGTAGCCAGCGGTCAGATCCTGGGTGAAGCGCGTCCATTGTCCGGAGCCAATTGAGACATTACTCTCCGTGCGGTCAATTGGGGGCGTATCCGTACCACCTGAGCTGTAAGAGCCAGTTAATGACACACCAGAAATCGCATTCCATGCTTCAACCATGACGTAATACGTACCCGCCTGAACATTCGCTATGTTACAGGTTTCATTGCTGCTCGAAGACGTACTCTTACAATCAAAAGTTTGCAAAGACGGACGGCTACCGAATTTCACATACAGATCTGCATCGCCACTGCCACCAGTTGTCACAAATGACAAGTTAGACGCATCAGCCGGCACTTCCAGTCGGAAGAAACTTTGCGCTTTTGACGCGCCACTGATCCCGGTGCGCGCAACACCATTAGTCAGCAATTCATCCACTGGAGGCTCCGTTGTCCCACAGGTGCTGCCAGGACTCAACTGAGAGTTCACCCCGACGACGGCCAATGCAGCCTGCACATCTTCATGGTTGTAGCCCAGATCGCACGCAGCATCCATCACGCCATTACCTGCCGCATCCCAGTCAGTATTTGCCGTCCAGTACAGCTGGTTTGCTTTCGCCATGACGATAAACGCTTTTTTGGTATCCCAGCCGGTTTTATTTGCCAGGGTATAAAAGGCTTTATTGAATACCCCCGAGCTATGATGCACATCCATGCTGGAAGTGTAATCTGACTGATGGCCAATTGACTTTCCATCTTTGGTTGGGTCGTCCATATAGCGCAGCGCGCCTGTCGCTTTGAAGATCTCCTCGCCCACCATCCAGTCGTTACTGCCTTTCATGTAGAACTCTGCCGCTTCACCAGCCATATCAGAAAATGCTTCATTCAGACCACCAGATTTATAGCGATATACCAGTCCGGAGTTTTGTTCGGTGAAACCATGGCTGACTTCGTGTGCCGACACATCCAGGCTAACCAGAGGATAGAAACGCGTTCCTCCATCACCAAATGTCATTGCACTGCCATCCCAAAACGCATTTTCATAGCTATTACCATAGTGAACGCGCATTTTCAGCTGAAAGCTCAATGGCGCAGTGCCAAGCCAGTCGTTGTACATATTAAACACCACATTACCAAAGTAATGTGCGTCGTTGAGCGGCGAAAAGGCGCCATTGATTTCCTTGTAGGTGTTTTCCGGGCAAGTGAAGCTGTACGCAGCTGTACCGCTGCTACCATGATTCAGGTTGATAGTTCTGACATTGGCATTGTTCATGGTGCAGGTATTGCCGGACTGAGCAACATCAAGATAACCATAGTCAGTGCCATATTCATAACGCCCTGTTTTTTGGTTGCCGCCGGGACCGGTCGCATTCGCATGCTGGATATTATCGAACTCCAGCAACAGTTCACCGCTGTTCGCGTCAATAATTTTGTATGGGCGTGCTGGCGATTTACCATAGGTGACATAAGTCACCTCATAGACCAACCTAGCCGTAGACTGCTCGTCAAGCCAAACTCCTAGTCGGCTGGTTTCGTTATGCCTGGCCAGTGCGACTTCTTCATCACCTTGTTGCGCCGCAAATTGCGCTTCCAGTTTGCGCTGCATTGCCTGCATGGACAGTTTTGGGGTGACTGACCCCAGATCAGCCGCAATTTCATACACAGCGGCACCATGTGCTCGCTTCAGCGCACCGGCGTCATCATATGTCAGGCTGACGGTGTCACCAATCACAGGCAGACCTTTGTACATTTGCTGATAGCGCTTAGTCACGGCACCACTGGCATGTGGATAGGATTTTATCTCGACCAGTGCGTTGTCTGTCCCCAGGCCGATTAATTGTTCCGGCTGTGCAGACAACACAGCTGGTGCGCCAGATTCAAGCATTGATGAAAGGGTATTGTGGGTATTTAAGAAGCGCTTTTGAGCGGCATTCGCGGTGCCTGACGCCAGTACCAATCCGGCAACAGTTGCCAAAGCTATTTTTGATAGTTTCACTTGATTTGCTCCATGATTACTTGTTGTTTTAGGTGCGAGTGAGAGATTGCCCCCCCACCCACAATGCGCTCAATTCATGAACACGCAACATAGAGACTAGTGATAATGTTAAAAAAATAAACTTTCGTTAACTTTTTATTGTTTTTGATTTCACATACAAGCCGAATTTAAAATTAGCTTTATTTACATTTAGTTGAGTATTAGCTCAGGACGATCAGGCGTGGTTCCCACGCCCCTAATGTAAGGATTTTGTTACACCTAGAGTATTCTTTACGTTTTATGATTACTCTTATGAGTTGTCAAACCAACATTGATATACTATAACAAAACATCACCTAAAGGTTATTCACAACGTCAGCTTTCTCTGCCAATTACACCTGTCACACAAATATTAGATGTAAGTATCGCTTGCAGTTATTGTGTGCAAAAATCGCGTGCAATAATGGCTTTAGTGATCAATTGCCAACCGAGCGATGTTTCCTTCAGTTCAGACAAATCGCCAGGTTCAGTTTTGAAGCATAATGACTTTTCTTCTCCGGTTGACTCAAGATGCAGTTCAACCGTTGCAAAGGCCAGATCATCATCACCGCGTAATGCCTTAAAAGCCAGCTTTTGTATGGCTACGGTATCCACATCGGGATATTGCTGAGCGATCGCATTGGCCATTGCCCTTACGCCTTGCTCTTTTGACTTGCCCATTGCCATGCCAATGTCTTTACCGATCCCCTCATCAATAGCAAACCCGACCGCAATACCGACAGGGCCCATCGCCCCCACCAGCATGGGACCTGCGGCACTTCCCCTCCCTTCATAGGTCACCTTTGGCAAAACCTGATTTACAGCAGGGGTAAGAGATACAGATGAACAGCCGCTCAGCGCAGTCAATAAGATTGCATAGATAAGTTTTTTCATTTCAAATAGTAAGGATAAAATACTTTAGGTACGGCATATTATAAGAGGGTTGAGCAACACAGCATAGTCACACTTGATCTGTTTCAATAAACGAGTCAGAAACAGCCGTTTCTCTGTGACTCATAGCTCAGGACGGTTAAAGCGACGTATTGCTTTTATTGGCCTGCAAAAAGGGAGTTTACGGCAACACTTTTCCCGACAACAAGCACACGAACAAGCCTCAAGCAAACAAGACAAACGCCCACGCTCGATTAAAATGACTGAGAATACTGTAACAACAGTTGCTGACCTTGCTGTGGCACGCGACCATCATATACTCTGGGATCAAAGGCATTAGTTTGCTTATCAAACAGATTTTGAGCCTTTAATCTCAGCTGTTTGTTTGGTGCAAGATGCCAGGTGAGCGTGCCTCCGATCAGCCAGTGCGGTGCTTGTTCATAATGGCGAAAGTCAGGGTCATCAGGGATCAGTGTGGGGAACACTTTGACCTGGGCACGCCATACACCATTGAGGCCCACCTGCCAGTGGCCAAACTGGTGATTCAGCTGCCATGAGCCAAAGCGTTTATAGCTGGCGCTGAATGGGTCATCAAAATGCTGAGTGTAGTTAAACTTAAACCAGGTCGCGTCGCTTAGCTCAAAGGACGCACTGACTTCAAGCCCCTGCATGGTCGTTGCATAAACATTGTTAAAGGTAAAGCGACTTTGCGCCATATCGACCGGCTCAAGCGTAATGAAATCATCAAGCTGGTTTTCAAACAACACCAGGTCAAGCTGCCAGCGGGTGTAGGCCATGTTCCAGACCAGCTCGGTGGTTTTAATATTCTCGGATTTGAGCTGTGGATTCCCCTGGGTGATGTCATCATTCGAGTTGAGCTCATTGCTGACCGGAATACGAAAAGACTCGCCATACTGCAGCTTAAATGCATGATGTGGGTCAAACTGATAGATGGTGGCTATCCGGGGCGATAACTTGCTGTCTATATCAATAAATTCATCAAAACGTAGCCCGGTAAAAACCGTCAATTTTTCGTTCAGCGTGTATTTTAGCTGCACATATGTCGCATAGGAGTCAAAGTCTTGTTTCAGGCTATCGAACGCCGCGAATTCATCCAGGCCCCTAATGTCGCCAAGATAATACTGATCTTGCAAAATAATCTCCCCGCTGACAGGGTCAAAGTGTGAGGTATAAGTTCCAGCTTTCGATTGCTCTTCCTGCGAGTACTCGACACCCCAATGCAAGGTCAGATCTGCCTTATGTTGATAAGCCAGATCCCAGTTGAGGGTTAGATCTTCTGAGCGCCACTTTGGCCCATTAAAAAAGTCGTTCTGTAGTCCCAGCTCCTCAGCGGTGGCTATTAACCCGGCACTGTCAATCTCATGGCGAATAAAGCTCAGCGTTAAATAGCTATCCAGTTTTTCTGATAAGTTTGTCTGATGATTGAATGTTGCCCCGATATTGCGACTGGTATGAAAGTTGTCCTCGCTGTAGCTGGATAAGTTCATAAACTCATCCAATGTAGTTCGAGTCAGGTGAACCGAGCCACTGAACTCACCCCAGCGGCCTCCCAACTCCACAAACAGGCTCGACTGAGGATCGCGAGAGCGCTGCTGTTCAGTGTAGGTCTCCCCAGCCGTTTTGTAGCCACTGATATTGGCGTGAAAAGTGCGCTCTGCGTCTGGGCTATAACTATAGTTGAGGGATGCCTGTCGGCTCTGATGCAAGCCAATTCCAACTTGTACCTGGCGTGCAGACTGGCGCGTGACAATATTCATGACGCCAAGAAAAGCATTACTGCCATACAAGGCAGAGCCCGGGCCGCGAATAAATTCGACTTTTTCAACCACATCAACCGGAATAAAAGGCGCATATACCGATGCCTTACCGAATGACGCATCGTTCAGCCTTTGCCCGTTTAGCATCACCAGAATGTTACCATTATCCAGATAGACCCCACGAGCATGCTCTTTGGGTACACTGCCTACCCAGTCTCCCCGGGTTGACTGAAAACCAGGCACAAAGTTCATCAATTCGTAAACATTGCGAATGCCTAGCAAAGTGATCTGCTGTTGGGAAAACGATGTCACACTGGACGGGACCGACTGGGCCGTCTCTGAGGTTTTACTGGCAAGCTCTACCGTTACATCCATCAACTCTTCAAACGTCAGTTCGAACAGCGCTTCCTGATGGGCACACAGTGGCAGGCTGAGCAAAGTGATGCTCAAAGGTAGCAGGCTTTTCATCATATTCTTTCGCTCAACGACGCAACGACAGCTAAACACTTATACCAATTTCACTTAATACTTGTTCAATTTGAAGTAGCAAATATGGCGCTAACGGCGTTAAAAATTT